>NZ_LOHS01000156.1 GCF_001642995.1 Streptomyces jeddahensis
GTTTCGGGAAGGGGCGGGTTAGGGGAGAAGCCCCCCGCCGCAGGCGCCCCCGCCCGCACCACCAACGCCGCAGGCGCCCGCTCACACAACCCCAGGCAAGGGCTCCGCTCAACCGAGACCCCGCTCCCCGGCCCCAGCCGCGCCTCCACCCCGGCGCACACCTCCGCCGCCCCGGCGGCCGCGCACGCGATGTCCGTACACACGTGCAGGACAGTCGCCGCCCGCGGCTGCACCGAGAACATCGAGTAGAACGTGGCGACCCCGTACGCCTCCGCCGGCGGCACCGTAAGCCGCCGGCACAGGTAGTCGAGGGCGCCCTCGCTGATCCACCCCACGCGGTCGTTGACCGCGTGCAGCCCCGGCAACAGCAGATCGCGCCGCTCCCGTGCCTCGCGGCCCCCGCGCGCCCACCTCAGGTCGGCGTCGGAGCGGTCGTCCGCGCCCTCCCAGGAGGACTCCGGCGGGCCCAACAGTGCGTCCACCGCCGCCCGTTCGTCGTCCGTCGGTTTGCTGTCGCCGAAGTGCAGGTCCACTTGCGTCACCTCACGATGGTCGCGACGGGGAGCTTCTCGATACGGATCGCCGACGCCTTGAACTCCGCCGTCCCCGCGATCGGGCAGTTGGCCTCGATCGTCAGCTGGTTGGTGTCCACCTCGTCGGGAAAGTGCATGGTCATGAAGGCGAGTCCGGGACGCAGACCCGGGTCGACCCACACGGGCGCCACGACCGACCCCCGCCGCGAGGACACCCGGACCTCCTCGCCCACCACGACCCCGTACCGCTCCGCGTCCTCCGGGCACAGCTCCACGTACTCGCCGCGCCGCAGCGGAGAGGCGAAACCGCCGCTCTGCACGCCGGTGTTGTACGAGTCGAGGCGCCGCCCGGTCGTCAGGCGGATGGGGAACTCCTCGTCGGTGAGGTCCACCGGCGGATCGTGCTGGACAAGCCCGAAGGGCGCGAGCCGTCCGCGCCGTGCCGGATCCGGGTCCCACAACCGGCCGTGCAGATACGTCGGTTCAAGCCTCTCCGTGTCGCGGCACGGCCACTGGATACCCTGGTGCTCCTCCAGCCGCTCGTACGTCATGCCGTAGTGGTCAGGGGACACCGACCGCAGCTCGTTCCAGACCGACTCCGCGTCCGCGTACTTCCAGTCGTGGCCCAGACGCGCCGCCAGGTCGCAGATGATGTCGATGTCCCCGCGGGCCTCGCCCGGTGGGTCGACCGCCTTCCGTACGCGCTGAACGCGCCGCTCGCTGTTCGTCGTCGTGCCGTCCGTCTCGGCCCAGCCCGCCGTGGCCGGGAGGACCACATCCGCCAACTCCGCCGTCTTCGTCAGGAAGATGTCCTGCACCACCAGGAAGTCCAGCGCCCTCAGCCGCCGGATCGCCTGCTCGCTGTCCGCCTCCGACTGCGCCGGGTTCTCACCGATGCAGTAGACGGCCCTGAGCGAGCCCTCCTCCATGGATTCGAACATCTCCGTCAGGTTCAGCCCGTAGTGCGGCTGGATCACGGTGTCCCACGCCGACTCGAACTTCAGCCGGACGTCCGGGTCGAGGATGTCCTGGAAGCCGGGCAGGCGGTTGGGGATCGCGCCCATGTCGCCGCCGCCCTGCACGTTGTTCTGCCCGCGCAGGGGCTGCAGGCCCGAGCCGTACCGGCCGACGTGCCCGGTCAGCAGCGACAGGTTGATCAACGCCCGCACGTTGTCCGTGCCGTTGTGGTGCTCCGTGATGCCCAGCGTCCAGCACAGCTGGGCCCGCTCGGCACGGGCGTACGCGTGCGCCAGCTCCCGTATCGCCGCCGCCGGAACACCCGTCACCTTCTCGGCGAGTGACAGCGTCCACGGCTCGACCAGCTGTGCGTACTCCTCAAAACCCGTCGTCGCGCGCTCGATGAACGCGTGGTTCGCGAGGCCCGCGTGGATGATCTCCCTCCCGATCGCGTGCGCCATCGGGATGTCCGTGCCGACGTTCAGCCCTAGCCAGCTCTCCGCCCACTCGGCGGTGCTCGTACGCCGCGGGTCGACCGCGTACATCCGGGCGCCGTTCCGGATGCCCTTCAGCACGTGCTGGAAGAAGATCGGGTGTGCGAAGCGGGCGTTGGAGCCCCACATCACGATGAGATCGGTGTGCTCGATCTCCTCGTACGACGACGTGCCACCGCCCGAGCCGAACGCGGCCGAGAGGCCGGCGACGCTCGGGGCGTGGCAGGTGCGGTTGCAGGAGTCGACGTTGTTCGTGCCCATCACGACGCGCGTGAACTTCTGCGCGACATAGTTCATCTCGTTGGTGGCCCGGGCGCACGAGAACATCCCGAACGCGCCTCGCGCGGCCCGCAGTCCGTCGGCGGCCCGGGTCAGCGCCTCGTCCCAGGTGGCGCGGCGGAACGGCTCGTCGCGGGAGTCCCGGACGAGGGGATGGGTCAGCCGGGTGTACGTCTTGGGGGCTCCGCGGCCCCTCTTGGTCGCCCTGGTGCTCATGCCGCGCTCCTCATGCGGTCGGCCAGCAGGTCCGAGATGGCGTGGACGGTACGGAGCGTCGGCACCGGCACATCGGTGATCTCCGCCAGTTCCACGACGGCCGCGAGCAGCACGTCGAGTTCGAGCGGTTTGCCGCGCTCCAGGTCCTGGAGAGTGGAGGTGCGGTGGTCGCCGACGCGCTCCGCGCCCGCGAGGCGCCGCTCGATGGAGACGCCCGGCTTGCAGCCCAGCGCCTCGGCGACCGCGAGAGTCTCGGCCATCATGATCTCGATGACCCGGCGGGTGCCGCCGTGCAGGCACATCTGGCGCATGGTGGCGCGGGCGAGCGCGCTGATCGGGTTGAAGGAGATGTTGCCGAGCAGCTTGACCCAGATGTCGCCCCGCAGGTCCGGCTCGACGGGACACTTGAGGCCGCCGGCCTGCATTGCCTCACTGAAGGCCAGGCAGCGCTCGGACACCGAGCGGTCCGGTTCGCCGATGGAGAAGCGGGTGCCCTCCAAGTGGCGTACGACGCCGGGGCCTTCGAGTTCGGTCGCCGCGTACACGACGCAGCCGATGGCCCGTTCAGGCGCGAGCACCGCACTGACCGCGCCGTCGGGGTCCACACTCTCGATGCGCTGACCGTCGTAGGGGCCGCCGTGCCGGTGGAAGTACCACCAGGGGATGCCGTTCTGGGCGGCTATGACGGCCGTGTCCTGGTGCAGCAGCGGCTCGATCAGCGGCCCGCACGCCGCGTACGAGTTGGCCTTGAGCCCCAGGAAGACGAAGTCGACCGGGCCGATCTCGGCCGGGTCGTCCGTGGCATGGGCGCGCGCGGTGAAATCGCCGCGCGGGCTGAGGACCTGCACTCCGTGCTGCCTCATGGCCGCGAGATGCGGTCCACGGGCGACGAGATGCACGTCGGCGCCTGCGCGGTGCAGCGCGGCCCCGACGTAGGCGCCGATCGCACCGGCGCCGAGAACTGCGACTTTCACTTGGGGAGCTCCGTTCGGTCGAGGGTACCGAGGAACTGCCGAACTCTGTCGACGGAATATTGTCTACAGTATGGGAGTTGGGGCAGCAAGGGTTCGCGCAGCAGCTGCGACGGCTCTTGGGCAAGGCATTGCATACCGTCGACGGGTTCGTGTCCCCGAACACCTTCCCAAGTCCTGTACGCCTTCCTATCGTTCGGGATCATGAGTCCACCCCTCGCCCCAACCGGCTGGAGCCGCTGGCTCGTTCCGCCCGCCGCCCTGTCGGTTCACCTCTCCATCGGCCAGGCCTACGCCTGGAGCGTCTTCAAACCCCCGCTGGAGTCCGCGCTCGGCCTCAGCGGCACCCAGAGCGCCCTGCCCTTCCAGCTCGGCATCGTCATGCTGGGCCTGTCCGCCGCGTTCGGCGGCACGCTCGTGGAGCGCAACGGGCCGCGCTGGGCGATGACGGTCGCGCTGTGCTGCTTCTCCTCCGGCTTCCTGCTCTCCGCGCTCGGCGCCGCCACCGAGCAGTACTGGCTGATCGTGCTCGGGTACGGCTTCGTCGGCGGCATCGGCCTCGGCATCGGCTACATCTCGCCCGTCTCGACGCTGATCAAGTGGTTCCCGGACAGGCCCGGCATGGCCACCGGCATCGCCATCATGGGCTTCGGCGGCGGCGCCCTCATCGCCTCGCCCTGGTCGGCACAGATGCTCGAGTCCTTCGGCGCGGACCCTTCCGGCATCGCGCTCGCCTTCCTCGTGCACGGCCTGACGTATGCCGTCTTCATGTCCCTGGGCGTGCTGCTCGTACGCGTGCCGCGTCCCGACTCGCGGCCCACCCCTTCGGGACCGTCCCCGATCGAGGGCGTCCAGGTCTCGGCGCGCAATGCCGTACGCACCCCGCAGTTCTGGTGTCTGTGGGTCGTGCTGTGCATGAACGTGACCGCGGGCATCGGCATCCTGGAGAAGGCCGCGCCCATGATCACCGACTTCTTCGCGGACACGGACACACCGGTGTCAGTCTCCGCGGCGGCCGGATTCGTGGCGCTGCTGTCGGCGGCCAACATGGCCGGGCGCATCGGCTGGTCCTCGACCTCGGACCTCATCGGCCGCAAGAACATCTACCGGCTGTACCTGGGCGTAGGTGCCGTGATGTACCTGCTGATCACGCAGTTCGGTGACTCGTCCAAGCCCCTGTTCATCATCTGCGCGCTGGTCATCCTCTCCTTCTACGGCGGCGGATTCGCCACGATCCCCGCCTATCTGAAGGACCTCTTCGGCACCTATCAGGTGGGTGCCATCCACGGCCGGCTGCTCACCGCCTGGTCCACCGCCGGCGTCCTCGGCCCGCTCATCGTCAACTGGGTCGCCGACAGCCAGGAAGAGGCGGGAAAGCACGGCGCAGGCCTCTACGGCCTGTCGCTCACCATCATGATCGGCCTGCTCGTCGTCGGCTTCGTCGCCAACGAGCTCGTACGCCCCGTCCACCCCCGTCACCACATCCCCGCCCCGAGGGAGGCAGCCGATGACGACACCGTCCGGGACCAGCAGTCCGCCTAGTCCGCCTGGTCGGCCTGGTCCGAGCCGCCGCGGGCTGATCGTCTTCGCCTGGCTGTGGGTGGGCCTGCCGCTCGCCTACGGGATCTACGAGCTGGTGCGGAAGGCGACGCAGCTGTTCACCGGCTGAGGCCCCGGCCTCCGGCGATCCGAGGAGGGGCGCCCCGCGCCGTACGGTATGCGGCTGTGCGGCATGCGGCTGTACGGCATGAGGGAAACCGACAAGTGGGACGCCCCAATCCTGTCGCTTTACGTCACCTCGTACCCGTGAGTCGCTTACCAGACTGGTGAGTCCCGTATCTCCGCCACGAGGGGGCTCGCCCATGAACGGCTCACGCATCGCCGCGGTCGGCCATTACCAGCCCGCCCAGGTGCTCACCAACGAGGACCTGGCGGGCATGGTCGACACGAGCGACGAGTGGATCAGGTCCCGGGTGGGCATCCGCACCCGCCATGTAGCCGGCCCCGACGAGCCCGTCGACGAACTGGCCGCGCACGCCGGCGCCAAGGCACTCGCGGGCGCGGGCCTGGCTCCGGGCGACATCGACCTGGTGCTGGTCGCCACCTCCACGGCCGAGGACCGCTCTCCGAACATGGCCGCGCGGGTCGCTGCCCGCCTCGGCATCCCGTCCCCGGCCGCCATGGACGTCAACGTCGTCTGCGCGGGCTTCACGCATGCGCTCGCCACGGCCGACCACGCCGTACGGGCCGGGGCGTCCGAGCGCGCACTTGTCATCGGCGCGGACAAGATGTCCGCCGTGACCGACTGGAGTGACCGCACCACCTGCGTCCTCGTCGGTGACGGCGCGGGGGCCGCCGTCGTCGAGGCGAGCGCCCCGGGCGCCGAGCCCGGCATCGGGCCGGTGCTGTGGGGCTCCGTGCCCGGCATGGGCCACGCCGTACGGATCGAGGGCACCCCGCCGCGCTTCGCGCAGGAGGGGCAGAGCGTCTACCGGTGGGCCACCACCCAGCTCCCGCCCATCGCCCGCCAGGCGTGCGAACGTGCGGGGATCGCGCCCGAGGACCTGGCCGGGGTCGTGCTGCACCAGGCGAACCTCAGGATCATCGAGCCGCTCGCCGAGAAGATCGGTGCCGTGAACGCCGTCGTCGCCCGCGACGTCGTCGACTCCGGCAACACGTCGGCAGCGAGCATTCCGCTCGCCCTGTCCAAGCTGGTGGAGCGCGGCGAGATCGGGACCGGGGATCCGGTGCTGCTCTTCGGCTTCGGCGGGAATCTGTCGTACGCCGGGCAGGTGGTCCGCTGCCCGTGAGTCCGCTGCCTCTGAGTCTCCTGCTCGTGAGTCCGCCGCCTCTGAGTTTCCTGCCGCGAGGCGGTGAGAGGTCGGCCGGTGGGGGCAGCCAGAGCGGGGTGTGATGTGCCCAACCTGCTCTGGTACTGGCCATTGTGCTCAGTAGACTGTAGACGAAAGCCAATTGACGTCACGCTGGCTTGTCCGCCGCCCAGGAGGGGGACCGCGATGTTGTCCACAGGACTGCCGCAGGGAGCGGTGCCCAGGCTCGAGCGGCCAGGACCCCTCCGCGACCGGGTCTACGAGGCGCTGCTCGAACTGATCACGACGCGCGCCCTGCAGCCCGGCCAGCACCTTGTCGAGAGCGAACTGGCCGGGCATCTCGGTGTCTCGCGGCAGCCGGTGCGCGAGGCCCTGCAGCGGCTCAACACCGAGGGCTGGGTCGATCTGCGGCCCGCGCAGGGCGCGTTCGTGCACGAGCCGACGGAGGACGAGGCGGACCAGCTCCTCACCGTGCGTACGCTGCTGGAGGCCGAGGCCGCGCGGCTGGCCGCCGCCAACGCCGGCACCGCGGGGATCAGCGCACTGGAAGAGCTCTGCGCGACGGGCGAGCAGGCCGTCGAGGACGGCGACGTGGACCTGGTGGTGGCGACCAACGCCGCGTTCCACGCCAAGGTCATGGAGCTGGCGGGCAACATCGTCCTGGCCGAGCTGGCAGGTCAGGTCGACCGGCGCGTCCGCTGGTACTACACGCCGGTCGCCCGGCAGCGCGGCAAGCAGTCCTGGATCGAGCACCGCAATCTGATCGCGGCGATCTCGGCCCGCGACGAACAACGCGCCACGGAGATCATGCGCGCCCATACGGAGCACACGCGCAAGACGTATCACGCGCGCGAGAAGTCCTGAGCGCGGAACGGCCGGGACGCCGGGGCCGCCGACCGCATGGCGGTGGGGCGGCACCGAGAAGCGGCCAGTGGGCGGGCCGCTGGGTCAGCCAGGGCTTTGTCCTGTAACTGGAAAAAGTGGTGGGCCATTGCTGCTCAACTTCTTCCCACTCTCGGCGGGCGCTGCTACGTTCCCCTCGAAAGCCCGACAGAGACAGGCCGATGAGGCGGGGAGGGGCACGTGAGACGTATGACGGCTCGGCCCGCGAACGCACATCAGGCGCGACTGCTGCGGCTGTTGCGTGACGGCGGCCCCAACTCGCGGGCGCAGCTGGGCGATCAGATCGATCTGTCCCGCTCCAAGCTCGCGGTCGAGGTGGACCGGCTCCTCGAGACCGGGCTCGTCGTCGCCGACGGGCTGGCCGCCTCGCGCGGCGGCCGCCGCTCCCACAACATCCGCCTCGCACCCGCCCTGCGCTTCCTCGGCGTCGACATCGGCGCCACGTCGATCGACGTCGCCGTGACCAACGCGGAGCTGGAGGTGCTCGGGCACATCAACCAGCCCATGGACGTACGCGAGGGCCCGGTCGCGGTCTTCGAGCAAGTGCTCGCCATGGCAGCGAAGTTGAAGGCCTCCGGGCTTGCCGAAGAGTTCGACGGAGCGGGCATCGGCGTGCCCGGACCGGTCCGCTTCCCCGAGGGCGTGCCGGTCGCGCCGCCGATCATGCCGGGCTGGGACGGCTTTCCCGTACGCGAAGCCCTCAGCCAGGAACTCGGCTGCCCCGTCCTGGTCGACAACGACGTGAACCTCATGGCGATGGGAGAGCAGCACGCGGGAGTGGCACGCTCGGTGGGCGACTTCCTCTGCATCAAGATCGGTACGGGCATCGGCTGCGGCATCGTCGTCGGAGGCCAGGTCTACCGCGGTACGACAGGCAGCGCCGGCGACATCGGCCACATCCAGGTCGAACCGGACGGGCGGGCCTGCGCCTGCGGCAACCGGGGCTGCCTGGAGGCCCACTTCAGTGGCGCCGCCCTCGCCCGTGACGCCGAGGAGGCCGCCCAGCAGGGACGCTCGCCCGAGCTCGCGACCCGCTTCGAGGCGGCCGGGCGGCTCACCGCCGCGGACGTGGCCGCCGCGGCCGCCGCCGGCGACGCCACCGCGCTCGGCCTCATCCGCGAAGGCGGCAACCGCACCGGCCAGGTCATCGCCGGACTCGTCAGCTTCTTCAACCCCGGCCTGGTGGTGATCGGCGGCGGGGTGACCGGCCTCGGCCACACGCTGCTCGCCGCTATCCGCACCCAGGTCTACCGCCAGTCGCTGCCCCTCGCGACCGGCAACCTGCCCATCGTCCTGGGTGAGTTGGGACCGGCGGCCGGAGTGACCGGCGCGGCCCGGCTCATCAGCGACCACTTGTTCTCACCGGCCTGACCGGTAGCCGTACCGGCCGCGGCCGGTACGCACACGCCCCACCTGCTAGAGCCGCACCACCAGCAGCACCCTTAGCACTGCCGAAAGCTTCGGCAGCACGGCACACCAGTACAGAGCCCTGATCCCGCCCCGCCCGACATATCAGTACTCGCCCTGAACCGCACCCGCTCACCGGCCGCACCCGCCGAGGGGACCCGTCATGGCACCAGAACCACCCCTGCTCACCATGTCCGGCATCACCAAGTCGTTCCCGGGCGTCCGCGCCCTCGACGGCGTCGACCTCGAGGTCCAGGCCGGCGAGGTCCACTGCCTGCTCGGCCAGAACGGCGCCGGGAAGTCCACACTCATCAAGGTGCTCGCCGGCGCCCACCAGCCCGACGACGGCGAGATCACCTGGCGCTCCGAGCGCGTCGTCCTCCGCTCGCCTATCGCCGCCATGCGTCTCGGCATCGCCACCATCTACCAGGAACTCGACCTGGTGGAGGGCCTGTCGGTGGCCGAGAACGTCTTCCTCGGCCACGAGCCGACCGCGGCGGGATTCGTCGTACGAGGACGGGAGGCCCGCGCCCGGGCAGCGGCCCTTCTCAAGCGGCTCGGGCATCCGGAGGTCGACCCGGCCCGGCTCGTCGGCGACCTCTCCGCCGCCCAGCAGCAGATCGTCTCGATGGCGCGGGCGCTCTCCCACGACGTACGCCTCATCGTCATGGACGAGCCGTCCGCCGCCCTCGATCCCGACGAGGTCGACAACCTCTTCCGTATCGTCCGCGATCTGACGGCCGACGGTGTCGCCGTCGTCTACATCTCCCACCGCCTCGAGGAGATCCGCACGATCGGCGACCGCGTCACCGTACTCAAGGACGGCCGGGCCGTCGCGGTCGGACTGCCTGCAAAATCCACCCCGACCAGGGATGTCGTCGCCCTGATGACCGGCCGCAACGTCGAGTACGTGTTCCCCGACCGGCCGCCTACCTCCGCCGGGGCGGCGCGTCCCGACCCCGTACTGACCGTCCAAGGCCTCGCCCGCGACGGCGAGTTCGCGCCCCTCGACCTCGAGCTGTACCCCGGCGAGATCGTCGGGCTCGCCGGGCTTGTCGGCTCCGGGCGCTCGGAGATCCTGGAGACCGTCTACGGGGCGCGCAAGCCGAGTGCGGGCCGGGTGCTGGTCGATGGGAAACCGCTGAAGCCCGGGAGCGTACGGGCCGCCGTCCGCGCCGGGCTCGGGCTCGCACCGGAGGAGCGCAAGGCGCAGGCCCTGCTGATGCTCGAGTCCGTCACCCGCAATGTGTCGGTCTCCTCCATGTCCCGCTTCTCGCACGGAGGTTGGCTGGACCGGGCCGGCGAATTCGCCGCGGCGCGGAAGGCCACGCGGGAGCTGTCGCTGCGCCCCGACAACCCGTCGGTCCCGGTGCGGACCCTCTCCGGCGGCAACCAGCAGAAGGCCGTACTCGCCCGCTGGCTGCTGCGCGGCTGCCGCGTCCTGCTGCTCGACGAGCCCACCCGGGGTGTCGACGTGGGCGCCCGCGCCGAGTTGTACGCCGTCATTCGGCGGCTTGCCGACGACGGCCTCGCCGTCCTCCTCGTGTCCAGCGAAGTACCCGAGGTCCTCGGGCTCGCCGACCGTGTGCTGGTGCTCCGCGAGGGCCACGTCGTGCACACGGCGCCCGCCCGGGAGCTCGACGAACACCGCGTACTCGACCTCGTGATGGAAGGAAGCTCCGTGAGCCCGGTGACCGCCGCACACCCCGTGACCGCGGAAGGGAGTCCGACGTCATGACGCAGCCCGCCTCTCCGGCGCAGCAGGGTCAGCAGGACGCACGGCCCCGGCCCGATTCCAGTCCCGGCACCCGCAAGTCCGGCCAGACGGACGGCGGGAGCCCGCTCCGCACCCTGTGGGCGCGCGCCGACATCCGCACCTTGTCACTGCTCGGCGTGCTCGCCGCGCTGATCGTCGTCGGCGGCATCACCAAGCCCGACGAGTTCCTGGACACCAGGAACCTCCAGCTCGTCCTCACCCAGTCGTCCGTCATCGGTGTCGTCACGGTCGGCATGACGTTCGTCATCACATCCGGGGGCATCGACCTGTCCGTGGGGGCGATCGTCGCGCTCGCCTCGGTGTGGGCCACGACCGTCGCCACGCAGGAGTACGGCTTCGGGGGCATCCTCTTCACCTCGGTGCTCGTCGGTGTCGGCTGCGGACTGGTGAACGGGCTGCTCATCGCGTACGGCGGCATGGTGCCGTTCATCGCGACGCTCGCCATGCTCGCCTCCGCCCGTGGCCTGGCCCTGCAGATCACCGAGGGCAGGACGCAGGTCGTCACCGTCGACGGGATCCTCGGTCTCGGGGAGCGCGACTCGTACATCCTCGGCGTTCCGCCGCTGGTCCTCGTGTTCGCCGCCGTCACGGTCATCGGATGGCTGGTGCTCAACCGCACCACCTTCGGCCGGCGCACCGTCGCCGTCGGCGGCAACGCGGAGGCGGCGCGGCTGGCCGGCATCGACGTACGCCGTCAGCGCCTCTATCTCTATCTGCTGTCCGGGCTGTGCTGCGGCATCGCCGCGTTCCTGCTGATCATCCTGTCCGGCTCGGGCCAGAACACCAACGGCAATCTCTACGAACTCGACGCCATCGCCGCAGCGATCATCGGCGGGACCCTGCTCAGCGGCGGCCGGGGCACCATCACCGGCTCCGTCCTGGGCGTGCTGATCTTCACCACGATCACCAACATCTTCGCCCTCAACAACCTGCAGACCGACGTCCAGCAGATCGCCAAGGGCGCGATCATCGTCGCCGCCGTGCTGGTCCAGCGCCGTACCGCAAGCACGACCTGAGGAAAGGGATGACCGCCATGCCAGAGCTCACCAGTCGCAGAGGACTGCTGTTCGGCACCGCCGCCGTGTCGGCCGGTGCCCTCCTCACCGCCTGCACCAGCAATGAACCCAGCTCCAAAGAAGGAGAGTCCGCCGCGAACGACCAGCCGGTCGCGGACGACAAGCCCGGCAAGGAGGTCACCATCGGCTTCGCGGGCCCGCAGGCCGACCACGGCTGGCTGAACGCGATCAACGACAACGCCAAGAAGCGGGCCGAGAAGTACGAGGACGTGACGCTGGAGATCACCGAGGGCTCCAACGACACCGCGGCCCAGATCGGCCAGATCGAGACGCTGATCAACAAGAAGGTCGACGTCCTGGTGGTCCTCCCGGCCGACGGCAAGGCGCTCACGCAGGTCGGTCTGAAGGCCATGCGCGCGGGCATCCCCGTCGTCAACCTCGACCGGATCTTCAACACCCCGCAGGCGTACCGCTGCTGGATCGGCGGCGACAACTACGGCATGGGCCTGAGCGCAGGTCACTACATCGGCGAGAAGCTCAAGGACAAGAAGAACGCCCGCGTCGTGGAGCTCGCCGGGCTCGACAACCTGGAGCTGACGAAGCAGCGCACCCAGGGCTTCGACGACGCGCTGAAGAACTACCCGAACATCAGGAAGGTGGCGCGCCAGGCCGCCGAGTTCACCGTCGAGTCGGGCCAGTCCAAGATGGCCCAGCTGCTGCAGGCCCAGTCGAAGTTCGACGCCCTGTGGAACCACGACGACGACCAGGGCGTCGGGGCACTGCGCGCCATCGAGCAGGCGGGCCGCGACGACTTCCTGATGGTCGGTGGTGCGGGCGCGCTCTCGGCCTTCCAGGCGATCGAGGCCGACAACAGCGTGCTCAAGGCCACCGTGCTGTATCCGCCGACCATGGCCGCTTCGGCGATCGATCTGGCGCGTGCGCTCGGGCAGTCCAAGGGCGTGTCCGGCCTGGCGGAGTTCGAGATCCCGGCCTCTCTCACTCTCTACTCGGCCGTCGTCGACAAGGACAACGTCGACCAGTACATGTCCACCGGCTTCAAGTGATGCGTACGCCCGCCCCCACAGAGCGTCGACCACAAGGAGGAAATCCGTATGGGACAGCCGGAGGAGCCCGAGAGCGGGCCCGGCACGGGAGCCGGTGCCGGCTCCAGGAAGCGCCGAATCGGCGTGGGCATGGTCGGATACGCGTTCATGGGTGCCGCCCACTCCCAGGGGTGGCGCACCGTGGGGCGCGTCTTCGACCTGCCGTGCCGGCCTGAGATGGCGGCCGTCTGCGGGCGGGACGGGGACGCCGTACGGGCGGCGGCCGACCGGCTCGGCTGGGCGGCCGCGGAGACCGACTGGCGGGACCTGATCGCCCGCGACGACGTCGACCTCGTCGACATCTGCACCCCTGGCGACAGCCATGCGGAGATCGCCGTGGCAGCGCTCGCGGCGGGCAAGCACGTGCTGTGCGAGAAGCCGCTGGCCAACACGGTCGAGGAGGCCGAGGCGATGGCCGCGGCCGCCGAGCAGGCACGGGCCCGCGGCCAGGTCGCCATGGTCGGCTTCAACTACCGGCGCCTGCCAGCCACCGCGCTGGCCCGGCAGATGGTCGCCGAGGGCCGGCTGGGCGCCCTGCGGCACGTGCGCGTCACGTATCTGCAGGACTGGCTGGTCGACCCCGGTTTCCCGCTCACCTGGCGGCTGCAGCGGGAGGTCGCGGGATCGGGGGCGCTCGGCGATCTGGGTGCGCACATCGTCGATCTCGCACAGCATCTGGCGGGTGAACCCCTCGTCGGCGTCTCGGCGCTCACCGAGACCTTCGTACGGGAGCGGCCGCTGCCCGCCGGGGCATCGTCGGGGCTCAGCGCGGCGGGCGGCAGCGGTGGCGGACTCGGCGCCGTGACGGTCGACGACGCGGCGCTGTTCACGGGCCGGTTCGCCTCGGGGGCGCTCGCCTCCTTCGAGGCCACCCGGTTCGCCACCGGCCGCAAGAACGCCCTGCGTCTGGAGCTCAACGGCGAACGCGGCTCACTCGCCTTCGACCTGGAACGGCTCAACGAACTGTCATTCCACGACCACACCGAGCCCGGTGTGACAGCGGGCTTCCGCCGCATCCTCGTCACCGAGCCCGACCATCCGTATCTGGAGGCCTGGTGGCCGCCGGGCCACGGTCTCGGCTACGAGCACTCCTTTGTGCACCAGGCCCGCGACCTGGTGACCGCCATCGCCACGGGCGTCGCGCCGGAACCCTCCTTCGCGGACGGCCTTCAGGTGCAGCGTGTACTGGCGGCGGTGGAGGAGAGCGCGGCGAAGAACGCGGTGTACACGCCCGTCGTCCCCCCGGCCACGGACACGGATTCCGATTCCCCTGCTCCCTCAGCTTCATCGGTCTAGGAGGCCTGCTTCATGCCCCGCGACTTCACCCTCTTCACCGGCCAGTGGGCGGACCTGCCGCTCGAGGAGGTCTGCCGGCTCGCCCGCGACTTCGGCTACGACGGCCTCGAACTCGCCTGCTGGGGCGATCACTTCGAGGTGGACAAGGCGCTCGCCGACGACTCGTATCTGCCATCCCGGCGGCAGCTGCTCGACAAGTACGGTCTGAAATGCCGGGCGATCTCCAACCACCTCGTCGGCCAGGCCGTGTGCGACGCGATCATCGACGAGCGGCACCAGGCGATCCTGCCCGCGCGCATCTGGGGCCACGGCGAGGCCGAGGGCGTACGGCGGCGGGCGGCGGCGGAGATGGCCGACACGGCACGGGCCGCGGCCGCGTTCGGCGTCGACACCGTCATCGGCTTCACCGGGTCGTCCATCTGGCACCTGGTCGCCATGTTCCCGCCTGCCCCCGAGCGGATGATCGAGCGCGGCTACGAGGACTTCGCCGAGCGCTGGAACCCGATCCTGGACGTCTTCGACGCGGAGGGCGTGCGGTTCGCGCACGAGGTGCACCCCAGCGAGATCGCGTACGACTACTGGACCACGCACCGCGCCCTCGAGGCCGTCGACCGGCGCCCGGCGTTCGGCCTCAACTTCGACCCGAGCCATTTCGTCTGGCAGGACCTGGACCCCGTCGGCTTCCTCTGGGACTTCCGCGACCGCATCTACCACGTCGACTGCAAGGAGGCCCGCAAGCGCCTGGACGGCCGCAACGGGCGCCTCGGTTCGCATCTGCCGTGGGGCGACCCGCGGCGCGGCTGGGACTTCGTGTCGGCCGGTCACGGCGACGTCCCCTGGGAGGACGTCTTCAGGATGCTGCGCTCCATCGGGTACGACGGGCCCATCTCCGTGGAGTGGGAGGACGCGGGCATGGACCGTCTGCAGGGTGCACCTGAGGCCCTGCAGCGCCTGAAGGCGTTCGACTTCGAACCGCCGTCGGCTTCCTTCGACGCGGCGTTCGGGAGTGGTGACTAGCCCGGCAGGGTGATCCACCGGCAGTCCTGACAGGTGCTTGATCCCCCGGCGCGGGTTCGCCGCGCCGGGGCGGTCCGGCCTGTCCGCATCACGGTTTGTCCTTCTGCAGGAAAAAGTCCAACTCGGTTCCTTCCCAAGGGCTTTCGGACCCGGACGAAGGTGGCTACGGTCCCTGGGGCAGAGAGCTGAAATGCACACAACATGCATGGCCCCGGGGTGACGGCGCACCCCGGCATCCCGCACTCCGTCACGTACGACCAGCCCCATCACGGAGGCATTCGTGCTCAGGAAATCCGGAAACAGCACGGGAACGAGAACGCGAATCAGCAAGCGTCCGAGACTCCGCAAGGCACTCGCACTCCTCACCGGCTCCCTCCTCGCCGGCGCCTCGCTCGCCCTCGCCGTACCGCCGGCGGGCGCCGCCGACCCCGAGGCGGACACAGCGGCGACCGCTGCGGCGGCCGCCGCAGCAGAGGACTTCCAGCAGGTCACCCTCGCCAAGGGCGAGCCCGAGGTCGGCGAGCCCATGTCCCTCGCGGTGCTCCCGGACCGCTCGGTCCTGCACACCTCACGCGACGGCGAGCTCCGCATCACCGACGCCGCGGGCAACACCCGGCTGGCCGGCAAACTCGACGTGTACGCGCACGACGAGGAGGGCCTGCAGGGCATAGGCGTCGACCCGGACTTCGCCGACAACCGCTTCATCTACCTGTACTACGCCCCGCCGCTGGACACCCCGGCGGGTGACGCGCCCGAGACCGGCACCGCGGCCGACTTCGCGCCGTTCGACGGCGTCAACCGGCTCTCCCGCTTCGTACTGAAGACGGACGGGACGCTCGACACCGCCAGCGAGACGAAGATCCTCGACGTCCCGGCTTCGCGCGGCATTTGCTGCCACGTCGGCGGCGACATCGACTTCGACGCGGCCGGCAACCTGTACCTGTCGACCGGCGACGACTCCAACCCCTTCCAGTCGGACGGTTACACGCCCATCGACGAGCGCGCAGAGCGCAACCCGGCCTTCGACGCCCAGCGCACGTCCGGCAACACCAACGACCTGCGCGGCAAGATCCTCCGGATCAAGGTGAACGCGGACGGCTCGTACTCCATCCCCGAGGGCAACCTCTTCGCGCCCGGCACGGACAAGACGCGGCCCGAGATCTACGCGATGGGCTTCCGCAACCCGTTCCGCTTCAGCGTCGACAAGGCCACCGGCATCCTGTACGTCGGCGAGTACGGCCCCGACGCGGGCGCCGCCGACCCGGCGCGCGGCCCGGCCGGACAGGTCGAGTTCGCCCGCGTCACCAAGCCCGGCAACTTCGGCTGGCCCTACTGCACCGGCAGCAACGACGCCTACGTCGACTACGACTTCGCCACCGGCACGTCAGGCGCGAGCTTCGACTGCAACGCCCCCAAGAACACATCCCCGCACAACACCGGCCTGACGGATCTGCCCCCGGCACAGCCCGCCTGGATCCCCTACAACGGCTCCTCCCTGCCCGAGTTCGGCGACGGCTCCGAATCTCCGATGGGCGGCCCGGTCTATCACTACGACGCAACGCTCGACTCGCCGGTCAAGTTCCCCGAGGCGTACGACGGTGACTTCTTCGCCGGGGAGTTCGGCCGCCGCTGGATCAAGCGCATCTCGTCGGACGCCGACGGCACCGTGCAGTCCATCAACGACATCCCGTGGTCCGGCACCCAGGTGATGGACATGGCCTTCGGGCCCGACGGTGCGCTCTACGTCCTGGACTACGGCGTCTCGTGGTTCGGCGGTGACGAGAACTCGGCCCTGTACCGCATCGAGAACGCCACCGACGGGCACTCGCCGACCCCGCAGGCCGCCGCCGACCGCACCTCGGGGCAGGCCCCGCTGAAGGTCCGCTTCTCCTCCAGCGGGACGACGGACGCGGACGGAGACGCACTCACCTACAGCTGGGACTTCGGCGACGGCTCCGCCGTATCCACCAGCGCGAACCCCTCCCACACGTACAAGAAGAACGGGGCCTACACGGCGACACTCACCGCCAAGGACCCGAGCGGACGCACCGGCAACGCGAGCGTGCAGATCGTCGTCGGCAACACGGCCCCGAAGGTGACCCTTGAACTGCCGGGCGACGGGCAGCTGTTCAGCTTCGGTGACGCCGTGCCGTTCAAGGTGAAGGTCACCGATCCGGAGGACGGCACCATCGACTGCGCCAAGGTCAAGGTCAACTTCATCCTCGGCCACGACAGCCACGGTCATCTGCTGACCTCGGCCCATGGCTGCACCGGCACCATCCAGACCGGCGCGGACGCCGGCCACGACGACGACGCCAACGTCTTCGGGGTCTTCGACGCCGAGTACACCGACGGCGGTGGTGGCGGCCAGGCCGCGCTGACCAGCCACGACCAGAACGTCGCCCAGCCCCGGCACCGCCAGGCCGAGCACTTCGGCGCCTCCGAGGGCGTCACCGTCCAGAGCCGGACGACCGCCCACGGCGCCAAGACCGTCGGCGACATCAGCAACGGCGACTGGATCGCCTTCGAGCCGTACGCCCTCTCCGACGCGACCAAGATCAGCGCTCGGGTCGCATCTGCCGGAGCAGGCGGCACCCTGGAAGTACGTGCGGGCTCTGCGAAGGGCAGGCTGCTCGGCACCGCGACCGTCCCGGCCACCGGCGGCTGGGAGGACTACCAGGACGTCACCGCAACGCTGAAGGGCGCTCCGACCGGCACCACCACGCTCTACCTCGTCTTCAAGGGCGGCAGCGGCGATGCCCTGTACGAGGTGGATGACTTCACCTTCACCACCGGCTGAGAGGAGGGTCTGCAATGCGTGCAAGAGCCCGACTGGTGACCGCCGCGGTGGGTGCCGCCCTGGTCATCGGATGTGTGTCGGGGCCGGCAGCCTCGAAGGACGCGGCCCACGGGCCAGCAGCCTCTAAGGACGCGGCCCCGGAGAAGAAGGTACTGGTCTTCTCCAAGACCGCCGGATTCCGGCACGACTCCATCCCCGACGGCATCGCCGCGGTCAGGGACCTGGGGGCGGCGCACGGCTTCGCGGTCGACGCCACGGAGGACGGGGCGGCGTTCACGTCGTCGAACCTCCGGCAGTACGACGCCGTCGTCTTCCTCTCCACGACGGGAGACGTACTGGACGCGGCCCAGCAGAGCGCCTTCGAGGACTACATCCGGCGCGGCGGCGGTTACGTGGGAATCCACGCCGCCGCCGACACCGAGTACGACTGGCCCTTCTACGGCGGTCTCGCGGGCGCGTACTTCCAGTCGCACCCCCACATCCAGCCGGCGACGGTGGACGTGGAGGACCGGGCGCACCCGGCCATGTCCCATCTGGCGGCCGCCTGGGAGCGCACGGACGAGTGGTACAACTACCGCTCCAACCCGCGGGAACACGCCCACGTCCTGGCCTCGCTCGACGAGTCGTCGTACATCGGCGGCACGATGGCCGGCGACCATCCCATCGCCTGGTGCCAGGACTACCAGGGCGGCCGTGCCTTCTATACCGGAGGCGGCCACACGAAGGAGTCGTACGCCGAGCCCGCCTTCCGGGAGCACCTGCTGGGCGGCATCCGCTGGGCCGTCGGCTCCGCGCAGGCGGACTGCCGCCCGGAGAACGGCTACACGCCGATCTTCGACGGTACGCAGGCCTCGCTGGACGGCTGGAAGCAGGCGGGGCCGGGTTCCTTCGAGCTGAACGACGGAACGCTCACCTCCGCTGGGGGCATGGGCATGCTGTGGTACGCGTCCGAGGAGCTCGGCTCGTACTCGCTCAAGCTCGACTGGAAGACGGCCGGGGACGACAACTCGGGGATCTTCGTGGGCTTCCCGGCCTCCGACGACCCGTGGTCGGCCGTGAACAACGGCTACGAGATCCAGATCGACGCGACCGACGTGCCCGAGAAGACCACGGGCTCGGTCTACGGTTTCCAGTCCGCCGACCTCAGGAAGCGTGACCGCGCCCTGAATCCGGCGGGGGAGTGGAACACGTACGAGATCCGCGTCGAGGGCGAGCGGCTGCGCGTGTGGCTCAACGGGGTGAAGATCAACGACTTCACCAACACCGATCCCGCGCGGAGCCTCAAGGACGGCCACATCGGCATCCAGAACCACGGTGCCGAGGACCAGGTCTCGTTCCGCAACATCCGGATCAAGGAGCTCAGCACCGGCGAGGAGCTCCGGGGCGGGGAGCTCCGGGGCGAGGCGCGTCCGGAACTGCCCGTGAAGGGCGACTAGACGGCGGCGGGCGGGGGACGCCGGACCCCCGCCCGCCGTCACTGCTCCCCGACTGTGTCGCCTGCATCCGCTTCTCCTCTCATTCGCTGCCCCGTCCTTGTCGTCAAGGAGGCTGTCCATGCCCGCCGAACCTTCCGCTCCCCGACCGCGTACCGGCGTGTGGCTAGTCGGAGCGCGCGGTTCCGTGGCCACCACCGTGATCGTGGGATGTGCCGCCGTGGCCGCCGGTCTGCACCCGGCCACCGGCATGGTGACCGAGACGGCGCCGTTTGCCGACTGCGGCCTGCCGCCGCTCGCGTCCCTCGTCCTCGGCGGGCATGACACGGTGGACTGCCCCCTGCCCAAGCGCGCGGAGGCGCTGGTAGCCGGGGGAGTGCTGCCGCACGGGCTGCCGTCGGCGGTACACGGTGAGGTGGCCGCCGCCGACCGGGAGATCCGCACCGGCGGACCCCTGCCCGGCGACACCCGGTCCGACGAGGAACTCATCGAGTCCTTCGCGGCGGACATACGGGATTTCGTACGCCGGGGCGGCCTGGCTCGCGCCGTCGTGGTGAACGTCGCGTCGACGGAGCCGGTGGCGATGGCGTCGGTCGCGACGGGGTCGGTCGCGACGGGGTCCGGGTCCGGTCTTCCCGCCAGCTCGCTGTACGCGGCGGCGGCCCTGCGGGCGGGCTGCCCGTACGTCAACTTCACCCCATCGACCGGCCTGCACCACCCCTTGCTGCGCGCGGCGGCCTCGGCCTCGGGTCTGCCGTACGCGGGCCGCGACGGCAAGACCGGGCAGACGCTGCTCCGGTCCGTGCTGGGACCGATGTTCGCGCAGCGTGCCCTGGCCGTACGCGCCTGGTCCGGGACCAACCTGCTCGGCGGTGGTGACGGCGCGGCCCTGGCCGACCCGGGTGCGGCCGCCGCGAAGAACGCCGGCAAGGAGCGCGTCCTCACCGACACACTCGGCTCGGCCCCCGAAGGCGAGGTGCACATCGACGACGTACCGGCCCTCGGCGACTGGAAGACAGCCTGGGATCACATCGCCTTCGACGGCTTCCTCGGCTCCCGGATGGTGCTCCAGACCATCTGGCAGGGCTGCGACTCCGCCCTCGCCGCACCCCTCGTACTCGACCTGGCCCGCCTGACCGCCCGCGCCCACGAAGCCGGCCTGTCCGGCCCCCTGCCCGAGCTCGGCTTCTACTTCAAGGATCCGGACCCGGGCTCGCCGTCGGCACTCGCGGAGCAGTACGCGGCGCTGGTCGGGTTTGCCGGACGGCTGCGGACGGCGGCGCGATGAGCCCGCGCGTCCGAGCCTGGGCAGAACTCCTCCGCGTCCCCGCCCTGTTCACGGTGCCGGGAGACGCCCTCGCGGGCGCCGCCGCGGCCGGCGCCCGGCCCGATCGCCGCACGCTTCTCGCCATCTGTTCCTCCCTGTGTCTGTACGAGGCGGGCATGGCTCTCAACGACTGGGCCGACCGCGCCGAGGACGCCGTCGAACGCCCGCACCGCCCACTGCCGTCCGGCCGCATCAGCCCTGGCGCGGCGCTGGCGGCGGCGGGTGGCCTCACCGTCGCGGGCCTCGCCCTGGCCGGGCGCGCCGGACGACCCGCACTGGCGGTCGCCGGGACCCTCGCCACCACGGTCTGGGCCTACGACCTGGGCCTGAAGCGAACGGCCGCCGGTCCCGTGGCCATGGCGGTGGCCCGAGGCCTCGACCTCGCGCTGGGCGCGGCAGCCACGGCTCCGGGCGGCGGCCGGTGCCGCGCAGCCCTCCCCTCCGCGACGGTCCTCGGCGCACACACCCTCGCGGTGACGGCCGTGTCCCGCCGTGAGGCTCAGGGCGGCTCCTCCGCGGCACCGCTCGCGGCGCTGGCGACGACGCTGCTGCTGGCGTGGACAGCCGGTCGCAGCACCACCGGTCGTACCACCCCGGAACTCCCGGCAGGCCGACGGACAGAAGCCGCCCTCCGCCTGCCGGGCTCCAGCCTCTCCGGACCGAACCGCGCCACGACGCCGAACCGCGCCACGGCGCTGAACCGCAGCACGGCGACCGGCAACACCGCGACCGGCAGCACTGTGACCGGCAGAACTACCGCCAGCAGAAGGGCGACCGACAGAACGGCCACCGACAGAACGACGACTGCCCTCCAGGGCGCCCTCGGCGCGGCCTATGCCGCGACCGCCGCCCGCCCCCTTCTCCACGCCGTCCTCAACCCGTCTCCGCCGCTCACACAACGGGCCGTCGGGAGCGGCATCCGCGCCATGATCCCGCTCCAGGCAGCGCTCGCCGCACGCGGCGGCGGACTCCGTACCGCACTGCTGACCGCCGTCCTGGCCCCGGCCGCCCGGAGGTTCGCACGGAAGGTGAGCGTGACATGAGCCCAGCCACTCTCCGTTTCGGATACGGCACCAACGGCCTCACCGACCTGCGGCTCGCCGACGCCCTCGGTCTGCTCGCAGACCTCGGATACGACGGCGTCGGGCTGACCCTCGACCACATGCACCTGGATCCGCTCGCCCCCGACCTGACCGCGCGCACCCGCGAGGTGGCCCGCCGTCTGGACCGGCACGGACTGGGCGTGACGATCGAAACCGGCGCCCGGTACGTGCTCGACCCGCGCCGCAAGCACGGCCCCTCCCTCCTCGACCCGGACCCGGACGGCCGTGCCGCACGCACCCGGCTGCTCACCCTCGCCGTCCGGATCGCCGCCGACCTCGGTGCGCACGCGGTGCACTGCTTCAGCGGCGTCACACCCGAGAACACGTCCGACGACCTCGCGTGGCAACGGCTCACCGAGGCCTTCGGCCCCGTACTGGACGCCGCCAGCGCCGCGGGGATCCCGCTCGCCGTCGAACCCGAGCCGGGCCACCTTGTCGCCACGCTCGCCGACTTCCACCGCCTGCGGCAGGCACTCGGCGATCCCGAAGCCCTCGGCCTCACGCTCGACATCGGCCACTGCCAGTGCCTGGAACCCGAACCGCCCGCCGACTGCATCCGGGCCGCGGCACCCTGGCTGCGGCACGTCCAGATCGAGGACATGCGCCGCGGTGTCCATGAACACCTCCCGTTCGGGGACGGGGAGATCGACTTCCCGCCCGTACTCGAAGCCCTGGCCGCCACCGGCTACCAGGGACTCACCGTCGTCGAACTGCCCCGCCACTCCCACGCCGGCCCACGCCTCGCCGAGGAGTCGCTCGACTTCCTGCGCCGCGCCGCGCCCGACGCAGCACGGGCTGCCCCGGCTCGAGCCCGGGCTGATGGGGCCGCACTGGAAGGGAGCACGCCGTGACGCATCACCCCACTCACTCGGCCCACCCACACGGCAACGACGCGGGCCTGACCACCACCCCGGTCCGCGGCCGCGCCGAGTCGCCCGGGGCCGTGCCACCCGCCATCGCCACGCTCCACGCCCGGCTCGACGCCGCACTCTCCGGAGATGCCCGGGCCTGGCTCGACCAGGCACTCGCCGAAGCCGCCGGCCACCAGGACGAGGCGCCTGAAGGGCCCCTGTCGCTCTGGGAGGTGCGCTTCGCCGAAGCCGGGCGCCGCTGCGGCCCCGAGTACGCCGACGCCGTCCGCCTGCTCCTCCTCCAGGCCGCAGGCCCCGGTCCCGCCACCCTCAGCCGCATCTACGCCCAGGGCACCGCCGCCGAACGCCGCGCCGTCCTGCACGCGCTACCCCACCTCGTCACCGGCCCGGCGGCCCTGCCGCTCGTCGAAGACGCCCTGCGCACCAATGACACGCGCCTGGTCGCCGCCGCCGTCGGCCCGTACGCCGCCGAACACCTGGACGCCCACAACTGGCGGCACGCCGTCCTCAAGTGCCTGTTCACTGGTGTCTCCGTGGACACGGTGGCCGGACTGGCGGAGCGCGCCCGAGCCGACACGGAACTGGCCCGCATGCTCGCCGACTACGCGAACGAACGCACCGCCGCAGGCCGCCCCGTACCCGAGGACCTGCACCGCGTCCTGTGCCTGACCGGCCGCCCGGCCCTTTCGACCACCCCCTCGGCCCCGTCCACAGCTCCGACCGGCGAGGAGTCCTGATGCGCATCTTCGACCCCCACATCCATATGACGTCACGGACCACCGACGATTACGAGGCCATGTACGCGGCGGGCGTACGCGCCGTCGTCGAGCCTTCGTTCTGGCTGGGCCAGCCCCGCACCTCGCCGGCCTCCTTCATCGACTACTTCGACTCCCTCCTCGGCTGGGAACCCTTCCGCGCCGCCCAGTACGGCATCGCCCACCACTGCACGCTCGCCCTCAACCCCAAAGAGGCGAACGACCCCCGCTGCAGCCCCGTGCTCGACGTGCTGCCCCGGTATCTCGTCAAGGACAACGTCGTCGCCGTGGGCGAGATCGGCTATGACTCCATGACGCCAGCCGAGGACACCGCACTCGCCGCGCAGCTGCAGCTCGCCGCCGACCACGGGCTGCCCGCCCTGGTGCACACGCCGCACCGCGACAAGCTCGCCGGATTGCGGCGCACCCTGGACCTCGTACGCGAGTCCGCCCTGCCGCCGGAGCGGGTGCTCATCGACCACCTCAACGAGACCACGGTCCGGGAAGCCAAGGACGCGGGCTGCTGGCTCGGCTTCTCCGTCTATCCCGACACCAAGATGGACGAGGAGCGGATGGTCGCCGTGCTGGAGCAGTACGGGCCCGAGAAGGTGCTGGTCAACTCCGCCGCCGACTGGGGCCGAAGCGACCCCCTCAAGACCCGCAAGGTGGGTGACGCCCTCGTCAAGGCCGGGTTCGGTGAGGACTATGTCGACCAGGTGCTGTGGCGCAACCCCGTCGCCTTCTACGGACTGAGTGGCCGCCTCACCCTCGACGTCCCGCAGCCCGACGCCACCCACGAGGGCAACTCCATCCTGCGCGGCACCCCGAAGACGGAGGCGTGAGCCATGCGCTTCCGGCACCCCAACGGCACCACCGTCCACCTCGCCTACTGCACCAACGTGCACCCCGCCGAGACCCTCTACGGCGTCCTCGCCCAACTGCGTGATCACTGCGAACCCGTCCGCAAGCGTCTCGGCCGCGACCGGCTCGGCATCGGCCTGTGGCTCGCCAAGGACGCCGCTCGCACTCTGGTCACCGACCCCGCGGCGCTGCGGGGCCTGCACTCCGAACTCGACCGGCGCGGCCTGGAAGTGGTCACCCTCAATGGTTTCCCGTATGAAGGATTCGGGGCCGAGGAGGTCAAGTATCGCGTCTACAAGCCGGACTGGGCCGACCCCGAACGTCTCTCCCACACCACCGACCTGGCCCGCCTGCTCGCCCAGCTGCTGCCCGACGACGTCACCGAGGGCAGCATCTCCACACTCCCGATCGCCTGGCGCACCGCGTATGACACGACTCGGGCGGAGACCGCCCGCAGCGCCCTCCAGACCCTCGCCGAACGACTCGACGCACTCGAGGAGCTGACCGGCCGCTCCATCCGCATCGGGCTCGAGCCCGAGCCCGGCTGCATCGTCGAGACCACCGCCGACGCCATCGCACCCCTCACCGCCGTCGGACACGACCGCATCGGCGTCTGCATCGACACCTGCCATCTCGCCACCTCCTTCGAAGATCCGCACACCGCACTGGATGCGCTGGCCGCCGCCCGCATCCCCGTGGTCAAGTCACAGCTCTCCGCCGCCCTGCACGCCGAACACCCCTGTCTCCCCGACGTACGCGAGGCCCTCGCCGCCTTCGACGAGCCCCGCTTCCTGCACCAGGCCCGCGCCCACACTCCGGCCGCACTGCACGGCACCGACGACCTGGGTGAGGCCCTCGCCGGACACGCGCTGCCCGATGCCGTCCCGTGGCGCGCCCACTTCCACGTCCCCCTGCACGCGGCCCCCGCCGCGCCACTCACCTCCACTCTTCCCCTGCTCCGGGACACGCTGGCCCGGCTGGTCGGCGGCCCGCACCCGCTCACCCGCCATCTCGAGGTCGAGACCTACACCTGGCAGGCCCTGCCGCTCGAGCTGCGCCCCCGCAGCCGGGCCCAGCTCGCCGACGGCATCGCCGCCGAACTCACCCTGGCCCGCGACCTCCTGACGGACCTAGGCCTGAAGGAACTCCCGTGACCCAACGACCGGAACGCCCCGGCCCGACTCCCCTCCTCGTTCTGGACGTGGTCGGCCTCACCCCGCGCCTCCTCGAGCACATGCCCCGCCTGAGCGCGCTGGGGCAGGCCGGCTCCCAGGCCGCACTCGGCACCGTCCTGCCCGCCGTCACCTGCGCGGCCCAGTCCACCTTCCTGACCGGCACCACCCCCGCCGAGCACGGCATCGTCGGCAATGGCTGGTACTTCCGTGAACTGGGCGAAGTCCTCCTGTGGCGCCAGCACAACGGCCTCGTCGCCGGCGACAAACTGTGGGACGCCGCCCGCCGGGCCCACCCCGGCTACACGGTCGCCAATATCTGCTGGTGGTACGCCATGGGCGCAGACACCGACATCACCGTCACCCCCCGTCCTGTCTATTACGCCGACGGCCGCAAAGAACCCGACTGCTACACCCGGCCCCCGGCACTGCACGACGAACTCACCGAGAAGTTCGGCACGTTCCCGCTCTTCCACTTCTGGGGCCCTGGCGCGGACCTCGTCTCCAGCCGCTGGATCATCGACGTCACCCGGCACATCATTCGCACCCGCCGTCCCGATCTGACCCTGTGCTACCTCCCCCACCTCGACTACGACCTGCAGCGCTACGGCCCCGACGACCCCCGAAGCCACCAGGCCGCCGCCGACCTGGACGCGGCCCTCACCCCCCTTCTCGACGACGCCCACGCCGAAGGCCGCACCGTCGTCGCTCTCTCCGAGTACGGCATCACCCGCGTCAGCCGTCCCGTCGACATCAACCGCGCCCTGCGCCGGGCCGGCCTGCTCGACGTGCACACCCAGGACGGCATGGAATACCTCGACCCGATGGCCTCCCGCGCCTTCGCCGTCGCGGACCACCAGATCGCGCACGTCTACGTCCGCCGGTCCGAGGACCTGGACGCCACACGCGCAGCTCTCCAGGACCTGCCCGGTATCGCCGAACTCCTCGACGACGAAGGCAAGAAGGCACACCACCTCGACCATCCGCGTGCCGGTGAACTCGTCGCCATCGCCGAACCGGACGCCTGGTTCACGTACTACTACTGGCTCGACGACACCCACGCGCCCGACTTCGCGCAGCTCGTCGAGATCCACCGCAAACCCGGCTACGACCCCGCCGAGCTCTTCATGGATCCCCTCGACCCCTATGTCAGGGTGAAGGCCGCCGGAGCGCTGGCCCGCAAGAAACTCGGCATGCGCTACCGCATGGCGGTCGTGCCCCTGGACCCGTCACCTATTCGAGGCAGCCACGGCCGCCTCCCCGTGAGCGACGACGACGGTCCACTCATCATGTGCTCCACCCCCCATGCCGTCGGCGACCGAGTTGCGGCCACCGGCGTGAAATCCCTGCTGCTCGACCTGGCCGGCCTCGCATGACAAGCAACTGAGCCATTGCAGAAAGTGAAACACGCGCCGCTGACAACGCGTCCGGCACGCGGAGGAGCAGCAGACCGTTCGGCACCCGTTCGACCCGAACACCGACTCGAAAGAGAGACACCGTGACCGCATTCAACGACGAATCCGGAACCGGCGACGTCCTGCGTCGCGCTCTCGGCGTCAGCCGCCGCCGATTCCTGAGCACCTGCACGGCCGCAGCGACCGCGGCAATCGCCGCACCCGTCTTCGGCGCCTCACCAGCCATGGCTCAGGACGCTCAGGACCAGGGAAGAGGTGACGACCGGGGCGGAGACGTCCTCGTCCCCGCCGCCAGGCGCGGAATCATCCTCTACACCGTCCGCGATGCGGTAGGCCGCGATCCCCTCTCCACCGACCTGCCCTCCGGCTTCCGCGAGGTCTTCAAGGAGCTCGCGCGGTACGGCTACCGGCAGGTGGAGTTCGCCGGATACAACCAGCACGCCAACGCCCCGGGCGGCGCCAGCCTGGAGTCCGTCGAGGGCGCCAAGCTGCTGCGCTCCTGGCTCGACGAATACGGTCTCAGGGCGCAGGGCAACCACGGCTTCATCCCGCCCTCCTGGCCGCTCACCACACCCGACCTGGACACCTTCAAGAAACACCTGGAGATCGCGAACATCCTCGGCTTGGGGCACATGGGCACCGGTGGAGACCCCACCGGGAGCGCCTACCGGGCGGACTGGGACGTGGCCGCCGACAAGTGGAACACGCTCGGGGAGATCGCCCGCCGCGAGGGCATCAAGCTGTACACCCATAACCACGACGCGGCCTACGCCTTCCTGATCGACGGAGGGCCGCTGGACGCCCAGGGCCGCCCGACCCGCAGCTCCGGGATCCGCAAGCTGGAGTACTTCCTCGAGATCACCGATCCGAACCTCGTCTGGCTGGAGATGGACGTCTTCTGGGCGCATGTAGCCCAGTACAAGTTCCACACCTACACGGCCCACGACGGATCGACGCAGGAGAACGTCTTCGATCCGGCGGGGCTCGTCGCCCGCAACAACAAGCGCTATCCGCTCTTCCACGCCAAGGACGGCACCGTCAACACCACGAACGGGATGGGCTACGACATGGTCCCGTTCGGTACCGGCGTCATCGACTACGCCACGTTCTTCTCGCGCGTCGACGCCAGAAATTACCACAACCCGATGGTCGAGCAGGACAACGCCCCGAGCTCCACCGACCTCGGGCAGTCGCTGAAGCACGCGAAGATCGGCTACGACAACCTCGCGGCCCTGCGCAAAAAGCGCTGATGCTGCGCGCTTGAGCATTCGGGCGGCTGAGGACGAGGAGCGCCTACGGACGAATCACCGAAGCGCCTGAACGAATGGACCCCAGCTCACACAGCGGCCTCCCCGCGGCGAGAAGCCGCGGGGAGGCCGCTGCGTTTCCGGGACCGCTACGGAAGGTGCGCCGATGTCGGCCATACCGGTCCCCTATGAGCCGGACAACCCCACCCACCTTGGCGCCGTCCGGCTGTCCGGTTGTCCGTCAGGCCATCTCCTCGCCGAGAGGCCGCGGGTTCGGCACGATGCGCTTGGACCTGGGCCTGCCGGGCGGGTGCAGGAACAGGGCGACGACGGCCGCGAAGAGGGAGATCGAACCGGCCAGGACGAACGCGCCGGAGTAGTCCCAGGCGCCGACCACGACGGCGCCCATGCCGGAGCCGAGCAGGCCCGACACCAGCTTCGACGAGTACACCAGGCCGTAGTTGGAGGCGTTGTTGTTCTCACCGAAGTAGTCGGCGGTCATCGCGGCGAACATCGGGAAGATGGCGCCCCCGCCGAAGCCGGAGATGGACGAGAACAGCAGGAACAGCGGCAGGTTGCCGATGTTCCCGGAGAACAGGATGCCGTACTGCGACAGTCCGAGGACGATGCAGACGAAGATCAGGCACTGCTTGCGGCCGTAACGGTCGGAGAGCCAGCCGATGACACCGCGGCCCGTGCCGTTCACGATCGCCTTCAGGGACATCGCGGTCGCCACGATGCCGCCCGCGAAGCCCGCCTCGTTGCCGAAGGGCACCTGGAAGGCGATACCGAAGATGTTCACGCCGGAGGTGCACAGCAGACAGAACCACATGAGGGCCACGCGGCCGGTCTTCCACGCCTCCAGGGGGGTGTACTGGTGCACGGCCGGAGGGTTCTTCTCCAGCGCGCGCCGGGCACGTGCGTCGTCCGGCTTCTTCAGCGGGTCGACGTCGGCCGGCCACCAGTTCTTCGGCGGGTCGCGGAAGAAGTGACCCGACACCGCCACGACCGCTGCCAGGAAGAGGCCCACCGAGACGAGCACCCAGCGGAAGTTGGTGAGGTCCATGTAACCGGTGAAGAGGAAGACGAACGGCACCGAGCCGTAGGCGAAACCGCCGTTCACGAAGCCCGTCTTGCCGCCCTTGCGCTCCGGGTACCACTTGGCGACCATGTTCACGCAGGTCGCGTAGACCATGCCCGCGCCCATGCCGCTGAACATGCCGAAGCCGATGTACGCGACGATCACATGCGGCGCGAACGCGAGCGAGAGATACCCCAGAAGCGTGCCGAGCGCGCCGAGCATCATCGCCCAGCGGGCCGGAAGTTTGCCGCTCTCCCGTAGCTTTCCTGCCGGGAAGGCCACCGCGGCCTGGAAGAAGACCCAGACGCCCAGCATCCAGAAGATGTGTCCACTGCTCCAGCTGTGCGCCGTGTGCAGTGTGTCCTCGGCGGACGCGAAGGCGTACTCCGCCGAGCTGATGCCCATCATGCCGACCCACGGCAGGATGACCATCCACTTGCGCTTGCGGCCCATGATGTCGATGTCGGTCTCACCGATGCGGTAGACGCGTCCGTTCGCGTCGGCCACTTCTCGGTACGGAACCGACGTGGGCAGATCGGTGGTTGTCATGTCGTGTCGCACCCCTTGCGTCGAAAGTTCTGGCCAGCGCCCCCTGTCCAATTCCTTTCGTGCGCGTTCGGGTCCCGGGTCCGGCCGGCGCGCACCGCCGGCCGGACCCTCCCTCGGTCACCTCATCGACCGCCCCCCAACAACTCCGTCGCTCCCCCGCGCGTCACAGCCGTCCCGCCGCCCGCGCCCAGCGGTACTTCGCACCGAGTACGGCCACCGGCTTCTCCGTCGTGTACGGGTACGCCACGACGCCCCGCTCGAAGAGATAGGCGCACGCCTCCTCGACCTCGACGTCGCCCGCGAGCGAGGCCACGACCGGCTTCTCGATGCCGCGCTCCCGGAACTCGGCCACCACGCGCGCGGTGAGCTCCGCGAAGACCATCGGCGGCGTGACGATGGTGTGCCAGTAGCCCAGGATCAGCGAGTGGATCCGCGGGTCCTCGAGACCGAGCCTGATCGTCGCCTCATACGTCGACGGGGGCTCGCCGCCCGTGATGTCCACCGGGTTGCCCGCGGCTCCGAAGGGCGGGATGAACGTCCGGAAGGCCGCGTCCAGGTCGGACGGGATCTCCATGAGCTTCAGCCCGTTGTCGGTCACCGCGTCCGACAGCAGCACGCCCGACCCGCCCGCACCCGTGATGATCACGACGTTGTCGCCCTTGGGCGTCGGCAGTACCGGCAGCGCACGCGCGTACTCCAGCATCTCGTTGAGGCCGGGTGCCCTGATCACGCCGGCCTGCCGGAGGATGTCGTCGTACACGGCGTCATCGCCCGCCAGCGCGCCCGTGTGGGAGCCCGCGGCCTTGGCCCCCGCCGCGGTACGGCCCGCCTTGAGGACCACGACCGGCTTCTTCGGGACGGTCACGCGGGCGGCCTCCACGAAGGCGCGGCCGTCCTTGAGGTCCTCCAGGTGCATCGCGATGCACTGGGTGTTGGGGTCCTCGCCGAACCAGGTGAGCAGGTCGTCCTCGTCGAGGTCCGACTTGTTGCCGAGCCCCACGATCGCCGACACACCCGTCTTGGTGGCCCGTGCGAAGCCGAGGATGGCCATGCCGATGCCGCCCGACTGCGAGGTCAGCGCAACGCCGCCCTTGACGTCGTACGGCGTGCAGAACGTGGCGCACAGGTCCTGCCACGTCGAGTAGTAGCCGTAGATGTTCGGGCCGAGGAGGCGCACCCCGTAGCGCTCACCGACCGCCACGATCTCGTCCTGCAGCTCATGCTCGCCGGTCTCCGCGAAACCGGAGGGGATCAGCACCGCGTTGGGAATCCCCTTGCGCCCCACCTCCTCCAAGGCCGCGGCCACGAACTTGGCGGGGATCGCGAAGACCGCCACATCCACCTCACCCGGGACGTCGGTGACACTCTTGTACGCCTTGCGGCCCAAGATGTCATCGGACTTGGGGTTCACCGGGTGGATCTCTCCGGAGAAGCCGCCGTCGATGAGGTTGCGCATCACCGAATTGCCGATCTTGCCCTGCTCGTTGGAGGCACCGATCACGGCGACCGAACGGGGCTGCATCAGCCGGCGCATCGACGTGAGCATCTCCGCGCACGTGTAGGTGCGCCGCTGCTTCATCTCTCCCTCGGAGAGGATGACGCGGATGTCCGCGGCGACCGCACCCTCAGGGGTGGCGATCACCGGGTTGAGATCCACCTCGGCGATCTCCGGGAAGTCGGTGACCAGTTGCGAGACGCGGCGGATCTGCTCGGCGATGGCCCACCGGTCGACGGGCTGGGCGCCGCGCACACCGCGCAGGATCTCCGCGGCCCGGATCGAGTCGAGCATGGACACGGCCTCGTCGGCGTCGACCGGGGCGAGCCGGAAGGTGACGTCCTTGAGGACCTCTACGAGCACGCCGCCGAGCCCGAAGGCGATGACCTTCCCGAACGTCGGATCGGTCACCGCGCCGACGATGACCTCCTGGCCCTGCGGCAGCAGCTCCTGCACCTGCACGCCCTCGATACGGGCCTCTGGCGCGTACGCGCGGGCGTTCTCGATGATCTCGCGGAACGCGGCCCGGACGTCCACCGCTCCCTGCACCCCGACGATCACGCCGCCGGCATCGGTCTTGTGCAGGATGTCGGGGGAGACGATCTTCATGACGACCGGTCCGTTGAAGCGCGCGGCGAACGCCACAGCCTCGTCGACGTCCGTCGCCAGTTCCTCGCCCGGAACGGCGATCCCGTACGCGTCCGCGATCACCTTGCCCTCGGGCGCGGTCAGCGCGGTACGGCCCGCGGCCCGCACGGCGTCGAGGAGCGTCCGCACACGCAGCACGCGGTCTTCGGCCATCAATCAGATCACTCCGTTCGACTTGAGCAGGCGCAGCTCCTCGTGGCCGAGGCCGAGCTCGCCGATGTAGACCTCTTCGTTGTGCTCGCCGAGCAGCGGCGAACTGACCACCTCGACGGGCGAGTCGGAGAGCTTCAGCGGGGATCCGACGGTGGTGAAGGTGCCGCGCTCCGGGTGGCTGACCTCGACAACCATCTCGTTCGCGGCCAGCGACGCGTCCTCGATGATCTCCTTGGTGGACAAGATCGGGCCGCACGGGATGTTGTGCGCGTTGAGCTTCTCCAGCACCTCCCACTTGGGGAGCGTTGCCGACCACTCCTCGATGAGCTGGAACATCTTGTTGAGCTTGGGCAGCCGTGACTCAGGCGTCGCCCATTCGGGGTCGTCGGCGAGTTCGGGACGCCCGATGAGCTCGGTGATCGGCTTCCAGCCGACGGGCTGCACGATGACGTACACGTAGTCGTTCGGCCCGCCCGGCGCGCACTTGACCGCCCAGCCCGGCTGACCGCCGCCGGACGCGTTTCCCGAGCGGGGAACTTCGTCGCCGAAGTCCTCGTTGGGATATTCAGCCAGCGGCCCGTGCGCCAGGCGCTGCTGGTCCCGCAGCTTCACCCGGCACAGATTCAGCACCGCATGCTGCATGGCCACGTTCACGCGCTGCCCGCGCCCCGTACTCACCCGCTGGTACAGGGCGGCGAGGATCGCGGCCACGGTGTGGATGCCGGTGCCCGAGTCGCCGATCTGCGCGCCCGTCGCGAGCGGCGGCCCGTCCTCGAAGCCCGTGGTCGACATGGAGCCGCCCATGGCCTGAGCCACGACCTCGTACGCCTTGAAGTTGGTGTACGGACCGTCACCGAAACCCTTGATGGAGGCATAGACGATACGCGGATTGATCTCCTGGATGCGTTCCCAGGTGAACCCCATGCGGTCCACGGCACCAGGGCCGAAGTTCTCGACCATGACGTCCGAGCGCCGGATCAGCTCGGTGAGGAGTTCCTTGCCGCGCTCGGTCTTGGTGTTGAGGGTGATGCTCCGCTTGTTGCAGTTGAGCATCGTGAAGTAGAGCGAGTCGACGTCCGGCAGATCGCGCAGCTGCTTGCGCGTGATGTCGCCGGTCGGCGCCTCCAGCTTGATCACGTCGGCGCCGAGCCAGGCAAGGAGCTGCGTGGCCGAGGGCCCGGACTGGACGTGCGTCATGTCGAGGACGCGAATGCCGTCGAGAGCCTTCGTCGGCCTGTTCGCCGTGGTCGCCTTCTCTGTCATGGCTTGAGTCATGGCGGGGCCCCTCACTTGTACATGGTCTGGTTCATGGTTCCGGGGGCGTACGCGTCCGGGTCGACCCACACGTTGATCAGCGAGGGCTTGCCGGACTCGCGGGCCCGCCGCAGCGCAGGACCGATGTCGGCCGGGTCGCGCACCTCCTCGCCGTAACCGCCGAGCATCTGGGCGAACTTGTCGTAGTGGACGTCGCCGAGCGTGTTGCCGACGCGCTCGCGCTCCTCGCCGTACTTGGCCTTCTGGCCGTAACGGATCTGGTTCATCGAGGAGTTGTTGCCGACGATGCCGACGAAGGGGAGGTTGTAGCGGACGAGGGTCTCGAAGTCCCAGCCGGTGAGCGAGAAGGCGCCGTCGCCGAAGAGCGCCACGACCTCTTTGTCGGGCCGTGCCTGCTTGGCGGCGAGGACGAACGGAACACCGACGCCGAGGGTGCCCAGCGGACCCGGGTCCATCCAGTGGCCCGGCGACTTGGGCTGCACGACCTGCCCGGAGAAGGTGACGATGTCGCCGCCGTCGCCGATGTAGATCGAGTCCTCGGTGAGGAAGTCGTTGATCTCGCTGACCAGGCGGTACGGGTGGATGGGTGAGGCGTCTGACTTGAGGCTCGGCAGGCGCTTCTCGATCGCCGTCTGTTCGGCGGCCCGCAGCTCGTCCATCCACTCCTTGCGCTTGGACCCCCCTCCGTTGATGCGGCCCGAGGCGGCCTCCGTCACCGACTTCAGGATCAGCCCCGCGTCACCCACGATCCCCAGGTCGATGTCCCGGTTCTTGCCGACCGTGCGGTAGTCGAGGTCGATCTGTACGACGGTCGCGGTGGGGGAGAGGCGCTTGCCGTACCCCATCCGGAAGTCGAACGGGGTGCCGACGATGACGATGACATCGGCGTTGGTGAAGGCGTACCGGCGGGACAGCTGGAAGTGGTGCGGGTCGCCGGGCGGCAGGGTGCCGCGGCCCGCGCCGTTCATATAGGCCGGGATGTTGAGGGTCCGTACGAGTTCGATGGCGGCCTCGGTCCCGCGGGTGGTCCACACCTGGCTGCCGATCAGGATGGCCGGCTTCTCGGCGTGCACCAGCAGATCGGCGAGCTTCTCGATGGCCTCGGGGTCGCCGGCCGAGCGGGTCGAGGCCCGGTAGTGCCCGGCCTTGGGGATCCGGGCCTTCTCCACCGGCACCTTGGCGTCGAGCACATCGCGCGGGATCTCCAGGAAGGACGGGCCCGGAGCGCCGTGGTAGCACTCGCGGAAGGCCATGGACACCATGTCGGCCGCGCGCGCCGTGTCCGGCACGGTCGCGGCGAACTTCGTGATGGGCGTCATCATGTCGACGTGCGGGAGGTCCTGCAGCGACCCCATCTTGTGCTGCGTGTGCGCCCCTTGGCCGCCGATGAGCAGCATGGGGGACTCCGCGCGGAAGGCGTTGGCGACACCGGTGACGGCGTCCGTCGTGCCGGGCCCGGCGGTGACGACGGCGCAGCCGGGCTTCCCGGTGATGCGCGCGTAACCGTCGGCGGCATGGGCGGCCACCTGTTCGTGACGTACGTCGACGACCTCTATGCCTTCGTCCACGCAGCCGTCGTAGATGTCGATGATGTGGCCGCCGCAGAGTGTGTAGATGACCTCCACTCCCTCTGCCTTGAGTGCCTTGGCGACCAGGTGCCCACCGGAGATGAGGTTCTGGCTGTTGTCGTCGGGCATGGCGAAGTCCTGTCCCTTCGTAGGGGAGTTGGGAGAACGGATGCGCTGCTCCTGGGTGCGGTTGAGTGCCGTTGCGATAGATTGCATACAGTCTACGAATACTGTATGAAGCTTGTTATCCCGCATCCGGTGGGTGGTGTCCAGGGGGCGTGCGGCACTTTTCACGGACCAGCCGAGGACCAGTCGGGGGCCATGACGGGCAGCAGTCGTTGCTGCCCGAAAGGCCACGGCAGTCAGGAGCCGAGATGGATCTGTACGAGCATCAGGCAAGGGAACTCTTCGAGGAATACGGCATCTTGGTGCCGAAGGCCGAGGTCACGGACTCGCCCACAGGGGCACGTGAGAGCGCGCGCCGCCTCGGCGGCCGCGTCGTCGTCAAGGCCCAGGTGAAGACGGGCGGCCGCGGCAAGGCGGGCGGCGTGAAGCTAGCGGCCGACCCGGCCGCCGCCGAACTGACGGCACGCCAGATCCTCGGCATGGACATCAAGGGCCACACCGTGCACAAGGTGATGCTGGCCCAACCGGTCGACATTGACGGCGAGTTCTACGTCTCATACGTACTCGACCGCGCGAGCGGAAGCTTCCTCGCGATCGCCTCCGCCGAGGGCGGCATGGAGATCGAGGAGGTCGCCGCAACCCGGCCCGAGGCCGTGGCGCGCATCCCGATCGACCCGGCCGAGGGCGTCACCACGGCGAAGGCCGCGCAGATCGCCGAAGCCGGGGGACTGCCACCGCAGACGGTGGACGTCCTGGTCAGGCTCTGGCAGGTGCTGACCCGAGAGGACGCACTCCTCGTCGAGGTCAACCCCCTCGTCCGGACCGCACAAGGCCAGATCCTCGCTCTGGACGGCAAGGTCACCCTCGACGACAACGCCCGCTTCCGTCAGTCGCGATGGGGCTCCGAGCCGACGGAACACGACGAGGACCCGCTCGAGGCCGCGGCCGCCGCGAAGGGCCTCAACTACGTCAAGCTCGACGGGGAGGTCGGCATCATCGGCAACGGCGCGGGGCTCGTCATGTCGACCCTCGACGTCGTCGCCGGCTGCAGTGCACGGCCCGCCAACTTCCTCGACATCGGCGGCGGCGCGTCGGCGCAGGTCATGGCCGACGGACTGTCCGTGATCCTGTCCGACCCGGCCGTGAAGTCGGTGTTCGTCAACGTCTTCGGCGGAATCACCGCGTGCGACGCGGTCGCCGACGGCATCGTCCAGGCGCTGGACAGCGTGCACCTGACGAAGCCTCTGGTCGTACGCCTCGACGGCAACAACGCCGTCCGTGGACGGGCCATCCTCGACGGGCGCGCCCACCCGCTCGTCCAGCAGGCCACCACCATGGACGGCGCCGCACGCCGCGCCGCCGCCCTCGCCAACGCCACCGCAGGGAGCGCAGGCGTCGCAGGCACCGCAAGCATCTCGGGCAGCTGAAGGAGACGAGACATGGCGATCTACCTGACCCAGGAGAGCAAGGTCCTCGTCCAGGGCATGACCGGGGCCGAGGGCATGAAGCACACCCGCCGGATGCTGCAGGCCGGCACGAACGTCGTCGGCGGCGTCAACCCGCGCAAGGCGGGCCGCACGGTCGATTTCGACGACCGGGCCGTCCCCGTCTTCGGATCGGTACGCGAAGGCATCGAGGCGACTGGCGCCGACGTCACCGTCGTCTTCGTACCGCCCGCGTTCGCCAAGGCGGCCGTCATCGAGGCCGCCGACGCCGGCATCGGACTCGCCGTCGTCATCACCGAGGGCATCCCCGTCCACGACGCCGTGGCGTTCCACGCGTACGCACGCGCGCGTGGGACACGCATCATCGGCCCCAACTGCCCGGGCCTGATCACTCCCGGGCAATCCAACGCGGGCATCATCCCCGCCGACATCACCAAACCCGGCCGGATCGGACTGGTGTCCAAGTCCGGCACGCTCACCTACCAGCTGATGTACGAGCTCCGTGACATCGGCTTCTCCACGTGCGTCGGCATCGGCGGAGACCCCGTCATCGGCACCACGCACATCGACTGCCTGGCCGCGTTCCAGGACGACCCCGACACGGACCTCATCGTGCTGATCGGCGAGATCGGCGGCGACGCGGAAGAGCGGGCGGCCGCGTACGTACGCGACCACGTCACCAAACCCGTCGTCGCGTACATCGCCGGTTTCACCGCACCGGAAGGCAAGACGATGGGGCACGCGGGAGCGATCGTCTCCGGTTCCTCCGGCACCGCCCAGGCGAAGAAGGAGGCGCTCGAGGCGGCCGGGGTCGCAGTGGGCAGTACGCCGACCGAGACGGCGCGACTGGTGCTCGCGCGACTCGACTCCGAGCGCTGAGCGGGTCGACACCGAGCACTGAGCCGGTCGATACCGAGCGCTGAGCCGGAACCGGAAAGTGAGCGTGACGTCACTCATAGTTGAGGCATGGCCCCTGCCAGGGTCCATGTCACGTCACCACCGTCACCGATACGTACGTGGCTCCGCAGGAGACGCCCGTATGAGCCATGCCACCGCCCCGACTGTGCACCGTGAGCGGAGAAACCGAATGGCACCCACCCTCACCCCCGACACCCTCACCCTCAAGTCCCGAACGTCCTGGGACGACGCCTGGCAGCGTTGCCTGGCCGTCGCCCCTGAGGCCTTCCGGGACGACCGTGTCCTCAACCTCTGGGGCGCCGCCTGGCAGGCGGACGGCCGGCCGCTGCCCGCCACCAGCCCCGTCGACGGGAGCCCTATCGCGGGCCCGCCGCGCCTCGACGCGGCGACGGCGGGGCAGGCCGTGCGGGCTTCGCTCGACCAGCACCGTGCCTGGCGGCACATCGCGCTCGACGAGCGGCGCGCCCGTGTCGCCGCCACCCTCGACGCCCTCACCCGGCACCGCGAACTGCTCGCCCTGCTCCTCGTCTGGGAGATCGGCAAGCCGTGGCGGCTCGCGCAGGCCGACGTCGACCGTGCGATCGACGGCGTCCGCTGGTACGTCGACGGCATCGAACCGATGCTCCAAGGCCGGGCCCCGCTGGACGGCCCGGTCTCCAACATCGCGAGCTGGAACTACCCGATGTCCGTGCTCGTTCACGCAATGCTGGTACAGGCACTGGCGGGCAACGCGGTCATCGCCAAGACCCCGACCGACGGCGGCGTCTCCTGCCTCACCCTGGCCTGCGCGCTCGCCGCCCGCGAAGGGATTCCCGTCACCCTCGTGAGCGGCAGCGGAGGCGAGCTCTCCGAAGCGCTGGTGCGCGCACCGGAGATCGGCTGCGTCTCCTTCGTCGGCGGCCGCGACACCGGCGCCGCGGTGGCCACAGCCGTCGCCGACCTCGGCAAGCGGCACATCCTTGAACAGGAAGGACTCAATACCTGGGGCATCTGGAACTACAGCGACTGGGACAAGCTGTCGGCCGTCATCCCGAAGCTCTTCGACTACGGCAAGCAGCGCTGTACGGCGTACCCGCGCTTCGTCGTGCAGCGGAGCCTGTTCGACGAGTTCCTCGCCGCGTACCTGCCGGCCGTCCGCACGATTCGCATCGGCCACCCGCTCGCGGTGGAGCAGCCCGGTGACCCGTTCCCCGAGCTGGACTTCGGGCCGCTGATCAACGCCGCGAAGGCGAAGGAACTGACCGACCAGGTCACCGAGGCCATCGACCGGGGAGCGGTGCCGCTGCATCGGGGCTCGCTCGCGGACGGGCGCTTCCTCCCCGGCCAGGACACCTCCGCGTACGTCCCGCCGGTGACCCTGCTCGGCCCGCCGCCGTCCTCTCCGCTGCACCACGCGGAGCCCTTCGGCCCGGTCGACACCATCGTCCTGGTCGACACCGAGGCCGAGCTGCTGGCGGCGATGAATGCGTCGAACGGTGCGCTGGTCGCCACCCTGTCGACCGACGACCCGGCGACATACGAGCGGCTGGCCCCGCAGATCCGCGCCTTCAAGATCGGCCAGGGCAAGCCGCGCTCGCGCGGTGACCGCGAGGAGCTGTTCGGCGGCTTCGGCGCGTCCTGGCGGGGCGCCTTCGTGGGCGGCGAGCTGCTGGTGCGGGCGGTGACGGGGGGACCGGGGGAGGAGAGGCTGCCGGGGAACTTCCCCGAGTACCACCTGATGCCGTGACGGCCTGAGACGTCCCGAGCTGATCACGTTGTGCCGTGACGGCGTAATGCCGTCACGGTGTGGAAGGCCCCACTCCAGACGGCGTTCGTAACCGTCACATCACTCACTGTGAGAGCCCGAGGCGGGATCCGAGCGATGGGTGAATCGCGAGCTCACTGCATCGATACGCAGGTGAAGGGCACTCCGAAACCTTGGTATTGTTGTCCATGTCGCCGCGGGGAACACCACGCGAACGACAGACACCTAGTCCGGGTGGCGGAATGGCAGACGCGCTAGCTTGAGGTGCTAGTGCCCTTTATCGGGCGTGGGGGTTCAAGTCCCCCCTCGGACACCAACTGAAACCCCTGTTGATCAGGGGTTTCTCGCTTTCCAGGGCTGTGGCGTGACCAACCACGTGACCAACAGCCTGGAGCTGCGACCTGTCGTCGTGTACACGCTCGATGACGATAGTTCTCGCGACGCTCGGTCCACCATGGAGCCGGAGTCGGCGGTCATGTCGCGTCGCGATGCCATGCGGGCCTCCGGCATCCAACTGCGCTTGCGAGGACTGGCCGCCCGGACGCGGATCTTGATGCGGCTGCGTTCGCTTTAGCTCATGACAGCGGGACGAACTTCCTCGAATCCCAGCGGACGGAAAGCACCTGTTCGTTCACCACGAGCCGGCGGCGTGGTTCATGGGCCGATATGTACGTGGGACGCCCAGAGGGAGGGGCGGTCGGGATGGCGGGCTCGGAGCTGAGATACCGCGTGGTGGAGCGCGTGAGCGGCACCAGTGCTCTGGTGAGTGGTCAGATACTGGTAGAAGGCTTCCGCCAAGCGGACGCTGGCCTGGTCCGTCACGGGCCAGAGACTTCCCACCAGGTGGCTGTAGCCGGCCAGTTGGAAGGCAGACAGCAGGTTCAGCGACTCGTCGGGGACATCGAGGCGGCTGCGGGCAGTACCGCAGGCGGACAGAAAGGCCAGACCTCCCTGTCCGGCGCGGGCGGTCGCGATGTCGCTGACGTGCAGCCTGCCGTCGTGCAGGACGAGGTGGCCTTCGTACTGGCGGTCGGCGTCGTAACCGGCATGGCTGGCGATGTGGATGATGTCGTGGTTCTGGAGTTCCGCCATCAGGCGCTTGCGCGTAGCGGCCTGTCCGCGGAGGAGGCGGGTGCCTGGCAGCATGCCGACGAGCACGGCGGCTTCCTCGTCGGCACCTGGGAGATCGGGAACTCCTGGAGCGTGCGGTACTGCGACCACCAGCGGCCGGTTCCCGGCGCTCGCCCGCCACGGGCGCGACCGGCCGAGTGCGTGAACCGTAGGGGTGTAGGAGGACGTCACCAGGTCGAAGGCGGAGCCTTCCTCGGGGTGCTCTGCCATGTGCAGGGGGAAGTAGGCGAGGAAACCGGTGGGACACCACCACAGTCGAGGTGGGCCGGCTGGGTCGTCCGCGCCGCTGCGAGGGAGGTCTCGTACGGCATTGAGGACGGGGCCGACTACGGCGTCCCAGAGAAGTGCCAGGCCGGACCGCAGTTCATGTTCGGCGAGAACCCGCTCGCTTGGGGAGCGGTCGGTGTCCAGTGCGAGTTCCGATCCGGTCAGGATGCTGGTGCCGAGTGCTCTGACGGTGTCTTTGGTGAGCCGGGGCAGAGGGAGACAACGGACACCGTTCTCCGTCACGATCAGTGCGTGGGAGCGGTCGCCGTCCGGGCCGGCGATGGGCACCACCACCGGGCCTGCCTTGCACGCTGCGAGGATCTCTTCGAGGCGCGGCGGCTGGAGGAACTCTTCGAATCCTGGTACCCGCCGGATCTCGCTTATCAGCCGTTGCCGCTTCTCGGCCAGTTGATGCCTTCGGTCGGCGTCCGGTGCGGCCTGCCATTCGCCCGGCAGGTTTTCAAGTGCGGTCGCCAGGTCGGGAGACTGGGCACGCAGCCGTTCCAAGTCCACCGCGATGGCTGCTGACTCTCCATGGATCAGCCCGCGCCCCTGTTCCAAGAGCTCCAGTGCCCGTTCGGGACGGCCCGTGGATATCAGGCACGCAGCGGACACCGTCGGGAGCGGCGCGAAGGCTGAGAGGCGGCGTGCCCGGTCGGCGTCCTGCCACTGCTGTGCGATGAGCTCCGGGAGGAGACGGACAGCGAGAGTCAGGTCCTCGGCAGCAGTGGCAGGGGCGTCGAGGGCGAGTGCCAGCTTGCCTGCGTTCCACGCGCCTTCCAGACGGTGGCGGACCGAGGCAGCGGAGGAGCCGGCCACTTCGCGCAACATCTGTGCCGCTTCGCGTGCGTCCGCAGGGTCGCCGAGATCCAGGTACCGGTTGTTGAGCCTGGCGCCGAGCATGAAGCGCCGCATTGCCTGCCGGAACGGGGTGTCTGCCGTGTTGACGGCCTTCCGCAGGATGGTCACCGCCTCGTCGAGGGCCTCGCGGTCCCCAGAGCGGGCGTAGAGGTCGGACAGGGCGGTAGCGAGTGCCTCCAGTACGACTCCGGTCGGATGGCCGGCGGAACTGTCGTATGCCTGTCGGGCGAGTCGCAGAGCCTCGTCGGTGTCGCCGGCCGCCTTGTCCTCGGATGGGGTGAGCTGGGCGCGCAGCCTCAGCCAGCGGCTGAGGTTGGCCGTCAGAGCGATGCGCAGTTCCAGTGGGGGTTCTGGGCCCCTCGTCGGGGCGAGTGCGGTGCGGCCGAGGTCGATGATCTCGTTCAGCGCCGCGGTATCGGTGAGCCCGCCGTCGAGCTCGGACAGCGTCTCGAGATGGAAGGCGAGGTTGTTGAGTTCTCGGCTGACAGCCGGATGCCCTGGCGGCAGTGCTGCGATCAGGGATCTGCTCAGGGCTACCGCTTCGCGCAGGGACTCGGTGTCGCTTGTTTCCTGGTACCGGAGGTGCAGCAGGCCGGCGAGGTTGGTGATGTGGTCGGGCCGATCCGGATGGTTGCCCGGCAGGCTCTCCAGAGCCTTGCGGGTCAAGCCGATGAGTTCGGCCAGCGCATCCGGGGTGTGCCGGGTCTCGTAGGCCACGCGCAGAGCGTCGCACAGCCGCGCCAGGTACTGGGCCTGCTCGGGGGTTCCGTCGGAGGATTCCGAGAACAGTCGCCGGGCCAGGCTGACTGCGGCTGTCATGGTGTCCGGAACGGCGTGGTGCTCATGCAGCAGGGTCAGGACGTGCACCAAGTTACTGGTAGCTCGGGCGCGTTCTGCGTCGATCTCGGCCATGACCATGCCGAGTTGCAGCACTGCGGCAGCAGCGAGCTGGGCCGTCCGGTCATGCGGTCCGGCTTCCTGCAGGAGGAAGCCCGCGAAGTCGCCCCAGCCCCGGACTTGGGGTGCACCCGGCTGGGGAGCGGGCGGAATGACGCGGCGTACGGTTCCCGGGACGGACTCCGGCTCGGCGTCCCGCAGCGGGGCGAACAGCGTGAGCATCAGCCGCAGGTCCCGGTCGTGCCGCGGGTTGTGCTGCGAGTCCGCCGCGGTGCGCAGCCAGAACAGCCAGCCGACCTGTTCGAGGAGACGCAGATGCGGCTGCACGTCCAGCTGCATGTTCCGGAGCACGCCGCGTACGGCGGCTTCCAGACAACCAGCGGCCTCCTGCTCTGCCTCGATCTCCAGCAGGACATGGGGGTCCCGGCTGGTGGAGTAGGTCGAGATCCGGCGGAGTACCGGGTTTGCACCGGGGCTTCCCGGGGTCAGGCCCTCCGGCATCGAAGCCACTCCTCTCGGCTTTCGTCCCAGACGAGCGTGCGGCCGTGGAGTTCGGTCTGATCCATGGCGGCCAGGTGGCGCAGGGCCTTCGCGGGGATGGGGTCCGGCACCACGAGGTGCAGATCCGACTCGGGATCAATCACGCTGAGGTACTCGGAGGCGGCGGGCGTCGAGGGATCGGCCACGGAAGTTGGTTCACCGCTTCCGCTTGGGGAGCGTCGCCGCAATCGGTCGCGCAAACTGGTGTAGGCCTCCTCGGCGGACTTCCCCACAAGGGCCTGCACGAAGGGAAGGACCACCGAAGTGGCGGCACTGCCCAGGATCATTGCCACCCACTCGGTCACGTCGCGTACGGCCGGGACCTCGATGGCCCCGCTCCGGGCGGAAAGCTCCGGAGGCCGAGGAATTTCAGCGGCGATCAGCACGGCAACTGCGGAGGTATCGCCGCTTCCGGAGACCTGTCGGCCGCGTCCTCCTGGCAACGAGATCTGCCAGTTGTCGTCGGCTTCGCTGTAACGAACGACGCAGTCGTGCGGCTCCTCCGGGTACAAAGGCGGATCGGCACGTAGCCACAACCACCCCATGTCACCGGTCCCGTCGCCGCTCTCGTCCCGGTAGACGTTCCTGCGCACCAGGCTGAAGCCCCGTGCGCGTAGAGCCTCGATCATCGCCGTGAGTTGTGCGTCCGCCCCTCGCAGCTCGACTGTCGCGTGGTCCTCTGAATCCAGCACACTCCTATTCTTTCCCCAACGGCCCCTGATTTCAGAGAACTTCGGCCAGTCGGTCGACGCACGCGCACTCGCCACCGCCATGATCGACCGGCTCCAGACCATAGAGCACAACCCCGACGTGCCGAGACACGTCAGTGGCCGAACGCCCGGTGGGCCACGCCTTCCAGATGCGTGCGCATCGCCGCTTCACAGGCCGCCGCGTCCCTCGCCTCGAACGCCCGCAGCACCGCGGCGTGTTCGGCGAGCGCCTCCTCGGTGTCGGTGATGCGGCCGCCGGTGAAGCGGCGGAACCGCTGGACGTGGGCTCCCAGCGGATCGATGGCCGCGGCGAGGAAACGGTTGCCCGCGGCCTGGGCGATGGCGGCGTGGAAGGCGGAGTCGGCCTGCAGGTAGGCGCGGAAGTCGTCCGCCTCCCGCTGGGCCGCCGCCGCCATCATCTCCCGGTGGCGCTCGGCCAGGACCCGTGCCGTGCCGGCCGCGTCCCGCTCGCATGCCTGGCGTGCGCTGTACGGCTCGATGAGCAGCCGGGCCGCCATCAGTTCACGGAACCCGCTGTCGTCGAGAAGCGGCGCCACCGTGTAGCCACGGTGCGGTACGCGCTGGACGAGGCCGGTGTTCTCCAGCTTGGCCAGCGCCTCCCGCAGCGGCGTCGGCGAGACTCCCCAGTCCTTCGCGATGGTGTCGATGCGCAGAGGTGTACCCGGCTCCAGGCCCTCGTCGAGGATGAGGGCCAGCAGGGCCTCGTACGCCTCGTCCATCAGGACGGTCCTGCCGAGCCCGGCCGGGCGCACCTGCCTGCCGACTGCTCCCATCGTCGCCTCTTTCTGATACGGCCCGTGCTGCACGGGCCCTGTCGTCCCCGCCGACGCCCCGTGTGCCGGGCCTCAGCGTAGCCGGGGGAGAGGCCGGTTCTGGCCTGTGGACCCCCGGCGCCGTCTCAGCCCGCGGTGCGCGGCGACAGCAGCGTAACGAGCGCCGAGTCGTCCTGCGCGCCCAGGCCCTGGCTCATGGCGAGCTGGTAGAGCTGATCGGCCGCGGCGGCGACCGAGGTGGCCACGCCCGCCTTCTTGGCGAGGGACACCACGATGTTCATGTCCTTACGGATGATATCGAGCCGGGACCGCAGCTCGGGGCCGCCGGTGCCGTCCTCCGCGGCCTGGTACTGCTGGACCATGCGCGGTCCGCGGTCGGCGAGCATGAACGACGCGGCGGCGCCCTGGCCGAGGACGTCGACCGCGCGGTCCAGGTCGATGCCCAGCGCGCGGGCCAGTGCGAGGGACTCCGCGGCGGCCGCGGTGTGGATGCCGCACAGCAGCTGGTTGACGGTCTTCATGATCTGGCCGTCACCGGTCCGCGGACCGACGATGTGCAGGGTCGAGGCGAGCCGGTCCAGGATGGGCCGGGCGGCCTCGAGGGCGGTGTCGTCGGCGCCGACCATGATCAGCAGGTCGCCGGTGCCAGCCCGCACGGCGCCGCCGCTGACGGGGGCGTCGACCAGGCGCACGCCCCGCTCCGCGAGTCGCGTGGCCACGGCCTGGACGCCATCGACGCCCACGGTGGAGGTGACGACGACGACCGCGCCCTCGCGCAGCACGCCCGCGGCGCCCTTCTCGACGGGGCCGCCGCCGAACAGGCAGGACTCCAGCTGATCCTGATCGCGTACGGCGATGACGACGACGTCGGCACCGTCCGCTGCCTCGGCGGGCGTCGCGGCGGGGGTGGCACCGGCCGCGGCGGCGAGGGTGCGGCGCTCCTCGAAGACGTCGAAGGCGCGGGCCGGAAAGGCGCCGGCCAGGCGGGTCGCCATGGGCAGGCCCATGGCGCCGAGGCCGAGGACCGCGGTGACGGGGGCGGTGGTGGTGTCATCAGTGGACATGAAGTGCTTCTTCCGTGTGCTGCGGCCGGGTGGGGCCGGCCGTGGGAACAGTTTCTCGGTACGTCTGGCGCGGAACGGCGGCGGCCCTGGGGGCGGGGTCGCGGCGACGGCGTCCAGACGAAGGGCGACGGCGTCAGACGAGGACGGCGTACAGGGCGGCAGACGAGGACGGCTACAGGGCGTCAGACGAAGACGGCGTACATGAGGAGGGACATCACGAGGCCCATCACTGCGACGATCGTCGAGAGCACGGACCAGGTCTTGATGTTCTGGGCGACGCTCATGCCGAAGTACTCCTTCGACAGCCAGAACCCGGCGTCGTTGACGTGCGAGAAGAACAGCGAGCCGGCGCCGATGGCCAGTGCGATGAGGGAGGCCTCCACCGGCGGGGTGCCCGCCACCATGGGCGCCATGATGCCCGCGGCGGCGGTGGTGGCCACGGTGGCCGAGCCGGTGGCCAGGCGGATCAGGACGGCGAGCAGCCAGCCGAGTACCAGGATCGGCATGTGCGCCTCGGCCGCGGCCTTGCCGATGGCGTCCGCGACGCCGGTGTCCACGATCAGCTGCTTGAAGCCGCCGCCCGCGCCGACGATCAGGAGGATGCCGGCGACGGCGGGCAGGCCCGCGGTGACAATGGTGCGGACCTCGGCCCGGCTGCGGCCGAGGCCCCAGCCGAAGACGGTCATGGCGACGAGCACGGCGATGAACATCGCCACGAGTGGTGTGCCCAGGAAGTCCAGCACGTGGTTGTACCAGGCGTCGCCCGGGAAGGCGATGTCGGCGATCGACTTGGCGAGCATCAGGACGACCGGCAGCCCGATCGCGCCGACGGAGACCCCGAAGCCGGGCGTGCGGGCTCCCGAACCCTTCGCCCCCTCGGAAGCGGTCATCAGCGACTCCACCAGCTCGGCGGGGGCCTCGGTGCGCACGTGACGGGAGATGAACCTCGCGTACAGCGGGCCCGCGATGATCACTGTGGGGATCGCCGCGATGATGCCGAGCCCGAGCGTGATCCCGATGTCGGCCTTCAGCGCGCTGACCGCGACGAGCGGCCCGGGGTGCGGCGGCACGAACGCATGCAGGGTGCCGAGTCCGGCCAGGGCCGGGACGGCCAGCAGGACCAGCGGGGTGCGGGTGCGCTTGGCCATGACCACGATGATCGGGATCAGCAGCACGAGGCCGACCTCGAAGAACATCGGCAGGCCGATGATCGCGGCGATCAGCGCCATGGACCAGGGCAGCAGGCGGGGCCCTGAGCGTGAGCCGATGGACTCGACGATGCGGTCGACGCCACCGGAGTCGGCGAGGAGTTTGCCGAGGATCGCGCCGAGGGCGATCAGCGCGCCGGTGGAGCCGAGGGTCGCTCCCATGCCGCTGCTGAACGACTCGACGACCTTGGCCAGTTCGGTGCCCGAGCCGACGCCCAGGACGAGGGCCCCGCCGATCAGGGCGATGAAGGGATGGAAGTCGAAGAGCGCGATGAGGGAGATGATCACGGCGATGGCGACGGCCACCATGACTATGAGCAGTGTGTCGTGCCCGGTCCAGGGCGCGGCGGCCAGTGGCGTGGTGGCCAGTGGCGATGCGATCGGGGACATGCTTGGGGGGTGTTCCTTACGTCGTTGTAAGAGGCGTCGGAGGCGCGTGTCGTAGGCGCGTCGGCGGACAAGTCGGCCCTGAGCCCTGAGCCCTGCGGCCCTGCGGGCGAGGCCGGGCCGGCGAGCGCACGGGCTCGGCCCTCAGCAGCCGGACGTCACCTCGTCGGCCTCTTCGGCGGCGCCGGTGTCGTAGGCGTCGAGGGCCTGAACCTTCTCGCCGGAGGGTGACGAGGCGTCGAAGCGGTAGCCGAGCCACTCGCCGACCAGACGGCGGGCCAGTTCGAGACCGATCACGCGCTGGCCCATGGTGAGCACCTGAGCGTTGTTGCTGAGCACGGCGCGCTCGACGGAGAAGCTGTCGTGGGCGGTCACGGCGCGGACGCCGCGCACCTTGTTGGCGCTGATGGCGACGCCGAGGCCGGTGCCGCAGAACAGCAGCGCGCGGTCCGCGCTGCCCTCGGCCACGAGCCGCGCTGCCGCGACGCCGATGTGCGGGTAGGCGGTGTGCTCGTCCTCGCCGACCCCGACATCCTTGACGGAGGCGACGCGCGGGTCGGCCTCCAGATCGGCCTTGAGGGCTTCCTTGTACGCGTAACCGGCGTCGTCGCTGCCGATGACGATGCGCAGCGGGGCAGGGGCGTTCTGGTCGGAGTGACCCATCGTCGGTTCCTGTTCCTGTTCTTGGTCCCGGGGTGCGGGATCGGGGTGTGGGAGTGCGGCGTTCACCGGGCCGCTGCTTCGTCGTGGAGCCGCTACTTCGCGAACAGCCCGGCGACGGTGCGTGCGCACAGGGCCAGCGAGAGGGCACCGGCGTCGGGCGTGCCGACACTGCGTTCGGCCAGTGGCCGGGCACGGCCCAGGCGCGGGGTGAGCGCGGCGGTCGACTCGGCCGCGGCGCTCGCCTCGGCGGAGGCCAGCTCGAAGGCGGCCACCGGGTCCTCTCGGCGCCCGACGCCTGCGGTGAAGGCGTCGACGAGCGGCGCGAGGGCGTCCACGAGGGTCTTGTCGCCCGGCTTGGCACCGCCGAGGGAGGTGACGGCGTCGAGGGCGGCGCGGGCGCCGGCCGCCACGCGCACCCCGTCGACGGGCCCGGTGTCGCCGAGTTCCTGGGCGAGGGCGCGCAGGCCCACGCCCCACAGCACCCCGGAGGTGCCGCCGGCCTCGTCGGCCCAGGCGTCGGCGGCGGCGCTGAGCAGGGAACGGGCGCCCGCTCCCCGGGAGCCTGCCCTCTCGGCTGCGCGCACGGCGGCGTCGACGCCCTTGGTCATGCCGCGCCCGTGATCGCCGTCGCCGGCGACCGCGTCGATCCGGCCGAGCTCCGCGGCTGCGTCGTGCAGAGCGGCCTGCAGGGCGCGCAGGGCGGCGAGGACCGTGGCCGCGGCGCCGCGCGAGGACTCGTCCCCCGCGGCGACCTGCGCCTCGAGCACCGCCTCGGGCAGCGCGCGTGGCTGGGCCGGGGCCTCGGGCAGCGGCAGGCGCCGGAAGCCGGGGGCGTCGGCGGGCGCGCACCACCAGCGCTCCAGGTCCTCGTCGAGCCACATCAGGGTCAGCGAACAGGCGGCCATGTCGAGGCTGGTGACGAGTTCGCCGACCTCGGGCCGTACGACGGTGAGCCCGGCGGCGGCGAGCGCCTCCGCGACATGGCCCCACAGCAGGAACAGCTCCTCGTACTTCGTGGCGCCGAGCCCGTTGAGGATCGCGGCGACGCGTGTGCCGGCCGTCGCCGGGCGCTCGGCGAGCAGACGGTCCACCAGGATGCGGGCGATGGCCGGGGCGTCGGCCATGTCGGCGTCCTCGACGCCCGGTTCGCCGTGGATGCCGAGGCCGATGGCCATCTTGCCGTCGGGCACGGTGAACAGCGGGGCGTCGGCGCCGGGCATGGTGCAGCCGGCGAAGGCGATGCCGAAGGAGTACGTGGCGGCGTTCGCGTGCCGGGCCGCGGCCTCGACGGCGTCCAGACCGAGGCCCTCTTCGGCCGCCGCACCGGCCACCTTGAAGACCGTGAAGTCGCCCGCGATGCCGCGCCGTTCGCCGCTCCGCTCGGCGGGGGCGCTGGCCACGTCGTCGGTGACCAGGACCGTACGGGTGTCTATGCCCGCGTCGCGAAGCCGGGCCTGCGCCATGCCGAAGTTCATGCGGTCGCCCGCATAGTTGCCGAAGCAGTAGAGGACTCCGCCACCCGCGTCCGCGGCCCGCGCCACCGACTCCGCCTGCCGGCTGGAGGGCGAGGTGAAGATGTTGCCGACGACCGCGCCGGCGGCGAGTCCGCTGCCCACGAGCCCACTGAACGCCGGATAGTGCCCCGAGCCCCCGCCGACGACGACGGCGACCTGTCCCGGCCGCAGCGGCCTGGTGCGTACGACGCCGCCGGGCACACGGGTGACGTGCTCCGAGTAGGCGGCGGCGAATCCGCGTAGCTGGTCCTCGCTGAATCGGGAGGGGTCGGCGAACAGCCTGGTCATGACGTACTTCCTTGTGGGGAGGGGCGGAGACGGCGTCGGTGCGCCTCGGGCGGGACAAGGCAGGCAGGCCGAGGCCTGTCGCCGGTACGGGCGGCTACGTGCCGGACGCGCCGGAAGTGCCGGACGTACCGGGCGCACCGGCGACAGGACGGTCAGGCCGGGGTCGGGGCCAGGCCGGGCTCAGGCCGAGGGGCGCTCGGGCAGGATGCGCCGCAGGTACTCGCGGTTCGCGGCGGACACACTGAGGCCGTCGCCGCCGTAGTGCTCCACGCAGAAAGCGCCGTTGAAGCCGTACGCAAGGGCGATCTTCACGGCCTGGCGGTAGCTGACGAACCCGGACTCCATGGGGGCCGGGGACGTCAGGATGATGCCCTTGGCGGGGTCCTCGACGCGGTAGTAGTTCTTCACGTGCCAGTAGTTGGCGTGCGGCAGCGTCTTGGTGACCATCGACTCCCATGACTCGATGGAGCGCTGCATACGGATGAGGTTGCCCAGGTCCGGGTTGAGGCCGACGTTGTCCCGGTCGATGTCGGCGAGCAGGGCGACGGCCGAGTCCGCGGTGCCGAGGTAGGTGTCCTCGTACATCTCCAGCGACAGCTCCACACCCACCGAGGCGGCGTGGTCGGCGAGTTCGCGCAGCCGGGTCACGGCCTTGTGCCACATCTCCTTGTCCCCGACCGGGTCCTTCGGCCCCGGCACCGTCCAGAACCAGAGCACGGACTGCTGCTCGGGTGTGAGGGGCCGGTGCAGGCCGACGGAGACGAGCGGCACGCCGAGCGCGGCGGCCGCGTCGATGGTGCGGTGCGAGTAGGCGAGGTTGTCGTCGCCGTCGACGGGGTCGATGACGCTGCGGCGGATCGCCGAGATGGCGGGGGCGGTCAGGCCGACCTTCGCGAGCGTGGCGCGCAGTTCCTCGAGGCGGGTCGGGGCGAGGTCGCCGGGACGCAGCCAACCGTCGGTCAGGTCCACCTCGGTGAACCCGGCGTCCACGACCTCCTGCAGGGTCTCGCCCACTGTTCCGCCGTCTGGTCCTGGGTGGAGACACCATCAGGTCCGGTGTTCGGAAACTGCAGGAGGGCGGCGGCGATCGGCCAGGTCTCTGCGGTGTGAGTCATCATCGGCTCCCTTTCTCTATTTTCTATATGATCTATGATCGGGGAGCCTGTCAACGTGGCTCATCTCACGTGCCACGCAGGCCTTCCAGGCGGCTGCAGGCTCGCATCGTCGAAGTAGGGACGGCCGGAGGTGATGGCCCAGATCTCACCGGGCGCGGCCGCAACAGCGAGCGGAATACTGACGGATCCCGAGATCATAGATCATATATAAAATCCGAAGCGGCTGCCCACGACCCCGAGAGGGGTCACGGCAAGGGGCGCGGCCGCCCCACTCGGCATGCCCGGAACGAGCCCTCCAGATCGCTGAAGACGGTGCGCAGAACCTCTTGACCTGGCTCTTTCCTCTTATGCATGCTTCATGCATCTTTTTGTCAACGACGTGAACTTATCTGTCGGCGGAGCCCGAGTCCCACGTGGCGCCACAGGTTTGCAGGCGGGAGCAGGAGCCCCATGAACCCCTGGAACGACACTTCGCTCGATGCTGACGAGCGGGTCAAGGCCCTCATGGCCGAGATGACACGGGCCGAGAAGCTCGCCCAGCTGGGCAGCTACTGGGCGAAGGCCAACGTCGGCAACGGCGACGCCCGGGTCGCGCCGATCGAGGAGGCCCTCGCCGCCCGCTCGGGCGAGTCCGCGGCCCTCGCCCACGGCATAGGCCACCTCACCCGCCCCTACGGCACCCGCCCTCTCACTGCCGAGGAAGGCCGCGCCGAGCTCGTCCGCCTGCAGCGGCTCCTCATCGACGGCACCCGCCTGGGCATCCCCGCCATCGCCCACGAGGAGTGCCTCACCGGCTTCGCCGCCTTCGGCGCAACCGTCTACCCCACCCCCTTGGCCTGGGCTGCCACCTTCGACACCGGACTGGTCGAGGAGATGGGTGCCGCGATCGGCCGCGACATGGCGTCAGTGGGCGTCCACCAGGGACTCGCCCCGGTCCTGGACGTCGTACGCGACTACCGCTGGGGCCGCGTCGAGGAGACCCTCGGCGAGGACCCGTATCTGACCGGGCTCATCGGCACGGCGTATGTGCGCGGCGTGCAGTCCCAGGGTGTCGTCGCCACGCTCAAGCACTTCGCCGGGCACGCCGCATCGCGGGGCGCCCGCAACCACGCGCCCGTCTCCATCGGGGCCCGCGAGATGGCCGATGTGATCCTGCCGCCCTTCGAGATGGCTGTCAGAGAGGGCGCCGTAGGCTCGGTGATGAACACCTACACCGACCAGGACGGTGTCCCTGCCTGCGCAGACCAGTCCCTCCTGACGGGCGTGCTGCGCGACCAGTGGGGATTCACCGGCACGGTCGTCTCCGACTACGGGTCGATCGCATTCCTGCGCACCATGCACCGCGTCGCCGCCACCGAGGCCGACGCGGCCCGCCTCGCCCTGACCGCAGGCATGGACATCGAACTGCCCAACACCCGCTGCTACGGTGACCCCCTCGCCCAGCAGCTCGACGAACGGCAGGTCGCCCCCGAGCTCCTGGACCGAGCCGTCGAACGCGTCCTGCACCAGAAGCTCCAACTCGGCCTTCTGGACGCCGACTACACCCCGGAGGCGGACGCCGGCGTCGGCACCCCCGTCGACCTGGACCCACCGGCCAACCGTACGCTCGCTCGCACCATCGCCGAACGCTCCGTCGTCCTGCTCGCCAACGAGGGCGCCGCCCTGCCCCTGGACGGCGCCCGCACCCCCGCCATCGCCCTGATCGGCCCGGGCGCCGACGACTCCGGCACCTTCCTGGGCTGCTATTCCTTCCCCAATCACGTCCTGCCCAAGTACCCCGGCCATCCGGCGGGACTGGCCCTGCCCAGCCTGCGCGAGGCGCTCACCGCCGAACTGCCGGACATCACCTTCACCTACGAGCAGGGCTGCACGGTCAGCGGCAACGACCGCTCCGGCCTGCCCGCCGCTGTCCGTGCCGCTGCCTCGGCCGATCTGGCTCTGGTCGTCGTCGGCGACCGCTCCGGGATGTTCGGCAACGGCACCTCGGGGGAGGGCTGCGACGCACCCGACCTGAAACTGCCGGGCGTACAAGTGGATCTGGTCGAGGAAGTGCTCGCCACCGGCACCCCGGTCGTCCTGCTCGTCGTCTCCGGCCGGCCCTACGCGCTCGGCGGTCTCGCCGAGCGCTGTGCCGCCGTCGTGCAGGCGTTCATGCCCGGCGAAGAGGGCGGCCCCGCACTGGCCCGCGTCCTGTCGGGCCGGGTCAGCCCGAGCGGCAAGCTGCCCGTACAGATCCCGGCCACCCCCGGGAGCAATCCGGGCACGTACCTCAACCCGCCTCTCGGCCGCTACAGCGAAGGCATCAGCGTCCTCGACAACACGCCCCTGTACCCCTTCGGGCACGGTATCTCGTACACCTCTTTCGGCTACGAGGACCTGCACGTCGCCGATGAAGGGCGCGTGCCCACCGACGGGTTCATCGAGGTCTCCTGCCTCGTGCGCAACACGGGGGAGCGCGCAGGCCGGGAAATCGTCCAGCTGTACTACGACGACCCGGTCGCCCAGGTCGCCCGCCCCACCCAGCAGTTGGTGGCCTTCGACGTCGTCGACCTCGAACCCGGCGCGCAGACCCGGGTGACCTTCAGGGTGCACGCCGACCAGACCTCGTACACCAAGGGCGCCTCGGGCGACGGACAGCGCATTGTCGAACCCGGCACCATCCGCCTCATGCTCGGATCCTCCAGCGGCGACATCCGGCTGAGCGCTGACATCGAACTCACCGGACCGCAGCGCCGGGTGGGTGCAGACCGCCACCTCACCCACTCGTAAGAGGCCCTTCGGAGCTTTCTCACAGCTCCTACGTGGCCGTACGGGGCCCGTGCCTGCCCGCCGCCACGAGATGCCATGCCGCAGCCCGCGGCGGTCGAGCCCCGCGCCTCAGCCGCCGCGCGCAGGGCGCTGCTCGCGTCGCGTCACACCGACGACCCTGGCGCTTCTCCCCACTCCCACGTGCCTCCACGTGTCTTCATACGCCATGCCCGCCTACAAGGAAGTAGCCCTCACCGTGACCACCCCCGAAACCCTCCGCAGCGACACCGCCGCGCCCCCGCCCGGCACGTCCGCCGCCACCGCTCAGGCCATTCCCGACCCCCGGCCCCGACTGGTGGTCGGTATGGCAGCAGGCCAGCTCGGCATATTCCTGGCTCTTTTGACGCCCATCCTGGTCAGCCTGCAACTCAAGGTGCAGTCGATCGTCCCCGAGGACGACCAGGTCACAGCGCTCGGCATCGTCACCACGACGGGCTCGGTCGCCGCGATGCTGGCGAACCCGTTCTTCGGGCGCCTCAGCGACCGCACCACCAGCCGCTTCGGCCGGCGCAGGCCTTGGCTCGCCCTCGGCATGCTGGGCCTGCTTCTCGGACTGGTGATCATTGCGACGGCGAGCAACGTCGCCGTCATCACCGTCGGCTTCGTCATCGCCTCCGCGTCCGCCAATGCGGCGCTCGCCGCCTTCGTCGCGACCGTCGCCGACAACGTCCCCGAATACAAGCGCGGCAAGATCAGCGGAATGCTCGGCATCATGCAGAACCTGGCCCCCACCACGGGCACCTGGATAGCCAAGTACTTCACCGATCAGATGCTGCTGCTCTTCCTCGTTCCCAGCGCCATCGGCATCCTCCTGGTGATCGGCTACATCCTGGTCCTGCCGGACAAGCCGCTGGAGGAGAAGCCATCGCCGGAGGGGGTCAAGGCGGTCCTGCGCACCTACTGGGTCAGCCCCAAGCAGTATCCGGACTTCGCTTGGGCCTGGCTCTCCCGCTTCCTGCTGACGCTCGCCAACTGGATGTTCACCACCTTCCGTCTCATCTACCTCCAGCACGAGATGCGGCTCACCGCCGCCGAGGCGACCGAGACCCTCGCCACCGGCGTCCTCATCTATGGGCTGGTGGTGATGGCCTCCTCACAGACCGCGGGCTGGCTCTCGGACCGCTTCGGGCGCCGCAAGCCGTTCATCGCCATCGCCGCCGTGTTGTTCGGTGTGGGCATGCTGATCCTCAGCCAGTCCGACACCGTCGCCATGTTCTACTGCGCGGAGATCGTCCTGGGCCTGGGCTTCGGCACCTACCTCGGCGTCGACCTCGCGCTCGTCATCGACGTGCTGCCGGACCCGGAGAACCCCTCCAAGGACCTTGGCATCTTCAACATCGCGATGTCGGCCCCGCAGATCTTCGCTCCCGCACTCGGAGCGCTGCTCATCTCTCTCGGCGGCGGCCACAACTACGCGATCCTGCTGATCACGGCCTCACTGGTGTGCCTCTGCGGCGCGCTGGCGATCCTGCCGGTACGCAAGGTGCGCTGACAGACCGGTACGGCGGGCCGGCTCGGGTCTCTCCCGACCCGCGCCGGCCCGCCGCGTACGGGAAGACGTCGAGGCGGGCGTCGCGTGATGCGGCCGGTGAACGCGGTGGGTGCGAGCCTCGCCGCACTTGCGCTGGCGCGCTACCTCGCATGGCGGCGGATCAGTTGGAGCGAGGTGTACAACGGCCCCATCAAAAGCAAGGTGGGGACCGGTATGTGGGAGGTGCACTGGGAAGGCCGGGAGAGGTTCGGTGAAGCGATCAGAAGGTAGAAGTGATATGAGCACGCGTCAATATTTCTGAAACTTCTGGCTGCTTGTGCGTTTCGGGGGATGTGCGAAACCCCGGGTCGCCGCCCTGTGCAGGACGGCGAGCCGGGGCTCAGTGAGATGCCGGAATCAGCAGGTGTCGCACTGCTGGGGCAGGGTGTCCCAGAAGGAGGTGTCGGCCTTGCTGACCGATCCGTCGGCGACGGCTGCGATCGTGGCCTCCATCGTGACGACGGACTGGTGGATCAGGTACCCGTTGGACTTCTGGCCGAGCACATAGGGCGCGTACTCGTGGTCGCTCATGCCCCGCATCTCGAAGAGGAGCGTGGCGATCCCGTACTCGGCGGCCATGCCGTTGCGGCCGATCGTGTTCGCCGAACCGCCGTCGTACCGGCCGATGTGGCCCCATCCCGTACGGTCGACGTTCTGGTAGACGACGGCGCCCAACTGCTTGGACCTCTCTACGAGTTCGGGCGAGACGTCCGGGGTCGTCGGGTACAGGATGGAGCCGGACACCAGGTCCCCGTTCACGCGGGACTGGGTGCCCTGGTGGTGCAGGTCGATCGCGTAGTCGATGTCGTACACGCTCAGCACGTTCTCGTGCAGCGCCCGCGTCTCGGGCTCGGCCTTGGCGACGTGGTCGCGGTTGAGGTCGACCTCGTTGGCGTTGTAGCGGGTCAGGTGACGCTCACCGGCGGCGAGGTAGTCGTCGAGGGGGAAGTTGACGTCGCCCATGGCGCCGTCGGCGTTGAACATGGGGATGAACAGGACGTTGACGTCCTCGAGGAGCGACGCCTTGGACGGCGAGCCGAGCGACTTGATGGTGTGCAGCATCGCCTCGGTGGTCAGCTGCTCGTTGCCGTGCTGCTGTGCCAGGTACAGGATCGTCGGGTTCCCGGGATCGCTCACGTACTTGGCGAGGTGGATGTCGCGGCCCTTGACGGTCTGGCCGATGACCTCGAGCTCCATGGCGTCCTGCCGGGCGTCCTGGGTCTTGAGGAAGTCCACGACCTCGTCGTAGGTCGACAGGATCGACGTCCTGATCTTCTCGTTGCCCTGATAGTCGGGGCCTTCGCCGACGGCCGCGGCGTTACCGCTGAACACGGTGCCGGTCAGCAGAAGCGCCCCGGCGAGGGCGGCGGTACAAGCGGATCTGGCGATGCTGCGCAATTCGTGTCCTTGTCTCGTCGTATGTCCGATCGTGCACCTGACAGGCGCGGGCCTGGTCCGGTCCGCGCGGGTAGGTGGGATGGGCCGGCACCGGCCGGCGTCGGGGGTGTGCCCGGAAGCCCGGTGGCCGGCACCGGCCCTAGGGGGTCAGATGTGGCCGCCGGGGATCACCGTGAACGTCGGGGGGCCGGCCGGCAGGTTCACCGTGTACTGGCGCAGGTAGGTGTCCAGGAACGGCGAACGGGCACCGGCGGTGGGGACGTCGTCCGCCGGGTCGTCCAGGGCCAGACGGAGCTGGGCGCCCTTGACCTCGATCGTCTCGCCGGACGGCGTGTCGCGCCACGAGCCGGTCTGGATGGAGCCGATCTCCACGGCCAGGACGTGCCCGGCCGCCAGGGTCCAGTCGGTCGACTTGAGGTCGACGGTCAGCCGGCCCGAGTCCAGCAGGGAGACCTGCTCGTCGAACATGACGGCGGTGCCGTCGGGGGCGACGTCGTACAGCTTGAGCATGACATTGCCCTCACCCTGGGCGGTCAGGGAGACCTGCGGAGTCCCGGTGATGCGCACGGCATGCTCGACCGGCTGCGACCAGACGAAGAAGCTCGACGTGACCTCACCGGAAGCCTGCTGCTTCGCAATGCCCTTGGCCAGGCCCTTCGGGGCGCGCTGCTCGGTCGCGGGCGCGTTCTCCATGTCCCACTCTCCGGACGGCTGCGCGGCAGCCTTCGGGGCCGGCTCGCCGGAGGCGGTCAGGGCCGCGCGGGCGGAGGCGCCCCCGTCGTCCACGTAACGGCCCCCGCCGAGCGGGAGGGTGACGGAACGCTCCCCGGCCGGCCAGGTGTCCTGGGCACGCCAGGCGCCGGTGTTGTCCTCCATGGAGTAGGCCGGGTAGTCGACCTTCGGTTCGACGCCCTTGAGGTACTGGTCGTAGAAGGAGAGGGTCTCCTCGTACCAGCCCTCGCGGCCCATGGCCAGGCGCCCGTCGCTGACGCGGTCGCCGCCGCGCACGTGGTCCCACTGGCCGAGCCATCCCCGCTCGGGGCCGGTGTGGTTGTCGAGGTACTCCTCCATCTCCTCGGGCTTGGTGTTGTTCTCGATGAAGCCCTGGGTGACGAACAGCGGGGTGTCGGATCCCTCGGCCATCTTCGCCAGGTCGCGGGGGGTCCAGTGCTCGTCCCACTGGTCGGCTATCCGGTACCCGGCCGAGTTCTCGGTGAGGCACTCCGGGTGGGCGTCCTCGTAGGCGGCGTTGGCCAGGTGGTGCGGGTCGTCGTCCGGCAGCTGGTCGAACGTGGCGATGCTGTTGTACGCGTTGGCGGTGCCGGTGACGTTCGGGCGGGGCACGCCGTTGGAGTAGATGTACTGGTACATGTCCCAGACGGGCTCCTGGGCGACGACGGCCTTGAGCGCGTCCTGGTCCAGGTTGTTGCCGATGAGGCCCGTGACCGCGTCGTACGACTTGCCGTACATGCCCACCGCGCCGGTCGACCACCGACGGCTCGCGGCCCAGTCGATCGCGGCCTTGACGTCGGCCTGCTCGCCGGGCCCTGCCCAGTCGAGGCAGCCGGTGGAGCCGCCGAAACCGCGCAGGTCCACCATGACGAAGGCGTAGCCCTGGTCGAACAGGTCGGTGCCCTCGATGAAGTCCTGGAAGCGGGCCGAGGGGCCGGTGTGCGTCCAGCCCTCGGGACCGGTCTGCCCCGCGTGCCCGAAGTAGGGGCCGACCGACAGGATGACGGGTACGCGCTCGCCCTCGCCCAGTCCCACAGGCAGCAGGACGTCGGCGTGGAGTTCGGTGCCGGAGTCGTCCGAGGACGGGAAGTAGTGCTGCGTCCAGACCGAGCCCTCGGGGACGCGGTCGTTCTCCTCGTGCGTGACGGGGTCGGTCGCGGTGGCGACCACCGCCCCTGTCCGCTCCTGCGCTGTGGCGGCGGGTTCGGACTCCGCGGCGGGCGCCGCGGCGACGGAGCCGGCGAGCGTGGCCGTCAACGCGAAGGTGGTGACGAGGACTGAGGTGGCCCGGGCGGCCGGGCGGCGTGCTCTCACATGCTCCTCCGAAGGGGTCGGTTCGGGGTGGTGCCGGTGGTGCCGGTGCCGGTGGTGCCGATCGAGCAGGGGCCGTCCGCCTGCCGCCGCCGAGGGTGACGACGGGCGGCCGCGCGCACGCGGAGCGCTGGAGTAGCAGGGGCAGCAGCTGGACCGCGGGCGCGGGCTGAGGCCCATGGCGCGCGAGCCTATGATCATCATCAACGCGCGTCAACGGCACGGTGTGACAGGCGTGTTACTCATGGAGCGGGACCCGGTGAACTGCCCGTGTGCGGACCGGCGAGAGCGCCGGACTCCGTGGTGAGGGCGGTATGCGGTTCTGCAACAGCGCTGTTCACAGGTGCTCCTCGGGCATCTAGGGTGACGCAGGCGCCACCCCTGGGAAGTTCTGAGCGACACCTGAGGAGTAGTGAATTGTCTGCACGCAGATGGATCTCCGCGCTGGCGAGTACGGTTCTGACCGCCGGACTCGGTACCGCGGCCGTCACCGCGACCGCCACCAGCGCGGCCGCGATCCCGCCCGAGTCCCACTGCGGCACCGAAGCCTCGGGCTCCGGCAGCAACGGGTTCGTGAACCACGATCAACTGACGTCTGCACTGCAGCAGTTGGAGACCAGCACCGGCGGCACCGTCGACGTCGACGTCGCCGGGTACTCCAACCAGGGCCGCGAGATCCACATCGCGCGCGTCGGCGAGGGCGACAAGATCGTGTTCGTGCAGACGCAGATCCACGGCAACGAGATGCACGGCACCGAGGCCGCCCTCGAACTGCTCAAGCGGTGGGGCTCCGACAGCCCGGCCGCGCGCGAGCTGCGCGAGAACGTCACCGTGGTCGTCATCCCCCGTCTGAACGTCGACGGCGGCGAGCTCGACCAGCGGCAGAACGCGATGACGTGGGACGACGTCGTCGCCGACTTCCCGCAGCTCGAGGGCGTGGCCCCGGCGTGGAACTACAACACGCGCGTCGGCGGCTTCGACGTCAACCGCGACTTCAACCCCGACCTGGACTACGTCCCCGCCCCGGAGGACTTCCCCGGCACCAGCGCGGACACCGGTTGGTACATCGCCCCCGAGGCGCAGACCTCCCGGGACGTCTACAAGGCGCTCGAGGAGGAGTTCGGCACCGTCGACTACTTCGTGGACCTCCACAACCAGTGGTCCTGCTACGCCACCGACGACCTGGAGAACATGTCTCCCCTGTCGATATCGGCGAAGTTCATCGACAACCCCGCCGAGTTCGGTGACTGGCCTAAATTTGACATGAATGCATCAAAACGGGCGAATGTGGCCGTCTACCAGGCCCTGCAGGGGCGGGGCGAGTCCGGCTTCGGTGACCTGACCCTGTACCCGCAGGACACCAACCTGCCGGGTACCGCGCTGGGTTCCTACCAGCTGCGCGGCTCCGCTGCCGTCCTGTTCGAGACCTCCTCCCAGACCCAGTACGACGGCATGAAGCGCAACGGCATGCTCACCCAGCAGATCGAGACCGGCCTCGGCGGCCTCGTGAACGCCGTCGCGGACGGGTCGATCGACGCCCTTGACGAGAGCGTGTACGACACCATCCCGCAGCGGGTCTACCTGCCGGCCGACTGAGCACTGTCCATCGTGAAGTTGCAGGTCGCGGGTCTGGTGTGCGCGGGGTTCGGGATGCTCGGGCTGGTCGCCGGCCGGTGTCCACGGCGAAGATCGTCTGACCTGTCGGCCGGAGGCGTTGTCGGGTTCTGCTGCGTCGGCTGCCGTGCCGCTCTTAGAGGAGCTCCGCACATCAAGGGCCACAGAGGCAGACCCCGCCACAGGCCACAGCAGCTGTTCGCCGACCGAGGATGCGACTACGACAAATACGGCTCGGCGTGGGGGCCGGTCTTCTTCAGGAAAGCGATGTACTCGGACAGGCCGAATCGGTTGGTCTCGGTCGACCGCCAGGCGAGGTCGAGGCGGCGTGGGCGCGACTCCACCGGGCCGACCGAGTCCTCCCACTTGTAGCCGGAGACGAAGTGCCGCCGGGGTAACGGATCGTGGTGACGCCGAGCTCGCGGATCAGCTCCAGTACGTCCGCGCGGATGCCCGCCTCGTCGGCCGAGGGGTGGCCCGGCTCGAAGATTCCGGTGTAGACGCAGCGGCCGAGGTGTTCGACGAAGGAGCCGAAGAGGCGGGAGTCGACCTCGCCGACGGTGAAGGCGGGGTCGAGGGTGAAGCGGGCCGGGCGGCTGGGAACAGCCTCGGCAGTACGGCTGCTCATGGGGTTCCTTTCCACAGAGCTGCTTGATCGTGGGCCAGCCGTCGCGCATCGGTGTGCCCGTGCTGTCGGCGTACGGGCCCGTCACGGACGTGGACCTGCCGACTCTGATCTTGCAGGTGGAGTTCACCCCCGGCGCAGGGGTGCGTCGTAGGAGGCGAACAGCTAGGAGTAGGGGCTGTGCTGGACCATGTACGCGTCCTCGCGTACGAGGGCTTCCCCGGGAGCCATCCGGCGGTACGCGCCGCGGCCGGCGCGGATGCTGGTCTCCCCGGAGGGCGGGTCCCGAACGAGTGGGGCAGCCCGGTTGATCAGTTCCTTACGGCTGACGCCCGTCCCCCTTCCGCATCGCCGGTGCGGAGACGCACGGTGAGGGTCGCCGAGTGGGGGTGAAGACGGTGCTGCGGAAGGGCGTCCGGGCCGCAGGAGGCACTGCCGAGCCCGTGGTGGGCCAGGTCGAGGGTGAGCCAGAGGGTGCCGTCCAGGACGAGATCGCCGGCGTGCCGTGCCGCGTCCATGGCCTCGGCCGTCCAGGGCCGCAGGGACAGGTCGAGGCTGGTGGGGGCGGAGAGGTGCAGCACCTGGCCGTCGGCCCAGCGGATCTCCGCTTCGCGTACGCCGCTGCGGTTGCCGTTCTCCTGGGGCCGCACGTACGGGGTCTGCAGTTCCTCCACGGTGGCGTGGAACCTGCCGAGGCGGGCGGCCCACCTGCTGTCGCGGTAGGACTCGCCGGGCCCGTACCCGTACCAGTCGAGGCTCGCCGCGCCGCCCGGCAGACCGAGCCGGATCCCGAGTTTCGGCAGGGTGGCCGACCGCTGCGGCCCGGCTCCATGGCGCGGATCCCCGAGGCCGGTGTCGAGCTGGCCGACCGGGGTGAGGTCCAGCTTCAGCTCCAGGGCATCGGAGTCGTACGCGGTCCACGTCCAGCGTCCCTGTATGCCTCCGTCCTGACCGGCGGCCCGGCTGACGGTGTCGACGACCAGCCGCTCGCCGTCGACGGCGCAGCCGACGGTGCGGTGCACGAGCCGGTGCAGGCCCAGTTCTCTCCACACCCGTGCCTGTCCGTTGCCGCCGCGGTCGTTGTCCGTGGGGGCTCGCCACAGGTCGAGTCGGGGGCTGACCAGTGCCAGGTCGCCGAGCTGGACGAGTGCACCGAGGGCGTTGAAGGTCGCCTCGCCCAGTGTCCATCCTCCTGTCGTGCGCTGCGGGCGCAGGGCGACCGACCCGCGGCGCGGTTCCTCGGGCGTCGTAAGGATCAGCTGCGTGAAGGCGATCTCGTGTCCGGCCGGGACCCCGCCGTAGTCCTTGGCCAGTACGGCGCGCACCGTCAGGACCTGCTCGCCGTCGGCCTGCGGGGCTGTTGTGACGGTTTCGTCGAGGACCACCTCATGGCTCGCGCGGGCCGGGACCGGTGGCATGTCCAGGACGCCGTCCGCCAGTGGGACGCCGTCGGCTTCCAGGCGCCAGTCGAAGGCGAGGACGGAGGTGTCGAGGAAGTCGAAGCCGTTGCGGATCCGCAGTATCAGCCGGTTCGACGCGTGCTCCAGTCGCATGCGCACGGGGGCGATGACGGCCTTGTACTCGACGAGGCCGGGCGAGGGCGTGCGGTCGGGGAAGACCAGTCCGTCCGCGATGAAGTTGCCGTCGTGGACCACCTCGCCGAAGTCGCCCCCGTAGGCGTAGAAGGGCCGGCCGGCGTTCGGGCCCTCGGTGGTCTTCTGGAGGATGCCGTGGTCGATCCACTCCCACACGAAGCCGCCGTGCAGCCGGGGATACCGGTCGAACACCTCCTCGTACTCGGACAGGCCGCCCGGGCCGTTGCCCATCGCGTGCGCGTACTCGCAGAGGATGAACGGCAGCCGTCGGCGGTGCGAGTCGACCCCGGCGTCGGCGGTGCGGGGCTCGGCGTGCATCCCGATGAGGGCGACCTCGTCGGGGCTCGCGTACATCCTGCTGTACACGTCCACGTAGGGGCTGTCGTAGTCGCCCTCGTAGTGGATGAGGCGGTCCGGGTCGCGGCGGCGGGTCCACTCGGCCATCGCCCGGAGGTTGTCACCCTCGCCGGCTTCGTTGCCCAGCGACCACATGACGACACTGGGATGGTTCTTGTCGCGTTCGACCATCCGCTGGACCCGGTCCAGGAAGGCGTCGCGCCAGCGGTCGTCGGCGGAGGGGTTGTTCTTCCAGCCGAGCGGGCCGAAGCCGTGCGTCTCCAGGTCGCATTCGTCGATCACCCACAGGCCGTACTCGTCGCACAGGTCGAGGAACCGGGAGTCGGGCGGGTAGTGGCTGGTACGGACCGCGTTGATGTTGTGCTTCTTCATCAGCACAACGTCGGCACGCATGGTCTCCAGATCGAGGGTGCGGCCGGTCTCCGGGTGCCATTCGTGCCGGTTGACGCCCCGGAAGCGGATGGGCGAGCCGTTGACGGTGATGGTCCCGTCGACGATCCGGACGGTGCGGAATCCGACGGTGAGGGTGAGCGTCTCCCCCTCGGACCGGAGCGTGGCCGCGTACAGCCGGGGCGTCTCGGCCGTCCAGGGCTCGACGTGCGCGATCCTGTGCGGCTCGCCCGCGGGCAGGTCGGTGATGCCGAGCTCGGGAATGTCCACCACGGCGGGAACGTCGCACTCGACGACGAGCAGGCCCTCGCCCGTGCGGTGGTCGAAGTCCGCGTGCACGAAATGGTCGCCAATCGCCCCTGCGGGCCGCTCGATCAGGTGGACGGAGCGGAAGATGCCGGAGAGCCACCACATGTCCTGGTCCTCGAGGTAGCTCCCGGCGGAGAACTGGTGGACCCGGACGGCCAGCACGTTGCGGCCCGCCCGAAGCGCCTCGGTGGCGTCGAACTCAGCGGGCAGCCGGCTGCCGGTCGCCCAGCCAAGTTCCGTGCCGTTCAGCCAGACTGTGAAGTGTGAGTCCACCCCCTCGAACCGCAGCACCCATCGTGCACCGGGAGCAACGGAGTCGAGAACGAACTCCCGGCGGTACTCGCCGGTGGGGTTGTCCTCCGGCGGGTGCGGCGGATCCACCGGGAAGGGGTAGACCACGTTGGTGTAGGCGGGCAGACCGAAGCGACCCCGGCCCGCGTCCAGGAGGTCTCCGTTCTCGTCACGCAGGCCTTCCATCTGCCACATGCCGGGAACACGCACGTGGTCCCACACCGAGTCGTCGAACCCTGACTCCTGGAAGCCTTCGGTCATCTCGCGCACCGACGGACTGAGCCGGAAACGCCAGCCACCGTCCAGATCGATCGTCCGGACGTCGCTGCGGGCGCTCGCCCGTGGGGTCAGACGGCCCTCGCCCGGGCTGAACGAGACAAGCCGCCTGCTCGTCGGGGTGTGCGGGGTCATGGAACGCCCTCCGTAGCGGGGTCGCAGGGGTTGGGGTGAGGGTATGCGCGTGTGCGAGCCTTCGAATCACGTGTCGTGCTTGATGTCGCCGTAGAGTTCCACCTCGGAGAGGTTGCCGTACCAGCTCGTGGCGTTGTAGATCCGCAGGTACCGGTAGTGGTCTGCGCCCGAGGTGGGCTGATCGCTCCAGGCGTTTGCGACGGCCCCGGTGAGTGGCTTGGTGAGGTCGGTCCAGGTCTGGCCGTCGTTCGACCCCCGCACGACCGTGCCGTTGGCCCGCTGTGGGTGGCTGGCCCGCGGCAGCATCAGAACCAGCTCGGGCCGCACGGCGGCGTCCGCGCCGAAGTCGATGTCGTAGTACGCGCCTGGTCCGGTGTTCAGGTCGCCGTATGTGCCGGGGTCGCCGTCGAAGAGCAGATAGCCGACCTCGTCGGCGCCCAGTCCGTTGCCCGGATACTGCTTGTCGGAGGCGGTGACGGTGGCCAGCCCGGCCACGTCGATGAAGCGTGCGGGGTCCACGATGTAGAGCTTCGATCCGTCGGTGGTGCCGTAGAAGGTCGGTCCGGCCTTGCCGTCGGAGCTGGTGTAGTCGACCGTGAGGGTGACCGAGCCGGCCTCGACGTCGTCGAGGGCGACCGAGGCGTTCCAGTTGACGCCGTCGTCCGAAGTGGCCGCGGCCGATGTGCCCATCACGTCGACGGTGAGAGAGTCGAGCGGCTCCTTCGCGGTGACGGAGACGTCGACGGTGTCGCCCATCGCGATCCTGCCCGCGACGGCCTGGTCGGAGGTGATCGAGGTCGCCTTGATCAGGTTGCCGATCTCGTGGCGTTCGCCGTAGATGTGGAACTCGGTCATCTCGAACACGCCCCGCACGATCCCGTAGAGGACGTCCGGCTGCTGTTCGAGCATCTGGACCTTGATGTATCGGAACTGCTTGTCCTGGAGGTCCTCGGCGACGTCCAGGGTGTTGAAGTCCTGGGTGAACTTCGTGACCCCCGGGGTGAGCCGGGTCCAGTTGGTGCCGTCGTTGGAGCCGAACACCGTCGAGTTGGCGAGGCGGTCGGCGAAGATGTTGCTCTGGAATCCGAACTTCGTGGCCGAGACTCTGAAGTCGGGGCCGAAGTCGAAGGTGTGCGACATGTTGACGGCCTGGGGGTAGACGGTGCCGGTCTGTTGGTCGCCGTCGACCATGTTGACGATGCGGTCCCCGGTGGTGGAGGAGGCGACGAGCCCCGGGTAGTCGAGGCTGCCGTCCAGATCGGTCTTCGGCGAGAGCAGGCGCAGTCCGTCGACGGCCGCGACGAGGTCGGCCAGCGCTGCCAGGTATTCGGCGTCGGAGCCGTGCTTGCGCAGATCCCGGGCGGTGTCGTCGGCGTCGGTGTAGGCGGCCTCGGCCGCGGACTCGTACATGGCCTTGGGGTCGTATCCGTCCTCGGCAAGCGCCAAGGCGCCCTTGCGGTCGTCGGCGGCGGCCAGGGTGACGTGGCGGGCGGCGGCGTTGGTGCCGTCGTCGGCGGAGACGGTGATCCTCCAGGAGCCGGCCTCGGCCGGAGTCCAGGTCAGGGTGCCGGTGTCCGGGTCGAGTTCGGCGCCGTCGGGGAGCCCGGTCGCGGCGTAGGTCGTGCCCTCGGCCGCGGTCGCGGCGAGGTCGACGGTGACGTCGGCGCCGGCCCAGCCGACGATCCGGTCGGCCGCGTCCTCGGGGAAGACCGGCCCGGTGAGCTCGGCTTCGGCGTTGATGTTGATGTGGTCGATGTCGACGGTGGCGCCTTCGGTCTCGATGAACAGGATGTCGTCCATGGGTCCGTCGACCGTGACATAGCGCCATTCGCCGCCGGTGTCCGGCACGGTCATGGGGTATTCGCGTTCCATGCTGTGGCCGTGTCTGGCGGTGCGCAGGTGTATCGCTGCCTCGCCTTCGGTGCGGACGAGGAAGCCGAGCTGCGGGCGGTTGGCCTGGCCGCTGAGGTAGGCGATCTTCGCGCCGTCGGCCATGCGCACGTAGCCGTCGCCGGTCTCGACGTCCCCGGCCAGGTGCGTGTAGCGTTCCTCGACCTCGTAGACATTGGGGTTGTCGCCCAGCGGCGGGGTCGACTCCCCGGCCGCCTCGGCAGGCGCGAACAGCCACGAGTCACCGCCGCCGTCACCGCCGTCCCAGGAGATGTTCACCGTTCCGCCGCGGTGGTACAGCGGGCCGGGGCGTTTGGCGTAGGCCTCGGCGAAGTAGGGGGCCATCGCCTCGACGTCCTTGCCGAGCGTGAACTTGTAGTAGTAGTAGATCTCCCAGAAGCTCGCGGTCGCGTATCGGCCGCGGTAGCCGTCGGCGATGTGGTTGTAGGTGTCGCGGATCGTGCCGTCCGGCGAGATCGCGTAGCCGACCGGCGTCCACTCGGGGTCGTAGCCGAGCATGAACTGCCAGAAGTAGTCGGCGGCATCCAGGATGCGGTTGTCCAGGAACTCGTACGGCCCCACCGCGTCCTCGGCGGTCGAGACCGTGCCGTCGACCGGGTCCACCTTGGTGTCCTGGGCGAGGAGCATGCGGGACAGAACCGCGAAGTTCGTGAGATTGCCGCCCGCGTGCGCCTGATCGCGGCCCATCTCGACCAGCTGCACGTGTGGGTCGTCGATCGGCTCGCCGGTCTTGTCATTCCTGTCGACCCAGCGGGCCAGCCGCGCGATGGAACCGTTGAAACCCTCGTCCTTGGCGGTCGAGTTGACGGTGAACCACTCGACCTTCTCCTCGTACAGGGCAGTGTCGTCCATGAAGATCGCCCCGGCCATGGAGCCCATCAGCGGGTAGTTGTGCTGGTTCATGAAATGGTCCGGAGAGGACATGAACGTCTCGATGGCCGGCACGATGAGGTTCTCAGTCAGGGCCTGGGTGTCGGCCTCGGTCCACGGGTAGGCCTCGTCCTCGCCGCAGCTCGTGTAGCGCAGCAGCTCGGCGGCGGAGACCATGCGGAAGAGCGGGACGCCGGTGTATATGTGCGAGTCAGTGTGGTACTCGTACTTGGCGGGGTCCATCTGCGCCCAGATGCGGAGGATGTCCTGGGCATTCTTGCGGTGGACCTCCTTCCCGGTGAGCCCGTACATGACCGCCTGTGTGTAGGCCTTCAGGCCGTCGGCGACGAAACGCCCTCTCACGCCCGCGTTGAACGCGTCGGAGGCAGGCTTGGTCGGGTCGGTCCCGGCATTGGACGATCTCACGTTCTCGCCGGCCGCGGCGGACCGCTTCATGGCCTCGAACCCGGAGGTCCACGGCTCAGCGCCCGCGGTGATCTGCTGGCGCGCGTTATGCAGGATCGGCTCGGTCAGGCCGACGCCGGGGTGGGTGAAGCCCTGATCGCTGACGGTGGACTGGAACGTCACGTCGCACGTGCCGAGATCCTGCGCGGGGGCTGGCCGGGCTGCCGCGAAGAGGAGTCCGGTGACGAGCAGGAGCACTGCGGCGAACGCGCCGAATCGTCGGCCGTGGCCGCCTGCGGCGGCAACAGTCTGATCCACAGAAGGCACCTTCTTCGTTGAATGGACGATTCAAGTACGTGTGGGGATGACGTGATGCGGCAACCGCGGTGTGGGCTTGAGGTTTTGAGCGCCACCACCAGGCCGAGTTGCCGGAGGCCGCGGATGTTCGTCAGGCCTACGAGGGGCATGCGGGGTGAGGGCGGACGCCCGCCCGGCGGGCGTCCGCGGTCACTTCAGGCTGCCGAGGCTCACGCCCGTGCGCCAGAAGCGCTGCATCGAGATCATCAGCACCACCATCGGGATGAGCGAGATGATCGAGCCGACCACGACCATGCCGGTGAGGTCGACGGACTGGTCGGTCTTTACCTTCAGCCAGGAGTAGAGGCCGAGCATGACGGTCCACTTCTCGCTGCTGCGCAGGAAGACCAGGGGGCCGAAGAAGGAGTTCCACATCCCGACGAATCCGAGGAGGAAGATGGTGGCCGCCCCTGTGGACATCAGGCGGGCGCCGATCTGGAAGAAGATGCGGTACTCGCCGGCGCCGTCGATGCGGGCCGCTTCCAGTAGCTCGTGGGGAATGGCCCCCTCGGCGTACACCTTGGCGAGGTAGACCGAGAAGGCGTTGAAGAAGCTGGGGACGATGATCGCGGTCGCCGTGTCGACGATGCGCAGGTCGGTGTAGAGCAGGAAGGAGGGAATGGTGAGCAGGGCGCCGGGCACGAGGAAGGAGCCGACGATGCAGCCCATCAGGAAGCCGCGTCCCCGGAAGCTGTACATCGCCAGGCCGTATCCGCAGGCGACGGAGATCAGTGTCATGCCCGCCGTGCCGACGAAGCCGTAGAAGAGTGTGTTCCACATCCACGTCACGAAGATCCCGTCCTGGTAGGTGAAGAGATCTTCGAGGTTCTGCATGAGGTTGAATTCGGCGAACCACAGGCCGTTGGAGGTGTAGAGGTCCCGCTGCGACTTGGTCGCGGAAACGATCAGCCACCAGACGGGGGCCAGGGAGTAGAGGGTGAACAGGGCCAGGCCCGTGATGATCAGGGCCCGGGTCCGCCGGGTGGTCCGGACTCCGTCCGTCGCCGTCCCGCGCGCGGTACGGCGACGGATCGGGGTTTTCGCCGGCGGCCTGGTCGATGGTGTGGTCGGCTCCGGCGGGGTGGCCTTCGCGTGGGTGGCGGTGGTCATGAGGTGGGCGCCTTGTTCGTGAGCCGGTAGAAGAGGGCCGAGACGGTTCCCACCACGAGGGCCAGGATGATCGACAGGGCGGAGGCGTAGTTGATCTCGCCCTGTGCGAAGGCCCAGTCGTAGATGGCCATGATCGGCGTGAAGTCGCGGGTGACCGTCTCCGGGGTCATCGAGCGGAACAGCACGGGGTCGCTGAAGATCTGGAGCGTTCCGATGATGGCCAGCATCGTGGTGAGCACCAGGGTGCGGCGGACCATGGGAATCTTGATCGACCACGCGACGCGCCATTCCGACGCACCGTCGACGTACGCGCTGTCGTAGATCTCGCGGGGAACGGACCGCAGCGAGGCGTAGATGATCAGCATGTTGAAGCCGATCGCGTTCCACGCCATGAGATTCCCGATCGAGACCCAGATCATCTCGCCGCTGTAGAAGTTGGCGTCGATGCCGACGGTGTCGAACATCGGCGTGAGCGGGCCGACGTCCGGGCTGTAGACGTAGACCCAGATCAGCGTGGCGACGATGCCTGGAATCATGTATGGAACGAGCAGCGGCAGCCGGAAAAGGTTGGCGGCGCGCTGCGTGGCGGAGTCGAGCAGCAGCGCCAGGAGCACGCTGAGGATCTGGATCGCGGGAATGCAGACCAGCGCGAACAGCGACACCCGCAGCATCGACGCCCAGAAACGGTCGTCCTCGAATCCCTCGATGAAGTTGTCGAGGCCGACGAACTCCACCGTCTCCTCGCCGAAGCCGAGGCCCGAGCTCTGCTCCCGGTAGAAGCTCTCCCGCAGCGCCATCACCAGGGGAACAACGGTGAAGACGACGAATCCGAGGAAGAACGGCAGGGTGAACGACGCGCCCTTGAGCGCCACCAGCCGGTGCCAGCGCGGCAACCGGCTGGTGGGCAGCTTTCGCTGATCGACGGAAACGGCCACGGTTTGAGCCTCAGCTTCCGACGACGTCGATGTTCTTGGAGCGCAGATCCTTCACCGTGAAGTCCTGCATCCGCTCCAGCAGCTCCACCATGGTGATCTCGCCCTTGACGGCCTTGGCCCACTGGTCCTGCAGCTCGGCGAAGACGCCGGTGTAGTTGGGCCCGACCACCCACGGGTCCCGGCCGGACTCGACCGCCTTCATGATCACGTCACGGGCCTCGCCGCGGCGCTCGCCGAAGAGGCGTTCGGGGACGGCGGAGTCGACCCACGGGGACGGGTCGGGCACGGCGCCCGGCCAGGCGTACGCGCCGGTCTTCGGGTCGAGCGTGGCGTTGATCGCGTCCTTGTTCGTGGCCTTCCAGACGGAGACCTCGACCGCCTCCTTCACGTGCTGGCAGCCCTTGGGCACGAGCTCGGCGCCACCGTGCGCCTGCGTGACGAATTCCTCGGCGTCCGAGAACTGCGGCAGGTCGATGGGCTGCCAGTCGCCGGTCGAGTGCCGGAAGTCGATCTCGTATTTGGTCAGCTGCCAGGTCGAGGTCGGCAGGGAGACCATCCGGCCCGAGTCGAAGTAGTCGATCAGCGCTGGCCGGTCGAGGTAGGTCTGGTGGGCGACCAGGTCCTTGTCGATGAGCTGCTGCACGATGTCGGCGGCCTTGCGGGACTGCTCGGAGAGGAAGTCGACGCGCCAGGCGTCGCCCTCGATCTCGTACCAGGAGCCGCCGGCCTGCTGCACCAGGTTGACGAGGGTGGACGGGTCCTCGCCGGCGAGGTTCATGACGTAGACGCCGTGCGGGCGCAGCTTCTCGCCCGCCGCTATGAGCTCGTCCCAGGTGGTGGGGACCTCGATGTCGTACTTGTCGTACACGGCGCGGTTGATGATCATGAAGTTGGGGTTAAAGCCGGAGGGCACGCCGTAGTAGCGGTCGCCGACCTTGGCGCCGCTCAGCGCCGCCTCGTTGAAGAGGCCGTCGTCGAGGTAGGGCTGGAGCGCGTCGGTGACGTCGGTCAGCAGGCCCTCGGAGGTGAGGGCGGGCACCTCGCCGACGCTCTGCACCAGGCAGGGGACGTCCTTGCCGGAGGCGACGGCGTTGCGGAGGTTGGCGGCGGCACCGGGGAGGTCTACCTGCTTCACGAGCCTCAGCTGGATGTCGTCGTGGGTGGCGTTGAACTTGTCGACGATCGGCTTCATGGTGCGTTCCTCGTTCCAGGACCACATGTCGATGACGACCGGGCCGTCGGCCTGGTCGCCCTCGGCGCCGCCACTGCACGCCGTCGACAGCAGGGACAGCGTGACGGCGACCGCGGACGACAGCGCAATTCTCGCGAGTTGCATAGGACACTCCGGGATGGTGATGGGCCGTTAGGCGGGGCGCTGCTGCTATGGCTTAGTTATCGTTTTCTATCGCCTGCGCCTGGTCGAGCAACGTAGGCGCGGGGGTGGATCGCGTCAACCGTCTGGACAAAGGTTTTCAATCCTCGCCAACCGCTCGCGCGACTCGTTCCATGACCGGCAGGACGAGCGGCACAGCCCGCTGACCGTCCCCGTCCGGCAATGGCCCCGAGCGGACGGCACGTCCCTCCTCCCCCTATGCCGGACGTACCGTCCGCCCACCCCATTACACTGGGACCCGTGACAAACGATTTCCCCGAGGGGGCGGACAGCAAGCGCCGTGGGCGCGCCACGTTGAAGGACGTCGCCCATCGGGCCGGGGTCTCGGTGCCGACCGTCTCCCGCGTCATCGCCGGCAACTATCCGGTCGCGCTGAGCACCAAGCGACGGGTGGAGAAGGCGCTGCGCGAGCTGGACTACGTCGCCAACACCCACGCCCGCGCGCTGCGCGGGCACGGCGCGGGGACCGTGGCGCTCGTCCTTCAGGACGTGCGGGGCGAGGCGTTCGCGCAGTTCGCGCACGGCATCGAGGAGGAGGCGTCCCGCCGGGGCCGGCTCTGCCTGCTGTGCGTCAGCGGCGGCGACCCCGACCGGGAGCTGCAGGCCGTGCACCTCATGCGCCAGCAGGGCGCCGAGGCCGTCATCGTCATCGGCGGCGTCGTGGACGACGAGGCGTACCGGCGGCGGATGTCGGAGATCGCGCGCTCCCTGGACCAGGCAGGCTCCCGGCTGGTGCTGTGCGGCCGCCCGCCGCTGGGCGAGGGCGTGCCCGTGACGGTCGTGGAGTACGACAACGAAGGCGGCGCGTACGCCGTCACCAGCCGTCTGCTGGCGGCCGGCCACCGCCGCATCCTGCTGTTCGGCGGCGACGTCGCGCACACCACCAGCGCCCAGCGCTTCGCCGGCTACCGCAGGGCGCTGACCGACTACGGCGTCCCGTACGAGAAGGACCTGGTCGTCAAGGCCGCCTTCGACCGCGGCGACGCGTACCTGCGGATGCGGGAACGGCTCGCCGCCGCGCGCGACTTCACCAGTGTCTTCGCCCTCACCGACGTCGTCGCGGCCGGCGCGCTGCGGGCCCTGACCGAGGCCGGCCTTCAGGTGCCGGGGGACGTCTCGCTCGTCGGGTACGACGACGTGCCGCCGGCCACGGACCTCAGGCCGCTGCTGACCACCGTGCACGTGCCGTACGAGGACATGGGCCGCACCGCGGTCCGGCTCGCGCTCGACCACCGTGGCGACAGCGGCCGGGTCGCGGGCGAGGGCCACGTGCTGCTCGGCACCCACGTGGTGGTCCGCGACTCTGTCGCGCCCCCGCCGCCGGCCGGCACGGCCTGAGCTCCGGGCTCGCTCCGCCCGGGCCCGCCCGGGGCACGGTTGACCCGGGCGAGGCACGCGCTTACTTTAGAGAACGATTTCTACATGATCGGAAGGGACCTCCGCCCTATGCCTGAGCGACCCTCGGTGTTGTTCGCCCTCGAGTCCCGTCACATCCCCCTGCTCTTCCCGCCGGAGGTCATGGCGCGGCTCACCGCCCTCGCCGACGTCGATCCGGGCACCGTCGTCGACCTGCGGCATCCGGCCGCCGTCGCCGCCCGGCGGCTGCTGGCCGACACGGAGGTGCTGATCACCGGCTGGGGCTGCCCGGCGCTCACCGTGGACGTCCTCGACGCCGCGCCCAAGCTGCGCGCGGTGCTCCACACCGGTGGCTCCGTCAAGCACCTGCTGCCGCCGGAGGGCTGGGAGCGGGGCGTGCTGGTCTCCTCCGCCGCCGCCGCGAACGCGCTGCCGGTGGCGGAGTACACGCTCGGCATGATCCTGCTGGCCGGCAAGGGCGTGTTCGAGCTGCGCGAGCGCCTGCGGGCCGAGCGCGGCTTCGTCCTGGGCGAGATCCACCCGCACATCGGGAACGTCGGCCGCCGCGTCGGCCTCGTCGGTGCCTCCAAGATCGGCCGGCGGGTGATCGAGTTGCTGCGCCCGTTCGACTTCGAGGTGCTGCTCCACGACCCGTACGTGGACCGGGCCGAGGCGGCGCGGCTGGGCGTGCGGCAGGTCCCTCTGGAGACGCTGCTCGCGACCAGCGACATCGTCAGCGTCCACGCCCCCGCCACCTCCGCGACCCACCACCTGATCGACCGCGCCGGGTTGGCGTCGATGCGCGACGGCGCGGTCCTGGTCAACACCGCGCGCGGCAGCCTCATCGACCACGACGCGCTCGCCGCCGAGCTCGTCTCCGGGCGGCTGTCGGCCGTCCTGGACGTCACCGAACCTGAGCCGCTGCCCGCCTCCTCACCTCTGTACGAGCTGCCGAACGTGCTGCTCACCCCGCACATCGCCGGCTCCCACGGCAACGAGCTGCGCCGCCTGGGACTGATCGCCGTCGAGGAGCTGGAACGGCTGCTGGCGGGGCACGCCCTGCGGCACCGGGTCGACCACGGCGACCTCCACCGCGTTGCCTGACCGGACCCGGGGTCGGCGGCGCGGCGCAGGCGGCGCTGGACCCGGTGACCGGCGCGCAGTCGGCGGCCAGCGGGCGGGGGCCACCACACGCCGGGCACGGCGGTGGAAGCGGAGCGTGCGGCGATGCGTCGGACACGGTCGTCCTCCCGGCTGACGGCTGACGGCTGACGGCTGACGGCTGACGGCTGACGGCGGCTCGGTCCTTTGCGCCCTTCACGGCCAGCAGTTCCTCGACCGTCAGCGAGGGGCGAAGTGGCGGGTAGAGCGGCAGGTCGGGCTCCGGCGTGCTCACGGTGCGGACCTCCCTGCCGGGTGCTAACTGCTGCCATCATGATGCGGCGACCGCGAGGCACGGTGCCGCCATTCCGCGCTTGGCTTACGGGAGGCCGGAGCGGCGTACGCCAGCGCCTCGCCTGACGCTGCGAATTAACTCCCTCCGACAGATGCGTTGACACCCGCTCGGGCTCGCAGCAGGATGAGCGCAAACGTTTCGCGCAAACGTTTTACATACAGCTATCGCCCAGCCCTGCCGCCCGCGGACTTCAGGGCGCGGCTCCTCCCCGGGGCGCACTGGGTGTACAGGCGTACGGAGAGCACGCGTCCAGCGAGCAGCAGGAGGTGTCCGGTCGATGGCGACCATCGTCGACGTGGCGGAACGGGCCGGGGTGTCCATCTCGACCGTGTCGCACGTCGTGAACGGGACCCGCAAGGTGGCCGAGAAGACACGCGAACGCGTCATGAAGGCCATCGAGGAGACCGGATATCGGCAAGACACCCTGGCGCGCTCGCTGCGCCGTTCGCGTACCGACTCGATCGGGCTGGTGGTCTCGGACGCCGGGCAGCCGGCTTTCGCCGAGATGGTGCGCGGCGTCGAGAGCGAGGCGACCAAGGCGGGCTACGTCCTGCTGCTGGCCAACTCCGGTGAGAACCCCGAGCAAGAGGCCCGCGTGCTGCAGGTGCTGGCGGCCCGGCGCGTCGACGGCCTGATCATCGCGCCGGTGGCCGACTCCACCGGGGCGGAGGTCGACGCGATCCGCGCCGGCGGCACTCCGGTGGTCCTGATGGACCGGCTCGGGCGGGGTGAGGGCGGCGACTGGGTGGGGGTGGAGAACACCGGTCTGATGCGGGAGCTGGTCGCGCACATGGCCGGCCACGGGTACCGCCGCATCGCGCTCGCCTCCGGCGACCCGCGCGTCTCCACGATCGGCGAGCGCGAGCGCGGCTACCGCGAGGCGATGGCGGCCGCAGGCCTTCCCGTGCCGACCGGCCACGTACTGCGGGGCGCGGGCCTCGCCGCCGACACCGAGCAGGCCGCACTGCGCCTGCTCTCCGGGCCCGACCGGCCCGAGGCGGTGGTGTGCGCGAGCACCGAGACCGCCGTCGGTGTCCTGGCCGCCGCCCGGCAGTCGGGGCTGTCCATCCCTCACGACCTCAAGCTCGCGGTATTCGACGAGTTCCCGCATGCCGACCTCTTCGAGCCTCGCCTCACCGCCGTACGCCAGCCCGCCCAGGAGATCGGCGCCCGCGCCATGAGCCTGCTCCAGTCGCGCATCGAGGCGGAGAGGAGCACGGCGAAGGCGGTGACGATCCGGCTCAAACCGAAGATCGCCTACCGCACCTCGTGCGGCTGTCCGGCCGTGTAACGGGCCGGCAGACCGCCGAACATACCACCGCACCTCGAAGGCGCCGGGGCCGGTCCACCGTGGCCGGGATTCGGTGAGAGCACCTGACGACGAGCACGTACGACCGAAAGGCCCAGTTCAGTGATGAGCTTGCTCGACCACCTGACCCGGCCCGTGAAGGCCCGTACCGTCCGTGTCTCCAGCTGGGACCAGCGCGGGCGCAACCAGGACTACTGGACGACGCCCGCGCACTCCTCCCGCGTCCTCGCCGACATCGAGGGGCCGGGCCGCATCACCCACATCTGGATGACCCAGTTCTGCCGCCGCGCCCTCGGGCCCGGCCTGATCGACCCGCTGGAGGCGGACACCGTCGCCCCGGTGATGGAGATCCACAATGCGCTGGGCGTGAACTGGGAGGAGCCGGACCCGGACTACTACCGCAAGGTACTCATCAGGATCACCTGGGACAACGAGGAGGAACCCGCGGTCCTCGTGCCGCTCGGAGACTTCTTCGGCGTCGGCCACTGCATGCCGAACAGCTACCAGTCGGCGCTGTTCACCGTGTCCGCCAAGCCCGAGGAGTCCCTCGTCTTCGGCGGCAGCGCGGCCCTCAACTGCTGGGCGCCGATGCCTTTCAACAAGCGGGCCCGGATCGAGATCGTCAACGACAACGACCTGCCGCTGCAGCAGTACTTCTACGTCGACTACGAGCTGTACGCCGAGGACCTCCCCGAGGACACCCTGTACTTCCACGCCCGCTGGAACCGCAGCAACCCGTGCAACGGCTGGGCTCCCGACCTGCAGACCAACAGCCCCGAGGTCAACATCGCGGACCTGACCGGCGAGGACAACTACGTCGTACTGGACGTGGAGGGCAGGGGCCACTACGTCGGCTGCAACCTCTCCGTCCACCACCGGCAGGGCAGTTGGTGGGGCGAGGGCAACGACATGATCTGGATCGACGACGACTTCCGCCCAGACGGCACCACCGTCTTCCCGCCCTCCCTGCACGGCACCGGCACCGAGGACTACTTCAACCACGCCTGGGGGATGCAGAAGAACGCCTACCTGTACCACGGCGCGATCGTCCACGAGGGCGACGTCCCTGGCTACGCCGTCAACTACCGGCAGCACGTGGTCGATCCGATCCGCTTCGAGAAGCGCATCAAGGTGTCCATCGAGCACGGCCACGGCAACCACCTGTCCGACGACTGGGCGTCCACCGCGTACTGGTACCAGACCCTGCCGTCGCCCAAGGCGTCGATCCTGCCGCTGGAGGACCGCCTGCCCACCCGGCCCGCCGCGCTCCCGCAGCCGGCCCCCTCGCCCCGCCACGGCGCGGTCGCCGAGGAGATCGCCGAGATGCGCAGGAGGCACGACGAGCGCTGGCGGCGCTGGCAGGAGCACCTGGCCGAGCGCACCCGGCAGCGCGGCGAGCGCTCCCTGAAGGAGTCCCAGGGCAACATCGACCACTCCGCCGACCTGCGCCGCCGCTACGACGCGCAGACCGGCCGCACACGAAGCGCCGACGTCTGACCCACCCTCGACTCTCAGCCGTCACCTCCCAACTCGCCCAAGAAAGGCACAAGGACGTGTCCACGGCATCCGAGCGGGACCCCCACTTCCCCGCACTGCACCTGCGCCCGCCCACGGGCTGGGTCAACGACCCCAACGGCCTGGTCCTCCACGACGGCAAGTACCACGTCTTCTTCCAGTACAACCCGCACAGCGCCCGCCACGCGGACATGCACTGGGGCCACTTCGCCTCGCCCGACCTGCTCCACTGGGAACTGCTGCCGATCGCGCTCGCCCCGACCGAGGGCGGCGAGGACGCCGAAGGCGTCTGGTCGGGCAACGCCGTCTCCCGCGACGGCACCCTGACGGCCTTCTACTCGGCCAAACGCCCGGGCCGCTGGTACCAGCCCATCGCCTCCGCCACCTCCACCGACGGCGTGCACTTCACCAAGCACGAGGGCCTCCTCATCCCCGAACCCGCGCCCGGCCTGCGGATGTTCCGCGACCCGTACGTCTGGCGCGACCAGAGCGACGGCCGCTGGCGGATGCTGGTCGGCGCGGCGCTGGAGGACGGGCGGGGCGCCGCCGTCCACTACGCGTCCGCCGGCCCCGACGACCTCACGGACTGGACGTACCAGGGCGTCTTCTTCGCCCACGCGCCGGCTCCGCTGCCCGGCGGAGCGAACACCGAAGAGGGCTGGGAGTGCGCGCAGTACGCGCCCTTCGGCGGCGGGCGCGGAGCCGTCCTGGTCTCCGCCTGGGATCCGGAGACCGGCGCGCAGTGCACCGCCGCGTGGCCCGGCCGCGAGACGCCGGACGGCGGCTTCACCTCCGACACCCCTCAACGACTGGATCACGGCCCGGACTTCTACGCCCCGGCGCTGCTGCCCGTTCCGGACGGCCGCCTGCTGATGTGGGCGTGGATCTGGGAGGCGCGCGACGAGCCGTATGTGGGCGCGCCGGGCGAGTGGACCGACCAGGCCGGCTGGGCCGGAATGCTGTCGCTGCCGCGCGAGCTGACCCTCGGCGACGACGGCACGCTGCGCCAGCGGCCCGCCCGCGAGCTGGACAAGCTGCGCACCGGAGACCGCTGCCTGCACGCCCACGGCCAAGGCCCGGCCGGGCTCGGCACCGTGTCGCCGGCCGCCGACCTGGAGGTACGCCTCGCAGGCGACGCCGGACTGCGACTCGTCACCGACGCCCAGGGCCACGAGTACCTGTCGTTGCACCGCGATCCGGCCACGGGAGACGTGGTCGTGGACCGCAGCCGTGCCTCCCTCGACGCACGCGCCAAGAGAGGGGCGTGGCGGCTCCCGGCAGGGGAGGGCGAGGCTCAGCTGCGCGTTCTCCTTGACCACTCCGTCGCCGAAGTCTTCACCGCCGAGGGCCAGGCACTCACCCTGCGCTTCTACCCGGTGGGCCGCGCCGCGTGGCGGCTGGAGACCACCGGGCAGGGCTCTTACGCGGTGGCCGCCTGGGATCTGACGGTCCCCGCCGGAGCTGAGCGGCGGTGACTGCCCTTGTCATCGGGGAGGTGACCGCACCGCCCACGCTTCCCTGACGACGAGCACGGCCTCGCACGGCTGCTCCGCAAGGCCGTCATCGCCGGTGCTCTGGCCGGCGCCCAACCCCCCACCCCAGAAGAGCTGGACCGCGCCCCCAGCGGCGCCGCCCACGCCCCTAGTCCGCGCGACGACGCACTGGACAATCACACACGGCCGGCTTCGCCCCGCGCGGGCGGTGCGGCCGTGGGGAGGTGGAACCCGATATGACCGACACCCGATCCGGCGGAGGCCGGCCCCTAGGCCGCCGCTCCCTACTCAGGTCCGGCGGCTTCCTCGCCGGCGCCGCGACCCTCACCCCTGCTCTCACCGCCTGCGCCGGCGGCGCCTCCGCATCTCCCGGCGCACCCCTCGACTTCTGGCAGTGGTACGCGCCGCAGTCCGGCGGCGGCTACGCCGTCAGCAAGCAGAACGACTGGTTCGCCAAGCTCGTGAAGGACTGGCGCAAGGAGAGCGGCGCCCAGCTGGACCTGACCTACATCCCGGTCTCCCAGTACACCGAGGGCACCCAGCTGCAAGCCGCCTTCTCCGCGGGCCAGGCCCCGGACCTGTTCATCATCAGCCCGGGCGACTTCCTCCGCTACCACAACGGAGGCGTGCTCTACGACCTCACCGATGAACTCGGCCTGGCCGCTGACGACTTCTACGCCTCGGCCCTAGCCACCCGCACCGTGGACGGCCGCATCTACGCCCTGCCGATGGAGAACGAGCCGCAGTGCGTCTTCTACGACCACGACGCCTTCGAGAAGGCGGGCCTGTCCGAAGGCGACCTGCCCACCACCTGGGACCAACTGCTCGCGGTCGGTGACAAGCTGCGCACCCGTACCCGCTACGGGTTCATCCTGCCCACCGACCCCACCGTCTACCAGGTGTTCTGCTGGTACCCGTACCTGTGGCAGGCGGGCGGCGACATCGTGGACGGCACCTCCTCCGCCTTCGACTCGGCCGCCTGCGTCAAGGCCCTCGGCCTGTGGCGCGAGCTCGTGCAGTCCGGCGTCACGCCGCGCACCACCCAGGGCGGCGGAGGGGGCGACCTGGTCGCCAACCTCGCCGCCGGCTACGGCGCCATGCAGCAGATGACCATCCCCGGCAGCATGTTCCTCGACGAGGGCGCCAAGGGCTTCCGCTACGGCATGTTCCCGCTGCCCGCGCCCGACCGCGCCGCCAAACCCCTTACGTGCATGGGGGGTTGGGCGATCTGCGTCAACAAGAAGAGCCCGCGGGCCAGGGAGGCCGCGAGGTTCGCGGTGTGGGCCGTCGCCGGCGAGGAGAGCCGCGACCGCATGGTCGACTGGGCGTTCGACGCCAAGGTCACCCTGCCCGCCCGCCGCTCCGTCATGGAGGAGGCCGTCGAGCGAGGGCTCCTCAAGAGCGACAAGGTCATGCAGTTCGCCGCCTCCGACGTCCTCGGACTGCCGAAGGACGACCCCGGCAGCTCCACCACTCCGCTCGGCCGCGGCGAGCCCCGCTTCCCGCCGGAGGTCGCCAAGGCCGTCATGGACGCCCTGCAGGCGGTGATGCTCTCCGGCACCGACCCGCGCACGGCCGCCCAGCGCGCCAGCAAGCAGATCGACTCCGCCCTCACCGGCTACGACGGCGCTTCGATGGGATCCTGACATGGCAGCCACCACACCCCGCGCGACCACCGCGCACACCACATCGGCCCGCACCCGCGCCGGCCGCGAGGAACGCGCCGGCTGGCTCTTCGTCACCCCTGCCACCCTCGGCATCGGCCTGTTCGTGCTGCTGCCGATGGCCCTCTCCCTCGTCTTCGGCCTCACGGACGCCGACGGCTTCGGCAACCTGTCCTTCACCGGCCTCGACAACTACGCCCGAGCCCTGTCCGACCCGCTGTTCTGGACCAGCCTGCGCACCACGGTCCTGTACGTCGTCGTCTTCGTGCCCGGCGTCTACGTCCTGGCGCTCGTCATGGCCCTGCTGGTCAACGGCAAGCTGCCGGCCCGCGCGTTCTTCCGCACCGCGTTCTTCGCCCCGTACGCCGTCAGCCTCGTGGTCGTCGGCCTGGTGTGGAAGTACATCCTCGCCGACTCCACCGGCATCCTCGTCCAGGCCCTCGGCTGGATCGGCGTCGACAGCCCGCCGTCCTTCCTCGGTGACCCGAACTGGGCGCTGTGGTGCGTGAGCTTCATCAGCATCTGGTTCTTCGTCGGTTTCTACATGGTCATCCTGCTGGGCGGGCTGCAGGAGATCCCCGGCGAGATCCTCGAAGCGGCCCGTATCGACGGCGCGGGTCCCTGGCGCGTCCTGTGGAGCGTCATCCTCCCCATGCTCAAGCCGATCACGTTCTTCGTCCTGGTCCTCGCCTCCATCGCCGGGCTCGCCGGCCTCCAGGCGTTCGACCTGATCTACGTGATGACCCAGGGCGGACCCGCCAACTCCACGTCCATGGGCGTCTTCTACGTCTACCAGCAGGCGTTCAAGTTCAACAACGTCGGCTACGCCTCGGCCATGGCCACCCTGTACGCGCTCGCGCTGCTGGCCATGACGGGCGTCGCCTTCCGCATCACCCGAGGAGGCCGCTTTGACCACGACCGCTGACACGGCCCCGGTGCGCGTCACCGGCCGCCCCTCCGCCGTCCGCGCCCGGCCCGCCACCCGCACGTGGGACGCCGGCACCTGGGTGCGCCTGGTCCTCGCCTGCCTGCTCGCCTTCGTCCAGCTCTTCCCGCTGCTGTGGATGCTCTCCAGCGCCTTCAAGAGCGCCGAGGACACCAGGGACGCCGCACTCATCCCCGAACACCCCACCTTCGACAACGTCGTGCAGGTCTTCACCCGCATCCCGTACGCCACGTACCTGTGGAACTCCCTGCTCACCTCGGTCCTGGTGACCGTGCTCCTGGTGTTCTTCGGCTCCATGGCCGCCTATGCGCTCGCCCGCCTCAGGTTCCGCGGCCGCGCGGCTCTGTTCGGCGTCGTCTTCTCCACGCTGATGGTGGCGATGCCGGTGATCCTGGTGCCGCTGTTCATGGTGGTCGCCAGGCTCGGGCTGGTGAACACGTACGCCGGCCTGATCCTGCCGGTCGCGTTCACCGCGTTCCCGATCTTCCTGATGCGGCAGTTCTACCTCCGCTTCCCGCGCGAACTGGAAGAGGCCGCCGACCTGGACGGCTGCGGCCATCTGCGCCGCTTCCTCCTGGTCGTACTCCCGCTGAGCAAGACCATGCTGGCCGCCCTCGGTGTGACCACCTTCCTGTCCACCTGGAACAGCTTCCTGTGGCCGCTCACCGTCGCCAAGGACTCCGACCTGTGGGTCGTGCAGGTCGGCATGTCCCAGTTCCAGAACCAGTACGGCGGTGACTGGTCGCTCATCATGGCGGCCTCACTGATCGCCGCCGTCCCGACGCTGCTCCTCTTCCTCCTCCTCCAGCGCCAGATCGTCGAGTCGGTCCAGGCGTCCGGCCTCAAGGGCTGATCCTCCCGCCCGCACCGCGATGCCCGCACCGCGATGACCGCACTGCGAAAGGAAAGCGCCACCCATGTCCGTCCCCTCCTTCGCGCTCGGCGGCGACCTCCTCGGCCGCGCCGCCCAGCGCCGCCGCTCCCGCTCCGCCCGAGTCGCCAGCTGGGACCACACCGGCCTGAACGAGGACGCCTTCGTCGTCATGCCGGGCGAGACCACCACCCTCGCCGACCTCGAAGGCCCCGGCGCCATCACCCACCTCTGGTTCGTGCAGGGCTGCCGGATCATCCTCGGACCCGGCCTGTTCGACGCCCGTCAAGCGGGCACCGCCATGGTCGAGTTCAACAACGCCCTCGGCTACAGCTGGGAGGTCAACGACCCGGACTACTACCGCAAGGTCCTCATCAAGATGTACTGGGACGACCAGGAGCACCCTTCCGTGATCGCCCCGCTCGGCGACTTCTTCGGCGTCGGCAACTCCCTGCCCGCCACCTTCCAGTCGCTCCCCTTCACCGTCTCAGTCAAGGACGACTCGGAGAGGAAGTACGGCGGCCCCGCCGCCTTCAACTGCTTCCTGCCGATGCCGTTCAACCGCCGCGCCCGCATCGAGGTCGAGAACCAGGGCGAGCACCCGTACGTCCAGTACTTCTACGTCGACTACGAGCTGTACGCCGAAGACCTCCCGGACGACACCCTCTACTTCCACGCCCAGTGGCGCCGCAGCAACCCCTGTGCCGGCTGGGGCCCCGACCTGCAGGTCAACAGCCTGGAGACGCAGGTCCCCAACCTCGACGGCAAGGACAACTACCTCATCCTCGACACCGAAGGCGCCGGCAACTACATCGGCTGCATCCAGACCGTGAACCACTTCACGGAGACCTGGTGGGGCGAGGGTGACGACATGATCTGGATCGACGAGGACTTCAACCCCGACGGCACGACGGCCTGGCCGCCCTCCATGCACGGCACCGGCGGCGAGGACTACTTCAGCCATGGCTGGGGCATGCAGAAGATCAACTTCCCGTTCCAGGGGACGATTATCCACGAGGAGGACGTCCCGGGCCTCCAGGTCCACTACCGCTTCCACCTCGCCGACCCCGTCCGCTTCAACGAGCGCATCCGCGTCACCATGGAGCACGGCCACGCCAACCACCTGGCCGACGACTGGTCCACCACCGCGTACTGGTACCAGACCCTCCCGGCCCCCCGCTTCGGCATCCTCCCCGTCGAGCAGCGCCTGCCGCGCCGCGCCAAGGGACCGTCCTACGAGGACCTGCCGGCCGTCGACCGCACCAGCCTCGACCCTCTCCGGCAGAAGATGTACGAGCAACGCGACGCTCGCATGGCGGAGTTCACGGGCCAGCGCGACGAGTGGTTCGAGCGGCGCGCCGCGGAGTCCCGGGCGCGCACCGAGAAGAACAAGGAGCTCGCCGCAGAGGTGCGAGCCAAGTTCCTCAAGGGCCGCGGCTGAGCCGCCGACCGGGTGCGGGCCGGCCCCGTCGGCTGCGACCTGAACCCCAGGTGGCCGTCTGCCTCACCTGCCGGTGATCGCGGAGAGTCAGGCCGTGTCCTCCGGGCCCGGCGCACCGTTGCCGGGCCCGGGCAGCCGGCGCACCTCGCCCGTACCCAGAGCGATCGTGAGCCGTGGCCGCATCGGCCCGTCGTCGTCGCCTACCCTTGCCGCGGGTTCGGCTTGAGCACCGCGAAGACCGCACCCGAGGTGTCCGCCAGCCACGCGATACGGCCGACCTCCGGTACGTCCTCCGCCGGCATCAGGGCCGAGCCGCCGTTCTCCTCCGTCTTCCGGACGGTCTCGTCGGCGTCTGCGACGGCGAAGTACGGCACCCAGCTCGCCCCGTGGCCGCCCTCCTGGAGGGCGGCCACTCCGCCGAAGGACGTGTCCTTCTGGTCCCCGTGCTTGAGGCTGAGTACCCGGTACGTCATCCCGGGTGCCTGCATCTCCTGCGAGCGCCAGCCGAAGAGGCCGTGGTAGAAGCCGATCCCGGCCTCCGGGTCGGGTACGTGGAGCTCCACCCACACCAGAGTGTCGTCCTCGGACGCCTTCTCCAGCCCTCCTTGCGCCGTGCCCGGCTGCAACACCGCGAAGTGGGCCCCCTGCTGGTCGGTGAGCTGGGCCATCCAGCCCTCGCCCATGACCTGCATGGGCGCCACCCGCACCGTGCCGCCGCCCTGCTCGACGGCCTTGACCGTGGCCTGGACGTCATCGGTCCGGAAGTACACCGTCCAGGCGCTGCTCGCGCCCTCCTCCGTGAGCGGGCCCAGTGCGGCGACGGTCTTGCCGTCCTTCTGGAAGAACCCGTACCCGCCGGCCTCGGGCCCGGGAGAGACGAACTGCCAGCCGAAGACGCCGCCGTAGAAGGCGGCCGCCCCGGCGGTGTCCGGACTGCCGAGATCGATCCAGCAGGGTGATCCATGGGTGAAATCCGTGCCGAGCATGCGCGCCCTCCAACGGCTCTGCGGGACCACCGCTCCGCAGCCCCGTGACCCCGCCACGATGCCGACGTCCGCCCGCTCACCCCCCGCACCCCGGAGCGGCGGGCCGCCGAATTCACACTCCGGAGTGACGCTTCGTCAAGCGCGGAGGGCAGGCCGCTGCCGGATTGGCACCGCGAGGAGCACGCCGCGCACTCCTGCTGCTGACCACATCTGGCTGCTCACCACATCTGTCTGCCGACCATGCCTATGGTGCGGATCCGGTGGCACGCCGGATCCGCACCGCCCAGCCGAATTCGCGGTCGCTTGCGGGTAGCGGCCTGGTAGTGGCTTCGTGAAGGTCGGGCGATGATTCTGAATTCGTATCGCGGAAATTGCGTGAACTTCCCGGATGCGATACGCGGTCCTCGGGGGTCAACGGGACGGCGCCGGACGAATCAGCCGTAATGGAGGCCGAATTCACATGGCTTGTTTTGACCGCCGCGTGTCAGGTAGGGAAGTGCCGTGAACAATTATCGCCATGACCCCATGAGTGCACAGTCGGCGCAGTCGGCCCACGATCCTTACGGAAACGACGGGAACTACGGAAATTATCCCGGCCATCAAGGTGGCCATCCGGGCGGCCAGGCCGGCTACGCCCCCTCGAACCCGCCCCCGAGCAGCGTCCCGCCCCGTCCGCGCCGGGAAGGCGAGAGCCGGGACCGCACGGCGCTCGTCATCCACACGATCGGCGACATCGCCGCCGGTTTCCTCGGCCTGTGGATCTTGCTCTATCTGCTGGACGCCAACCAGTCCAACGGCTTCGTGGAGTTCGTCCGTGGTGTGGCCGACTGGCTGGCCGGCTGGTCGCAGGACATCTTCACCATGGACACCGAGGGCCTTCGCGTCCTGCTCAACTACGGCCTGCCGGCGCTGGTCTACCTGGGGGTGGGCCACGGCGTCGCGGCCTGGGTGCGCCGCCTCTGAGCCGGGGCTGCTGCACCAACCGTGACGCAGACGCACATGCACTCCGGTTGGCGCCGACCACCGCCCAAGGGCCGTGGCTCCTCCCGCGGCACCTGACTGAGCGTGGGGCCTGGAGCCCCACGCTCAGTCGACCAACGACCGGCAGCCGACGTCGCCGCGTGACGCTATGACGTTACGCAGTCGATCGTGCCGACCGGAGAATCGTTGCCCGTGGACGTGGCCGTGAAGCCGAAGGTGACGCTGCCGTCGGTTTTGATGACGCCGTTGTGGTTCACGTTCTTCACCGTGACCGTGCCGTCCGAACCGGTGGACAGCGAACCGTTCCACACGCTTTCGATCCTGGTTCCCTCGCCGGGTTTCCACTGCACGGCCCAGCCCCTGGTCGGAGCCGTACCGTGGTTCATCACCTCGACGGAACCCTGGAAGCCGCCGCTCCAGGAATTCTCCACGGAGTACATGGCCATGCAGGAACCGTCGGGCGCCGGCGTGGGGGTCGGCGTCGGATCCGGAGTCGGGGTGCCGCCTGAGTCCCGGATGCCGGTCACCTCGCCGTTGCCGCCGTCGAAGACGACGTCGGAGCAGGAGAAGAAGTTCTCCTGGCTGTCCGAACGCACCCACTGAATGAAGATCAGCGCGTCACCGGAGCGGCCGGAGGGCAGGGTCAGATCCCAGTAGTAGTGGCCGCCGTCGTTCCCCGGGGAGCCCTGCTGGGGCGGGTCGGTGACGGTCTGGATCAGCTCCAGGTCGTCCCACCCCAGCGTCGAGGTGGGCGACCAGCCGGGCTTGCTCAGGTAGACCCGGAAGTCGCCCGGGTGGGCCGCCCAGTTGCTGTACTGGACCCGCATCGTTGCCCCGGACGTCAGATGCGTCCTGGGCCAGTCGGCGCGGGCGGCGTTGTAGGCGGAGAAGTCGTACGGGGACCGGTCGCCGGCGCTGCACAGAGTGCCGTCCGGCACATAGCCCGGGCCTCGCCCGCCCGCCTTGGCGTCGAGAACGGCGTACCAGTTGTAGAGCGCGTTCGCGCCGCTCTCGTTCAACGCGTCCTGACATGCGGGGTTGGTCGGGTCCAGTGCGCCGGTTTCGGTGATGGCGTCCAGCTGGCAGAGGTAGGTGCGAGAGCCGGGCATCATCGCCACCCCGTGGGCCTGCGCGTTGCTCTGCCCGAGGAGAGTCAGGCCCAGCCCCCCGAGGAGGGTGGCCAGTACGGCCGCCCAGGCGGTCATTCTGCTGCGTCGGATCATGGAGCCTCCCGTGTGGCGTAGATGAGGAATGATCAGTGCATGACAAGCACGCATACGTTCAGTGCGTGACGGACTTGGATGCTGTGGTGCAGGCGGTGCCGTTCAGGCTGAAGTCGTCCGGCTCGGCGAACGTGCCGCTGTAGGTCCCCTGGAAGCCGAACGTCTGGCTGCCGTCGGGTGTGATCTGCGCGTTGTGGGCCGACGCCGTCGCCGTGACGGCCCCCGCGGACGGGGTGACGGAGGCGTTCCAGGCGCCCGTGATCTGCTGTCCGGAGGGCAGGGTGAAGGCGAGCTCCCAGTCGTCGACGGGGGATGAGCCGGTGTTGGCGACGGTGACGTCGGCGGTGAAGCCGCCCTGCCAGACGTTCGTCGCGTACGTCACCTCGCATGCCGCCGGATCGCTGGGGCCGCCCGGAGTACCACCGGTGTTCACGGTCGAGGAGAACGAGTTCACCGCGAGCCCCCCGCCGTTCTGCCAGGGTTCAAAGCCAGCCTGCACACTCGTCAGGTACCAGTCGTCCTCGGCGAGTCCGCGGGAGACGGCCTGCCGGACGAAGTCCATGACGTCGAAGCTCCAGCTGCTGATCGCCGAGGGAGAGACGAAGGACAGCACGTCGTTGCCGCCGTTGTTGCCGGACCACACCTCCCAGGAGCGCCCGGCCACGGTGGCCGTGCCCACCTGCGAGCCCACCGGCTGGACCGGACCCACCCTGTTGAACCAGACCATGATTTCGGTCTCGTTGACGCCGTCGGTCTTCGGCGTCGGGTCGAGCCAGATGTCGTACGCGGCGTCGAAGACCGCGTCGCTGACGTAGCTGTACGAGATGCTGGTGGGCGCGCTGGAGATGCTGCTCAGCCGCGCAGGAAGGTTGGTCCCCGGTGAACAGTTGGTGTAGTGGCAGCCGTTGAAGACCGACGGGTACGACTTCGGGGCGCCGTTGGTCGGAACCGAGCCGTCGGCCTGGGTGACGGTGAAGCCCGAGTCGGTGACGTTGATGCACTGCGGGTCGCTGGTGCCCCAACGGTTGTTCTGGACGACATAGCGCCCCTGGATCGTGGTCGATCCGTATTGCTCGCAGATCGTGGTGTCGGCCTGGGCCGCCGTCGCCGTGGTCAGGAGTGCAGCGACGACGGCGAGAGCGGTGAGCAGCCCTCCGAACAGGCTGCGCAGGGGGCGGCGGGGCCGGTGCGGAGATGGTCGCATGCGGGGGTCCTCTCCGGAGGGATGCGGGGGGCGGGCCGGTTCCCGCCGGACGCGGCACGTCCGGCGGGAACCGGTGTGCGTCAGTGACGGGTCAGCGGAAGTTCACGTCGCTGCACAGGAAGTACGTCTGGTCCTGGTGCGATGCCTGCCAGATCGTGTAGACGACGTGGTGGCCGCTGCGGCCCGAGGTGCTCACGTCGATCGAGTAGTTCTGGCTGGGGGCGTACGCGCCGGTCCGGGTGACCAGTTCGAGGTCGTCCCAGGTCAGCGGCTGGGTGGTGGGGTCGAAACCCTGGCGCGTGACGTAGACGAGGAAGTAGTCCGCGCCATGGCTGGCCTGGTCGTACAGCTGCACGGTGAAGTCGCTGTCGACGTCCGTCGTCTTCCAGGCGCCCACCGCGTCCAGGGAGTTGTAGCGGCCGCTCTCGGTCTGGCCGCCGCTGCATAGTTCCCCATCGGGGACGACTGACTGGAAGTCGCCGGCGGAGCCGTTGCGGTAGAGCCCGTTCCAGTTCCACATGGCGTTCGGGTTGTCCTGCCACGCCTGCCAGCACATGGGGTCTTCGTCCGCCATGGCCGGGTTCTGGAAGTCGCTTCCCCAGCGGAGCCAGCAGCCGTAGTTGCGGGATGCCGGGTCGACGACCGAACCATGGGCGACGGCGGTGCTGCTCCACGGAATCAGGGAGAGCAGCACTGCGGCGAGCAGGCTCATGACGAGTGTCGAGCGACGCCGTAAGCGGCGTGATGTCGCGTTCATGACAATATCTCTCATGGCAAGTCGCGGCTCCTTCTTCCAGAGGGGGGTGTGGGTGTGGGAGCGCTCCCGCGGTATCCAGGCTGTGCCCCTTGAAGCGGAGCTGCAACCCTTCGTTTGAGCCAGTTCCACGACGCGATGGCGCATTCGATTCGTTCGACGTACCGGAAAGGCGCGTCGTCGATTGCCCGGTGTGCGAGGTGCCCCAGCGTGCGGGGCGATGGTGTCAGCGGCCGCGGTTACAGTGTCGCGTCATGACATCACTGTGGTTCCGCGCTGCTGGTCCCGATGATGCGGAGAGGGTGGCTCTCCTGCACGCCGACAGCTGGCGGCGGCACTACAGGGCCGCCTACGCCGACTCGTTCCTGGACGGCGACGTCGTCGCTGATCGCCGGGCCGTATGGTCGTCACGTCTTGCCGACCCGGCCGCCGGTCCGGCCGTCGGCCTGACGGTTGTCGCTGAAGACGACACCGGGCTGGTGGGCTTCGTGCACGTGGTCTTCGACGACGATGAGCGATGGGGCAGTCTCGTCGACAACCTGCACGTCACGAACGACCGGCGGCGAACCGGCGTAGGTGGTGCCCTGCTGACCCGTGCCGCCGAGGCCGTCGTCGAGCGAGCGGCGGGCAAGGACATGTACCTGTGGGTGCTGGAGCAGAACACGGCCGCCCAGGGGTTCTACCGTGCCCTCGGTGGTTCCCAGGCGGAGGTAGCGCCGGTGCCACCCCCCGGCGGCGTGCCCGCCCGGCTCAACGGCCGCCCCAAGATGCTTCGCATCGCCTGGTCAGACGCTTCAGCGCTGGGCTGATGCGGATCGGAACGGTCTTCATCGTGGTTGCGGGGGGAAGAGGACACCGGTGGCCGCTCACTCAGGACGAGGCTCCGGCCTGACGGCATCGTGCCTGTTCAGTGCTTGCGTTGCCTGGTGCTGCGTCTGTTCGGCCACCACGCGGGCTTCCGCCACGACGTCACCGCGTTCACGTACCAAGCTGTCGTAGATGGGCAGGTTCTCGTTTCGGGTTGAGTCGGGTGTCACAGGGTTGGTCCTTCTTGTGTCGTACGTGTGGGCCGCATGGCCGGGAGCCGAATAACCGGGCGAACCAGTGGTCTGGACCGATCAGCGTGGTAGCCGGGCACCGGCTCGGTATTGCTCACTGGAATCCAATCTGTTGCATCACCGTCGTGCGGGCTCGTGTAAGTCTGCGTCGTGCAGCCGCCGCCGTGTTACACCTCCACCGCGATATCCCGAATATCGGGAGATGTTCTGTGAGGAGGACGGCGTTTCCCGCCGGGCGATGGGGACAGCGTTCCGCGGTCCGACGGCGCCCCGCGCGAACCCCGTCCGGCGTTCGTCCGCCTGGCGCCGCCCGCACCGCCCGTGAGTCCAGCCAGGAGCGCCCCGGCAAGGCCGTGATCGCTTCCGTGGCGGCGTACGACTGTGTTGCGGCAGAAACCCGTGGGAAACAAGGTCTTGTCCCCGACTTAAAACGATGGTTAGTTTAACCGCCACTCGAAGCCCGCCCTGGTCGGCGGGCGACCTCCAGAGCGTTTGCATGCACGTCAGGGAAGGGCACTGCCATGTCGCTTGACAGAGCGAAGGTTTCGCGTCGGGGTTTTCTTGGTCTGGGAGTCGCGGCGGGCGTCATCACGCTCACGGCGTGTGGCTCCAGCAGCGGTTCGAGCGATGAGCCCCTCGTGATGACGGTGTGGGGCGGCGAGACGGACCGGTCCACGTACCAGAAGCGCATCGACCTGCTGGTGAAGAAGCACCCCGACCTGAAGGTGAAGCTCCAGCTGATTCCGTCGGACTCGTACGCGCAGAAGGTGCAGACGATGATCGCGGGCGGCAACGGCCCGGACATCATGCAGGTCGCGGAGAACGTCAACGTCTACTCGAGCAAGAACCAGCTCCGGCCGCTGGACGACCTCGCCAAGAAGGCGGGCCTGGACCTGCAGAAACGCTTCGGGGCGATCGGGTCGCTCTACTCGTACCAGGACAAGGTCTACGCGATACCGGACCGTTCCGGCGCGATGATCGTCTACTACAACAAGACCCTGTTCGAGTCGAAGGGCATCGACGCGCCGACGGCCGACTGGACCTGGGACGACGCACTCGCCGCGTTCAAGGAGCTGACGACCAAGGGCAAGACGTGGGGCTACGGGGGCGCGGGCTGGTGGCCCCAGTGGTGGAGCTTCGCCTACCAGAACGGCGGCACCATCATCGACGCGAACGGCAGGCCGGCGGTGGACAGCGACGAGGTCGTCGAGGCGCTGCAGTGGGCGGGCGACCTGCTCTTCAAGCACGGCGTGGTGCCGTCGAAGGCTGAGTACGCCGACATGGGCGCGGACGTCGGCGGCGACCAGGCCTTCGCGGCCGGCAAGGTCGCGGTCAACGCGACCGGGTTCTGGGCCATCAGCGGCCTTGCGAAGACCGAGTTCGAGTGGGACATCGCGCCGATGTGGCGCGGCAAGAAGCAGGCCGTGTCCTCCTTCGGTAGCGGTCTCGCCATCTCCCGTACCGCGAAGAACCCCGACAACGCCTTCAAGGCGATCGACTTCCTCACCTCGCCCGAGGCCCAGCAGCAGATCATCGCCACCGGTCAGGACGTGCCGGCCAACATCGAGGTGCAGCAGAGCGAAGCGTTCCTCAAGCCGGCGTGGATGAAGACGACGGTGAACATGGGCGTGTTCGCCGAGTCGAGCTCCTTCCTCTTCAAGGCGCCGTTCATTCCCGAGTGGAACGAGATGCAGGCGGCGTTCGACACGGGACTGGCCGACTTCTGGCTCGGCAAGCAGAAGAGCGCCAAGGTCGCGCTGACCGCGGTCCAGAAGAACCTCGAGTCCATCATCAAGTCCGCGGGATAACCGGCGATGGCGATGTCGAAGCTGCGGCGCCGTGAGGCGCTCTGGTTCTACCTGTTCGTCTCGCCGTGGGTGATCGGGTTCCTCGTGTTCCTGCTCGGACCGATGATCTCGTCGATCTACCTCTCGCTGACGGACTGGGACTCCTTCACCCCGCCCAAGTGGGTCGGTCTGCAGAACTACGTCAAGCTGCTGACCGATGACCCCGTGTTCTGGAAGGCGCTGGGGAACACCTTCCACTACGCGGCGATATCCGTCCCGCTCGGACTGCTGGTCGGGCTGTGGCTGGCGAACCTGCTCAACAAGCAGGTCCGCGGCCGCAAGGTGTTCCGCACCCTGATCTACCTGCCGACGCTGGTGCCCCTGGTCGCCGCGGCGATGGTCTTCCGGGTGGTGCTCGCCCCGTCGGGTCCGTTCAACGACGTGCTCGGGCTGGTCGGTATCTCCGGCCCGCAGTGGTTGCTGGACCCGAGCTGGGTGAAGTACGCGCTGATCCTGCTGTCGGTGTGGGGTGCCGGCAGCGCGACCGTCCTGCTGCTCGCGGCGATGAAGGGCATTCCGCGGGAGCTGTACGAGGCGGCGGAGGTCGACGGCGCGGGCCCGGTGCGGCAGTTCTGGAGCATCACCGTGCCGCATCTGACCCCGGTCATCTTCTTCAACCTGGTGATGGGGCTGATCGCGGCGTTCCAGGTCTTCTCGCAGGTGTACATCCTCACCCCCAAGGCGTCCCAGCCCGGAACGTACAACGCGAGCCAGACGATGGTGCCGTACCTGTTCGACCAGGCGTTCTCCTACTACCACATGGGCTATGCGTCGGCGATCTCGTGGCTGCTGTTCGCCGTGATCCTGGTGTTCACGCTGCTGGCCTTCCGCACCACCCGCCGCTGGGTGTTCTACGAGACCGAGGTGAAGTGATGGCGACGTTGGTATCCGCCGCCGCGCCGCAGCAGGAAGGCGAACAGCGTCCGGGAGGCGAAGGGCGCACGAGCGAGGCGCCCCGCGTCCTGCGGGTGTTCCGGGCGACACCGTTCACCTACGCGACCTTGATCATCGTGTCGGCGATCCTCTCGACGCCGCTGGTGTTCGTCGTGTCCATCGCGCTGGCGAGCGACCACACGGTGGCCGCCAACTCGTTCACGATCTTCCCGAGTGAGTTCCACTGGGAGAACTTCACCCGGGTGTTCGGGACGGATCTGCCGATGGGCCGGTTCCTGCTGAACTCGCTGATCATCTCGGTCGGTTCGGTCATCGGTCAGATGGTGTCGAGCGGCCTGGTCGGCTATGCGTTCGCGCGCCTGCGTGCCCCCGGGAAGAACGCGCTGTTCCTCATCGTCATCGCGACGATGATGATTCCGGCGCAGATCACGATGATTCCGCAGTTCATCCTGTTCAAGGACCTGGGCTGGGTGAACACCTATCTGCCGCTGATCGTGCCGAACTTCTTCTCGAACGCCTTCAACGTCTTCCTGGTCCGCCAGTTCGTCTCGCGCCTGCCGAACCAGCTCGACGAGGCGGCCATGGTGGACGGGCTCGGATTCTTCGGCATCTACCGGCGCATCATGCTCCCGATGCTGTGGCCTGTGCTGATCGCGATCGGCATCTTCACCCTGACGTACAACTGGGGTGACTTCATGGGGCCGTTGATCTACCTCAACGACGAGTCGAAGATGCCGCTGGCGCTGGGCGTGCAGTACATCACCACCACGGGCGTGGCAGGCCAGCCGCCGCCATGGAACCTGGTGATGGTCGGTTCGATCCTGCTCACGCTGCCGATGATCGCCGTCTACTACCTCGGCCAGCGGTACCTGTACGAAATGGACATCAGCGGCGGAAGCGCGGGGGTCAAGTGAGTCAGCCGACCATCGTCAACACGGGTCTCGAGCTCGACGTCCGGGGAATCTGGATCGACGGCAGTCCACGTGTCGTACTGTGCGCGTCGCTGTTCTACTTCCGTCTTCCGCGGGAGCAGTGGCGTGCGCGGCTCGAACAGGTGCGGGCGTCGGGATACACGTGCGTGGACGTCTACCTGCCGTGGAACTTCCACGAGTTGGCGCCGGGCCGCTGGTCCTTCGAGGGCCGGCGGGACGTCGCAGCCTTCCTGGATCTCGCGCACGAGGCGGGGTTGTACGTCATCGCGCGGCCAGGCCCGTACATCTGCTCCGAGTGGGACGGCGGCGCGCTGCCGGCCTGGTTGGGCCTCGACCCCGACCTGCGGGTCCGGCAGCACGAGCCGCGATTTCTCGCCCAGGTCACCGCGTGGTTCGACCGGGTGCTGCCCCTTCTGGCCGACCGCCAGTACTCGGAGGGCGGCCCGGTCATCATGGTGCAGTTGGAGAACGAGCTGGACTTCTTCGACTGCGAGGATCGCACGGGCTACCTGACCGCCTTGCGCGACCAGGCGATCCACCACGGCATCACCGTGCCGCTGATCGCCTGCGCCGGGCAAGGTGATCTCGCCGGGGCCACCGGAGACGTCCCCGGCGTCGTACCGGCGTGCAACTTCTACCCGGACGACGACTCCCCGCACATCGAGGCAGAGGTACGGCGCTATGCCGAGATGCTGACCGACCGCGGTGTGCCGCTGCTGATCACCGAGACGAATCGGCGCCATCGGACGCTGCGGCGGCTGCTCGCCAGCGGCGCCTCGCTGATCGCGCCCTATCTGCAGTCGTCCGGGTGGAACTTCGGGTACACGCCGTCCAGCGGGAACTGGGGCAATCCCGGCAATTTCATGAGCCACGGCTACGACTTCGGCGGATACGTCTCGTCGACCGGTGCCGAACGGCCGGAGTACGCCCAGGGGCAGGTGCTGGCGCGCGTGATCGACGCGCTGGGATCGCGGCTGGCGCTCGCGACGTCGAGCGTGCCCCGTGTGGAGGTGACCGCCGACTTTCCGACCAGCTCGTCACTGTCAGCGCTGGACCTTCATGAAGGCGGCCAGCTGATCGCCGTACCGAATCTCGGCACGGCTCCGGGCAGGGCGGTCGTGAACGGGGTGCCGGTTGCCGTCGCTCCGGACTCGTGTCCGCTGATGCTGGTGGACGTGCCGTTGGGGGCGTGGGGTGCTGCCGGTTCCGACATGACGTTGAGCTTGGCGTCAGCGGATCTGGTGGCGGCGACGGAGGGCGCGCTGGCGTTCTCCTCCGACGTGCCCGTCACCGTCGTCCTGGGAGGGACGCAGGTCGAGATCCCGGCGCCGGCGGCCGGGGCACCCGAGCGAACGACCGTCGAGGGGCTGACGCTTGTCGTGCTGGCGCCGTCGGACGCCGGGCGCCTCCAGGCGATGGACAGCGACGGCACGGTGCATCTGACCGATGCGACCGATGCGCCCGACCGGCAGGGTACGACGCCGCCGGACGCCGTACGGGCGGCGGCGGTTCGGCGGCGGCCCGAGCTGGCTCCCGAGCATCCGGCCGGGAGCCACGAGCTGCCGCCGACGCTGGAGTCGCTCGGCGTGTACCGGGGGCGCGGAACCTACCGGGCCACGGCGGATCTGACGGGCGTCGACGAACTGCTCCTGGTCGGCGCGGCCGACATCGTCGACTTGTCGATCGCGGGTCGGGTACGTCCGCCGATCGCCGGATTCGGTGCGGCACAGCGGATCGACGTCCGTGATGTGACGGGCAGCGCCGGAATCGAGGCCCTCGTGGAGATCTGGGGGCACGCGAACTTCGATGACGCGCGCCTGCCCGCCCTTCGCCTGGGCGCGCTGCGCGGACTCGGCACCCTGTGGATGGTCCGGGACGTTGCAGACCTGTCGGCCCTGTGGACGGTGCGCGGCCAGTGGGCGGGCGTACCGGCGCCCACGCGGGAGCTCGGCGGCTGGAGCAGCACCCGCGTCGGCGTCCCCCTCACCTACACGCGCGACCTCCAGACGACGACCGTGTCGGCGCTGTACCTGCAGGGCGTGGTCGAGCCGCTGCGTGTGCGGGTGGACGACGGCGAGCCGCGCACCGTCCACGCCGAGGACCCCTGGGTCCTGCTGCCCGCCGGTACCCATCAGGTCTCGGTCACGCTGCCCCACCACCCGAGTGGCGGCGGCCTTCGTGCCCAGCTGCTCTGCCTCGAGCCGGTGACGGACTGGTCGTGCGCCGTCCAGAGCGACGACCTGCTGACCACGTTCGCCGCCGAGGCCGGCCCGGCCGAGGACATCCGGCTGCCGCTGACGCTGAAACCGGGTGAGGAGGCTTGGCTCGACGTCGACCTCCCGCCATCCGACGACGGCTTCCTGGTACGGCTGGACGGCTCACAGATCCGCGTGACCGGATGGGCCGCCGGAGAGTGCCTGGGGCGCACTTGGGTCGGCGACCGGCCGGCCTTCTCGGGCGGAGACCCGGACGCGCTCTGGGTTCCGGCGGGATGGTCCCGGCTGTCCGGGTTGACCCTGCTGATCAGGGGCGTCGATGGGCCGGACCTTCCGGAGCTCCGTACGGTGCGGCTGGAGTCCCCGAACGGTTGAGGGCCGGGTGAACCTCGGGAGAGGCTCCGTGTGGCGGCCGCGGATCCGCGGCCGCCACACGTACAGAGAGTTGGGGTGGGACCCGCGGACGACCGCCAGCGGGTGTCCCGATCATGTGCGGCTGAACACGTACGTCTGTGACGGGGAGCCGTACCGGATGCGGTTGTCGTCCACGCGGGCGACGTGCCAGCCGTCCGTCGCCTCCGATGCGCACTGGTGGTCCTCGGGGGAGAAATCGACCATCTCCTGCTGGTCGAGGAAGATCCGGGTTGAGGTCACGCCCGTGATGGTGTGGACGTACCGGCACCAGCCCTCGTCGTCGTAGTACGTCACGGTCACCGACTTGCCGTTGTCCGGCGCCGACGGGATGACGACCGTGTCCTGGCCGCTCGCCCACGTCCCGGCGAACGCGGCCGGGAACTGCGCCCCCGAGTCCGGCGTCGGGTCATCGCCCTCCGGCGTAGCGCTGCCGTCGTCGTTGCCGCCGTCCTGCCCGGTGCTGCCCGACGACGGCGACGGGTCCGTGTCCCCGCCGGGGTTCGGCGTGGTGCTTCCCGACCGGGAGGAGGAGGGCGAAGGCGACGCCGAGTCGGATGCCGAAGGCGACGGTGAGGCGGACTTCTGCGGCACCGCCGAACTTGCGGACGCCGAAGGCGCGTTGGTCGGCGGCCGCACACCGCCGCCCTTCGCTTCCTCCCTTTCTGCCCACGGCAGCAGCAGCCAGGCCCCCATGCCCGTCACGACGACGGTCACGACCACGAGGCATACGACGAGCAGGCGCCGCGTGCGGGTGCGCCCCTGCGGCTCGGGCTGCGGCTGCTGCGAGGGGCCGGGAGGAGGGGTTGCCGCTTCCGGACCGGTGCCGCCGGCCGTGTCTGCGCTCCGTCCCCGCAACACGACGGTGCCCGTGCCGTTCTCCTCGGGACCGTTAGCACTACTAGGACCGGCACCGGCACCGGCGGCTGCCAACTCCTCGGCCGTACGCCGTGCCCGGCGCTCCAGCAGCTCCACCAGGTCGGCAGGAAGCCAGACCGCCTCACCCCCGTCAGCGGTCCCGGCCTGGCCCTCGGCCTTCCCGGCCGCACGTTCCAACACCTCCTCCACACCGGGCCGTTCGCCCGCCGGCTTCCGCAGGCAGGCGGCGATCAGTTCCCGCAAGTCCCCATCCGTGGAGGGGAGTTCACCCAGTTCGGGCTCGCCTTCCACGATGCGGAACATCTGCGCGTGCGGTCCGATGTCCGGGTCTCCGAACGGCGCGACGCCGGTTGCCGCGTACGCCAGGACCGCACCCAGGCAGAACACGTCCGCGGCCGGACCGACCTGCTTGCCGAGTACCTGCTCGGGGGCCATGTAGCCGGGTGAGCCGACGGTGATACCGGTGCGGGTGAGCGGCGTACCGGGCTGGGCGAAGTGCCATGCGATGCCGAAGTCGATGACCCGCGGCCCGTCGGGAGCGAGCAGCACGTTGGACGGCTTGAGGTCGCGGTGGACAAGGCCCGCGGCATGGATCGCGCGCAGCGCCCGCCCGAGCCCGTCCGCCAGCGCCCACACCGACCGTGCGGGCAGCGGCCCGTACACCGAGCCGACGATGTCGGCCAGCGACAACCCGGGCACGTACTCGGTGGCGACCCAGGGCGTCTCCGCCTCGGTGTCGGCGTCGAGCACCTGCGCCGTCCGCTCCCCGCCGACCGTACGCGCGGCCCGCACCTCCCGCCGGAACCGATTGCGGAACTCCTCCTGGCCGGCCAGCTCCCGGTTGACGACCTTCAGGGCCACCGCGCCGCCGCCGTCGGCTGCGCGCGCCAGATAGACACGCCCCATCCCGCCGCGCCCGAGCAACCCGACAACCTGGTATCCACCGACAACCCGCGGATCTTCCGCCCCCAGCGCGTCCATGACAGATCACCATACTGTCCGGCCCACGCCTCTACGAACGCATCGCACGCCCGCCGGAACAGGGAGTTCGCGGACGTCCGGTTCGACACACCCGCCGGCCGGTCGCGCCGTAGCGGTGTCGGGGGCCGCCCGTACAGGTCAGGCGGCGGCTCGCGGTTCTTGCCGACGCCCACGGCGATCAGTGCCGCTACCGGGACGCCATAAGAAGCCGCCCGCGCCGGGGGCGAGGTCGGGCGGCACGGTCGGCAGGGCACGGGCGCCGACCGACAGGCCCGTCCACTGGCCGAAGCCGGTGAAGTCCAGCGCTCCGGCCCGCGCTCGCAATCCGAGAGGGCGCGTCAGCAGTGCGGGCGGACGCTACAGGAGGGGTCAGGTGAGGAAGCTCAACAGGGCCGCGGTGAGTTCGGCAGGTGTGTCCTCTTGGACCAGGTGACCGGCACCGGGCAGCACGCGCAACTCGGCTGCCGGGATACGGCCCGCCAACTCGTGTGCCCTCGCCACAGGTATCCACCTGTCGTCCTCTCCCCAACACACCAGGACGGGAAGGGCGATGGACCCGTAATCTCCCTGGATCTCATCGGTGAAGCGCTGATCGGCCTGCGCGATCTGGCGGTAGAAGGCTCGCTGGCCGTGATCACCGAGCCACGGTTCGACGAGACGGTCGAGGACCGCCGGTTGAAGCCCAGGGCTGCTGGCCGAACTGATGTATTCGCGCACGAGTGCATGGTGCAGATTGGGCGGCAGCTGTTCGAAGACCTTGAAGTGCTCGCCGACCAGCCGGAAGAACGGTGAGCCCCAGGGTGCCAAGGCGACCGGGTCGACCAGCGCGAGACGCCGATAGCGTGCTCCGTGCAGCAGATGGGCGCGCAGGGAGACGGCGCCGCCGAAATCGTGCGCCACGACAAGGGGTTCGGACAGGCCCCAATGGTCCAGCAACTCGGTGAAGACCCGGCCCTGAGCGGCCAGTGAGACATCCTGGCCCTCGAACTTCGCCGAAGCGCCGTAGCCAGGCATGTCCCAGACGAACACCTGGTGATGCACCGCGAACGCGCGGGCGATGCTGCGCCAGACGTACGAGGAGAACGGCGTACCGTGCAGCAGAACCACCGACGGGGCGGACGGATCACCAAGCCGGTCCCAGCGCACCTCGCCCGAGGTGCTGTCAAACGTCTTGGACAGCTCCCAGTCACGCAACGCGTCCACCCTTCCCTAATGTCAGGTGTCATTCCGCGCTTTACACCTTACTTGCCGTGATGGGTTCCGCAAGGCGCCAGCATCTCCTCGGATTTCGGGCGCTTCTTCCCCGGCCCATCCGTTCCGCCGCATGGCGTGCTCATCAAGGCAGCCGGCGGAGATCGGTGGCCAGGGCGGTGCGGAGCCAGTCGTGGGCGGCGCCGAGTGTGGGTTCGAGTGGGGTGGCGAGTTCGGCGGCGAGGTGCCAGTAGCGGTCCATCACGGGGTGGGCGGACCGGTCGAGTTGGAGGCTCAGTCGGCGGCGGAAGGCGGGGGTGTCGCGGGCTCCGTGGGCGTGGGCGTAGGCGGAGACGAAGCAGTCGAGTGCCTCGCCCTCGTGTGGCGCCCGCCCGGTGCGCAGGGCCGGTGCGGCCAGTTGGTACGCCTCGCCGAGGCCGTCGTAGAGCACGGTCGGGCGGTACTCCCCGTCGTGTTCCGGGGGTGGGGGCCGCCAGTCGTGGCCTGGCGGGCAGGGCGCCGTGGCGAGGGCGTGCAGCCGGGCGAAGGCCAGTACTTGGGTCGGGGTGGGGTCCGCGGGCGGCTGTGGCACGGCCGCCTCGATGATCCACGACACCTGCCGGGCCGGAAGCCGTAGGGGCAGCACGCGTCGCCAGAAGCGGGCCAGCGTGGCCGTGTCCGGTGGCACTGCACCGCCGAGGAACGCGCCGATCAGCCGCAGCCGGTCGGCGCGCTCCTCGGCGGTGCCGTCCCGCAGCAGGTGCAGCGCGGCCTGGCGCCAGCGCAGGGCGGCCAGTTGGGAGCCGAGCTCCTTCAACTGCCCGGCGATGGCGTCCTCCAGCGCATCCTGCCGGTCGAGGGCCCGGTCGATGTCGGTGACCGGCAGGCCGAGGCTCCGCAGCGAGCGGATCAGGCGGAGCCGGTCGATCGCCTCGGGACCGTACCGGCGGTGGCCCCCTGCACTGCGGGCGGCCTCGGGCAGCAGGCCGCGATCGGAGTAGAAGCGGACGGTCTTCACGGTGACGCCCGCGCGCTCGGCGAGCTCCCCGATGCTCCACATGCCGTCTGGCGACAAGGCTTGAACCTCCCTCAGGGGGAGTTCCTACCGTACCGGCGCGCACGGACGGCCGATCAGGTCGCCTGCGCGGAACGCGATGGACGCGATCGACGCGATGGCGAGATGGACGAGATGGACGAGACGGACGAGAGGGACGAGGGGGCGATCATGGCGGCACGGGGCGCGACGTTCGTACTGGTGTCGGGCTGCTTCACCGGTGGCTGGATCTGGCAGGAAGTGGTCGACCAGCTGCGCGATTCGGGTGCCGAGGTGCATCCGGTGACCCTCACCGGCATGGGGGACCGCCGCGACGAGGCGGCTCCCGGCACGGACCTGGAGACGCACATCGAGGAGGTGGTGCGGCTGATCGACGGCGTGGACGCGCCTGAGGTGGTGATCGTCGGCCATGACTACGGCATCCACCCGGTGCTGGGCGCCGCCGACCGCCGCCCGGAGCGCATCACCCGGATCGTGTACCTGGACGCGGGCATGCCGCAGGACGGCGACGCGGCACTCCAGCTGGTGCCCAATCAGGAGGTCCGGCGGCGGCTGCTCGGCCGGTCCGGACAGGCGCAGGCTGGGGACGACTGGCGTATCCCCGCGCCCGCATTCGACGAGTGGCAGCGCTGGGGCAGCACCGCCGGCCTCGCGGACGAGGCCCTGGACCGGCTGACCCGCCTCGCCGCCCCGCAGCCGGCGGGCACGCTCACCCAGCCGCTCAAGCTCTCGGGCGCGGTCGCCCACCTGCCCACCACCGGCGTCCTCTGCACCGGGAGCGGCCTGAACATCGCCCTGATCGAGGACATGGTCGCGGGCGGTCTGCCGCAGTTCCAGGCCCTCGCCGACCCCGAGGTGGGCTTCTTCGAACTCGCCACCGGGCACTGGCCGATGCTCTCCTGCCCCGACGAGCTGACCGAGGTGCTGCTCAGGGCCGCGGCGGGGGAGGGCCACCGGATCACCGCACCCGGCGAGGTGCCCGCGTACATGCGGCCCTTCGTGCTGGACGTACCGGAGCGGACCCGCGAGCGGGTCGGACGGATGGACCTCTACGTCCCCGACGAGCTCGCTGAGGCCGAAGGGCCCCGTCCGGCGGTGGTGTTCGTGCACGGCGGCCCGGTCCCTGCCGACCTGCGGCCCACACCGCGCGACTGGCCGGCCTTCGTGGGTTACGGCCGGTACGCGGCGAGCCTGGGCGTGTTCGGCGTGACCCTGGACCACCGGCTGCACGGCTTCGACGACTACGGGCGCGCAGCCGAGGACATCGCCGAGACCGTCGACCTGCTCCGGGCGGATCCGCGCATCGACCCCGAGCGCATCGCGCTGTGGTACTTCTCCGGCGGCGGGCTGCTGCTCGCGGACTCGCTCGCCGAGCCCCCGTCGTGGCTGCGGTGCGCGGCAGTGACCTATCCCGTCCTCGTGCCGCTGCCGGGCTGGCCGGCCGTGGAGTCCCGCTTCCGCCCGGCCGCCGCGGTGAGCGCCGCGGGGCGGCTGCCGATCGTGCTGACCAGGGTGGGCTTGGAGAACGCCGAGATCGCCGCCACGGTCGAGGAGTTCCTGGCCGCCGCCAAGGCGTGCGGGGCCGACGTCGAGGTGATCGACGTGCCGGACGGGCACCACGTGTTCGACACGATCGACCACACCGAGCAGTCGCGGCGTGCCGTGGAACGCGCGATGCGGACAGTCGTGGGCCACCTGCGCGGTTGACCCGCCCGCGGGGTGAGTGTCTGGGCTGCTGCGGCGGACGTAGCGGGGGACTGCGCCGCGTCCGGCAGCAGCCGTCACGCTGGCGGGTCGCGGCCTCGCCCCGGTGGGTCCCGGCCTCGCGTTGGCAGGTTCCGGCCTCACCACGGCGGGGGTGCGCAGGTTGCTTGTACGGCACCCGAGACTCGGGTGCCCGGGGGTACGAACAGGTGCCCGACTCACGCCGGCGGGCCCCGCCCTCACCCCGGCACGCCCCCGGCCTCACCCCTTGACGACGCCGAGCGGCAGCAGTCGGGCGACCAGCCGGGCCAGCCCCGCCCCTTCCGTGGCGGTGGCGACCGCGTCGACGTCCTTGTAGGCGCCGGGTGCCTCTTCGGCGAGCCCGCGCCACGACGACGGCCGGACCGCGATTCCCTGGGACTCCAGTTCGCTGCGGAGTTCCTCACCGCGGACCCTGCGCAGGGCCTGATGGCGGCTCCACACCCGCCCCGCTCCGTGGCAGGCCGACCGAAACGCGTCGTTCCCGGTGGTGCCGACCATCACGTACGAGGCGGTGCCCATGGTGCCCGGGACCAGTACGGGCTGGCCGGCCCCGGCGAGGTCCTCCGGAAGGCTCGGGTCGCCGGGCGGCAGCGCCCGCGTGGCGCCCTTGCGGTGGACGCAGAGCCGGCGCCGGGCACCGTCCACCTCGTGCCTCTCGATCTTCGCGGTGTTGTGGGAGATGTCGTACACCAGGTCCACGTCCACCCCGGTCGCGACGGCGAAGGCATGGCGTGCGGCCTCGGCGAGCAGCTGCCGGTTGGCGCGGGCGTAGTTGGCGGCGGCCGCCATCGCCCCGAGATACGCACGGCCGGGCGGCGAGTCGACGGGCACGCAGGCCAGCTGCCGGTCCGGCAGGCGGATGCCGTACGTCTTCAGCGACTGGTCCATGACGCGGACGTGGTCGGTGCACACCTGGTGCCCGAGGCCCCGCGAACCGCAGTGGATCATCACGCAGACCTGGTCGGGCCTGAGGCCGAAGGCGGCCGCCGTCTCCGCGTCGTACACCCGGTCGACGGCCTGCACCTCCAGGAAGTGGTTGCCCGAGCCCAGGCTGCCCACCTGCTGCAGCCCCCGGTCCACCGCCCGCTGCCCGACCTGCGACGGATCGGCCCCGTCCAGCACGCCGTAGTCCTCGCAGCGCACCAGGTCGCGCGGTACGCCGTGGCCGCTCTCGACCGCGTACCGGGCGCCGCCCACCAGCAGCTCGTCCATCTGGGGACGCCCCTTGAGCTTCCACAGCCCGCCGCGTCCCATGCCGCGCGGGATGGTGTCGCCGAGGATGTCCATCAGCCTCCGCATGTTCGGGGCGAGCGGATCGCGCTCGATGTCGGCGGCGAGCAGCCGTACGCCGCAGGAGATGTCGAACCCCACCCCGCCCGGCGAGACCACACCGGCGTCGTCGATGTCCGTGGCGGCGACTCCGCCGATCGGGAAGCCGTAGCCCCAGTGCACGTCGGGCATCGCGAAGGAGGCACGGACGATGCCGGGCAGCGTCGCCACGTTCACCACCTGCTCCAGCGCCTTGTCCCCGGCCGCCTGGGGCAGCAGGTCCCGCGTGGCGAAGACGATTCCGGGCACCCGCATCGGATCCTGCTGGTCGATACGGAAGCGGAACGGGCCGTCCTGGACCAGCGTGATGTCCATGCTTCGAGCGTACGTGCGGTGGCGACGCCGAGGCGACGCATCGGATCAGGGAAAGCCGTACCGCCCCCGCAGGCGTACAAAACGGGCCGCCGTCACCAGCCGCCCCTCGTCCAGCCCTGAAGCCGTGCGCCGGAACGACATGACCTCCTCGTTCCCACCGGGACCGATGGGCTGTACGAGGCGGCCGCCCGGCCGCAGCTGCTCGATCAGCGGCGCGGGGACCTCGGGGAAGGCGGCGGACACGATGACGGCGTCGTACGGAGCACGGTCGGGCACGCCGCCGCTGCCGTCGCCGACGCGCAGTTCGACGTTCCGGATGCCTTGACCCTCGAGGTTGCGCTGGGCCTGCGCGGCGACGTCCGGCCACATCTCGATGCTCACCACGTCGGCGGCCAGCCGGGCGAGCAGCGCGGTCTGGAAGCCGAGACCGGTGCCGACCTCCAGTACGTGCTCGTCCCCGCGGAGGCCGAGGCCCTCGATCATCATGGCCGACAGCGAGGGCTGCGTGGTCACCTGATCGTGGCCGATCGACACGGGTACGTCGTCGTACGCCGCCGCCGCACGGCCGCCGGGGACGAACTGCTCTCGCGGCGTCGTACGCACGGCCTGGAGCAGACGCTCGTCGGCGATCCCTGCGGCGCGCAGGGCCCGTACGAGATCCTCGGGAGTACGAGCAGGATCCCGCCAGTGCACGGGGAGCCGGCCGGGCTCAGGCGTGGTCGACCAGCTGCCCGACGCCCTGCTGGCGGGCGCAGTGCGCGCAGCAGAAGAACTGTCCGTCGGCCTGCATGCCGTGGCCGAGGATGCGGCACTGGCAGTTGGTGCACGTCGGGGCCATCTTCTGGGCCGCGCACTCGAGACTGTCGAAAACGTGGACGGCTCCCTGCGCCCGTACCTCGAAGGCCATCTCGTAGTCGTTGTTGCAGACCTCGCACACTGCCATGGACGTTCACTCCTTGATGTGGTGCGGCCATCGGGCCGCATGCGGCCCGCCCGGCGCAGCTCCCGCTCGGAAAGGTTGCTCCCGAATCCCTCTTCCACGGGTCAGGAGTACGGATGCGTTCCGTGCTCAGGGATCACACGGGCGAGGCGCCAGATGCCGCCGTGCGCAGGGATCCACGTGATCAGGGCACTCACACGTCGAGCGTCACCGAGCAGGTCCAGCCTTCAGGGCGGTGGGAGATGTCCAGGTCGTGCAGCGTGACCGCCTTCGGCGCCGCCCCCGTCACGGGAAGTGACGAGGCGTCAGCCATGTGCAGGCCGGCCCGCAGACCCTCGGGGACAGGGGCCAGCTCCACGTCGACCGGTACCTCGTCGGCGGTGTCGAGCCAGTACACGATCTCGTCGAGCAGGCCCACCAGCAGGTCCGCGTCACTGTCCGCCCGTATCACCACATCCCGGGTGCGGACACGGGCGGCTCCCGTCAGATCCAGGAACGACTCGCAGACACCGCGCACCGCGTGCGCCAGGCACTCCTCACGGGTCGGGGCCCAGGCCTCCACCCGCAGGTCCGCGGTGTGCGGCACACCGCGGTGGCCGCCGCGCGGCACACCACCGTGCCGCGTCGCTGCACCTTCCGGATGCATCACACCCAGCTCCCCGCGTATCCGGACGAAAGCTCCTCACCACCACCATCGTCGCCTTTCCCCTGCGGATGCCACGTGGGGATGTCACGCTCGCCGAGGGGGCATCCCGGCGCATCAGAACAGAAGGGGCAGGCTGCCCTCCGGCGGCAGATGGATCCACCCCTCGATCTCGGCGGCGGCCCGGTCCTCGTCCCCGGGCGGTGCGGTGAGCCGGAGCGCGACGGCGCGCGCCACCAGGGCCGCGATCAGGGCATCGAAGGCATGCTCGCTGCGGTCGTACAGCTCCTGGACGCGCGGCTCGCACCTCAGCTGCGGTGCCGTCGCGAGCAGGACCTCCATCGAGCGTGGGCTGCCGAGCGCCCAGCGGAGCCGCGCGGCGGCGGGGTAGACCTCCACGACCCCGCCTGTTCCGGTCCGCTCCACCTCCACACCCCGGGCAGCGAGCGCGTCGGCGAGATGCGCCCAGCGGGCGGTGGTGGCGCCGAGCCTGTCGAAGGACACGGACAGCGGCGGACGGGCCCCTGCGCCGAGTGCCCGGTGGGTCAGCAGGTCGGTACGGCGGAGGCGCAGCGTGGCGCGGTGCGTGGCGCTGTCGGTGCCCCGCCCCGGCCATGGCCTCCCGGCCGCGTGCGCGGAGACGGCCTCGACGAAGGGGATCGGCCAGCCGAAGGGACAGTCGACCCCGGCGTGGTCACCGGGCCGGAGTCCGGCGAGGAGCCCGACCAGCTCCTCGTCGGTGCACCGCAGCCGCGGGGGCTCGACGACGGCGGTCGATCCCTCCCAGACGATCACTGCGGCCGCCGTGGTCGGCGGGCTCGCGGCGAGGTCGATCCCCAGGGTTCGCATGGGCTCATCATGACGGAGGGTGGCGGCGGGCGGGACTGGAGTGATCAGTCTCTGCCACCGGCGCCCTACGCTCCGGTTCCCGACAGGTCGGCCCAGACCGTGGCGACGGAGCGAACCGAGGAGCCTGCCGCGCTCAAGCGTCGGCAGGCCCCTCGTGCGTACCACTCGCCGTCGTCCGTCAGTGGCGGCTGACCGCCTGGTCGTCGGCGTTCCGGCCGAGCCGCTCCCGGACCAGCGCGACCGCGACGACCAGCGCGGCGAGAAGCACCGACAGCAGCACCTGGATCCGTCCGCCGCCCTCGCCGTCGTCAGTGAGCATGTAGCCGAGCACGAACGTGATCAGTGCGATGGTCGCCCAGGTCAGATACGGGAACAGCCACATCCGGACGACGAGCTTCTCGGGGTCCTCGCGGAGGATGATCTTGCGCATCCTCAGCTGCGAGAAGCAGATGACCAGCCACACGAAGAGCGCGATCGCGCCCGAGGAGTTCAGCAGGAACCGGAAGACCGTGTCGGGCCACAGGTAGTTGAACGCGACTGCGACGAAGCCGAAGGCGACGGAGGCCAGGATCGCGGCCTGCGGGACGCCGCGTGCGTTCGTCCGCGCGAAGGACTGGGGGGCGTCGGCGCGCTGGCCCAGCGAGAAGGCCATACGGGAGGCGGTGTAGAGGCCGGAGTTGAGACAGGAGAGCACGGCGGTGAGCACGACGACGTTCATGACCTGGCCGGCGTGCGGGATACCGATCGAGTCGAGGGCCGCGACGTACGAGCCCTTCTCGGCGATCGACGCATCGTTCCACGGCAGCAGGCAGACCACGACGAAGATCGAGCCCAGGTAGAAGACGCCGACCCGCCAGATCACGCTGTTGGTGGCCTTGGTGACCGCGCGCTGCGGGTCGGCGGACTCACCGGCGGCGAGGGTGACGATTTCGCTGCCCATGAATGAGAAGACCACCAGCAGCACACCGGTGAGGATCGCGCTCGGCCCGTTCGGCAGGAAGCCGCCGTGCGCGGTGAGGTTGCTCAGACCGGCTGAGGCGTTGTCAGAACCGGGCAGCACACCGAAGACCGCCAGACCGCCGACGACTATGAAGGCGGCGATGGCCGCGACCTTGATGCCCGCGAACCAGAACTCGAACTCGCCGAAGGAGCCGACCGATGCCAGGTTCGTGGCGGTGAGCACGACCATCACGATCAGAGCCCAGGCCCACTGCGGTACGGCCGGGATCCACCCTTCCAGGATCACTGCCCCGGCGGTCGCCTCCACGGCGAGCACCACGACCCAGAAGAACCAGTAGAGCCAGCCGATCGAGAAGCCGGCCCAGCGTCCGAGCGCCCGGTCCGCGTAGGCGGAGAACGAGCCGGAGCTGGGGTTGGCCGCGGACATCTCGCCGAGCATCCGCATCACGAAGACGACCATGGCGCCGACCAGGGCGTAGGACAGCAGGATGCCAGGACCGGCCGCCGCGATGCCGGAGGCGGAACCCACGAAGAGGCCGGCGCCGATGACCCCGCCGATAGCGATCATGGACAGATGGCGGTTCTTGAGTCCGGCCTGCAGACCCGACGCGTGAGGAGGCTGGGTGCCCGTGGGGGGAGGGGAGGCGGTGGTCACCGGGCTGGGGGGACGTGTAGTCATCTGGACTTCCAGGGAGTTGGGCGGGCGGGATCAGGCGCAGGTGTGGCTCGCATCCGAGGGCAAGGGCAGCGGGCGGACGAGCGAGCCGGGCGGGTCACAGACGGCGATCACGGCCCGTACTGGTTCCGCACGTCGCAACACCCTGGCCGAGGCGGGACTCCGGCGCCGGTGGTGTGGCGGATACCCCACGTCTGCGCTGCGTTCCTCCTCCTCGTGAGAGGTGAGCTGCATCACTTCGGATCGGGGATTTGAGCAGCCTATGTGGAGGGGTGGGGCGGCGTGCTTGTCGAGCGTGACGAAGTTCAGCCCTGAACGCTGTGCAGCTGACCAACCCTCATATCGGGCATATGGGTTGAATCGGTCGCGGGTCGGTCCGGTTGTTGCCGGAAAAGGACAGGACTGCCGCCAGAGGGAAGGGCACTGCCGCACCGCGCGGACTGACGCCGTATCAGATGGCGGGCGGCAGCCGCAGCTGGAGCATGGCCAGCAGCCGCTGGTCAGGACGGCTCAGGTCGAGACCGGTCAACTGCTCGGCCCGGCGGATCCGGTAGCGCAGCGTGTTCGGGTGCACGTGCAGCTGGGCGGCGGCGGCCCGCACGTCGCCGAAGGCGTCCAGGTAGGCGAGGACGGACTCGGCCAGCTGCCCCTGGTGCCGACTGTCGTGCGCGACCAGCGCTGTCAGTCGTGAGTCCCGTATGTCGGGGTGGGCGGAGAGCAGGGCCACCAGTTCACTTACCAGCACCTCCGCCTCGATGTCGGCAAGCGCCGCGACCGTGGTCCCGGCGGCGCCGGCGCTCGCCAGGGCGTCGAGGATGCGGTCCGCCTCGCGACGCGACTCGGGTACGTGGGCGAGCCCGGGCACGATGCAGCCGACCGAGCCCCGCAGCGACAGGCCCAGGTGGCGGTGCGCGGCGTCGGCGATCTCCTGCCCCCAGCTCCGCAGGGTGCCGACGTCGACGCCGGGCGGCAACTGCGGCAGGAGCACGTAGATCCGGGGATCGATCTGGGTGACCAGGGCGCTGCGGTGATGTGCGGCGGTGTGCACCGAGATCAGGTTGGTGACCTCGGTGCGGGTCAGCTCCGGCGTGGTGACGTCGGCCGCCTCGTACGAAAAGCCCAGGACGGCGGTGGGGCGTGAGGCGTCCAGTCCCAAGTGGGTGGCGAGCGGCTGCGGTCTGGTGCTGCCCTCCAGGAGGCCGGCCAACAGGGTCCACGTAAGCGTCAGGTCCGGGGAGAGCTCCCGGCGGCGGCGTACCAGGTGGAGCGCGGCGACCCGCGCCGCGCCCAGCAGCGCCTGTTCCGAGCGCTCGGTCAGGGGCGCTGCGCCCTCCTGCACCCAGATGGTGCCCAGTTGCCGGTTCCCGGAGCGGATGGCCACCGCGAGGCGGCGGCGGATGCCCAGCTCGGCGTGGCTGTCGATGCGGATCACCTCGTCTGAGGCGTGCAGGTGCTGGAAGACACCCCATTCGCGCAGCTTCGCGAGATATGCCTCGGGTCCCTGCCAGCCCAGGATGGAGAGCCGCCGCAGGTCGTCGACCTCGTCGGAGTCCGTGGAGCGCGAGTAGGCCAGCACCCGGTGGGCGGTGTCCTCGATGCTGACGATGCCGCCGGTGAGTACGGCGGTGGTCTGGGCCAGCGCGAAGAGGTCGCCCTCCTCGACCCCCTCGCCAGGGTGAGCCGGCGGCGCGTTGTCGAGGGCAGCGCGGGCCAGGGCGTCCACCTGCTCCCAGCGCGCTTCACTGCGTACGGAGAGCAGGGCGACCCCTGCCTCGGCGGCGGTCTCGCTGAGGGCGGCGGCCTGGCCGGGCGAGTCCAGCTTGACCGCGACGGCGGCGGCTCCGTCCCGCCCACCGGCACGCAGCGCCGGGAACGCGGCGCGGCCGCGTGCGCCTATGGCGAGGACCAGCTCGCCCGGACGTGCGACCGGGGGGTCCTCGGGATCGAGCAGGGCGACACTGCGGATCACGATGTCCAGCCCGGCGGGGGCTGTCTGCAGCTCGACCAGGGGCTCACCCAGGGACATCAGCAGCTGGCGCAGGCTGATGCCGGTGCCGGTGCCGGTGCCGGCACCGGTGTCGGTGCCGGTGCCGGGCTGGCGGTCCGCGGCAGCTGGATCCATGATCGGTGCCTTTGCTGGGGCTGGTGGGGTCTGCTGGGTCTAGTGGCCTGGGCTCGAGATGGGCTCGGCCGACAGCGCGAGGGCACGGACAGCGTACGGCGAAAGGCAAGGCCGGTTCGTCCTGCGGATGATCTTCGAACCCGAATCCAGCAGGGGCCGCACGGCAAGGGACGGGGTGCTCGCGCTCTCCCTCCCAGGCGATCGCATGCCTCACCTGTCGGTGATTCCGGAGAGCCAGCCCGCGTCCTCCGGGCCCGGCTCATCAGGGCCGGGCTCAGGGAGGCGGCGCACCTCCCCCGTGCCCAGAGCGACCGTGACCCGCGGCCGCATCTGTCCGTCGCCCCTGCGTGAGAGGAGGACGAGCTCCCAGATCGTCACCGTCATGGCGTCGAGCCGGGTGGCGCAGTCGGCGGTGACCCGCTGCGGTTCCTGGGTCCGGCCCAGCGACAAGTGAGGGGTGAAACTCTTACCGCGCCCACGGCAGCGCGGAAACCGCTGCTGCAGTGCGCGGTACAGGCCCGCCCACGCCGCCGCCCCGGACGCCGCCGGGTCGAGCCACACCGTGAAGTACGCCCGGTGCCGGAAGGTGCGCACCCCGTCCAGCCGGGCGGTGAACACCGGCGTCTCGGCCGCTGCCGCGGCGACCAGCGGGACCGCCCGCTCGAAGTCGGACTCCGGCACGAAGCCGAAGAGCAGATTGACGTGGGGCGGCCAGCGGTGGATCTGGGGATCGTAGTCCTGGCGGACGTCCTGGATCGGCGCCCACAGCTCGGAAGGCGGGATCCAGGCCACAGCCGTACGGGGGGTCGGGTATACGTCGAGGGCGGCGGGGTCGAGGACGGTGGTGGGCTCGCTCTTCCCGCCGAAGCGCGGGTCACGGCTCAGGTCGGTGTCCACACCGTATTGGTCACCGTATTGGTTGGACGCGTACCAGCCCTCCGCGGCCCGGAGCCGGCGCGAGCCCCGCACCCGGCCCGCGCTCGACGCGTCGATGCGGTCCATACCCGTGGCCCGGTCCCAGACCACCTCGCCGTCCGCCTCGATGAACACCACCCGGTGCCATGGAATGTCGCCCCCGGGTACGAAGGAGGTCAGCGCGATGCGCTTGGGGGCGGCGCCGCGCTGGCTGATGCCCAGCACGAACCGGGCCGGGTCGAACCGCGGGTCCCAGCGGACCCGGTGAAAGATCTCGTCGCTGGTCCGCATCACGCCTCCTCTCCCGCGCTCACACCTTCTCTGCCCCCTCTTCCAGGGTGCCGCCCCCGTCTTCCAGGGTGTCGCCCCCGTCTTCCAGGGTGTCGCCCCCGTCAGTTCTCTTCTGGTCCCGGTGTGCCCGCCACGGCCGGTAGCGTGGGCAGGGCAGCGGAGACAGAGCCCGGCGAAAGGCCAGTGCGGGAAACCATGCGGATGATCTTCAATCCCGCGGAGGAGCACGAGTACGAGGCGGCCTGCGGTCTGCTTCTCCACCGGTTCGACGGGTGGGCCGTGGAGAACGGGATCGACGCCGATCCGTTCGTCGCCGAGGCCGCGCTGGAATACCGCCACCTCGGTACGCCGGACGGCAGGCTGGGACTGTGGGACCAGCGGCACATCGAGGAGTTTCTGCTCGACTGGGCTCCGCGGACGGTGACCGTCCTTCCCGACGAGGAGCCCGCCGACGCGCCCGGCACGCTGCGTGCCCTGCTGCGCTACCTCCACGCCGTCCAGCTCGCGGATCCCCGAGGAGCGTCCCTGTCCGAGGCGCTGGCGGCCGTCGACGGGGCGGCGCCCCGCTACGCGGAGGCGATGGCCGACCGCAGCCGCTGGGGCCTGGCGAAGTTCTGGATCACGACCGCGGCGGAGCAGGGTGCCGACGTCCAGGACGAGCCGGCGTTGCAGGACTTCGTGGGGCGGGCACAGTCTGGCGAGGTGCCCTACGACCCCGACGTACTGCAGGCCATCGTGGATCGGCAGATGCGAAGCTCCGGGCCCGTACGGTCCGAGCCGCAGCTCCCGGTCGCGCTCCCGGGCGACGACGTCCTACGGGAACAGGCCGACCGGTCACCGATCGTGCGGCAGCTTCGCGCCCTGGCCGAGTGGGCGGGGCGCGACGGCCGGACGCTCACCGGTTCCGGCAGACTGCGTCTGTCCGACGCCAGGGAACTCGTAGAGCGCCTGGACACCGGAGACAGCACCGACTCGATCCGCACGTCCGCGGACCTGCCGCGCCTCGACCTCCTCGTGGAGTGGGCGAAGAAGGCCAGGCTGATACGAGTCGCCAAGGGGAGGCTGTACGCGGTGGCGAAGGCGCAGCCCATATTGAACGACCCTCTTGAACTGTGGCGGCGGGCGTTCGAGGCGTTCGGCGAGCTGCGCAGCCCCGTGAGGGGCGGGCGCCGCGACAGGTACGGAGCTTCCGTGCTGTTCGACGAGTACGCCGCGTATGACCTGTACGACGTCATCCTGCCCGACGTACTGGCAACCCTTTACAGCCTGCCGTACCCCATGCCCTGGCCGGGGCTGCGGGAGACCGTGCGTCTCGCCTACCGCTCGAGTTCCCTGCCAGGAGTCCTCGCCAGGGACTCCGCGGATTCCGTCGGACGGGAACAGTCCGACGCCGACAGCGATCTCCGCAGGCTGCTGGGAGCTCTGGAGGAACTCGGGGCGATCGAGTGCCACCAGGGAATGGCAGAACCTGTCTTCGGGGAGCTGGCGCTGAGCGAGGACCAGGACGAGGCCGAGGTGTGGGCCGGAATGTCGGCCGAGGACTTCGATGACGTCGATGACGACCTCCTGGATGACCCCCTCTCGGTTGACGATCTGTTGGATGACGAGGCCACCCGGCGGAGCCGGAGACTGAAGTCCGAACTGAGCGCGGGCCCTGTCGAGTTGATCCGCCTCACCGACCTCGGAACGGACTCCGTGCACCGCCGGCTGCTGGCCGAGGGCCGGGACGCCCCCTTGATCGGCGAGCTTGCCCAGGCCCCGCCGGCCGGCCTCCTGGGCGTTCTCGCCGACCACTACGACCCGGAGTCCGCCCGGACGGAGCTCACCGCATGGATCGCAGCCAACGGCGGCCACCCCGCGGCGCTGGAGCAACTCGTCCACGCGGTGCGGGCCATGCCGTTCCGCACCCGCGCCGAGGCCATGCTGGACGTCCTCGCCTCATCGCTCGACGACGGGGAACTCCTGCTGCGCAGCCTGCGCTCGGACCCGTCGATCGCTCCCACCACGCTGAGCCTCCTTGCCCGCCGGGAGATCCTCACCCCCGAGGACCTGACGGAACCGGAAAGCCTGCTCATGGTCGCCGAAAGCCTGTTGCAGCTCTATGAGGCGACCGGCGCCGACGGGTTGGGGGAGATGCTGCACCACGAGGGGCGCGACGCCGAAGAGGCCCTCCGAGCAGCCCTGGCCTCCGGCCACCCGGACCAGCATGGCCTCGCGGACCTGCAGGCCATCGCCGACCGTATGCCCCGGGAACGGAAGTCCCACATCGGCCGCCTCCGGCAGCGCGGCCACCGAGGGAACGGCAGACGGGGCGGCAAGGGGCGCCGCTGAGGATCAGCGCTGCGGACGGTACGTCGAGCATGCGGATATGGGGGAGGACTGACGGCGGCCGGAGTGCGGGGGCGAACGGCTTCCCTGGCGCGCCGGGTACGGCCACGATCCCCCCGGCGCGCTCGGTGACGGCTGGCGGGACGGGCCACGTTCGGAGCTGTCCGGCCGCGAGCAGCCGCCCAAGGGGCGGCGCCCCACGCGCTGCCTAGACCACAGCAGTCTCGTGAACATGTGCCTCTCCTGCTGGAAACCACTCTCGACGATGGAGTCGGCATCGGAGTCAGCTCCTTCGCGTCCGGCGGCACCGCCCACGCGGTCGTGACCACGGGCCAGCAGCACATCGCGGACGCCCCCGACTCGCCTGCCCTGGAAGACCTCCGCGCTCTTTTCCACCACCACCAGTGGCGCAACGGCGGATCTCCGCGCACCCACGAACTCCACGGCCACCTGCACCGCGACGGAGACGTCTGGAACGCCCGTGTCTTCGACGATAGCCCTCAGACCGTTGCCCCTCCGAACGACGACGGCCGCCGCAGGCGCTGCGCGAAGGCGCCAGCGCGGCACTTCACTCTCGTCAGGTGAACTCAGCCGTCCAACCCTGCCTCCCGCTTGCGCCGCAGGAGCACGTGGTCGTTGAAGAGATGCCGGCTCCGTCGAGCAATGCGCAGCTTCGCGCCCGGGTCCTCCAGCAGCCTGACCGTCCCTCGCAGCGCCACGACCCCGCCGCAAGTCGCGTAGCCGGAATGCGGCGACCCGAGCGTGCCGGGGCCGCTCGGAGCTGATGCGCTCCAGCAGCCAGTCGGCGGGCAGTTCCTTCGCCGACGGCAGCAGCGCGACGGCCGTCTCGCGTACGACCGTAAGGGCCGGGTCGTCGAGCAGCTGCCGCAGCCATTCCGCGTCTGCGAGGTCCAGTGCCCGCAGTGCACGGTCCGCGCCAAGGCCGCGTACTTCTTAACCTGCTTCGGCTTGTCGGCAAACAGCTCGGTTGGCTCACACCCGGCGGCCGCGTCGATTGTCTCGACCAGCCTGGCACCGGTCACCTTGCGGCCGCCACCAGTTCCGCCGTAAGGAACCCTTCCACGGCCTTCCGCGCGCGGCGGTCGAACTCGGCATACTGCGCCTCGCGCTCGGCTCCCGCAACCGCGTCGCCGACCAGCAGATTGCCCTCGGCATCGATGCGCTGCGGGCGCTCCTCGGCGTCGGGGAGCAGGGCAACGGAGGAGTAGGAGAATCCGCAGTAATAGGCGATGCCCTCGCTCAGGTTGGTCTCCAGCACGGCCTGCATTCCCTCTGTGATGGGGTCGTCGGAGGTAGCGCCGGCCAGGCCCAGCCACAGCATGCGCTTGCCCGCTAGGCGGGGCTTGCTGCGGCCGTAGGCGAATCCGTAGTTCCACACGCGATCGATCCAGCCCTTGAGGAGGGCGGGCACGCTCTGCCAGTACACGGGGAACACGGCGACGACGACGTCGGCGTCGAGAACACGCTGCATATGGGCCTGGACTTCGTCCGAGTACGGCTTCTCCCGGTTGCCCCAGTCCGGCTGGTCCGCCACGTTCATCCGCGGGTCGAACCCTTCGGCGTGCAGGTCGAGCAGGTCGACGCGGTATCCGGCGGTCTCGAGTCGCGCGGCGGTACGGCGGGCAGTGTGCGCGGTGAGAGAATCGGCCCGATGGTGCGCGATGACCACAAGGGCGGTCCTGGCAGCGCTGCTGCGGTGCGACACGGTTTCTCCTGGCTGGTCTCGGTCAGTTCGACCAGTCCAGTACACCCGTGATCAATTAGATGATCCATGGGAGAAACGCTCCGCTGCATAGGAGTTCGTCTACGATGGCATCCGTGGATCCTTTGAGTGCGCTGCTCAGTGGCATCCGGGCCGAGGGCTCGGTCGTCAGCCACGCCGTGCTGGAAGCGCCCTGGACCATTCGCTTCGCCGACGGGGCCCCGCTCACGATGGTCAGCGTGCTGCGGGGCGGTGGCATCCTGCTGCTGCCCGACGGCGCCGAACAAGCGGTCGGCGTCGGCGACACGGCCATCGTGCGCAGCCCCGACACATTTCACCTCGTGGACCAGCCGGCCACCCTCGACCGTCCACACGTCGAGTACGAAATCGCGTGCTTCGCAGCGGATGCCGAATGCACTGCCCAAGACCTCGGCGGCATCCGCTGGGGCAACGAACCGGACGGAGCAACCGCACTGATCGTGGGCGCCTACCGCGCCTCGGGCCATCGCCATGAACGACTGCTCCGCGCGTTGCCGCCCGTACTCGTGATCAACGAGGGCACAGAGGTCTGCGCCTGGCTGGAGACGGCCGCCGCTGACGCCGCCCTGCGCTCGGCCGGCTCCCAGGCTCTGATGGACCGACTGCTGGACTGGGCCCTGGTGTGCACGCTGCGTAGCTGGTTCGACCGGGCGGGCTCGGAAGCCCCCGACTGGTACCGCGGCCTGGCCGACCCGATCCTCGCCCCCGCCCTCGAAGCCTTCCACGCCCGGCCCTCCAAGGGATGGACGGTAGAGGCGCTCGCCACCGAATCCGGTGTCTCCCGAGCGCTGTTCGCCAAACGCTTCACCGAGGTGATGGGTCGCCCGCCGCTGGCCTACCTCACCGAATGCCGTATGGACGAGGCCGAGGCACTCCTGTCCGACACCGACTCCTCCATCGCTCAGATCGCCAAGTCTGTCGGCTACGCCGATGCCTTCGGCTTCAGCGCCGCCTTCAAACGCCATCGGGGCGTGAGCCCCAGCGCCTTCCGCGCCGCAACAGCCCCGTTACGTTCCTTCCCTCTCGGTTCATGATCGCTCGTTCGTGGTACTGGTCGTCGTACGGCCCAACTGATCGGCATATTGAGATGCGAGGCATGGAGCAAGCCCCTACCCGAGCGACTTATCTGACGAGCAGTGGGCGTGATCGAGCCGATGATCACGTCGTGGAAGCGGGTCCTCCCGGCCTGGTCGGCGGTGTTCTACTACTTCACTCTGTGGCGCGAGGACGGACTTGACCAGCGGATCCAGGAACTCCTGCGCTGCCAGGTGCGGGAGAAGGCCCGCCGATTAGAGGACCCGTCCCTCGTGGTCATCGACACCCAGTGCGTGCGCGCGGCCGCGGGTGTGCCGAAGAGCACGACGGGGCTGGACGCGAACAAGAGGACGCCAGGCCGCAAGCGGGGACTGGCCGTCGACGTCATGGGACTGATTATCGGTGTGGTCGTCCTGGCCGCATCCGCCCACGACAACACCGCTGGCAGTGCCCTGCTCGAGCAAGCGGCCGAACGGTGCGGGTACCGACTGGAGAAGGCCCTGGTGGACCAGGGGTTCAAGGACGAGGTCATCATCCATGGTGCGATGCAGGACATCACCGTCGAGGTCGTCCGCCGCAACCGGGCCGGCCAGGACACCGGCTTCGTCCCGCACCCGGAAAGGTGGGTGGTTGAGCAGGTCAACGGCACCTTAATGCTGCACAGGCGCCTGGCCCGCGAGTACGACCACCGACCCGACAGCGCCGCCTCACGCGTCTACTGGGCCTCCACCGCGAACATGGCCCGCCGCCTCACCACGCCCGCACCTACCTGGCGCGATGACCTCCAGGTGACTGCGTGAACGTCATCGAACTCCTGGCGGACCTCCAGGCCCGCCACGACGAGGCCACCACTCGGGCCGGCGAACTGCGCGACCAGATCGAGCATCTGACTGCCGCCCTGGCCGAGACCGAGGCGCGTCTGGCCGAACTCACCACGACCCGGAAGGTCATCGCGGAACTCGCACCGACCCGGGCCGAACCCGAGCCGACTGCCGCTTACCAGGCCATCTTAAACGCCTTCAACCAGCACCCCGATCAGACATTCAGGGTCCGTGACCTGCATGAACTCCTCGGCATGCCCACCGACGACCCAGCCATGAACGTCACCCGCAGTCGCCTCGGGCGCCTCACCCGCCAGGGCTTCCCCACCCAACCCGGACGGGGCCTCTACCAGAAACGGACTTAGGACTCCTAACAGAAGTGGTGGGCTTGACCTGGTCAGAGTCTGTGTCGTTCACGAGGCCGCTGGGTAGCGGGACGCGGTCAGCCGCGTAATCGCACGCGATAAACCCGGCGACGTCGGCGAACGTCCCCGGGATACTGGTCGCCCATGGATGAGGTCAAAGTCGTCGTCGCCCATTCCGAGCGCGCGACTCTGCGCGTCGGCGACGTGTTCCTGAAGGTGGACGCCGATCAGGCGCGCATCGACGTCGAGGTCGAGACGATGTCTCTCGCGCCGGTCCCGACCCCGGAGGTCCTGTGGCGCAAGCCGCCCGTGCTCGCGATCGCCGCACTCCCGGGGACGACGCTTGGGCGCCTCGGCGGGCCGTCGACCGGGTCGCCGGCGGCGTGGGCCGCGGCGGGCGCCGCCATCCGGAAGCTGCACGAAGCGCCCCTGCCGCCCCGGCCGGGCCGGGCCGGCCGGAGCATCGTCGCGCTGGCGGCGGAACTCGACGACGAGTGCGAGTTGCTCGTGACGAACGGCGTCCTGCCCGCCGACCTGGTCACCCGCAACCGCCAGGTCGCCGAGGCCGCGCTCCGGCCGTGGACTCCGGCGTTCACGCACGGCGACCTGCAGATCGCGCATGTCTTCGTCGACGGCGACGAGGTCACCGGCATCATCGACTGGTCCGAGGCGGGCCAGGGTGATGCCCTGTACGACCTCGCCACCTTCACGCTCGGACACGAGGAGCACCTCGACGACGTCATCGCCGGCTATGGCATCGACATCGACCTCGACGTGATCCACGCGTGGTGGTCGTTGCGAAGCCTGCTGGCAGTTCGCTGGCTGATCGAGCACGGCTTCGACCCGTTCGCGCCGGGCTGTGAGGTCGACGTGCTGAGATCCCGGATGCATGCGGCGGGAGCGCGCAGGAGACCTCCGCGGGTGCCGGGAAAAGAAGCACGCCCCGGCACCACCGCCCAGACGAGGGACTCGGACGCTCCCGGGGCGGCCTGACCTGCAAGATCCACCTGGCCGGTGAGGCGGACGCCGTCCGCTGGCGCTGCTGATCACGCCGGGCCAGTGGGGCGACGCCCCGCAGCTCATCCCGGTCATGGAACGCATCCGTGTCCACCGCCCGGGTGGCGGGCATCCGCGCACCCGGCCCGACCACCTGGGCGGCGATAAGGCGTATTCCTCCCGGCGCAACCGCCGCTACCTGCGACGTCGCCAGATCAAGCACACCATTCCCGAGCCCCGAGATCAGCGGGCCCGCCGCAAAAGACGCGGCAGCAGGGGCGGACGGCCCGCCGGCTTCGACAAGACGATCTACAAACGCAGGAACGAAGTGGAGCGGACGATCAACGCGTTGAAGAACTTCCGGGCCGTGGCCACATGCTTCGACAGACGCGCCTACGTCTTCCACGGGGCCGTCACCCTCGCCTCGATCCGGCTCTGGCTCCGCCCATGATCAGCCGGACAGGCCCTAGGCCTGCCCGGCGAGGGGATGCCTTCACGTCTCGGCGCGTCGGAACTTACGGTTTGTGGGTTACCCAGAGCAGTTCCGCCGGCCAGCGGTGTGCCCAGTCGGGTGGGTCGGTTTCGTTGTAGCCGTTGGGCGTTCCGAGTTCGGGCCGCGGCTCGATGAGGTCGTCGATGATGAGACCCGCGCCGCGCAGGACCTTGACCCAGTCGCCGTAGGTGAGCTGATAGCTGGTCGCGCCGTCGTCTTCGGCGATGGTGTTCAGCCCGAAGTAGTCCTGCTGCAGCGTCGTGGTCACGCGGCTGGCGGCTTCGTCGTAGCAAACTTCGAACCATGGGCTGGCGACGTTGAACACCAGGCGCCCGCCTCGGCCCAAGACGCGTGCGGCCTGCGGGACGGCCAGGTGCGGGGGCGCCCAGCTGAGCCCACCGAAGTCGCAGAACACCAGGTCGAAGCTGTCGGCGGCGAAGGGGAGTTGTTCGGCGGCGCCTTGCACTAGCGGGTAGCGGGCCGCTCCCATCGCGCGGGCCGCTGCGGCGAGTTGGGCTTCGGACAGGTCGAGCCCGACCACGGTGGCGCCCTCGGCGGCGAGCGCCCTGGACCACTGGCCGGCGCCGCAGCCGAGTTCGAGGACGCGCTTGCCGGTGACGTCGCCCAGGGCGTGCAGGTGCGCGTCGGGGATGGAGTACATGCCCCACAGCCGGGGTGTGGCGCCGATTTGCGGGTCGTGCTCGTGCTGGTAGGCGCTGCTGATCTGGTTCCAAAGCCGCCGGTTGGCGGGGATGCTGTCCACGTGCCGACTCCAGCACTGCCTGCCGGGGGCGGTCAACACGATTAGGGCACTGGCCGGCCCTCGCCTCGGTCCGGCCCTGGCTCGGCCCATGATCCGCCGGACGAGCCCTAGTGCGGAGGACAAGGTGAGGGCGTTCAGGACCGTCTGGCGCGAGTGGCCCGCCTCGACGCCGTAGGCGGAAGGGGCGCAACGCTGAATGGCGGTTGGGTGATGAGCGAGTACACGGAAGGCGGAGACCCAACTGGGCGTTGCTCAGATGAATCCCGGTGGGGGTCATCACGGCCCCGGCGCCTATTGGAGGGTTGTAGGCCCTGAAGGGGACCTGGGAGGGATCATCCGGTGACCGGTGAAAATGCTAGCGGACTTTCGCCAGTGGAGTCTGGCCGTGTTGGGCCTGCTCGGCGCTACATCGGACCGTCAAGCGGCGTACTTGCAGGAATCGGGCGTAGGGGCGGATGAGCTTCTGCTCCAATTCGATGATGTGCTGCATGTGGCTCGCGCCAGGGCGGCCGATGGTTCACTCGCACAAGAGGACTTTCTCCTGCTTCTGGAAGTCAATGGACATCGACGGACCAGCAAACCTCGCCTGACCTGTGAAAGCGCAGGTAGGGAGGGGGTCGGCCGGCACACGTACTGTGTGCTGGCGGGCCTACGCCGGTTCTCGTTCACAACAGCAACTGCTCTCTCGGTCTGGACTGGGCTTCGCAGTCGGGTGCACGGATTGATCCGTCGGATAAGCAAGGGGAATACGCGACGGCATTGATGGCGGCGCTGATGGAGGTTTCCCGGGAGATGATCGAAGCAAAATAGGCAACAGCGAATCCGAAGCCCCGTCCTGGCGGGGCTTCGGCATGGGTAACGGCAGTAGTTGACGGCAACGTCAACGGACGAGGGCGGTGCAGGGCGGCGGTGCGGTTCGTCGCCGTCACTGTTGGCTGTCTCGGTGGTCGTGGAAGCGGAAGCGGCGGAGGTGGGCCTTGCGGAGGAGCGTGGTGAGGGCGCGGGTGAGGTTGGTCGGGTCGATCGGTCTGCCCTGCCCAGTGGTGAACCCGTGCCCGCTGTGCCGCCACGCGGTGCCTGCGGCCTCGCATTCGCGCTGTTGCTGTTCGTGGTGGTGCTTCACCGCCCACGTCACCGGTGGCAAGCTGGAGATCTCCGGACGAGTCCACCGAGCTTCGTGCCAGCGCGTGACCGTGTATCAGTTCCGCGGCATCTCTTCAGGGCCGGCGTCAGCAGCCATCCGCTCCGCCCACTCGCGCTGGGTCACGGCATGTTCTATGCGGCTGACGATGTCCTTCTTGATGATGGCGGAGGCGACTGACGGCGGTCGCGAGCTCGGAGTCTCACAACGGCGGTATAAGCGCCACCGTTGTGCCATCGCGGCTGAGACTGTGCCACGAAATCTGGGACCCCCCATGGCCTGTAGGGTCTCGCGGTTGGTGTCGGAGACCACCCTCGTGACCTGCTGCTTCTTCCGTTGCCTCACGGCTTGTCGGACATCGGAGCCTCAGCTTCGTGTCGCTTCCTCGGCGGTCTGTCTTGATCGGAGCAGACCGCCGGGCCGTGACCTGGGCTGTCGCGCACCTTCCGAGTCAGCAGCCCGCAGGGTCTCCCACCTTTGCGGCTGCCAGGTGGTTTGGGGACGAGCGCGGTGTCGGGTCGGAAGTGCGGGCACGCGTTGACGCCGCCGGCGAGGGTCTGGACGTGGGCTGCCGGAGCGGAACTCGTGTGGACAAGCCTCCGGGTGTGTGACCCGCTCGATAGCGCCGTGTGGTCGATGCGCTTTCCCGGCCGTTCGGACGGGCGGATCAGCGCAGTCCGGCGAAGAGATCGTTCTCGGGTATGGTCGCGCCGGTGGCGTCCTGGACACGTACGAAGGTCTCCATGCCCATCAACTCGCCGAACCTCTCCTTGCCCATCTTGAGGAAGAAGATGTTCTCGCCCTGACTGGCGTGCGCCGCCAACGCGTCGAACTTCTGACCGCTGAACCCGGTCGTGTCCACCCATGTGGTGATCTCATCGTCGGGGAGGCCGATCTCGGCCATCGCGGCGGCCTCGGCAGGATCCGGCTCCGGCATGTCCTCATGAAACTCGCGCATGATCTCGCCGAACCGCTGCATCATCGAGCGGGGCATCGTGGTCCAGTACACCTTCGGTGCCAGCGCGGTCATCTCCAGCGCCGCCATCGTGATGCGGTGGGCCTGGATGTGGTCGGGGTGGCCGTAGAAGCCGTTCTCGTCGTAGGTGACGACCACATCAGGTCGGTAGTGCCGCATGAGTTCCGCGAGTCGGGCCGCGCCTTCCTGCACGGGGGTCTGCCAGAAGGATCCGGGGGCGTCGTTGCTCGGCCAGCCCATCATCCCGGAGTCGGCATAGTCCAGCGTCTCCAGATCGCTGACCTTCAGGACGTCACAGCTCGCTTCGAGTTCTTGACGCCGCATCAAGGCGACCGCCGCCGGATCGTGGCTGGGATCGCCCGGCTTGACACCTCCTGGTCCGTCACCGCAACCGCCGTCGGTACACGTCACGAGAACCGTGCGGATGCCTTCCGCGGCATACCGCGCAAGGATCCCTCCGGTTCCGGTGGCCTCGTCGTCGGGGTGGGCGTGTACTGCCATGAGCGTCAAGGGCCGGTCAGTCATGAAACAGTCCTCCTGCAGAAATACGTCTTGGTCCGGGTGTGCGGCGGGCGTACCGCGATCCTGGGGGCCCGGATCCTGGTGGGGCGGACGACCTTGTGGTCTCCGTGTTCCCGCCCATGCGGCGCCGATCCCTCGGTCGATGCAACCGTGCCGCCGGACCGGCTGTTCCCGGCGCGGCCGCTTGGCCTTCCAGGCGTCGGCGTTCAACGCGAAATGAGGTACAGGCGCGAGCTGCATTGTCCTGTCGCAGTGCGTCTGGCGTGTGGTGGACTGCTGACCTGCGCGGCTGCCAGGTCGTTTGAGACCGTCGTGGCCAGCGTTCTCAAACGACCTGGCTTCGCGGAAGTCTCGTTCGCGATAGATGCAGGGGCGCCGCCAAAATCGCCAGCTGGATCCGCACATCGACCTCGCGGATCTCCCGGGCGAGTGCATCCGCCTGACCACGCAGTTCCGCGACCGGAAGCGCGGAAAGCATCATCAGCTCGGACCGAAGCTGCCGGCCGTATCCCCTCTCGCCCTTACCCGCCGCCGCGTCCGCCGCCGCGGTGACCGGTGACCACAGAGTCAAGGCTTCGGCGTAGTCGGATGGCGTCCGGTTTGTGGCCTAGCGAGGCCAACTTCGACGAGATCAAGAACCTTCGCGTGCACGCCATGCCATGGGAGGGGGCGGCGGTGTTCCGCCATGGCGCGAGACCGCCGTCCACCTCCGTACCGGCCCTTGCTTCACTTATCGAAAGTCGATAGATTCCCATCGCAAATCGATGGGAGGATGGATCATGGGAAAGCTGACAGTGGGTGCGCTGCGCGCCGTGCTCGTGGTGATCCTCGCCGGCACCGTGTTCGTACAGGCCGGGATGGTGTGGGCGTTGGTCACCGGGAGCGATCCGGAGGACGGGTCGCTTCCGCTGACCCCGCTGCGCGTGATCACGATCCTGGGCATGGTGTCGGTCCAGGTCGCCGTGGTCTGCGTATGGCGGCTGGTGTCGATGGTGCGACGCGGAACCGTGTTCTCCCATGCCGCCTTCCGGTACGTGGACATCGTGATCGGCGCGACCGTCGCGGCTGCCCTCGCGTGGTTCGCGGTCACGGCCCTCAATGCGCCGGGCCAGCGGGACGACCCGGGCGTCACGGTCATCATGGGCGGGGTCGGCGTGGCCATCCTGGGAGTCGCGCTCATCGTGCTCGTGCTGCGGATGCTGCTCGCCCAGGCCGTCGCGCGCGACGTCGAAGCGGCGCAGATGCAGGCCGAGTTGGACGAGGTGATCTGATGCCGATCGTCGTCGACATCGACGTGATGCTGGCCAGGCGGAAGATGTCCGTGGGCGACCTCGCGGACCGCGTAGGGATCACGCCCGCCAACCTGGCGGTACTCAAGAACGGCCGCGCCAAGGCGGTGCGCTTCGCGACGCTCGCCGCGCTCTGCGAGGTGCTCAAGTGCCAGCCAGGCGACCTGCTGCGCTGGGAGGCCGAGGACACCGCGGGCGAATGAACCGTGCCTACCGACGCGTCATCGCCGATCCCGCTTGCCTTTGACCAACTCCGCGAGCATCCCGGGGCCGTACCCGAGGAGATCCCGGGGCTGCTGGAGCGACTGGCCGAGGTGCCCGACCCTCGTGATCCGCGCGGCGTACGGCACGCTCTGGTCGTCGTGCTTGCGCTGACCGCGTGTGCGGTTCTGGCCGGAGCGACCTCCCTGCTGGCGGTGGGTGAGTGGATCACGACGCCCCGCCGTCCGTCCTGGAGCGCCTTGGCGTACGGCCCGATCCGCTGTCCCCGAAGCGGTGCCTGCCCGCGGAGGCGACGGTGCGGCGGCTGCTTGGCCGCATCGACGGCGACGCGCTGGACCGGGCGGTGGGCCGCTGGCTGGCCGACCGGCGCGCTGGGGCCGACGGTCAGCTGCACGCAGTGGCGGTCGACGGCAAGACCCTGCGCGGAGCCGCCAGGGCCACGGGCCGCAAGATTCATCTGCTCGCCGCCTGCGACCACCTCTCCGGTTTGGTCCTGGCCCAACTCGACGTTGGCGAGAAGACCAACGAGATCACCTGCTTCCAGCCTCTGCTGGAGAGCCTCGCCGACCTGGCGGGCGTGGTCGTGACCAGCGACGCCATGCACACCCAGCGTGAGCACGCCAGCTACCTGCTCGGCTGGGGCGCGCACTACGTCGTGATCGCGAAAGGGAACCAGAAGAAGCTCCACAAGCAGCTCAAATCCCTTCCCTGGAAACAGATCCCGCTGCAGGGCCGCACCCGCGACACCGGCCACGGCCGCGGCGAGACGAGGGCTCGACCGCCCAGCGGCGCTCCCTCGACCAGGCAGCCCGCCCAGGCCAGCGGCGACAACGCGGCCGTCCGCGAGTACATGCAGGGCGGGGGAGATCGCCAAAAAGGAGAGCTCCTGTTTGGTGGCCGTGTCGGTGGGGCGCCCTTGGTTATAGCCCGCAGGAGCCGCGGTCGAGGTGGAAGTACCGGGCGTTGGCCCAGCGGCACAGCCGGATACCGACGACGACGCCGGCGACGGTGACCAAGGCGGGCAGGTACCCGCTGGCGACCTGGATGATCGGGATTGCCGGGCACCCACCTGAGATCGCCCAGCCCGTACCGAACAACACCGCCCCGGGGATCACGCCGACGTGGATGCGCCCGGGGTTGCGGCGGACCCGCAGCAGAGCGAACACGCAGACGATGATCACGACGGCGCCGGCGAAGGCGAGAAGCATGCGCAGATCCTGGAAGGTGAACATGCGGTTCAGTTCGGCGTAGTCGCCGAACCCGATGTTGGTGACGGTGTAGCCAAGGGCCAGTCCGGTGATGATGTTGGTCAGCAGAACTGCGCCCCGGGTACGCATCAGATCACCTTCCACAGCAGGAACGACACCGCGACGGCGGTACCGAAGAACACGGCGGTCGCGACGATGCTGACCGGGCGTAGCCGGCCGCAGCCGCTGAGTCCGTGGCCGGAGCTGCACCCGCCGGCCAGTCGCGTGCCAAAGCCGACCAGTACACCTCCCACGAACAACAGGGCGATCATGACGGTCGGGTTGGCGGTGACCAGGTTCCGAAAACCCGGGCCCATATCGAAGCGGAGCTGGAACCGCCCGGAAGTGACCGCGGCGATCCATCCGCCGATGAAAATCGACACCAGCAGGGCAGCCTGGGTGACGACCGGGACCGGGCGCAGGCTCGTGACCGAGGGGCTCTCACCCGCCGTCTCCTCGACGTCCGGGCGCGGCTGTGTCTCCCCATACGGAACCTGCTGCGCGGTGGGTGCGCCCGGTTCCGTTCCGAAGTGCTCGGCGGTGGCTGCGGCGAGCGCGTCGGCGAGAGCCTGATCGTCGGTGAACTGCTCCTCCAGCCGCTCGAGGTGGCGTTCGCTGCGCCAGTGCAACACGCGATCCCACGCCGACGACACCCCGAAAGATCGATCGGTGGCGAGGGTGTAGGCGATGGTGATGAGAGCGAGCCCGATAGCGCCTGCCCACCAGGGCCAGTAGGTACTCATGCGGGGCCCTTCATCCATTCGACGAGCCGCGCCCACCAGCCGCGCTTCGAGCTGGGCGCGTGCCGTCTGTGTGGAGCGGGGTGATCTGGTGGCTGGCTCACGTGTGTGGGTGGTGACGGTTGGTGATGCCAGGCCGGTGGCGGGGGTGCCGTTTCAAACTGGGCTGTGCTCTCCGGTGCCGCGGTTCCAGGTCCATACGGCTCTGGTGGTCGGGCCGGGGCCGGTTGGGACCAAGACGCGGTCTCTGATGACCAGGGATGGGGCTGTGACGGCGGGGCCTGCGGGGGTGTCTGCCTTGGGTTGGCAGCGTCGGACCGGTTCTCGTCGGCCTCGCCTCTGAGGTGGTGCGCGTGGTGTCCGTTGGGCAGCAGGCTGATGGGCACGCGCTCACCTCTGAGTGAAACCTGGTAGCGGGCACACTCGCGCCACCGATCCTCGCTGTCGCAGTAGTAGTCGCGCCATCCCTGCAAGCTCGCCCTAAGTAGGGGGAAAAGGGGACATTCTACGGCGTGCGAGCAACCCACGTTGCTCCCTTCTGGCCGGCGCACACCGCCGGTCCGGGGTAGGCGGTTGCCGTTCTCGGTTCTCGTCCTTTGTTGCGCCGGGGCGACGATCTCCAAGTGTTGGCGATTACGGGCATGGCTCTATGTGGTGACTGACCGTCACCGCGTCGGCGCGATGCAATCATCATTCGGGCGTCGCAAGCAACATGGGAAGGCTTTTCCCATCGAAGTACAGGACGGTTGGCAGCACTTAGCGAGATGCGGGCGATGGATGTGACTGTCCACCCCCAATGTCTGGACATTTGCCAACCGACAGCAAACCTATCGATGGTGGCTCGATCTCTCGGTGGCAGCCTCAATTGGTGCGAGTCAGTTGATTGCGGAGACGTGTGAACTCCGCCGGGCGCCAGGTACAGGGCGTGAGTAATCGCAGTTCGTACCCGAGCGTTCTGTCCGATGCCCGTTGGGAGTTGATCGAGCCGATGATTCCGCCTGGCGGGCCGAGGTCGTTGACGCGGCATGAACATTGGCCGCCCACCCCGGCACGACCGGGCACCATCAGGGATGCGATCTGTATGCAGACGGGACTGGTGTGCTGTGGCGCTACCTGCCGCGCGACTTCCCGCCCTAGGGATGTTTACGGCTACTCCGCCAAATGCCAGAAGGATGGCGTGCTCGAGCAGCTCAGCGGCCTGCTGTGCAGCCTCTTACTTCAACAGGAAGGGTGCGACACGCAGCCGTCGGCCCATGTGATCGATGCCCAGAGCTGAAGACCTTCACCAGCGTGCCCGCCCCCGGCCAGGGCGCGGACGCGTCGAAGAAGACATCGTCGGCCAGAAGCGGAGCATCGCCATCGACACGCTCGGACTGCTGCGGGACGTGCTGGTCACCGTCGCCAACATGCCGCACTCCGTGGCGGCACCCGCCGCGCGCTTGCGCGCGGTAGGTGCCCTTGGGGGACAGTGCCCCCTGCCCCGGCGTTCGGGCCTCCAATCAGAGGGAGACGCTGACGCTGGCGTGGTTGTACTGGCCAGCGGCGCTCAGGACCTCGTTCTTGGCGGCGTCGACCTGGGCCAGGACGGCCGAGTCGCTGACCGCGGCGGGGCCGGCGACGACGCTGGCGTGCGGGCTCAGGCCGCCGGAGATGTTGTCGAGTTCAGCGTCGGAGATCTCAAGGGTCTCAAACTGGTGAGCGGAGTTCATGATGAAACTTCCCTTCGTATGGATGATCCACAAGGGGGGGGCGGCCCCGCTGGGGACAGGTAGCGGGCCTCAACCGCGGGCGTGCGGCACCCGTTTCCGGAAACCTTCGTGCGACCCCGCGGTGCGAAGGATCAAAGCACGGAGCTCCTCCGGGTATCCAACCAACCATCGCTCCCACCACGGCAGTTCAACGTAAGGGCGACTCATTGGTGCAAGCCTGCACACGACTTGGGGGTGACTTCTCCACATGCCACACGGCGCCGGGACGTGACCGGTATTGCCACCGCGATTCCTAACAGGACACTCCGGATCAACAGGCATTATGGGGCGAGCCCTTGTGTAGATCCATCACACACCTTGCCGTGGTTGTGCATGCGGTGTGCAGATTTCACTGGAGGCAGACTGCCGCTCCACTTTGGGAACTGACCGCTTTCGATCGGTAGCGGTTCGTATGCGCCATGCCGGTCCGGGCGCCCGGAATCTCCGCGAGCGGGGCACCGCCAGATCCTCGGACTGATGGTCGGCGACAGCGAGTCCAAGCCGTTCGGGACCAAGTTCCTGCGCTCACTGCGGTCCCGTGGCCTGAAGAACGCCCAGCACCACGGGGCAGCCGCTGCCGCTACGCGTCGAGGCCGGGACGGTGTGGCAGCTGTCCGACAGCGGCAGCATGGACGCTTTGGGCTCCTCCGCGCAGCTCGCCGAACTGCGCCAGCGCATCGACCACATGCTGGATCGGCTCGCCGCCAACACCCGCCTGACCACCGCGGGGCTGGGCAGCCTCGACCCTGCTTCGGTGCCGTCCGGGTATGCGCTGCAGCTGGCCCCCGGCCCGCTGGACTCCCTGGTGGGGGCGATGCGTCTGGCCCGCGCCCACAAGTACCGGCCTGGGGGCGGGGGACATGGTGCTCGCGGGTGCCGCGTGGCGGATCGGTGGCCTGGTCCAGCAACTCGCAGCTCCCGTCGGAGTGGAGCAGGACGGGCGGCGGGTGCCCGGCGCGGCTGTAGATGGTCAGCCTGTTGCGGGGGTCGATGAGTACCTTGACCGCGGTTGAGGCCGTCGAGCCTTCCAGGGACCAGGCAACTGGAGCAGCCGATTACGGGCACTAGCGCGTCGCCTACGACGAGCGCGATCGGCCTCGCCGGCATGGGCGGGTATGCCGGGCGGTACGCGCCGTGGTTCGCGTACCGCCCGGCCGTCGGGCCATCGGGCGGCGTCAGGCGCCCGATGCGACCTCCGCGGGTTCGGCGCCAGCCGTGACCTTCACGGGCTCGGTGCCCGGGGCACTGTGCTGCGCGGCCCAGTTCTGCAGGGCTGTGCGGCAGGCGTGGTCGAGGTGGTGCAGTCCGGACAGGTCGAGCTCGACCGGGCGGTCCTGGGGCAGCGCCTCCAGGCTGTCGAGGATCTTCGGCAGCCGCAGGAAGGTCGCGTTGCCCGAAAGGTATGCCTGGACGGGCCCGGCGCCCTTGTCGATGACCTCCAGCTTGAGGTGCGAGGCCTCCCAGGCGGTCTTGGCGATCGACAGCGCCAGACCGATGAGCACGCCCTCGAACATGTTGACCGCGACGATCGCCACGGCCGTGACCACCAGGATCAGTGCCTCGCCCTTGTGCTCCCGCCACAGCGGGGCGATCTGGCGGAACGGGATGAGCTTCCAGCCCGCGTGCACGAGGATGCCGGCCAGGGCGGGGATCGGGATCAGCGCCAGCGCGGACGGCAGCGCGGCGGCGAACAACAGCAGCCAGACGCCGTGCAGCACGCGGGAGGCCTTGGTCTTCGCGCCGGCGTTGACGTTGGCGGAGCTGCGCACGATGACCGCGGTCATCGGCAGCGCGCCGAGCAGACCGCACACGGTGTTGCCCGTGCCCTGGGCGAGCATCTCCTTGTTGTACTGGGTGCGCGGACCATCGTGCAGCCGGTCCACGGCCGCGGCGCTGAACAGGCTCTCCGCCGAGGCGATCAGCGCGAAGGCGATGATCGTGCCCCAGATGGCCGGGTTGGCCAGCTCACCGAGGGCCTCGGATCCGGGCGGCTGGATGACGCCGAGCAGGCCCTCCACCTTCACGGTGGCGACCGGCAGGCTCAAGGCGAGTGTGGCGACCGTGGCCAGCATCACCGCCGCGAGGGCGCCGGGTACGGCCTGCACCTGCTTCGGCAGCTTCTTCCACAGCACGATGACGGCGATGGTGCCCGCGCCGATCGCGAGCGAGGCCAGGGCCTTGGTGTTGCTCAAGGCGTCGATGAACGCTCCTGGGAGCCCCATGATCTTGCCGATGCCAGTTTCCGGGGCCTTCAGGCCCGCGGCCGCGTAGATCTGGCCGGCGATGATCACCAGACCGATGCCGCAGAGCATGCCCTCGACGACGGAGACTGAGATGGCCCTGAACCAGCGGCCCACCTTGAGGAAACCCATGGCGAGCTGGAGCAGTCCGGCGATGAGCACGATCACGCCGAGCGTGCCCACCCCGAACTCGCTGACGGCCTCGAAGACCAGCACGGTCAGGCCCGCGGCCGGACCCGACACCTGCAGGCTGCTGCCGGGCATGAGCCCGGTGACGAGGCCGCCCACGATGCCGGTGATCAGGCCCAGCTCCGCGGGGACGCCGGAGGCGACCGCCACGCCGACGCACAGCGGCACGGCGACCAGGAAGACGACGATGGAGGCGAGGAAGTCCTGCCTCAGGTAAGGGAACTTCGACAGCATGGTCATCAGTTCCCTCAGAGCGTCTCGAACGAGTCGTTCTCCGCGCGGTGTTCCCGCACGGTTCCGGTGTGGATCTCGTAGTACCAGCCGTGCAGCTGGAGTTCACCCGACTCAATGCGCTTCTCGATGCACGGGTAGGAGCGCAGCCGCAATAGCTGGGTGAGGACGTGGTTCTGCACGGCCTCGGCGACCGTCGGGTCGGTGGGGTCGGAGCACTTGGGCTCGTCCGCCGCGTGCGCGAGCCAGTCGCGTACGGCGGGGACGGCGGTCAGGTCGTCGTGGCGCACCACCGCTCCGACCGCGCCGCAGTGGGAGTGGCCGCACACCACGATGTGCTTGACGCCGAGCACCTGCACTGCGTACTCGATGGTGGCCGCCTCTCCCGTGGGGGTGCCGGAGCCGTATGGCGGGACGATGTTGCCCGCGGTGCGCAGCTCGAAGAGCTCGCCGGGCCGGGCGCCGGTGATCAGGGCCGGAACGACCCGGGAGTCGGAGCAGGTGATGAACAGGACCTCGGGGGACTGACCCTCGGCGAGGCGAGCGAACTCCTCAGGGCGCTGTCCGAACGTGCGGGCGTTGTCGATGAGGGGTTGCATGTGTGGTGATTCCTCCTGGCGCGCCGTGGGGGCGCGTCGGGCTGACAGGACAGAGAGGTGGGGGGTCTGCTCTGCTGCTGCTCTGCAGCGGAACGCCTGTGGTGCGGCCGGCGAGTGGGCTGACGTCCATCTCGACGCGCGGTGGTGCGCGACACGGGGCATGGCCGGATCCGACACGGTGGAGACGGAGGGCCTCATGATCGGGTCGGGAGCCCCGGGCGCCGAGTGGGCGGTGCGGTGCCGGTCGCGGGTGCGCAGGGGACCGGTCGGGTCCCCGAGGGCACCGGAGCCCGCATAGGTAGCGGGCTCGTCGCGCGATGCCTTCCCGGAGGGCTTGATTCCGGCAAGGGCCTTGGCCATGGCGTGACACACCGTATGTGCGGATGCGAACGACGCCACGGATGCGAAGAACTGGAGGATGCGCAGGACGGCGCCGAGAAGCTGAGCACGGTCCGGGCCGTCGTACATCGGAACATGCGCCCCCTCCAGGCAGTTCACTATCTCTCGCGCGAACCAACGAATGGTCAATGACCAGTCAAGGAACACTTTAACCCGGCAAAGTCGTTTGCAGGGTTAACCCAACGTTTCGAGCCGAGGAGAGCATGTAAGCCGAAGTGGACTTGGCGTAAACCTTGCAGTGATCGGCGGGGGTCACGTGGACACTGATCCACACCGAAGCCCTGCAGTCACTGGCCGCCTACTCCTACGCCGACTTCCTGCGCCGCTCCCAGGAGGAGCAGGGGATGGCGTCCGCGTTCTACCGGGCCGTACGGGAGGCGGCACGCCGGGAGGTGCCGCTGCTCGCTGCGGGGAACACCACGGCGCTGCAGGCCGCGAAGGCGCTCGCCGACCGGCTCGCCGCTGAACGCTCGGTGGAGGATGCGGCAGCGTGGCCGATCTCCCATCCCCGGTGCCAGCGGGTGTTCGGGCCGCGCCCCGACGTTAGGCGGGCAGGATGATGGCGGCATCGTGACTCGGGCGGTCCCACGCGACGTAGGCACGAGCACTTGGCATCGCTCCTCATCCGTTGATCGCTGGGCCTCACAATCCTCCCGCGCTGGACGAAGAAGCCGTACACCGCCGGCTAGCAGATCGAGCAAGAACGGCCCGGGAGCCGCGCGCTGCGCGTCGACGTGATCGGCCGCCGCCGGACTGGTGAGCGGCTTCCACGGCGCCCGCCCCGACGTCGCGCTCGACGTCGTCACGCTCTTCGACGCGGATGCGGCGATCGCTGCCGTACGCCCCGGCACCATCGACGCGACGGTCCGCGCCCTGACCGTGCCACGCCCGACAGCTGCCCGACGGCATCGAGGCCGTCCGCGTCCACGACGAACCGCTGCAACTCCTGACCGGCCCCAGGCACGCGTTCTCCGCCGCCCGCTCCGTCACACCCGAATAGCTCGCCGGGTTCCGCATCTGGATGCCGGGACTCGTCGCCGGGACCGAGTGGGCCGTCTACTACGACGACCTGGCCGCCGCGTTCGGGCTCACCATCGAGGCGACGGGGCCCGACTTCGGCACCGAACCGCTGCTCGACACCATCGCCGACCTGCCGGAGCTCGCCACTTTCGTCGGTACGCAGACGCGGCTCGTCTGGCCCGTCGAGCAGGACCTGCGCCGCGTCGACCTGCACGGACCGACGCCGCTCTACCCGCACTCCCTGATCTGGCGCGCCGGCAACCCGCACCCGGCGCTCGCCACGCTCCGGGACCACCTCGTCGGGCTCCGACCGGAGCCCGACGAGACGCGGATGTGGCTGCCCACCTGGGCGCGGTGAACCCCGGGGGCGCGGCGACTACACCAGCTCGCCGTCCCGCGCCACGACCCGGCCGCCGTGCACGACGAGGTCACGCTGCGGCATGTCCACCACGACCTGCGGCAGGCACTCGGCCCGTACGAGTACGAAGTCGGCGGGAGCGCCCGGCCTGAGGTCGGCGCGGTCGAGGTGCATCACGTCGGATCCGCCGTGCGCGGCCACCTCGTAGCAGTCCGACAGCTCGTCGTCGAGGCGGACATCGGTCACCCAGCCCAGGATGTGCGCACGGTGCAGCATGTCGGCGTTGCCGAACGGACTCCAAGCGTCGCGCACACCGTCCGAGCCGAGCCCCACGCGTACGCCGTGCTCCTGGAGCTTGGCGACGGGCAGGACCAGCGACTCATTTGGGGCGACCGTCGTCAGGGAGATGTCCAGATCGCTCAAGTCGCTTGCCATCCGGCCGAGTTCACCGTCCGACAGACGCGGAAGGCAGAAGACATGGCTGACCGTGACCTTGCCGTGCAGGGACAGCGCCCGTGTGCGGTCGATGATGGCGCGCATCACCTCCAGGCCCTTCTCGTCCCGGTCGTGCAGGTGGATGTCGACGCCGATGCCGTGCCGGTCCGCGAGCCCGAAGACCAGGTCAAGCTGTTCGTCCATGGCGTGGTCGAAGCTGATCGGGTCGATACCGCCGACCATGTCGACAAGCCCGCCGCGGGCCGCCTCCTCAAGGAGCTCCGCCGTACCGGGCGTACGCACCACGCCGTGCTGCGGGAACGCCACGATCTGCACATCGAGGGCATGCCCCAGCTTGTCGCGCGCCGCGGCCACGCCCTCGACACCGGCCAGGTCGTAGGCGGGCGCCACATCCGCATGGGCCCGCATCGCGCGGGTGCCCCGGGTCACGGCGTGCGCCATCAGGCCGTACGCGCGCTCGCCGACGGAACGGCTCTGGCTCGTGAACAACTCCACGTCCTGCGCGACGTAATCGGCTATGCCGCTCGCGGGTTTACGGGTCACCCAGTCGCCGCCCCAGGTCGTCTTGTCCGGGTGGATGTGCGCGTCCACGAGCGAGGGCAAGGCGATCCGCCCACCACCGTCGACGACCCGCGCGCCGTGCGGTGCCGGGCCGTCCGTGATCCGGCCGTCGACGACGGTCAGCTCCACCGGCTTGCTCGCACCGAACGGGCGGACGTTGCGGAAGACCACGTCCTTCGCGGGGCGGTCGCCCTCGGGCCCGCGCGCGGTGGCGGAGGCGGCGGTGCCGGACGACAGGGGGGTGGCCGTACCGGCCAGGGCGGCGGCGCCGACGATCATGCCGCGACGGGACAGAGGCGTCATGGGAGTCTCCTTCGGTGAACGGGGACGTACGGACGGCAAGACGGGGGGAGGGGGCGGCGACCAGCGGCCCCCTCCCCCGGGGCATCAGAGCGCGATACCCGAACGGACCACGTGCACAGGAGACTTGAGGACCGTCACGTCGGCCAGCGGGTCGCCGTCCACGAGGACCGCGTCCCCGGCGAAGCCACGGGCCAGACGGCCCGCGGTGCCCTCGATGCCGAGGAGCTTCGCGGCGCCCGTGGTGGCCGTGCGGATCGCGTCGAGCGCGGGCAGGCCTGCCGCCCGCATCAGCTCCACCTCGCGGCCGATGGGGTCGACCTCCCCACCGGACGAGTCGGTGCCCGCGGCGAGCGGCACACCCAGCTCGTGCGCGGCGAGCACGGCGTGCTCGAGGGCCGGCAGATAGGTGCGGCCACGCTCGGCGAGCACCGGGTTCGAGGACTCCGCGAGACCGGCGATGGCGGTCAGGGTCGGCGTGAAGTACGTGCCCCTGCGCCGCATTTCGTGCAGCGTCCGCTCCCCGACGAACACACCGTGCTCCACCGACCGCACGCCCGCCATGACCGCGTCGTGGCAGCCCTTCTCGCTGTAGCTGTGGCACAGCACGCCGCTGCCGCCGCGCCGGGCGGCCGCGACGACGGCGGACAGCTGCTCCCGGTCGTACACCTGGGCGAGCGGGTCCTGCTCGGGCAGCCCGGCGCGTTCGTTGACGCGGGTCTTGATGACGTCGGCGCCCCGGTCGAGGTTGACATCGACGACGCGGCGCAGCGCATCGAGGGAGCGCACGCCGTTGCGGAGCTTGGCGAGCGGGGTGAGGTCGGGGTCGGCGAGGATCGTGTCGCCGAGGTCGGGCGTGACGAAGATACCGGCGGCCCGCATCCGCGGCGCCAGCTGCGGCACCTGCCGGGCCAACTCCCGTACGGCGATGTCCTGGTAGAAGTTGGTCGAGCCGCTGCGGGCGCTGGTCGCGCCCTTGAGGACGGCCTCCTTGGCCTCGTCCGCGGTGTTCAGGTGGATGTGCGCCTCGACGAGACCGGGCAGGATCCACCGGCCGTGCGCGTCGAGCACGTCGACACCCTCCGGCACCTGCGTCCGGCTCCGCGGCCCGGCGGCGCGCACGACACCGTCGACGATGACGACCACCGCGTCCTCGGTGACCTCGCCGGTCGCCGGGTCGAGCAGCGTGCCGCCCTCGATGACCAGGTCGCCCGTGGTGGCTCGACCGGAGTCCGCGGAACGCCCGTTCCGCTCGGCGGCCGCGGCGGCGCTGGTCCCGGCGGCGGAGAGCGCGGCCGTGGTGCCCGCGAGCGCCGCCGCACCCGCGAGGATGCCGCGCCGGGTGAGCCGGGACGGTGGGGGCGGGGTGTTCTCGACGCACATGGGCGGCTCCAGGACGGGGAGGGACGGGCGGACGAACAAGAGCGGAGGGACCGCGTCCGCCAGTTTGTATACCGAAGTGGGGGCTGCCGCAAGGAGTGGTGAGGATGTTTGGTGTTATTGCACGGGTGTTGCCGGGAATGTTCACCGGGATCGGTAGGCTTGGTATACAGATGCAGTTGGCAGGCGCCTCGCGCGATGCGGGCTCGGCGTCCAGGCGTGCGGAGCCTGGTGCTCAGGACTCAGAGCCCTGGCTCTCCTCAGCTCTCCTCAGTTCTCCTCGAAGAGCGACCGCAGGGCCACGGCCCGGCTGTCCCGTACATGCAGCAGCGTGCTCGCCGCAGCCGTCTCCTCGTCGCCCGCCGCGATGTGCCGGAAGATCAGGTGGTGCTGGGCCCGCATGTGGTCCGGTTCGGAACGCATCCCGAACAGCAGTTGGAGCTGCCAGCTCAACTGCTCCATCATTCGCTCCAGGAGCGGGTTGCCGGCCAGCGCCACGATGCCCTCGTGGAACGCGGTGTGTGCGGCGACCTCGCTCGCCGCGTCGTCGGACTCCGAGGCCGCATCGGCGTGTTCGAGCGTGGCCCGCAGTCGCGCGAGCCCCGGCGGTTCCTTCGGGGCGTGCTCCGCCACGCGCCGGGCGGCGAGCCGCGAGGCCTGCACGGCAAGCGGCTCCCACACCTCGTAGAGATGGTGTACGTCGGCGCGCTCCAGGCGGCGCACCCGAACCCCGCTGTGCGGCAGCAGTTCGAGCAGACCTTCGGCGACGAGGGCGCGCAGGGCCTCGCGGACGGGGACGCGGGACATCTGGAGCTCTTCGGCGACCTCGCGCTCGACGAGGCGTGCCCCGAGAGCGTAGCGGCGGTCGACGATGCGCTGCCGGACGGCTTCGCGCGCCTGGGCGCTCAACGACGTTCGTTCCGTACTTCCCGCCACGTGCACCGTCCTCCGTTCACCTGTCTGCCCCGCTGTGGAGGATACGGCGCGGGCGATCACCCCTGGCACGCGTCAATGGCACGCGTCACGAACCGGGCCACCCACAGGAGTACCGCTTCCCTCGCAGGAGTGCCGTCCACGCTCCTCAGAGTCCTATGGGTTCGGGCGTCTCGGGGCGAGGGCGGCTGGCGGCCAGGGTGGGGTAGTCGGTGTATCCGGTTTCTCCGCCTGTGTACATGGCGTACTTGTCCCGTACGGGATTGAGTGGTGCGCCGATGCGCAGTCGTTCGACCAGGTCGGGGTTGGCCAGGAAGGCACGGCCGAGCGCGATCAGGTCGGCTCCGGCAGCCAGGAGCCGCTCGCCAGCGTGCCGGCCGCCATCGGCGGGCAGTGGTCCTCCCCATCCGAGCACCGGGTTGGCGATCAGCGTGCCCGGCCAGGCCTTGCGGATGTCCTGGAAGAGAGGCTGGTCTGGGTCGGCGAATACGATGTGCAGGTAGGCCAGGCCGGTGTCCGCCAGCGCGCCCACGAGTGCCGGGTAGATGCTCTCGGTGTCACCTTCCTCGATGCCGTTGACGGTGATTCCAGGGGAGATGCGCAGGCCCACCCGTTCGGGCCCGATCGCGTCGGCGACGGCCTGGACCACCTCGACCACGAACCGGATCCGGCCGGAGACCGGGCCGCCGTAGGCGTCGTTGCGGTGGTTGGTGCCCTTCGCCAGGAACTGGTGGAGGAGGTGGCCGTTGGCCGCGTGTACCTCCACTCCCTCGAAGCCCGCGTGGATGGCATTGCGCGCGGCTGTGGCGAAGTCGGCCACGGTGGACCGGATGTCGGCGATGGTCATCTCGCGCGGCACAACGGAGGCCTGGCGCCCGCTCGGGGTGTGGATCGTCTCGGGGAGCGGGACGGGTGAGGGGGCGACCGGCGTCAGCCCGCTGTTGTCGGGGTGGCCGACCCGTCCACCGTGCTGCAACTGCAGGAACATCCGACCGTCGGCGGCACGTACCGCGTCGGTGACGCGGCGCCATCCGGCCACATGGGCCTTGTCGTGGATCGCGGGGATGTTGGGATAGGTCTGCCCCACGACATTCGGCGTGGTGGCCTCGGCGATGATCAGCCCTGCGGATGCGCGCTGCGCGTAGTAGGTGGCCATGATCGGCTGGGGTACACCGTCTGCTGCGGCGCGGTTGCGGGTCAGCGGCGCCATCACCAGACGGTTTGGCAGTTGCAGGGGCCCAAGGCGGGCGGGCTCGAAGAGGCTGGACTCAACCGGTGTGTTCGTCATGCCGGTACGGTAGAAGTTGACATCAGTGTCAGATTCAAGCCCTGGTTCAGCATGCGAGGTGGGAATGCGGATCGGTGAACTGGCTCGGCGCAGCGGGGTGAGCGAGCGTTCCCTGCGCTATTACGAGCAGCAGGGACTGCTGCGGGCCGAGCGCACTCCCGGTGGTCATCGGGACTACGGAGAATGGGCGGTCGACCGTGTTATCCGTGTCCAGGCGCTCTACGCGGCCGGGCTGAACAGCAAGACCATCGCACGGCTGCTCCCCTGCATGCGGGACGCAGACGGCGGCCCGAACGAGTTCGCCACTGCGCAGCTGGTCAATGAACTGATCGGGGAACGGGACCGCATCAATCGAGTGATCGCCGACCTGACCCGCTCCCGAGACGTCTTGGACGAAGCCATCGAGACCGCATCCGTTGGTCTGAACGCCCCACAGATTCCGACGCCGACACCATGATGTCCATGCGCGGGGTACCGCCCGCCCGGCCGAGGCGAGGTAGTCCTCCAGCAGCTCGGGAAACGAGGCACCGTGCGGTGCGGTCATCGGACGGCCTTTCTCGGAGATCTTGAAGCGTTCTCCCGGAGGCTCAGCCGATGACCGCTGCCTCTGCCCCACGCCACCCGCGTGCACGCTCAAACCACCCCGACCAGCGACGACCTCAACGCCTCTCCGTACACCACGTCCGTGGACGTGACCCTAACCGGGCGACCGCGACCGATCCCACCGATCACGACCTCCCGGCCAGCCGCCGGTTACCGAGACATGCTCCTAGTCGTGCGGTGCGCGGGTCAGGCCGCCGTGTCCCCGTGCAGGTCCAGGCGGAGGGTCGGCAGGGTGTTGAGGAGGTTGCCGACCGTGTCGCCTAGCGGGGCCGGGAGCTGTGGCAGGCCCGGGAGCCAGCCTGTGTCGATCACGGTGAGGCCGGTACGGAGGGGTTTCGGCTGCGCCTCGTCCAGGTCCCAGCTTGCGCCCGGGGTGCTGTCGTACGTGGGGGCGGCGGGCGGGGTGTTGCCCTGGGTGAGCGGCCAGGTCACGCCGCGGAAGCGGCCCGACTCCAGGTAGCCGAGGAAGCCGTGGGTCGCGGAGCGGCCCTTGACGGCGGCCTTGGCGTCCGGGGTGATCACCAGCCAGTCGAGGTCGGTGGAGACGATCGTGTGCCGACCGGTTGCGGTGGGCACGGAGAGCTTGACCGCCCCGGCAGGCACAGTGGAGCCCGCCGTCGGGTACTTGGCCAGGGCGGTGAAGCCCAGGCCGTCGCCCAGGGTTCCGGCGCCGGAGGCGAGGCCGGCGCGCGGGTCGTAGACGACGACCATGCGCTCCGCGTCGTCCGTGCCGCCGTCGTCGTCGGTGACCTCGACGGCGACGGTGTCCATGCCCGCGTGGTCGTAGACGTGGCTGGTCTCGCAACGGCCGTCCTTCGCGGGGAAGTCGGAGGTGCTGCCGTCGTCCCAGGTGACCTTGCAGGTGTGGGTGTCGTTGCTGCCGGGGTCGGTGAAGGAGGCCACCACGGGGACCTCGGTCTCGACGCGGTGGACGTCCCATTCCTTGGGCGCGGTCACGTCCAGCGTCGGGGCGACGTTGCGGACGGTGACGGTGGCGCGGTCGCTGACGGGCTGGTTGACGCCGTCGTCGGCGGTCAGCTTGACCGTGTACGTGCCGTCGTCGGTGCAGGTGAGGGTGGTGCGTGGGGCGGTGGGCTCGGCGAAGGTGCAGGTCGCGCCCTCGTCGACGTCATCGCCACGGGTGTACGTCCACTCCGTGGCAGGGGTGCCACCGTCGTCGGCGGCCGTGCCCTTGAGGGTGACCGCGGAGCCCTCGTCGACACTCACGTCGGGGCCGGCGTCGACCATGGGGGCGAGGTTCTCGGGGTCGCCGCCGTCGGTGGGCGGGCGGCTGAACCAGCCCTGGTCTTCCGTCGTGCCCCAGTTGCAGCCGTGGATGGCGATGTCCTCGGTCACCAGCTCCCAGTCGATGTTCGGACGCTCCGCCTCCAGGTCCCAGGTGTGGCCGCCGCGGATGCCGTAGGCGTTGAACCTCACGTGGCACCACAGCTGCTTGTAGAGCGACTCCGCCTGGTCGTCGGTGACGGATCCCGGCCGGGGAAGGCGCGTCGTCACGTGATCCCAGATCTGTGCGGTGTAGGCGTCGACGATGGCGGCGACGTCGAGGCCCTTCGCCTTGTCCGTGGGGAGGATCGTCACGACCAGGGTGTCCCCGCCGGTGTCGTACTCGTCGCGGTAGAGGCTGGCGTGCGTGTACAGGTCGCTGCCGTCGTCGGTGTAGGAGCCGGCCCAGTCGTGCTTCACGTCGGTGCTGCCCAGCTGGTTGCCGTCGGCGTCCTTGGCAGCGAGGTGCCACTGCATGGAAGCCATGGCCGGCTCTTCGTAGCCGGTCTCGACCGCATACAGCTTGAAAGGGAGAAGAGAGCTGCTGGTGCAGTCGTCCGCGCTCCAGCCGTCGACGGCCCGGCCTTCGATCGTCCAGGTGACGACGGGACTCTCGCCGTCGTCGCACTTGTCCATCACCTGGAAGAAGTTGGGCTTGTCAGGGCTGGCGTTCTCGTGCTCGTGGTAGTAGTGCAGCCCGGAGTTGAAGGAGGCCGCCATGACGACGTCGCCGTCCTTGTTGTAGATCTTCCCGTTGCTCGTCGCAGCCTGGGCCTCTTCCACGACACCGGGGCCGAACGGGACGGCCAGCAGGCCTAAGCCGAGGGCGAGGACGGTGCCAAGGCGCAGTAATGCTCTTCTCATCGCGAGAGTTCCCCCGTGGACTCTGGCCGCGCGGGTACGCCGTGCCGGATGGCCGGGTCCTGTGCGCGTGCGGGAGGATCGTAGGAGGAGACCGGGCAGTTGTGGGTGTGTGAGGCGTGTGACTCATGCGGGCATTCTGTGTCAACTGCGCTGCGGGGCACAGGAGTTAGGACCGCACATGGGTGACGGCGCGGGTGAGATTGTGCAGCCGAACCTGAGATCCCACATGAGCGTCGGGCGGGCACCCGGCGGCGCCTCTTCCGCCCCGGCCCGCTGATCCTGGACCCGGACTCCGGTGAGTACGTGCAAGCCCGGACACGATCGTTTACGGGGGTTCCGGGGCGATCTTCTCCGCCGGCGGGCCAGGCCTGGTGCTTTCCTTGGAAGGGCAGGCGTACGCCGACGACCCCGCAACCGGTACCGGCTGCTGACGCCGCTGGGCGTGCCGCTGGCTTCGCGGGAGGACAAGGTGCGGGTCATCGTCGCCACCCAGGACCCTGGCCTGCGCAACCGGACGTGGCGGGTTCTGGACATCTCGGAAGCGAACTCCCTCGCGGTGGTGCGCACGACATGGCTGGATGAGAGGTCGTCACCGAGACGGGCGGCCTGGCCGGCCGCACGTGGCTGGCCGATGACACCACGGAGGCATCCACGGTGGAGATCTGCCGCTCCACCCGGCTGTTCGAGCGCATCACCACCGCGCCCGCCGCCATCTGAAGCGGAGGGCGGTTCCCGGCCGGGGCCGACGTCAGCCCTGGTTTTGCTTAGGGCTGCTCGCCGCCGCCACGGCGTGAGCCACCGCCCCTTCCTGGTGGCCTGGTGGGGCCCTGCTGGAGTGCCGTGAGGCGCCACCAGGCTCAGCGGTAGTCGTCGGGGTGGTCCTGCATCCAGCCGTTGATCCGGTCGCGGACGTCGATCAGCTCTGTGCGGTGGGTCTCCAGGTTCTCGGTGGAGGTGTCGCCGTCGAGAGTCTTGCGGAGGTCGGCGATCCACGTGATGGGCTCCGGGAAGTGGCCTGGGCCCTTGGGGTCCGCCTTCATCGCTGCGTCGAGGCCCATCAGTTCTTCGTGGACCCTTCCCAGGAAGTACGCACAGTCTCCCGACCCTGGTGTGCAGGTGTCGTCGAGCGTGGCCTGGAGGCCGGCGAAGGCGTCGCGGACCAGTTCCGGTCCCGGGGACGCCGGTGGGGTCGGGTTGGTGGAACCGGTCTCCTGCGGCGCCGCGTCCGCCGGTGCCGAGGCGGACGAGGAACGGGAGGTGTCGCGCGTCCCGGTGCCCTCGGAGGTGTCGTCCGCGCCCGCGGAACAGGACAGCAGACAAGCCGCGAGCACCGCGGTGACGATCGCCGTACGCCGGACACGTCGGATCTGCACGAGGCCCCCCTCTTGTGGTGATCATGGCGACTCTATCGCGGGTAGGGGTGGCCGGGTCTCTGACGGCTGTCCGATACTCGGCCTGGCTGTGCCATCTCATGAGGTTGGTGCCACGGCCGCCACCCTGCGGTCGTACTGGTCGCAACTCGCGGGCCTTGCCGAATGTGGGGAGGATGGGGCGTACCCATCGACTCCAGACGCGCCGCAAGCCAGTGGCCGGGCCGGAAGGAGCGGCATGAGAGAGCGCAGACTGGTCGCCTGGGGTGCGGCGCTATGGACAGCCGCATCGCTGGCTCTTGCTGTGCCACAGGTCGCCGCGGCCGTTCCCAGGGAGTGTTCTTACATCTCAGCGACGTCTCGCCCCATACTTACGGACGGTGACACCGGCGTGGCGGTCAAGCAGGCGCAATGCCTGAGCAACATGTGGGGAGGCCAGCCGCCCAAGCTCACCCTCGACGGGGTCTTTGACTCTGTCATGCTGAAGAAGATCAAGTGGATCCAGGGCTGCCACGGTCTGCCGGAGAGCGGCGTCATCGAAGCGCGCACCTGGCAGGTCCTCTACCACCCGGCCCTGGACTGCTACAACCCCTATCCGGCCTGATCAGCCCTCGCCGACTTGCTGAACTACTACAACCGCGAGGGCTCGCACCCCGCGCTCGGAGGCCGGGTGCCCGCCATCGCCCTGTCTTCCAGTCCTTCAACCTCTTCGCCCACAAGACGATCCTCGCCAACGTGGCCCTTGCCCCCGGCGGATCCTCGGACTGAGCAGGCAGGCCGCGGAGGAACGGGCGAGGGTGGTGTCGAGCTGAGGGAGAGACGTGACCACCATTGCCGTCACCGGGCACATGGACTTGACGGACGCCGGCATTCCCTCGGTACGGGCCGCCTTGGATCTCGGACGTGGCTTTCAGTAGCCGATCGTGAAGCGGCGCTGGACGAAACGCGGCAGCTCCGCCTCGTCGATCAGGGCGACAGCGGCGTCCTCCGCCGAAATGCGACTGCGTCCGTCGGCATCCAGGACGGGCTGGTCACCGCCGATCCGGAAGCGACCGGTGCGCTCGCCGGGGGCGATGTCCTCGGCGGGGCTGAAGTAGGTCCAGAGCCGGTTCGAGGTGCGCAGGACGTTCAAGGCGTCCCGGTGGCCGCGCACCGCCGCCGCGTATTCGCGGGGCAGCCCGAGCTGGTCGAGGCTGGCGTGCAGAAGCTGGTCGGAGTCGGCGCGTACCACTCCGGGCTCGACCTCCAGGCTGCCGGCGCCGCCGATCACGATCAGCCGGGTCCTGGGGTGGCTCTCCAGCGCCGTCAGGAGGGCCCGCGCCGCGGTGGCGTAGACCGTGGGATCGGCGATCGAGCGCCGCACGGTGTCCGCGATGTCCTTGGCGGCATTGCCGGGCTGGAACCCGCTGATCAGCACGTCGAGGCCGGGCAGGACGGCGGCGATGCTCGTGGGTTCCAGGATGTCGACGCTTGCCCAGGTGATGTTCTCGCGCTTGTCGTTGATCTCCGCCTGCGAGGCATCGCGGCTGAACGCAGTGACGTGATGTCCCCGGTCGAGGGCTTCGGTGACGACCCTGCTGCCGATGGTTCCCGTGGCTCCGATGACTCCGATGTGCATGGCTCTCCCCTATTCATGCGGACATGAGTGCGCGCCGACAACTCGGTGACACGGTGCAGATACTATACGCCGTGAAGTTTAGATACGGCCATCAATGGCGGTGACGCTGTAGAGTGTCCGGGTGGCAAGTACAGGGAGCAGGGGGCGGCGCGAGCGGCTACGGGCTGAGACGACGGCCGAAATCAAGAACGTGGCACTCGAGTTGATGGCCTCGGGCGGACCCGACGCCATCACGCTGCGGGCCATCGCCCGCGAGATGGGCATGACCGCCAACGCCATCTACGGCTACTTCGCCACCCGCGATGACCTGGTCACCACGCTCATCAACGACGTGTACACCGCGCTGGCCGACGCCGTGGACGCCGCCTGGGAAGCAGCCCCCGCCAAGGAACCGGCCGCCCGGATCCAGGCGTGGGCCGGCGCCTTCAGGAACTGGGCGCTGGCCAACCCCGAGGGCTTCCGGCTCATCTACGGCGACCCCGTTCCCGGCTACCACGCCCCCGAGGGCGGCGCCGCCCCGGACGCCGCACGCCGGGTCTGCACGGGGCTCACCGCCCTCGCTGCAGCCGCCTGGCCCCATGCAGAACATCTCTATAAAGGCAGCGAGTTCGAGTGGTCGGACTTCGACCCCGGGCTTCTCGACAAGGTACGCCCGGCCTTCCCGGAACTGCCGCCCGCCGCCGTTGCGCTCGCACTGCGGATCTGGGGACATCTGCACGGTCTGGTGTCCCTGGAGGTCTACGGCCATATGCACACCCAGACGGTCAGCCCGGACAAACTCTTCCGCGAGGAACTGACCGAGCTCGTACGGGCATTGGGCATCACCGTAGGGCTGACGGACGGTACGCCCGCAAGCTGAGCCAGCTGTTGACCCTTTACGCCCCCACAGGGAGGCGATGTGAACCGCTCCGGGATTGGTGGAGGCTCTATGCGTTGACTCCAGCCGCCGATTGGGGCTGGTGTTGAGCGTAGTTGTTGGTCTCGTGTTCGTGGGGCGGGATGTTTCGGGTGGCGCTGTGGAGGCGCTGGCTGTTGAACCAGTCGCCCCATTCCGCGGTGGCGAGTTCGACGTCGGCGAGGCCGTGCCAGGGCTTGCGGGGCTTGATCAGCTCCGTCTTGTAGAGGCCGATCTGGGACTCCATGAGCGCGTTGTCCAGGGCGTCGCCGACGGTGCCGACGGAGGCGTCGATGCCGGCGTCGAGGAGGTGGGCGATGAACGCAAAAGACGTGTACTGACTGCCCGCATCCGAGTGATGAATCAGCTTGGTCCGGCGGCGGTGCCTGCGCGGTCGCGGCGCCATAAGGCGATGTCGAGGGCATCGAGGACGAGCTTGGCCCGCTTGCTGGTGGATGCGGACCAGCCGACAACCGCTCTGGAGAACACGTCCACGACGAATGCGACGTAGACGATGCTGGACCAGGTGGCGACGTAGGTGAAGTCGGCGACCCACCGCTCGTTCTCGTTCGGACGAGACGCGGTGATCTCGTTGGCCCGCCTCAGCTCGGCGTTCTCCGCCCTCAGCCGCTTGATCTCCGCGGCCTCCTCGGACGTGACACCAGGCCGTTGGCCGCCGTCGACCTCGGCCTTGTGAACCCATGTCCGCACCGTCTCGGCGGCACCAATGACCAATTTCGCGACGACCGCCTTCATCGCGGCCCACTCAGTTGGGTAGTTGGGGCGGATCTCCGCGACCATGCGTACCGCGCGCTCGCGAAGCTCGGCAGGGTAAGGGGACGGACGGGCCATGACTCGATCCTCTCGGGGAATCGAGCCTCCATCAGACCCGGAGCGGTTCAACTCCAGTAGACCCGCAGATCGTTGAAGTGTGCAGGTTCGGTCATGGGTTTCGTAACGCTCTGCCTGTCTACCGGCAGCGGTGAGCAGATCAACTACTCACGCCCAACGCTGCTCCCTCTGGCTCCCGGTAACTAGCGCATACCGAGAGCCACGAGGTCCTGGCAACGTCGGCCTGTGACGTGTTGGTGGCTAATGCTGCTCCCGTACGACTGCGGCGGTCCTCCATGCAGTTGTGATCAGCGATGCCATGGATACGAGGGCGTTATCTGCGGAACAACTTCAGACCCGTCCGTCCGCCGACGCTTTGTCAGCCGCCACCAGGGCCGAGGCCAACGAAGGCTTAGCGCACGATCTGACACGGTATTCTCAACCCCTTGGGCGCCGATGGCCTCACCGAAACCGGCGGACCTCCTGCAGGGCATCGTCAAGGTTGTTGAGCGCCATGGCTTCGCCGCGGCGATCGTCGCATTCGCGGAAGGCGGCGGCGGCCTGGGTGTGGGCGTCGACGGCCTCATCGAACCGGCGCACGTTCCGCAGGGCGACGCCAAGGTTGTCCAGCGCCCCGGCTTCGCGGTGGCGGGCGCCGTACTCGCGGTAGACGGCGGCGGCCTGGGTGTGGGCGTCGACGGCCATATCGAACCGGCGCACCTCGACCAGGGTGCTGCCAAGGTTGTTGAGCGCCATGGCTTCGAGGTAGGGGGCGCCGTACTCGCGGAAGGCGGCGGCGGCCTGGGTGTGGGCGTCGACGGCCTCATCGAACCGGCGCACGTTCCGCAGGGCAACGCCAAGGTTGTCCAGTGCCATGGCTTCACTGGGGCGGTCGCTGAGCTCGCGGAACGCGTCGGCGGCCTGGGTCAAGGAGTCGATGGCCTTATCGAACCGGCGCAGCTCGACCAGGGCGCTGCCAAGGTTGAGCAGCACCGTGGCTTCGCCGTAGCTGTCGCCGTGCTCGCGGAAGGCGTCGGCGGCCCGGGTCAAGGAGTTGATGGCCTTATCGAACCGGCGCGCCCCCTGCAAGGCATTGCCAAGGTTGTTCAGCGCCCTGCCTTCGCCGCGGCGGTCGCCGCATTTACGGAAGGCGTCGGCGGCCTGGGTGTGGGCGTCGACGGCCTCATCGAACCGGCGCACCTCCTGCAGGGCGCTGCCGAGGCTGTTCAGCGCCCTGCCTTCGCCGCGGCGGTCGCCGCATTCGCGGAAGAGTGCTAAGGCTGTGGTGGTGACGTTGATCAAGTCGTCGAAGTAGCGGCGGAGTTCGAGGTATTGGGCGAGGGCGAAGGCGAGAGCGGTACTGGTGTCCGGGTGGCCGAGCGGTGGGGGTGCGGTGGCGGTGGCGACCAGGTTGAGGCGTTCGTCGTCCAGCCAGGCCAGCGCGTGGTGGCGGTCGGCGAATCGGGGGGAGCGGGTGCCGGGCAGGGTCTGCAGGTGGGTGTCGGCGGCCAGGGTGGAGTTGCGGTAGTGGTCGTGCAGGCGGGTCTGGGCGGCAGCGCGCTGGTCGGTGTCGGCGTGGATGTGTCCGTGCTCGTTGGCGTAGAGGCGCACCAGGTCGTGCAGGCGCCAGCGGCCCCAGATGTGTCCGGGTTCGATCAAGTGGGCGCGGGCGAGGTCCTGTAGGAGCTCTTCTGCCGTGGGTTGGTCTGCGCCGATCAGGTATGAGGCGGATTCGGTGGATAGGTTCGGGCCGACGTTGAGCGGCAGCAGCCGGAACAGGCGACCGTGGTCGGGGTTGAGGTGCTGGTAGGACAGGTCGAAGGCCGCACGCACCGCACGGTCCTCGCGGTGTAACCGGTCCAGCCGGGTGTGCGCCGCCTCCAGGGCCTGTGCCAGGGAGGCCAAGGGGCGGTTGGGGGCGTCGGCGAGCAGGGCGGCGGCGATGCGCAGGGCCAGGGGCAGGCCCGCGCACAACCGGGCGATCGTGGCGGCGTGCTCGGCGTCGTCGGTCACCCGGGTGTCGGCGGGGCCGCGGGCTTGCAGGAGAGCTTGGTGGAGCAACTCGACCGAGGCGCGCTCGCTAAGGACGTCCAGGTCGTGCAGGCGGGCGTCAACGTCCAGGGTGTGGCGAGAGGTAAGCAGGGCCGCGGTGGTGCCGTCAGTGGGCAGCAGCGGGCGGGCCTGCTCCGCGGTGGAGACGTTGTCGATGACGACCAGGACCCGGCGGCCTTGCTCCGCGAAGCCGGCCAGCACGCTGCGGTACAGCCGGGAGCGGTCCTGCAGCTCGGCGGGGATGTGCTCGCCCGGCATGCCCAGCGCGCGCAGGAGGCCGTCGAGGGCCCGTTGGGGGGACAGTTGGCGTTCTGGGTCATAGCCGAACATGTCAACGAACAGAACTCCGCCGGGAAACCAGCCGGGCTGCTTGAGTGCCCGGGCAGCGGTCTGCACGACCAGTTCGGTCTTACCGACCCCGGCCAGTCCCGCCACCGCCGCCACCATCACCGTCTGTTGCGGCCCCCGGCCCGGTGCCAGCACCTCAAGCAGCTCCTCGACCTGTTCGTCGCGGCCGGTGAAGGTGGCCGTGGCGGTGGGCAGGCCGGACAGTGCCGGGGTGATCTGCGGGGGCAACTGCACAGTGATGTCCCGGCCCTGGATCACCGCGTGGAAGAAGACACCACCGCTGATCTGGTTCTCCACCGGCGAGCCTGCGTCGTCCGCGCCGCCGGAGTACGTATTGGCCATGCAGGTCAGCTCTGTGTGGAGGGTGTATCGGGGCCGCGGTCGGCCGGAGGTGGGGGCGGGGTGGTGAAGGAGATCCTGGAGAAGGTCTGGCCCTGGAGCGTCGGCCCGTGGAAAGTGCCGCCGCTGATCGTGTTGTGCACCTCACCGTCGCCGGTGCGCACCAGCCTCGCCTGCTCATTCCATTGCTCCAAGCCGGCGCGGAAGTCTGCATCCACCGCCGCCCGCACCGCCAGCGCGGTACTCAACCTCTGCGCGGGCGCCGGATCGGCTGGGGCCCGCTCCAGCTCTGCCAGCTCTGCCACCCCCGAACTCACCGCGGGAACATCCTCGGTGTCCTGGCCGCCCCGGAACGGGCGCCGCACCAATTCACTCAGCGCTGCCCACGCCTGCCGACCGATCTCACCACCCACGCCACCTGCCAACGCCGCCAGCAGCCCCACCGATACCGGATCCACCCCGCAACGCTCCCCATCTACACGCCGAACGGAAGTAGACACGCTACGAGATACCGTGCCTCCGCCGCGGGTAAACCCGACCTGCCGTCCACCACCACAGATGTCGTCACAGCCAACTCGTCCGACGCCGTGTTCAAACGCGCCAGGACCGGATGAGTTCGGCGCAGGCGTAGACGTTGGTGTGGCCTGCGCGGGCCTCCTTGGCGAGGTCGATGAAGCCGCCGTACGGCGGGGCGAGTCCTTCGCCGGAGGCGTGCATGTAGGAGATGGCGACCATCGCGGCGAAGGCGGGGTTGCGTGCCGGCAGCGGGCGGACGCTGACGATTTCGTGGAAGAGCGCGGCCGCGCGCCAGGATGCATCTGGGACGTATCCGAGCTTGGGGGTGCTGACCTTGTGGCGGGCGGTGGCATCCGACACGGCGATGCACAATACGCCGCTGTCGGGTGCGAGCGTCAGCCGCACCTCGAAGTCCCGCCCCGGTACGCGCCCGTGCGTCACCGCGTTCGCTGCGAGTTCCGCCACGATCAGGGCGGCGGAGTCGGAGAGGTCGCTGCCGTACTCGATGCCCCACGAGCTGAGTTGTTCGACGGCGAGGAGACATACGAGTCGTGCACCTCGACGGGTGGAGCTGAACCGTTGCCTGAACGCACGTACGGTAGTCGGCAGTTGCGTCTCCACGGCGTCCACTGAAGATGTCATGCGTCCACCGTGTCGGTATCGCCGCAGTTCATGCGATGACGACAGCTCGTACGGAGAGCAGCGTACGAGCTCACCCTCTGGACGGTACGGGTAACCGACCGTGAGCATGGGCCGTTGCACCTGCGACGAGTGCGGCAAGCACGACGAGGGGGTCGCCATGGGGAACAGCAGCTGTGAACCCGAACCGTCCGACAGCCTCAAGGCGTTCGGGGCCGTTCTCAAGGTCTTCCGCGAACGGGCCTCGCTGACGCAGGAGCAGTTCGCGCTGCTGGTCAGATACTCGGCGCACTTCGTCGGCTCGATCGAGCAGGGGCGGCGCCTGCCGCCCGGCGACTTCGTCGAGCAGGCGGAGGAGGTCCTGGACGCGTTCGGTGTGCTGCGGGCGGTCGCCAAGCATGTGTCGCGGCAGCGCGGGCTGGCTGCCTGGTTCCGGCTATGGGCCCAACTGGAGGCGGCGGCGGTCAGCCTGTGTACGTACGAGTGCCGAGTGGTGCCGGGGTTGCTGCAGACGGAGGCGTACGCGCGGGCCGTGATGCTCAACGTCCCGCCGCCGCCCACCGAGGAGCAACTGGAGGAGCGGATCGCGGCGCGTCTGGAACGGCAGAAGCTGCTGACCCGCAAGCCGCCGATCGCGTTCAGCTTCATCATCGAGGAGTCGGTGCTGCTGCGGCGCACGGGCGGCGACGACATCACGCGCGAGCTTCTCGACCACCTCATCGCCTGTGTGGGGTTGTGGAACGTCGAGTTGCAGATCATGCCGCTCACGCAGCCGCACCATGCCGGGACGGACGGTCCGATGCAGTTCCTTGAGACGCCGGACCACAAGTGGCTGGGCTACTCGGAGGGGCAGCAGACGGGCCAGCTGATCTCCGGCCCGAAAGACGTCAGCCTGATGCAGATGCGCTATGCCAAGATGCGCTCACAGGCCCTGTCCCCGGCGGACTCGGCGGACCTGTTGAAGCGGATGCGAGGAGCGCTATGAGCACCAGCGACGAGCTGAACTGGTTCAAGAGCAGCTACAGCGGCTCCCAGGGGGACAGCTGCGTGGAGGTCGCTCACCGGCCCGACGCGGTCTACGTCCGTGACTCCAAGGAGAAGGAAGGGCCGCGGTTCGCGGTTGCCCCGACGGCTTGGGTGGATTTCATCCGGTATGTAGCTTTCTGATACGGCCGAGAGGTCTGGAGTCCGCAGGGGCGTGGGCGCATAGTTCACGCCATGTTGGTCTCGAACGCAGGGAGTTGGCATGAGCCTCAGCTTCCATCGCAACGCCGACGGTTCGACGGCCGTAGGCGTGGCCTTGCCCTCGCCGTCGTGGTTCAGCCGAAGCTCCCATGCGTTCAGAACGTGCCCGCAGCCAAGGTGAGTTGACCGAGTCAACCAGGGGGACGCCTGGAAGCTGCCGCTATGATCCGCGTGGGAGTTCAATCGTTCGAGAACGTGGTGAATGTGCTCCGTGCGACGCCTTTGCTCGGCCTGCGTCCCCCGTGTCACAGATGGGCTGCAAGAGTCAATTGCCCTGGGGTTGCCCGGTGATGATGTGGCGGAGCATGTGAGCGGTTTGTCGGGCACGTTGATAGGGGCTGCTGGTGGATGACGCGGTCGAGTTGGCGGACATGATCTGGCAGCTTCGCCAAGAGTTGAGCAAGGCGATGTGGGCCGGGGCCCACACCGACCTGCGGTTCAAGGCGGAGAAGCTCGAGCTGGAGCTGACCGTGGGGGTGGAGCGGACCGCCGAGCCCGGGGTGAAGGTGCGTTTCTGGGTGTTCGACGCCGGTGCCACGGCACGGCGGTCGGCCATGACCACTCAGCGGATCACGCTGACGCTGCAGCCGGTACGCGCGGACAGGCCGGACGAAGCGGCGCTGATCTCCGGCGACGAGCTGCCCGACGAGGACTGACCAGCTCATGACGGAAACGCAGCCGATCCCGGGCGAGACGGGGGAGCCGATCCCGGGCCGGGCGGGGCAGCCGACCCCGGACCAGGCCGGGCAGTCGACCCCTGGCCGTCCGGGGCAGCCGATCCCGGGCCAGGCCGGGCGGCCGGTGACCGCACGGCCGACCGATGTCGGACTGGACGCGCACCGCATTGCCGAAATCATCGTCGTCACCTCTGCCGGTGGCGGACGGCGCGGCTCGGGGTACCGGGTCACGGACACCGCGGTGCTGACCGCAGCGCATGTGGTGGCCGACGCCGACGGCGTGCAGATACGTTTCGATGCCGACCGGCCGGGCCAGTGGATGGTGCCGGCGTCGGTGGCCTGGTCGGACGCCGACACCGATGTGGCCGTCCTGGCCTTCGCGCCGCCGCCGGGTTCCGCGCCCGTCGCGCCCGCGCGGTTCGGCCGTATCGCCGACGACCGTCACGCCGTCGTCGACGTGCACGCCGCGGGGTTCCCGCTGTGGAAACAGCGCCGCCGCCCCGACGGCCGGCGGTTCCGTGAACTGCATCAGGCCGACGGCACCGTGGCGGCGCTGTCCAACCTGAGAACCGGCACCCTGGAGATCACGGTCGCGGCGGCGGCCGCCGACCCGGATCCGCACACCTCGCCGTGGTCGGGAATGTCGGGGGCGGCGGTATGGGCGGGCAGCCACATCGTGGGGGTGGTCGCGGAACACCACCGCTGGGAAGGGGCGGCCCGGCTGACCGCGGCCCGTATCGACCACATCCTGCGCCGGGTCGGCGAACCGCGCCGGGCGGAGCTGGCCGGGTTGTTGGGGATTCCCGACCTGCAGCCGCTGCCCGAGGTGGGAGGCGCCCCGGCGGGTGTGGACGCGACGGGCGGTGCCACGAGCGCGCACTCCGGGATCTCCGACGAAGGTTCCAAGGTCATCGGGCTGCCGGTCGCGCATGGGCTCGAACTGTTCAAGAACCGCACTCACGAACGCGAAATGATCGGCCGTCACCTCGCCGACCCGGCCTTCCGCATGGTGACGGTCACAGGACGGCGCGGCATGGGCAAGAGCGCGGTCGCCGCCAAGGTCATGGAAATGCTGGAGGGCGGCGAGTGGCCGGGCCACCTCCAGGCGCCCCCGCCTTCGGGGCTGGTCAATCTGAGTACGCGGACGTCGGGGATCTCCCTGGAGCGCATCTACTTCGACTGCGCCCAACTCCTCGGGCGCGAACAGGAAGCGCGGCTGCAGGGCATCTGGGCCACGAATCGCTCCGTACACGACAAGGTCGGCGAATTGTTCGCCGCGATGGGGGACCGGCTCTTCGTTATCCTGCTGGACAACCTCGAAGACCTGCTGCAGGACGACGGCCGACTCGAGGACGAGGAACTCACGATCTTCCTCGACTGTCTCTTCCGGGCCAGATCCACGCCGCGGCTGCTGGTCACCTCGCAGGTGCCGCTACGGCTCGCGCCCGAGCTGCGCCGTTTCGCCGCAGAGATCGAACTGTCCGAAGGGCTGCCTCCCACCGAGGCGGTCGCGCTGCTGCGCGAACTCGACCAGGACGGCAGCCTGGGCCTCGCCGAGCTGTCCGACGAGCAGTTGCTGCAGGCGGCGGTCCGTGTCCACGGGGTCCCGCGCGCCCTGGAGCTGCTGGTGGGCGCGATGGCCGACGACACCCTGGTGCTGCCCACTCTCCACGAAGTGCTGGAGAGCTTCACCCTGCGCGGCGACGTGGTCGCGGGCCTCGCCCAGGACCGGTACCGCCGGCTCGACTCCGATAGCCGCGCCGTCCTGAACGTCCTCGCCGTGCTGCGCACACCCGTGACCAGAGAAGCGATCGAGTGGATCGTGGCCGGCCTCGACCCCGGTCTCGACGTCGCACCGATCCTGTCCCACCTGGTACGGGTGCGCATGCTGTCGGTCGACCGGACCACCCGTACCTTCGCGCTGCACCCGATGGACGCCGACCTCGCGTACGGCGCCATGCCACGGGTCGGCGTGCTCGGGCGGCAGTCCGTGGAGCGGCGGGCGGCCGACTGGTACGCGAGCGTCGCCCCGCCCCGCTCGGACTGGCGGACGTTGGACGACATCCAGCCGTACCGGCGCGAATTCAGGCACCGAGTGCGCGCCGGACAGTTCGACGAAGCCGCTCTGGTCCTCGGCGGGATCAGCGAGTGGATGGTCTGGGCAGGCTCAGTGCTGACGGCTCTCTCGATGCATCTCACTCTGGAGGGGAAGTTGAGCGACGAACGGGCACGTCTCGCGCACCTCATCGGCTTCGGGCACGCCCGGCTCACCGGGGGCCCGCTCCCGGACGCCGCCGAGCTGTTCCGCGAGGCCGCCGACCTGGCACAGCGCGTCGACGACCGCCAAGCCCTGCAGAACGCCATGTTCGGCCTCGGTGACACCTACCGGCAGCTGGGCCGCCTCGACGCCGCCGTGGAACCCCTGGGCCGGGCCGGCGACCTGGCCCACGAGAACGGCGACGCGGAAGCCGAGGTGCACGCCATCCTGAGCCTCAGCCTCGCCCAGAGCACTCTGGGCGACGGTGCCGCGGCCCTCGACGCCGCCGATCGGCTGCACCGACTGGCCGCCGCGACCGGGGACGCGCTCACCGAGGCCCGTTCATGGAACGCCCGCTTCACGGCCCTGCTGTCCATGGGCCGCTGGGAGGAGACGATCGCAGCCGGCGACCGCGCGGTACGCGCCTACAAGGACGCGGGCATCCCGGAGGCGACCGACTACGCACTCAACGCCAAGGGCGTGGCCCTGCTTGCGCTGGGGCGGTTCGCGGAGGCGCTGACAGCTCTGCAGGCGGCCCTCAAGGCAGCGTCGCAGATGGAGAATCCGCGCACCGAAGGAGTCTGCCTCCACAACCTGGCGTGGGCGTACTGGACCGACGAACAGTACGGGCAGGCGGCTGAGACGGCCGAGCGCGCTGCGACGTCGCTGCAGCTCGCCGGCGCATCGGAAGCGGCGGCGCCGAAAGCGCTGGCAGAGGCCGCCCGCGCCCGGGCCGCCGACGACACCCAGGCGACGGCCGACGCGCTGATCCGCGCCGCCGACGGCGTCGGGCGCAACGTCGAGATGGTCGGCGCGACCTGGCTCAGCGCGGAGGCGGAGCGCTTGCGCGGCGAGGCCTGACGCATCACGACAGTCCTTCGGCCGAGTTCGGGGCCCGGACCAGGGCCCCGAACTCGACCTGGGCGCACTCGACCTGGGCGCACTCGACCTGGGCGCGCCCGCGACCTGACGGCGCGGCCGACTGGCCCGGATCGGCTCAGGCGCCTCCCGGCCTCATCCCAGCCAGGTCACGCCGCCGCTCTGCGTACCCGCGAGGGACTCGTCGCTCCAGGCTGCCGGGGACGTGTCGTCCAGCGTCACCTCCACAGCGGTCACATAGGTGCCCGGCTCCGGTGGGGTCACCGTGAACGGCCCGCAGCGCGTGGGCTTGGTGTCGATCGCCATGGAGCAGTGCCGCAGCGCGTGCTTCTCCTTGGAGTCGACGTTGTACAGCCAGACCCAGATCCACCTGGTGACCGGCTTGTCGGCGGTCACGATGTCGCCCCGCACCTTGACGTAGAGCGACACTGCGCGATCCGACCTGGTGATGCAGGGATCGAACAGGATGTCGTGCTTCGGCACGGGGGCCCCTCCACGACAGGAGGTCACCGATGCCGCAGCGGGCCCGTCGGCCGATGGAGCGCCGCTGCTCGACGGCCTGTCCCCGGACGGGGCCGCGTCGGTCGTCGAGGGCGAGGCACCGGACGACTCACCCGGTGCCGCGTCGCTCACGTCGCCCTGGCCGTCGCGTTCTCCGCCCAGCCACTGCGGCGCCACCCCGGAGATGAGCAGCATGGCCATCACACACAGGGCGGACAGCGAACCTGTACGGATATTGATGACCGTCTGTCTGATGTGCCCGGTGTTTCCGCTGGTACGGTCGGTCGTCGCCGAGCCGATGTTCACCGTGGTGTTCCGGTCACCCGAGCCGGACGGTGTCAACTGCTCCTTGATCACGGACACAGTGGGATTCGGCCGATTCCCTCGTTGCTGTGCGTAGGTCAGCCACTGCATCACCAGAGCGGCCAGCGCCACGACCAGGCTGAGCACTCCGGCCAGCCGGTCCGCGTCGTCCAGGCCCATCACCTGCAGCAGCAGGTACAAGACCACCGGCAGCAGCGCCAACCCCACCCACACCGCACGCCTGAACCAGATTCCCATGCGCCTGTCTTTCTTCTCCGCCAGGACATCGGCCCGCCCCCGTGACGGGCCGTTCCCGCCAGTCTCGACCTGGGTGTTGTTGACCTCGACCCGCCCCGGTCTGGTAGGACAATCGCTCATCAAAATCTGGTCAATGACGGGTGTGGCGGCAGGGGAGCGCGGTGGGAAGGCCCGAGTCGGAGCTCGATCCGGCAGCTGGTCCGGTCGAGGAGTTCGCCCACGAACTGCGCCGGTTACGGGAGCGCACAGGCCGGACGCCCTATCGCGACCTTGCCAAGCGCGCCAACTTCTCGGCCTCGGCGCTGTCCTCGGCAGCGGCGGGGCAGCGGCTCCCGAGCTGGCCTGTCGTGTCGGCGTTCGTGCGAGCGTCTCTGATCAGCCTAGCGATCTCATGTCAGATATAGCGTCTTGCATGGGTTCTGCCCACCGTGGAGGGGTGGCGTGGGCGTGCAGGTGGAATCCCGCGCCCAGTGCTGCTCCTCGTGGCCGGTGTCGGCGGGTGGTGGGTGTGCTGATCGTCGTCACGCCCTGGTGCCGGTGGGCTGCGCGGGGCAGCCGCCTCCGGTCCGTGTGAGCGTGTCCCTCCGGACGCTTGCCTACCGGGCCGCATGGGCCGGTGGGGGAGGGTGCCCTGCGTCGCCTGGGCGCGGGGCGTGTGGATCGGGGCCGGGTGGGTCCGGTCTTGGACCGGTCCCGGCTGGTCTTCTTGAGGGTAGGGGTGACCACTGCTGTGGCTTCGAGCGTGTCGACCACCGAGCGGATAACCATGGTGCTGGTGATGCGGTCGACGACGGTCTTGGCCTGGTGGGTGAGGCCGCGTGCGGCGATGCCAGAGAGTCGTTGAGGTTCGACCGGCGGGCGGACACGTGCCGGATCTCGTCGGTGAGGAGCTGGTGCCTGGCGGCCAGTCGGTGCTGATCGTCCCCGGCCATGAGCCGCTGGTACTGGTCAGTCTTGGCATGCAGAAGCTCGGACAGGCGGCGCAGGCGGTGCTGTTTCGCCAGGACGCCGGCGGCGCGGAGCATGCCCCCGCTGCCGAGGGCAGTGATACGCCCGTTGTCGTGGAGTCGGACAGCCCCGGCGGACAACAGTGTATTGAGGCCCCAGTCCACGCCGAGTGCGACCGAGTGCCCGGTTCGCTGCGCCTTCGGGACAGCGTGGGTGTAGGCGAGATCAGCCCGCACTCTGCCCAGGTGGATGCGCAGGGTAGGCAGGTGCAGCACCGCATTGGCAGGGATGGTGGGCGGCAGCGTGATAGGGCAGGCGACCCAGGTCCAATCCCGGTAGGAGCGCGGGTCGGGGCGCGTGGGCAGTTGCAGGCGCAGCAGTGCCCGGCCCGGCTCGTCGCCGCGTTCGAGCGTGGCCTGCTGTCCGTCGCACGCCGACAGCAGCAGCATCCGGGCGGTCCGGGGTGCGGGCTTCAGCTCGAACACGTCGACCGGCAGACGGCCGTGCTGCCTCGCGAAGGCCAAGGCCTGCCGTGTGCGGGACTTGATCACACTGGACGGCAGGAACTGACCCCTGGGCACCGCTTCACGGACGGCATCCCATTCCTCACCCGTACGCTTGGCCGGATCAGCGGGCCAAGTCGCGAGCACCCCGGCGGTGAGGTCGGCACGCCACTTCGCCGCCCGCAGCATGCGGCCGGCCTGTTCCTGAGCCATGCGCACGATGCGGTCGTTGACCTTCACACCCGCGGGCGCAACGGTGGTCCAGCCCAGACGCCGCAGGGCCGTCCAAGCGTTCGACGGCAGCTTTCGACCGCCCGCGTCCTCCCCAGAGGCGAGCAGGCCCACGTCGGTGGTGTTCCAGTGCTCGGCAAGCAGCGCACCGACCATGCCGGAGACCAGACCGGCAGCCCAGCCGACCCGCTCCGCCAGCACCGATGCAGGCAGCAGCTCGCCGGTCTTCTCGTCCACTGCGGTGCGCAGGACGGCACGAGCACATGCGGTTCGGGCAGTCTCGCCCTCGGCGAGCGGCAGTTTCCGGCTCATCGATGCCCCCTCCCCACCCGCGATGCTGTCATCCGATCAACGACACCCCCACGAAAGGGTCACGCATTCGATCTACGCACTCAGATACGACGCCAACGCTGACTCCGGACACACAGCATGACTCCGACCGGTGACACATCACTACGGATACCAAAGGAAGAGCGTGAGCCTGCGGGGTGACCGACGAGGCGCCGTGGCTGCGGCGCTGGGAGGAGGTCTCGGGGCTACGGCGGCCCGGCCCGCCCTCCGCGGTTGCCTCAGCTGCCGCCGCGACCGGACCAACGGCTCCGACCGGTTCGATGGCCGGACGCCTCCCGGCGGAGACCACGTCGTTCGTGGGGCGCGAGAACGAACTCAAGGAGATCGAACAGCTCTTGGTGACAGCCCGGCTGGTCAATCTGACCGGTCCCGGTGGCGTCGGCAAGACCCGGCTCGCCCAGCGGGCCGCCCGCTCCGGCCAGCTCGGCTACCGGGACGGGATCCGCTGGGTGGAACTGGCCGACGTCACCGACGCAGACATACTGCCCCACAAGATCCTCACCGCTCTCGACGCCGCCGCACGCGACCAGGCGCGCCCGCCCGTGGACCGCGTTCTCGGCGCCCTGACCGAGCGGGAGATGCTGCTCGTACTCGACAACTGCGAACATCTCTCGGACGCTTGTGCCCGGCTGATCAGGCAGATCCTCTCCGGCGCGACCAGGGTTACGGTGCTGGCAACCAGCCGGCGGGCGCTCGGTCTGCCGGAGGAACACCTTCTCACCGTCGGACCACTGCCGGTTGGATCACCAGACGGAGCGGTGCCGCTCGGATCATCGGCCGACGGCTCGGTGAGCGAGGCGGTGCGGCTGCTCGTCGACCGTACGCGTGCCGTGTGCCCCGACTTCGCACCCGTCGGGCGGGACGCGGCCCTTGCGTTCCGGGCCTGTGAGCGCATGGACGGGCTGCCACTCGCCATCGAGTTCGCTGCGCGACGGCTGCGTACGCTGTCGCTTGAGCAGTTGGTGCAGCGGCTGGACGAGCGGCTTGCCCTTCTCAGTAACGGCGACCCGTCCGCGCACCCGCGGCACGGCTCGCTGCGGGCCGTACTGGACTGGACTTTCCGCCTGTGTTCCGCTGCCGAACAGCGTGTCTGGCGCCGTCTCTCGGTTTTCGTCGGCCGGATTCCGCTGGAAGCGGCCGAAGCCGTCTGCGCGGACGAAGCCGTCTGCGCAGACGAAGCCTTCGAGCCGGGCGACGTCCTGAACGCTGTGGCGGGCCTTGTGGATCATTCGGTGCCTCGGTGTTCGACACCACAAGCGAGCAGGTCGACACCGACACCGGGGAGATCACCCCGCCGAGGTGGAGACCCGGAGGCGATGTGGGAGCCCATCGAGCAGGTGGCGCCCGGCACGAACTGGCCGCCGCGATGGCCGCGCTGTTCGAGCCGACGCCGCCGCTCGACTCGGACGCGGACCAGGCATGGCGGGCCGACGCGCTGAAGTACGGCCGCCTCTCGCACGTCGACCAGGTTCCGGCTCCCCGATCTGCCGTGGCCTGCGGCCCCTGGGTGATCCGGCTGCGGTCGATGAGGAGTAGGGCTCAGCCCGGGACGAGGCCGACATCGGTGGACGGGTCACCGGAGACGGAACCGCCTGTGACTCTTGTTTCTCTTCGGCTGGCGCCCGACGTCTCATCCGCGCTCGCGGAGATACGCCTCCAGCTCTGCGGCCCCGGTCAGCATCGCCCGCCCACGGGCAGACAGCCGACCGTGCCAGTCGCACAGCGCGGCCTCCAGCGGCTCCAGCCCGCCGGCCGCCCGCACCTGGGCGATCAGCGGGGCGATCTGCTCCAGCAGGTAGCCGCCCCGCCTGAGCTGGTGGGCCAGCCGGGCGTCCCGTACGTCGGCCTCGTCGTAGACGCGGTACCCGGTCCGCGGGTCGCGGCACGGGCGCACCAGCCCGGCGCGCTCCCATTTGCGCAGCGTCGCGGGCCGGATTCCGAGCTTCCCTGCCAGCGGCCCGATGAACGTGCCGCCGGGCCCGGACACCGGAGCTGGCTCAGACCCCACACCAGGATCGGGCGCCGTGGTGGGCTCCAGGTCGCGGAGGGCGCTCTCCACGGCCTGAACGGTGCGCCGGTCGTCGAGGAGCTGGGCGTGGCTCTCGTCGATGAGGCGGAACGCCTCATCGACCGCGCCCTGGTTCACGGCCCGCATGATCGACGTCGCCGTCTGGTGGCCGTGCCCCGGGACCAGGGCAAGAAACGCGCGCAGGGCCCCCGCGTGCAGCGAGGTGTAGGTGCGGTAGCCGTGGGGTGTGCGACCGGCGGCCGGAAGGATGCCGGCCTCCTCGTAGTTCCTGATCGCCTGCGTGGACAGACCATGCCCGCGCGCCAGATCAACCGGCCTGAGTCGCTCACCGTTTTGAAGGTTTCGGCCCATGAGCCGAGGATATCGCGGAGAAAGTTTCAATCGAAGATTCAACGATACCGTTGAAGGCATGGCTACTGACATCAAGGACGCCGCCCATGCCGTCGAGGCTGCCGCCGTCATGAGGCTGCTCCCGGCCCGGCCCCGGTTGCTCGCCCTGGGCGAGCCCACCCACGGCGAGGACACTCTGCTCGACCTGCGCAACGAGCTCTTCCGGCAGCTCGTCGAGCAGGAGGGATACCGGACGATCGCGATCGAGAGCGACTGCATGATGGGCCTGGTCGTGGACGACTACGTCACCTCGGGCACGGGCACTCTCGACGAGGTCATGGAGCACGGATTCAGCCACGGCTGGGGCACAGCCGCGGTCAACCGCGAGCTCGTGCGCTGGATGCGCGCCCACAACGACAGCCGGCCCACGTCCGAGCGGCTCCGCTTCGCCGGTTTCGACGGCCCGCTGGAGATCACCGGCGCCGCGAGCCCCCGGCAGGCCCTCACCGCACTCCACGGCTACCTCGCGGCCCGGGTGGACGCGGACCTGCTCCCTTGTACCGGAGAAACGCTCGACCGCCTGCTTGGCGCCGACGACCGGTGGACCAACCCCGCCGCGATGATGGACCCGACCCAATCCATGGGGCAGTCGGCCGAGGCCAGTCGACTGCGGCTGCTCGCCGACGATCTGGTGGCGCTGCTCGACGCGCAGACGCCGCACCTGATCACGGCGACCTCGCCGGACAACTGGGACCGGGCGCGCCTGTACGGGCGCACCGCGACCGGCCTGCTGCGCTACCACTACTGGATGGCCGACACCTCACCGGCCCGCATGACCCGGCTGTGCGCGCTGCGGGATTTGATGATGGCCCACAACCTCCTTGCCATCGCCGCTCGGGGCCCGGCACTCATCCACGCCCACAACTCTCATCTCCAGCGGGAGAAGAGCACGATGCAGATGTGGCAGGGGCCGGTGGAGTGGTGGAGCGCCGGCGCGCTGGTGAGCGCCCAACTCGGCGAGGAGTACGCCTTCCTGGCCACGGCTCTCGGCACGATCCGGCACCAGGGAGTGGACACGCCGCCGCCGGACACCGTCGAAGGACTCCTGTACGAACTCCCGGAGGACCGCTGCGTCATCGACGCCCCGCGGCTGGCCACCGCCCTCGGCGACACGCGGCCCGCCCCCCGCGTATCCCCCTGGTTCGGCTACTCCCCGCTTGACCCGGCCCACCTGGCGGCCAGTGACGGCATCGTGTTCGTCAAGGACGTCCCGCAGAGCTAGGCCCTGTCGTCAGGCGACGCGGGGCAGGCGGGAGTTTGACGACAGGGCCTAGGGCCTGTTTTGAGTTCTGACCATGTGACTGGTCGGAGGCTGTGGATCCAGGTGATCGCGCCCCGTAAGTGCAGTCCGCCTTGGTGGCTTTCGGGGTCTGGTCATAGCGGCCTGGCGAGGCCTCGCCAGGCTTGATCTTGTTGATGCAGCGCTCCAAGAGCACCTACGCCCAGTACATCGCCGCTGCACGCGACCAGCGACCGACCTTTTGAACCCGGACCGACGTCACTCCCTCCCTCAGTGCTGCGGCCCGCCGTCGGACAGGCAACGAACGCTCCACCTGACTCACCAGGACGTGGGGGTCTCCGCGGTGATGGCCATCTCGGGTCCCGCCGCCCGCGGGGCACGCCCAATGGCGCGTCAGACACCGAAGACGGCGCGCACGGCCGTCTCATCGCCTTCAATGTCGACGATCCCACGGACATCATCGAGGGCGAGTACGCCAGCCGCCAGGCCGAGAACGATCGCGGCGTCAGCGCGGAGGACTGCGTCGAGATCTCGGCCATCATGTGGGCCGACCTCTACGCCCGAGCCTGTCGACCGTACCTGAAACAGCCGGCCGTCGACCCCAACCCCCATCGCCGATGAAGAATCGGCAGCCATCCTGCTGCCGAGCAGGGCCGGAAGGGCGACGACGAACCACTCTGCGCGGAAACGGTCACCGCCGGGTCCACGCACCATGAGCGGCGTGGACCAACGGATAAGCCCCTCGATTGGCTCCCGCAGCTCGGCGCCCCAGGGAGTGAGGGCGTACACAACGACATTGCCCTCTTCGGCCAACCGCCGCTCGACCACACCGGCGGCCTCAAGATCGCGGAGCCGATCGGAGAGCAGGTTGGTGGCCACGCCAGGGAGCCCATCCAGCAGCTCGCGGTAGCGGGCGGGAGCCGTGAGGAGCTGGCGGACGATGAGCAGATTCCAGCGGTCGCCCACGACATCGAGCGCCCGGGCGAGACCGCAGTACTGGCCGTAGCTTCGACTCATTTCACCCGCTTGACAGACCTGCTTGACATTCTCAAGTGTGCTTGAGTGAATCAAGTCTAGCCGCCAGATTGAGGTGTAGTCATGACTGACGCGGAAAGGCCTGCCTGGGTCGACGACGGACTGTTCCCGTTCGAGAGCCACTTCGTCGCCATCGAAGGGCACACCATCCACTACGTCGACGAAGGCTCAGGGCCCACGCTGCTGTTGCTGCACGGCAACCCAACCTGGTCGTTTGTGTATCGCGACGTCATCCGCGCCCTGCGAGACGAGTTCCGCTGCATCGCACTCGACTATCCCGGCTTCGGACTGTCATCGGCCCGCCCGGGCTACCGGTATCTGCCCGAGGAACACGCCCAGGTCGTCACTGCGTTCGTCGACATCCTGGGCTTGAGCGGGGTCACCCTCGTGGCCCACGACTGGGGCGGACCCATCGGCCTCGCCACCGCAGAACAGCGGCCCACCGCCTTCGAGGCGCTGGTGCTGACCAACACCTGGGGCTGGCCGATCGCCGGCGCGCCCCACGTCGACATCGCTTCCCACCTGATGGGCGGGCCTCTGGGGCGCTTGCTGATGCGGCAGTTCAACCTCTTCGTCAACGCGATGATCCCTGCCGGGCACCGGCTACGGAAGCCGACCGCCGAGGAGATGGCCCACTACCGGAACGCTCTCGCCACCCACGACCGGCGTGAGGCAACGGCCGTACTACCCAAGGCAATCACCGCCAGCCGCGCCTTCCTTGCTGATGTCGAAGCCGGACTCCCCGACCTCGCGTCGCTCCCGACGCTGATCATCTGGGGCGACGCCGACTTGGCCTTTCGCAGCAAAGAGCGGCAGCGGTGGGAGCGAACCTTCGCCGACCACCACACCGTGATTCTCGAAGGCGCCGGCCACTTCGTGCAGTCCGACGCGCCAGACCGGTTCGCGGCAGCGATCCGCGACTGGCGCACGCCCCCGACGACCCGTGGCGCCCGGCGCGAAATGCCAACAGAGCCGTAGGGTCTGTGCGGGGTCGGATCACTGGATCGGTGACGCCCGCTCCGAGAGCGTGTCGGCTGCAGTAGACCGGGCGCGTGACGCGTGGCGAGCTGACCGATGCAGGGTGGGAGTTGGTTGAGCCGCACATGCCGCTGGGGGTGTCCGGGCCGATTCCCGGCCTGCGCCGCTACTTCAACGCGGTGATGTGGAGGTTCCGGACCGGCAGTCCCTGGCGGGACGTGCCGGAGAGCGACGGCTCCTTCCTGGTCGACGGTCTATGACCGGTTCCGGCTGTGGGCGAATTCCGGGGTCTTCCAGGCGCTCATGGAGGCGATCGCCGAGGCGGCGGCCCGCGGTGATATCGATCTCGGTCTGGTCAGCGTGGATTCCACAGTCGCCCGCGCACATCACCATGCGGCCGGGATGGTGGTCGACGTGGAGCTCCTCGACGAGCTGGAGAAGGCCGTGGTGGAGGAAAAGGGGCTCCAGCGAGGGGGCAAAACGACCCGGCAGGCGAGGCGTCCGACGAGCCGGCAGAAGCCGAGCGGGAACGGCGCCGTGCCCCGCGTCGGCGCCACCGTGCACGACTGCGGGCCGCAGAACTGGGCCGGTCTCGGGGCGGGTTGACCAGTAAGGTCCACCTCGCCGCCGACCGACGCTGCCGCCCGCTGTCCATCATCCTCACCCCCGGACAGGCCGCGGACAGCCCGCGCTTCGTTGCGGTCCTGGAGAAGATCAAGGTGCGTGGGCGCGTCGGCCGCCCCCGGACCCGGCCGGATGCGGCCGCCGGTGACAAGGCGTACTCCTCCCGCGCCAACCGCGCCTATCTGCGCAGACGCAATATCAAGGCGGTGATCCCGGAGAAGGCCGACCAGGTTGCCAACCGCAAGAAGAAGGGACGTTCAGGGGGCCGCCCGGTCAGCCGCGACACCGCGCTCTACAAGGACCGCAACACCGTCGAACGCTGCATCAACAAGTTCAAGGAATGGCGAGGGCTGGCCACCCGCTACGACAAGACGCCCGAGAGCTACACCGCCGGGCTCCACCTGCGCGGATCCGTCCTATGGCTACGCAGCCTGCCAGCCCTCCCATTCTCAACCCCGCACAGTCCCTAGTGCCGCCATCAGCAGTCCTGTCTGTCGGGCGCCCCGAATGCGCGGGTGGCGTCCCGGCCCTGGACGGGGCGTGATCTGAGCGAGGGCTGGTGAGGCGAACCGCTCACACCACCCCGTCCCGGCGCAGCGCATCCGCCTCCTCCTCAGGGACCCCGAGTTCGGCGAGGATCTTCGCCGTGTGCTCGCCCACGTCCGGGATGGGGTCCATCCGCGGCGAGGGGTCGACGAGGCCCGGAGGAGCGAGCGCCGGGAGCGGGCCGGATGGTGATCCGACCTCGTGCCAGCGGCCGCGGGCCGCCAGCTGGGGGTGGTTCCACACGTCCGCCAGGGTGTTGACGTGGGCGTAGGCGACGGGGACGGCCTCGAGGAGCGCCGCCGCCTCGTCGCCGGTCAGCGCAGCGAAGCGCTCGGCGATGATCCGGCCGAGCGCCTCGCGGTGCGCGTTGCGGTTCGCGTTGCCCGCGTAGTCGGGGTGGTCGGCGAGCTCGGGCCGGCCCAGGAACCGGTCGCAGAAGGCCCCCCACTCGCGCTCGTTCTGGATGCTCATCATGACGACCTTGCCGTCGCCCGCGGTGAACGGGCCGTAGGGGTAGATCGTCGCGTGGGCCGCCCCGGCCCGCGGCGGCGGCTCGGCGCCGTCGTAGGCGTAGTACAGGGGGAAGCCCATCCACTCGACGGTCGCCTCCAGCATCGACACATCGACATGTGAACCTTTGCCGGTGGTGGACCGTGCGAGGAGGGCGGCGAGGATCGAGCTGTAGGCGTACATCCCGGCGGCGATGTCGGAGACAGCGATCCCGACCTTCGCCATCTCGTCACCGGACCCGGTGACGGACAGCAGCCCCGCCTCGCTCTGCACCAGCGCGTCGTACGCCTTCATCGACTCGTACGGGCCGCCCTGCCCGTACCCGGAGATGTCGCACACGATCAGACGGGGATGCGCCTCCTGCAGCTCGCCGGCGCCCAGGCCCATGCGGGCGGCGGCGCCCGGTGCCAGGTTCTGGAGGAAGACGTCCGCGCTGGCCAGCAGTCTGCGCAGGACGGCCATGCCGCGGGGATCCTTGATGTCGAGGGTGAGCGACTCCTTGTTGCGGTTGACCCAGACGAAGTGCGAGCTCAGCCCCTTGACGCGGGTGTCGTAATGACGCGCGAAGTCGCCCGCCCCCGGCCGCTCGACCTTGATGACGCGCGCCCCGAGATCGGCGAGCTGGCGGCTGGCATACGGCCCCGCGATGGCCTGCTCGAGGGATACGACGGTCAGTCCGCGTAGGGGTTGCACACGTCCTCCATGGTCGGTCAGCGGTCGGTCGGACTCGGTCTGCGGTCGGTCGGAGGTTCAGTGTGCTGCACGGGACGGCGAAAGCCCCCTGCGGGTGCCTGCGGTGATGGGCGGTGATGGCGGTATTGACGGGCACAAGGTGGGCGCAGGAATGTAATGGACATGGCGAAGAACACGGTGGCATGGCGTCTGATCGGTGCGCTGGTGCTGCTGGCCGGGTTGCTGACAGCGGCCGGTTCGGGTGCGCCGTCGTCGGCCGCCGCCGACGGCCTCCCCGGATCGCTGTGGTTCGACGGACCGGCCGCCGCCGTGCTCACGGCGGACGACGGAGGCTTCACCGACGGCCTCGGCCGCGAGGTCGTGCTGCGCGGCTACAACGTCTCCGGCGAGACCAAGCTCGACGAGAACCGCGGCCTGCCCTTCGCGTCCGTTGCCGACGCCCGCAAGTCCGCGGCCGCGCTACGGGCGCTCGGCGGCGGTAACACCGTGCGCTTCCTGCTGTCCTGGGCGTACGCCGAACCGGTGCGCGGACAGGTCGACACCGCGTATCTCGCCGCCGCCACCGACCAGATGCGGGCCTTCCTCGACGCCGGGATCCGCGTCTTCCCCGACTTCCACCAGGACCTCCACTCGCGCTACCTCTTCGACGAGGACAGCTGGTACACGGGGGACGGCGCACCCAAGTGGGTCGTCGACGCCGGCGACTACCCGGACGAGTTCTGCGGAATCTGCCTCTTCTGGGGCCAGAACATCACCCAGAACGAGGCGGTGAAGCAGGCGTCGTACGACTTCTGGCACAACGCCCGCGGCGTCCAGGACGCCTTCCTCGACACCGCGCAGACCACGATGACCTACCTGGCTCAGCACCTCACCGCCGAGCAGTTCGCCGGCGTCGTGGGCTTCGACCCGTACAACGAGCCGCATGCCGGCACGTACGACCCGGGGCAGACCAGCCGTATGTGGGAGCGCGACGTGCTCTGGCCGTTCTACGAGAGGTTCCGGGACCGGATGGACAGGGCCGGCTGGCAGAACAAGCCGGCCTTCGTCGAACCGAACCTCTTCTGGAACGCCAACCTGGCCTTCCAGAAGCAGGAGGGCGGCCTCCTCGACGCGGGCACGCTCGGCCCGCGGTACGTCTTCAACACGCACTTCTACGATCAGAAGGCGATCTCAGGGATCTTCATGCCTGGCAAGGCGGGCGACGGCCAGTACGTCGCCGACTTCGCCGCCGTACGCGACCGGGCCGACGCCGCCGGTACGGCGGCGGTCGTGAGCGAGTTCGGCCACCCGCTGTCGGGAGCGGTCTCGGACAAGGCGCCGACCGTCCTCAAGGCCATGTACCAGGCACTCGACTCCCGTCTGCCCGGCGCCGACTGGTGGTCGCGGCCCACCGACTCCGGAGCGGTCCTGTCCGGCACGCAGTGGCAGTGGGACATCTACAACGGGCGGCACCACGAGCTGATGAACGGGAACCCCGACAAGGTGCAGACCGAGGGGGACGCCTGGAACGACGAAGACCTCTCCGCGGTCCGGCTCGACGACTCGGGCCGGGCGGTGCTGCGCCAGGACGCCCGTCTCCTGGACCGCCTCTATCCCAGCGCCACCGCGGGGGACACGGTCGCCTTCACGTACGAGGACCGCTCGCGCGACGGCTCCACGACCCTGACCTGGAACCCGGTACCGGATTCCCTCCCTCGCGTCGCCGAGCTGGTGGGCTCGGGCCAGTACGGCCTGCTGCTCTGGCGTTCGGACGGCAACCCCGCGCCCACGGAGCTGCACCTCCCGGCGTCCTTCCCCACCTCCGCGACCACCGTCGTCTCCGACCTCGGGACGGTCACCGGCCCGCCCGCCTACGCCGAGAGCGCTCCCATCGCCGTGGCCCCGGAACCCGGCGGCACCGGAAGCCGCCGCCTCCTGCTCACTGCCCCCGACTCGGGCACCCTGCACTACGCCCTGGTGACCAACCGTGCGACGGAGCCGTCCGCCGCCCTGCTGAGCGCGGCCCGGGCGGAACTGGCCGCCTGGGCCGCGGCACACTCCTGAACCAGCTGCCCACCGGGCCTCAGGCCTCAGGCAGTGTTGAACCCGTCCCACAAGCGCCCGCCCACGCTGTCCAGCACCTCATCGACCAGCGCGACCAGTGCCTCGGAGCGACCCTCGAGGGCGTCGCGCACCGCCGCTTCCAGGCGCCCGGCAAGACCGGGCTCGGCCGCCTGCAGGCGCCGGGCGAGCCACTTGCCGGCGCCGAGCCAGCGTCCGCGGACGAGCAGCACCAGTTCGGCGGTGCGCTGGGCCAGCGTCGTGACGATGAACAGGCGCTCGACCGGATCGGCGCATCCGGCGAGATCGTCGAGGACATCCGTCAGCACGTATCGGCAGTGCTCCAGCTCGTCCGGGGCGACCGGCGGTGGCCCGGCCGCGACCCGTTCACCGGCCTCCTCGGCGAGCCGGGCGCCCCTGCCGTCCCGGTCGAGAACCAACCGGCCCTGGGCGCACATGAACAGCAGCGGTGAGCGCCGGTTCGCCGTCTCGCGCTCGACGAACTCACACCAGGTCTCCTCGGTGTGCACGAACATCTCCACAGGCCAACCGGCTTCGACGAAGCTGCTGCGGTACGGGGCGGGCGCGCCGCCGTCCAGCACCACCACGAGGTCGAGGTCGGAGTACGCGGTGCGGCGCTCGGTGAGCACGCTCCCACACACGAAGGCGGCCAGGGCTTCCGGGTAACGCTGTTCCGCGATCCGTCGCGCGGCTTCCACGGGTCCGAGTCTGTTCATGGGCCCTCATCTTCTCGGAGCGCACCGGTCCTGGCACGGGGATTTCGCTGTGCCCAGGACCGGGGATTTCGCCGTGCCCAGGACGTGCCCATGACGTGCCCAGGAAGTTGACCGGCCGGAACACCCCGAACCATGCCCTGATCGGGAATGCGAGGCACAATGCCGTGGTGACGGACTCCGACTCCACGGCCCCCTCGTCCTCCGCCGGACGCGTCTCGGTCAGAGGCGCGGCCAGCACGCCGCTACGCGACTTCCTGAGGACCGAGACCGGCAGCGCCATGGTGCTGCTGGCCGCCACCCTCGCCGCCCTCGCGTGGGCCAACATCGCGCACGCGTCGTACGAGGACTTCTGGCACACGCGGTTCTCGGTCACGCTCGGCGGCCGGGGCGTCTCGCTGCCGCTGCGGGAGTGGATGAACGCCGGACTGATGACGTTCTTCTTCTTCGTCGTCGGTCTGGAGGCGCGCCGCGAGTTCGACATGGGGGACCTGCGCGACCGGCGCCAGCTGTCGCTGCCGGCGATCGCGGGGGTGTGCGGCATGATCGTGCCGATCGCCATCTATCTCGCCATCAACGCCGGCCACTCCTCGGTGCACGGCTGGGGCGCCGCGATGTCCACGGACACCGCGTTCGCGCTCGGCATGCTCGCGCTGCTGGGGTCGCGCTTTCCGGAGCGCCTGCGCACGGTCATCCTGACGGTGACGGTCGTCGACGACTTTCTCGCGCTCGGGGTGATCGCGGTCGCCTACAGCGAGGACGTCGACCTGCCCGCCCTTCTCGCGGGCCTGTGCATCTTCGCTGTGATCCTGCTGGTCCGCGCGGTGGGGGTGCGCCACGGTTGGGCGTACGCGCTGCTCGGCGCGGCGGCCTGGGTGGCGCTGCTCAAGTCGGGTGTGGACCCGGTCGTGGTGGGCCTGGCGCTCGGTCTACTGACCTATGCGTACCCCTCGCCACGTAGTGAGCTGGAGCGGGCCACCGGCCTGTTCCGCGCCTTCCGTGAACAGCCGACGCCCGAGCTCGAGCGGTCGGTACGCCGGGGGCTCAGGTCGGCGGTATCGCCGAACGAGCGGCTGCAGCAGCTCTACCACCCCTGGACCAGCCATGTGATCGTGCCGTTGTTCGCCCTGGCGAACATGGGCATCGTGATCAGCGGCGACCTGCTGGCCCGAGCCTTCACATCGCCCGTGACCCTGGGCATCCTGTTCGGCCTGGTGGTGGGCAAGCCGATCGGCATCATCGGCGCGGCGTGGCTGACCAACCGCCTCAGCCGCGGCCGTATGACGCCGCAGGTCGGCTGGGGAGCCGTGGCCGGGGGCGGCACGATCGCCGGTGTCGGCTTCACCGTGTCCCTGCTGATCTCCACCCTCGCCTTCCAGGGCCGCCAGCTCGAGGAGGCGAAGATCGGCATCCTGAGCGCGGTCGTCTGCGCCTTCGCCGCCACCTGGGCGGTCGCCCTCGTCATCTGGGCCCTTCCGCCACGCCGCCGGGCGCGGGCCCTGATCGGCACGGCCGAGACCATGGTCGACCTCGCCGTCCCGGTCGACCCAGACCGCGACCATGTGCGCGGCCCCGCGGACGCGCCGGTGACCATCGTGGAGTACGGCGACTTCGAGTGCCCGTACTGCGGGCAGGCCGAACCGGTCATCCGCGAGCTGCTCGCCGGGCACGCATCCGTGCGGTACGTCTGGCGGCACCTGCCGCTGACCGACGTCCACCCCCATGCCCAGCTGGCAGCCGAGGCGGCGGAGTGCGCGGCCGAGCAAGGAGCGTTCTGGGAGATGCACGAGCTGCTCTTCGCGCACCAGGGTGCTCTGGAAGCCCGCGACCTCGTGCGCTACGCCGAGCAGCTCGGCCTCGACACGGACCGTTTCCGCCAGGCCCTGCGCGACCGCACCTGGGCCACCCGGGTCGCCGAGGACGTGGAGTCCGCGGACCTGAGCGATGTCTCCGGAACCCCCACCTTCTTCATCAACGACCGCCGCCATCTGGGCGCCTACGACATCGAGGCCCTCTCCGCCGCCGTACACGCGGCCAAGACGCGCGCGGTGCTCAGGTCGGGGTGACGGGCTGCGTCCGCCCGTGCAAGCAGCAGCGCTCGAACAGCAGCGCTCAAGCAGCAGCCGTCGGCGACCGCCGCACCGCGCACCCGGTGACGCGGAAGTGGCTCCATACCGTACGGAAGGCGAAGTGGCCGCTAGTGTACGGCTCCGGGTCCGTGTAGTCGAAGACCAGCCGGCCGTTGTTCCACCACGGGGGAGCGGACATCGGTCGCGTTCCAGAAGTTGTTGAGGCCGGAGACACGGTCGTTGGCGCCGTCCGCCGAGACCGGTGTCGCGGTGTACTCGAGGACGTACGGGCCGTGGAGCCGCTCCCGGAACCACACGGTCGCACCGCCCGGCACGTCGATGTCGAGCACGCCGCGCTCCGCGTTGACGCTGCCGCCGCTCTCCAGCCCGACCGCCCACTTGCCGAGGCCGTGCCGGAAGTCGTCGTGAGCGATGCGGCGCGCAAGGTTCCGCACATGTTCCAACACGAGCCCTTCGTCGGCCTGTTCGGGGTCAGGCGCCGTAGAAGGCGAAGGCCCCCCACGCCGCGGCGCTGGGGAACACCCGCTGAAGGTAGCCGTCGCCAGCGGAGGCCAGGTGTCGTTGCCCCCACCAGTCGAAGGCCTGGCCTTCCTGTGTCGTCCCCTCGACGCCGCCGGAGTGGGCGGACCAGCGGTCGCACTCACCGTGGTTGCCCGCCCTGCGGTGGGCGAGGGCCAGTGCGGCGAAGCTCAGACGGTCGGTGTCGGCGGACCGTCCGGGCGACTCCAGCCGTGAGCACGCCCAGTCGATCAGGTCGGCGGCGGTCCACGAGGCCATCCGGCGCTGGGCACCGGCCAGCGAGCCCGCGACGGTGTCCGCGTCCCAGGCCGGTTCGGCGGCCAGCGCCTCGTAGAACAGAGACATCAGAATCGCCGCGTCACGATCCACCACCGGCCACATGCTCACGACCAGCCCGCGCGCCCCGGCGGACAGGAGCGCCCGCCCGAGCCCGACCAGCTCGTCCCGCTGTCGCACCTGGTGGCGGCCGCTGCTGCAGGCGCTCAGGGTGACCAGCGCGCCCGTCCAGTCCATGGCGGCCAGGCGTTCGGTCCGCACGACCTCGGTCGTGGCGGATCCGGAAGGTCCGGCGAGGAACAGCCCACTGCGTTCGGGGCGCTGCTCGTCGAACGTGCCGTGACAGGCGAGATGAACCAGGGAGAGCCGGTCCGCCGAATTGACCGCCGTCTCCAGCCAGTCGGCGGTGGCCGCCTCGTCGAAGTGCGCGGTGCCGCCGAGCCGGTCGACGACTTCGGCGCATTCGCCGCGGTAGTACGTGAGTTTCCTGGAGCCGGTCCCCGGAAAGCCCCCGGCCAGAACTGTTCCGTCCCGGTGCCACGCGCCACCGCCGGTTCTGAGCAGGGACGCGGACGGCAGGTATCGCGTGGGCCGGCTCTGACGGTCCGGCTCGGGCTGCGTCTCCTGGGCGTTCGACGGCAGATGCAGCGGCACCGTGTGCAGGAGACCGTGGGGGACGACCAGAACCGGGGTGCCTGGGCCGCCCACGGTCTCCACCACGTCCCGCACCGCCTTGTGCAGGGGACTGCGCACGATCGTGTCGAGGGCCGCCGACTGGTCCTCCACCGAGTTCGCCCCAAGCAGAGCGCGTACCTCGTCGGCGTACTGGTGCCGGCCCAGCGCCTCATGGCCGCCCAGCGACACCAGCACGGGCTCGGTCCGTCCCGCCTCCAGCACGAACGCGTACAGCGCATCGCGGCCGACCCAGAACTCGACCAGTGCGGAGGCACTGGAGCGGCCGAGCAGGCGTGCCGCCTCCGTCGCGGTGATCGGCTCGGCCATCCGGCGGACGCGGACTTCCGGGTACTCGGCAGACAACCGCTCCCAGAGTCCGGTGAGCTCCTGACGCACCTCCTCCAGGCGCTGTTCCCACCCGATCAGGCGCCGTACCCGAGCCTCGGTGTCCTCGCCCTCGGGACGCGCCGACAGTTCCGCGCGCAGCGCGCGCTGCCTCTGCCACAGCTCCTGCTCGCGGGCAAGCAAGCCGTGGTCGGTGCTGTCGACGGCGGATGCCGATCCGGTGTGCCGTACGGCGTCCAGCAGCGACCGGCCCTTCGCCCGTTCCACCAGGTCGAACGCCTGGGCGACGTGGCCGAGCGCCAGGGCGGTCTCGACCGCCTCCGCGTACGGCGGGGCCAGGAACGTGCGGAAGTCTGCCAGCGGACCGAGGTCGAGGGCCCTGCGGCGCAGTTGTTCGTACGCGTCGCACGCCGCCACCAGGTGGTCGAGCAGTGCGGGGCTGCGCTCCCCGGTCTCGAACCGGTACCAGCCGATCGCCGTGTGCGCCGTCATCACCGTCTGGTCGTCCGGCCGGCGGTCACCGAGCGCGGCGAGCCGCTCCATGGTCTTGGCCGCGGCCTCGGTCCGTCCGGTCTCCTTAAGGATCCGCAGCCGGACGGCCAGCCGGACCGCGAGCCGGTGCGAGAAGCGCTCCTCTGCCCGTTCGGCGGCGGCCAGGGCGCGCTCGCTGTAGGCGTCGGCGAGCTCCCAGGCTCCGTAATGAGCGCATATCTGGGCGAGCTTGCCGTCGATCACTCCGCCGTCGATCAGGATCCCGCCGTCAGGAAGGGCCGCCTCCGGCAGATCCGGGGCGACCTGTGCGAGCCGTCGCCGCGCCGCGAATCCGCTCAGCGCACGCGCCCGCAGGAGCAGACCGAGCTCCTCCTCCTCGCCGAGCCCGAACCGGCTTCTGACCATGGCCAGATGCCTCAGCGCGAAGCACTCCCGCAGGGCATCGCCGAGGGCGTGGGCCAGATGCCGGGAGCGGGAGAGCACCGACAGCGCGCGGCCGGGCGCTCCCGCGTAGAGGTGGACCAGGCCCAGCAGATTCCACACCTGGGGCATGCAGTGCGCCGCCCGCAGCTGCTCCCAGTGGCTCTCGGCACGGATCAGCAGCGCCTCCGCGGCGGCCAGGTCGCCCTCCTCGAACCGCTGTTCCGCCGTGTCGACGAGCCGGCGCCCCATGGTCGCGTTGAGGCCGATCTCCAGGGCGAGATCGGCTTCCGAGGAGATCTGCTGGCGCAGGTGGGTCTCGGTGAGCGCCTCGATCTGCGCGATCCGTTCGTCGTGCAGACGCCCGTAGTGCTCGTCGTCGACGTGGTCATGGATCCGCTTGAGCAGGTCGTGGGCGTGGGTGAAGGCGGTCCCGCTCTCGGCCTCACGGCCTGCTTGCCGGCTGATGTCCGCCAGATGGCTCCACGCCTTGACGGCGTCGAGGTCGGCGCCCGCGTCGGTGAGTGTCCGCGCCGCCTGGGCGGCCAGTTCCGCGGCTTCGTCGAGGCGGCCCTGGCGGGCGAGTTCGTGCGCGAGGTTGTCGGTGATGACGCCACGCAGGGAAGCGGTGATCCCTTGTACGGCCAGGGCGCGGCGCAGCGGTTCCTCGGCGCCTTCGAGACCGTGGGCGGTGACGATGTTGGCGTGGTTCTGCAGTACCGCCGCGTAGCCCGCGGAGTCTCCGGCGGCGCGGGCGGCGTCGGCCGCGTCCCCGAACAGGCGGACGGCTCGCTTCAGTCTGCCCTCTGCCGCAGCCGTCAGGGCGAGTCCCTCCAGCGCGGCACTTTTCAGGGCATCGTTGTCCGCGACCTCCCGGCATTTCTCGTAGTGGGCGGTCGCGTCGGCCAGGCGGCCCTCCGAGCGTGCCGTCTGGCCGAGCAGCCGATGGAGCATGAAGTGCAGTTGGACGTCGGCGACATGCGCGGACGCTGCTTCCACTGCGACGAGCACACGCTGGGCTTCAGCCAACCGGCCCTGGCCCAGCAGACCATGGGCGTACATCAACCCCTCTAACAGGCCCGCGAGTTCCGCGTCGTCGGACATGGGCCCTCCCCCTGTTCTCGGACGCCGGAATGCTACCCATGCACCGGGTCACGCCAGACATACTGGAGCTCATGGACACCTCCGACAACGCCGAGCCGGTGATCGGTGACACGCGCATCGGCAGCGACGGCGCACTGCAGCACTGGGACGGCCGCCAGTGGCTTCCGTACAAGCGGCAGGTCGAGGCCGAGGACCACACGTTCCGTCACGAAGAGGATCCTGAAGACTGTTGACCTCCTTCCTCTCCTCGCCTGCTCAGGAGCCCGCCGATCCCGTCGTCACCGGGCCCGCCGACGCGGTCGCCGATCTCCGCACCACCGCTCGCTGGACGATCGTCGCCGTCGCGGGGGTGGGCGCGCTGCTGGTCGGGGGCGGCCCGTTGACTGCCGTCGGCAGGATCGACGACTGGGGCGACACCTTCGCCGCGTTCGGCGGGCTGGCGTTGACGGTGCTGGGTGTCGGCTGGGCCATCTGGCAGACGGGTGAGGCGCTGACCCCGTGTCTGGCCACGCTCGACAACCTCGACGCGCCGGAGATGGCCTCCCTGCGGGCGGCGATCGCGCGTAACCCGGCCGCGTACTACGGCCCCTACCGTTCCCTGCGCGAACTGCGCACTCAGCGCCGCCTGCACGAGGCGGTCGCCGCGGACCTGGCGGTGAAACTCGCGCGCGAGCAGGACCCGGTGCGGACCAAGGTCTTCGAACAGGGTCTCGCGGACGCCCGCGCCAACGCCGAGGAGGCTCGTCGGCTGCAGCACAGGCTCCTTACGCTGATCCACGCCTGGTCCGTGCGCCACGCCGTACGCAGAGCCCGGCTGCACACCCTTGCGGCGTTCGGGCTCGTCACCTTGGGGGCGGTCCTCTTTCTCACCGCGACCGGCGACAAAGCCGCCGATCCGCCTGCCAAGCAGGCGCGTTCGGCGTCCGCTGCCCCGCATGGCGCTGGTCTCGCACAGACGGCAGACCGATCCACGGAGAACCGACCGGGCCGCCAAGCGCTGTGACCGGGCACGGGACGCGGGCCGGTTGCTCTGCCGCTGTCCGGTAGAGGACCGGGCTGCTACCCCATCATCTGCCGTCGCACCAGCTCATGGAGCCGGCCACCCGCGTCGGCGAGGAGCTCCGCCGGCGGCCCCTGCTGCACGATCCGGCCCTCCGACATCACGATCACGCGGTCGGCGTCCATGACGGTGGACAGCCGGTGGGCGATCACGACGCGGGTGGCCTGCAGGCGGCGGGTGCTCTCGATCACGGTGCGCTGGGTCTCGTTGTCCAGGGCGCTCGTGGCTTCGTCGAAGAAGAGGATGCGCGGCCGGCGGATGAGGGCCTGGGCGATCATCAGGCGCTGGCGCTGGCCGCCCGATACGGAACTGCCGCCGGCGACGATGGTGTGCATGCCCATGGGCATGCGCTTGATGTCCTCCGCCAGGCCCGCCAGTTCGGCCGCCTCCCACGCCTCCTCCAGCGTGAACGGCTCGGCACCGCAGATGCAGTCCAGGATCGAGCCGGTGAGGGGCTGCGCGTGCTGCAGGACCACGCCGCACTGGCGGCGGACCGCGGCCTGGTCCAGGGCGGCCAGATCCTGGCCGTCGTACAGCACACTGCCGGAGAGCGGTTTGTCGAAGCCGATGAGCAGCCTCAGCAGAGTCGACTTGCCGCAGCCGCTCGGGCCCACGACGGCCACGAACTCGCCGGGCCGCACCTCGAAGGTCACGTCGTCGAGGACCAGCGGACCGTCGTCGGTGTAGCGGAAGGACAGTTTGCGGGCCTCGATACCGCCCGACAGCACACCCGGCTGGGTGCTGGCGCCGCGGACCTCCGGCGTCGCGTCGAGGACCGGCTTGATCTCCTCGAACATCGGCAGCGCGGCGGCGGCCGAGACCAGCGCGCCCGTGAGCTGCGTGGCCGAGGTCAGCATCATCGTCATCGCGGTGTTGAAGGTCAGGAACGCGCTGGCCGACAGCGAACCGCGGGCCGGACCCGCCAGCAGCATGAACATGATCAGGGAGCAGAGCGGTAGATAGACCGCACCGAGCACCGTCGTCAGGTTCTTGATCCGCCCGACGCGCTGCTGCAGCTCCCGGCTGCGCGCGAACTCCTTGGCCCACGACGCGTACGCGTAGTTCTCGGCCGCCGCGACCCGCAGCTTGGGCAGGCCGCGCAGGGTCTGGAACGCCTGGTTGTTCAGCTTGTTGCTCAGCACGACCAGCCGCCGCTGCCAGCGCACCTGCCACAGCCCCATGCCGAGGAACACGGCAGCGATCACCAGCAGCAGGGCGATGGCCGCGAGCGCCAGCGGGACGCTGTAGAGGAGCAGCAGGACGAGGTTCATCGCACCGACGGTGCTCGCCTGGACGACCACCGGACCGACGCCCGCGAGAAGCCGCCGGATGGCGCTGATGCCCATCGCCGCACTGGCCAGCTCACCGGTGGAGCGGCCGGTGAAGAACTTCGTCGGCAGCCGCAGCAGCCGGTCCCACACCGCCGGCTGCAGCGCGGCCTCGATCCGGCCCTCCATCCGCAGGATGGTCAGGTTCTGCATCAGCATGAACGCGGCCGACACGATGCTGGTGACCATGATCGCCAGACAGATCTGCACGATCAGGCTCTTCTCGGCGTTCGGCACGAGATCACCGAGCACCATGCCGGTCGCGATCGGCACCAGCGCGCCGAGCAGCACCGTCACCAGTCCGCTCAGCAGCAGGTTGCGCATGTCCCCGCTGGTGCCGCGCAGGCTGAACCGCATCAGCCGCAGTGCACTCATCGGGCGCTCCGGCAGCGGGCGGTAGAACATGACGGCCCGCGCCTCGAACTCCTCGGCGTTCTCCTCGCCGACGCGGATGCTGCTGCCGGTCGCCGGATTCTGCGCCACGTACGTGCCACGCCGCCACAGCAGCGCGACCGGCGCGCCGGACGCGGCCCGGTATCCCACCAGCGGGCCGGTGTTCTCCCGCCACCAGCGTCCGTCCAGCCGGACGGGCCGGGTACGGATCCGTGACGTCACGGCGATGCGTTCCACCGGATCGAGGCGTTCGTTCTGCGCGCCGCTCTTCGAGGGTTCCGTCAGTGTGATGCCGGCCGCCCGGGCCACCACACGGCACACGGCGTACGTGGCGTCGTCATCGCCCGCGGCGGTGCGGGAGGACTTCGGGGAGCGGCGGCGCATGGAGTCGAGCAGCGCCTGGTCGGCCTCGGCACGGACGGCCTCGCCCGCCTTGATGCCAGCCGCCGTGCGGTCCTCGTGAGAGCGCTCCAACTGCTCGATCCAGCGGTCGAGCGAGGACAGCAGCCGGTACTGCTGGTCGACCATCCCCTGCCACACGGCCGGATCGATGAGCAGATCGGCCGCCGCGTCCGCGCTCACCGAGGCTCCGTACTGCACGCTGCCCGGCGGCACCTGCATCCACAGGACGTCGTCGTCGGCGGCCATCCCCGCGTCCGCCGTCCGGCCGTCGAGCGGCGCCTGGGAGAGGATGCCCATGCTCCGCCCGACACCGAGCGCGAACGCGTACTCCAGCGGGCTCGGGGAGGCCTGGACCTGCGCTTGGAAGTCGTACGACCGGACACCCGTGTCGTAGATCCCGGAGCCGTAAGGATCAGAGACGTACGCCTCCTGCGACCATGTGTCGGTGAACTCCGGCCGGTACAGCTGACGCAGCGGGATCCGGCGCACCACGCACTCCCGCAGCGGCCTGCCCACGAGCGTGTGCTGCGGCCCCTCGACCGGGCCGAGCAGCAGGGAGCCCGCTTCGAGCCGGCCGAGGAAGTGCCAGTGACCCTCCTGCACCGCGTCGACCGCGAACACGTCCATGGCACCCGCCGCGACGAGCCACAGCACATGGGGCCCTTCGAGCGGAAGACGGTTCAGGCCGCTGCAGTCGTGCGGCGTCCCGAGGCCGCCCAGGGCGCCGAGCACCAGGTCGCCGTCGGCGGCCCCGGTGGCGGCGTGCTGATGGACGGAGGTCATCTCAACGCTCCTTGACCAGTTCGGCGTACGGCCCTCCGGAGGCGACCAGCACGTCATGGCGGCCGCGCTCGACGACCGTGCCGTGGTGCAGCACCACGATCTCGTCGCTGTCGCGGACCGTGGACAGCCGGTGGGCGATCACGACGCAGGCGCAGCCGCGCCGCCGCAAGTTGTCGATGATGACCTGCTCGGTCTCCGCGTCGAGCGCGCTGGTCACCTCGTCGAGTACGAGGATGCTGGGGCGGCGGACCAATGCCCGGGCGATCTCCAGGCGTTGGCGCTGGCCACCGGAGAAGTTGCGGCCGTCCTGCTCGACGCGGCTGTGGATGCCGCCGGGGCGGCGCATCACGACGTCGTACAGCGCCGCGTCCTGCAGCGCGGTGATCACCGCGTCGTCCGGGATAGATGGGTCCCACAGCGCCACGTTGTCCCGGACCGTGCCCTCGAAGAGGAAGACGTCCTGGTCCACGAAGGACACGGACGCGGCGAGCGCACCCCGCGGAATGTCCTCAAGGCGCTGCCCGTCGATACGGATCGTGCCCTCCCACGGCGTGTACAGCCCGGATATCAGGCGGGACACCGTGGACTTGCCGCTGCCGGACCCGCCGACCAGCGCCACCTGCTGACCCGGGCCCACCGACAGCGAGAACCCGGTGAGCAGCGGCTTGTCGAGCGGGCTGTAGCCGAAGGTGATGTTCTCCAGCGTCACATGGCCCTTGAGCCTGCGCGTGCTCTGCGCCCCGTCGGGCCGGGCGTAGAGGGAGTCCGCCGGGAAGTTCTCGACGTCCTTCAGACGCGCCACGTCGGCGGCGAAGTCCTGGATACGGCCCGTGACGCCGTTGAGCCGGGTGATCGGGGCGGTGAACCGGGTCACCAGCGCCTGGAAGGCGACCAGCAGACCGATCGAGATATGACCCTCCACCGCACGCAGACCGCCGATCCACAGGATCAGCGCACTGTTCAGCGTCGCGAGCGTCGGCGCGACGATGCCGAGCCACGCGGCCGGCACGCCGAGCCGCTGCTGCTCCTCCAGCGTGGTCGCATGCTGCCCCGCCCAGCGGCGGAAGTACCCGTTCTCGCCGCCCGTCGCCTTCAGCGTCTCGATCATCTGCAGACCGGTGTACGCGGTGGTGGTCAGCCGCGCGTTGTCAGCGCGCAGCTTCTGCGTACGGGTGGCCCGCAGGCGCACCACCACGCGCATCGCCACCACGTTGAGCAGGGCGACCAGCACACCGATGACGGTGAGCTGCGGGTCGTACGACCACAGCAGGACCGCGTAAAGGATGACGACGACCGCGTCGACACCGGCCGCGGCGAGGTCGCGGGCCAGCGTCTCGGCCACGGCGTCGTTGGACTGCAGCCGCTGCACCAGGTCGGCCGGGCTGCGCTGGGCGAAGAACGTGACGGGCAGCCGCAGCAGATGACGCAGGAAGCGGGCGCTGCTGAGCGTCGACGAGATGATGCGGCCGTGCAGCAGGTTCGCCTGCTGCAGCCAGGTCAGCACGGCTGTGAGCAGCACCGTGGCGGCCATGGACGCGAACAGCACGCCGAGGAGCGACGTCTGGCCGCCTATCAGGAACATGTCGATGTACGTACGGCTCAGGGCGGGCACGGCCGCGCCGACGGCGACCAGCATCAGGCTGGCGAGCACGGCGGCGGGCATCGTGCCGGACGTGCCGCGCAGCCGGGCGGGCATGGCGCCCAGGACGCCCGGCTTGCGCCCACCGCGCCGGAAGCCCTCGCCCGGCTCGAAGATCAGCACAACCCCGGTGAAGCTGGTGTCGAAGTCCTCCATCGGAACGAACCGGCGGCCCTTGCCCGGGTCGTTGATGTACACGCCGCGCCGTCCGAGACGGCGCCCCATGCCGTCGTAGACGACGTAGTGGTTGAACTCCCAGAAAAGGATGGCCGGTCCCGGCACCCCCTCAAGGGCCGCCAGGTCCATCTGCATGCCCTTGGCCTCGAGCCCGTAACTCCGCGCGGCCTTCAGCAGATTGCTCGCCCTCGAGCCGTCCCGGGAGACACCGCAGGCGATGCGCAGCTCCTCCAGCGGCACGTGCTTGCCGTAGTGGCCGAGCACCATGGCGAGCGAGGCGGCGCCGCACTCCACGGCCTCCATCTGCAGGACGGTGGGGGTGCGGACGGTCTTCGGCTTCTTGACCTTCGGCTTCGACCTCGACTTCGAGCCCGACTTCGACCTGGGGTTGGTCCGCGGGGCCGACCGCGGGTTGGACCGCGGCTTCGACCGCGGGTTCGATGGCTGGGTCGACCTCGACTCGGGCCGGTGCCGACGGCGGGCCGGCGGCGGTGGTAGCTCTGTCACGGAAGCAGCCAATCGATCGGGCGCTGCTCGGCCAGGTGGATCGCGCCGGTGGCCTGGGTCATGGAGTGGAGTGCGTACGGCGGGCCGTCGGCCGTGGACCACTTGTAGCCCGACTTCGTGACGGACGACCGGTCCAGACGCACCAGCACCGCCACCGGCCGGCCCTGCTGCGAGAACTGCGCGCCGAGCTGGCTGTCGCCGAGGAACGCGGAGATCTGCTGCTGTGTCTGCGCGGTCCGGCCCACGGTCTTCACATGGCCGCGCAGCATGCCGTACTCGTCCTTGGACACCGACTGCACGGTGAGGTCGACGGACGCGCCCACGGGTACGGTCGCCGCGCTGTCCGCCGGCACGTACACCACCGCCATCAGCGGATCGGACGCGTCATCGGTCCGCTCGAGTGTCGCGACGTTGGCCCCGGTGGTGACGACCGCGCCGATCGTGGCCAGCAGGGTGGTCACGCGGCCCGCCGCGATGGTGCGGACGACCTTGTCGCCCTGCGCCGTACGGACCTTCAGCAGCGGGGAGCCGGCGGCGAGCCGTTCGCCCTGCTCGGCGAGGACGGCGGTGACCTGGCCCGCGACCGGGCTCTGCAGGACGTAACTGCCCTGGGCGTGCGTCAGGATCGCGGAGGCTCTCAGCGTGGAGGACACGCGGCCGGTCACGGCCCAGAAGGAGGCGGCCACCATGACGACCACGGTGACGATCAGGACCAGACGGCCCTGCGGCCGGGCGAACCGCACCGGCAGGTCGAGCTCTTCGGGTGACTGCAGCTTGGAAAGGGCCTTCTGGCGGAACTGCACGGGACTCTTCCCTCAACTGCGATACGTGACGGTCGGGGCAAGCCTAGGCCAGAGGGCTAGCCGGCCTGCGGGCACCCGTGAGTCCCGGAACCGGCTGGTTCCGGGACTCACGGAGCAAGAAGCCTCAGAGGCCGGCGGTCAGACCGGACACGGCGCCGGTGACCGGGGCGGTGCTGATGCCGGTGGCACCCTCGATGGTGCTCACCGCGCCGGCCACGGTGCCGGAGACCGGGTAGACCGAGTCAACGGTGGCCGTGACGTTGGAGACCAGCTCGCCGACGAGGCCGCCGGAAACGTTGTCCAGGTCGGCGTCGGAAATCTCGCGGGTCTCAACCTGGGGGGTGAAGTTCATGATGTGAGCTTCCCTTTCCTGTGGATATTTTCTCAAGATGGCGGCCGGCGCTGCGTGGCACGCGGACAGGCCTCCCGCGGTCGTCTCACACGTGAACGAGAACGTTCGTGCAACTCCCGCAGTGCGCAGGATCAAAGCACGTCAGCGCTCCACGCAGCCAATCCTCCGAGCATTGGTTCGACGCTGTTCGGCGGCTCAACTACCTTTGCGTGCAGGTCTGTCCATGAGATGGTGGCCGCTTCTTCACAAGATCCACTAGCGGCGTTCCCCTGCTTCGATTTCGTCGCGGCCGCCAAATGGGACACTCCCGCATCAAAAGCCGGACAGCCCGTCAGCTCTGTCGCACCGGTGCGGTGTGCCGTGACCCGCGTGGGTATTCGGTGTGCAGATTTGCTGAAGGCGGTATTCGGCGCCGGCCTTATGAACGCGCGGTAACCGGATATTGCAGAGCGCATTCGGATGACGTTTCATCGTGGCGGAACGGGACATTACCGCCGTCTGCGCGGTATTCGGGGATATATATCTCGGGTCCTACTTGATCTCGCGTCCTACTTACGCATCAGCAGGATCACCACGGCGCCCACGGCGCCGAGTACGAGCGCGGCGATGCCGTAACCGAGGCGGTGTGCCCGCAGGACGGGCAGGAACCGGTCGACCGCATACCGTCCGGGGCCGGTCAGGGCGAGGGAGGCGGCCGCGACGGCCAGCAGCAGCTCGTACTCGACGCCGTCGGGGGCGAAGAAGCCGCCGCCCCACTTCACCGCGAGGGCGTTGATCATGGTGCCGAAGATGGCGGCGCCGGCCAGCGGAGTGAGCAGACCCAGCACGAGGCCCAGCCCGCCGAGGGTCTCGGCGAGGCCGGCCACGAGCGCCATGGTCGTGCCGGACGGGTAGCCGCTCATCGTGAAGAACCGGCCGGTCCCTTCGAGACCCGCGCCGCCGAACCAGCCGAAGAGCTTCTGTGCTCCGTGGGCGGCCATGGTGAGGCCGAGGCCCAGGCGGAGCAGCAGGAGGCCGACGTCGTAGGCGTGCTGGGACGGGGTGTGCCGGGTGGGGGTGAGGTGGTTTGTCGTGGAGGGGGTCACGAGCGTTCTCTCCTGTGTAGTTTCCGGGTTGGCATTGCCACAGCCCCCCTGGGCCCTGTCGTCAGTGCCCCCGCGCGATCCACTCCTCCAGGTGCGGCGCCTCGTCCCCGATCGTCGTGGACCCGCCGTGCCCGGTGAGGACACGCGTCTCCGCGGGCAGGGTGAGCAGCCGGTCGCGGATGGAGTCGATGATGGTGCCGAAATCGCTGAAGGACCGGCCGGTTGCGCCGGGGCCGCCGTGGAAGAGGGTGTCGCCGGTGAACACCGTCGCCAGCTCGGGTGCGTAGAAGCACACCGCGCCGGGGGAGTGCCCCGGCGTGTGCAGCACGTGCAGATCGGTGCCCGCGACGGTGAAGACGTCGCCGTCCTTCAGCTCCCGCTCCGGCGACCGCTCCGCGTGCGTCAGCCGCCATACGGGCAGGTCGCCGGGGTGCAGCAGGATCGGCGCGCCGAAGCGGTCGGCCAGCTCCGGGGCAACCCGTACGTGGTCGTCGTGCGCGTGCGTCGCGAGGACGGCAAGGAGCCTGCGGTCGCCGATCGCGTCCGCGATGACCGACGCGTCGTGCGGGGCATCGATCACCACGCACTCGCTGTCGTCGCCGACGATCCACTCGTTGTTGTCGACGTCGAAGGTCTGGCCGTCCAGGCTGAACGTGCCCGAGGTGACCAGATGATCGATACGCGCGGTCATCACGCACCCGCCTTGTCGAGTACGACCACCGAGCGCAGTACGTCGCCGTGGTGCATCTTCGTGAACGCGCTCTCGACCTGGTCGAGGCCGATCGTCTCCGACACGAAGCCGTCCAGGTCGAAGCGGCCCTGCCGGTAGAGGTCGATGAGCATGGGGAAGTCGCGGCTCGGCAGGCAGTCGCCGTACCAGGACGACTTCAGGGCGCCGCCGCGGCCGAAGATCTCGATCAGCGGCAGCGTCACCTTCATGTCGGGCGTCGGGACGCCGACCAGGACGACAGTGCCCGCCAGGTCCCGTGCGTAGAAGGCCTGTTCATACGTCTCGGGGCGGCCGACCGCCTCCACCACGACGTCCGCGCCGAAGCCGCCGGTCAGCTCGCGCACCCGTTCCACGACGTCTTCGGTGCGTCCGTTGACCGTGTGCGTGGCGCCGAAGCCGCGCGCCCATTCCAGCTTGCGGTCGTCGACGTCGACGGCGATCACCTTCGAGGCCCCGGCCAGCACCGCGCCCGCGACGGCGGCGTTGCCGACGCCGCCGCAGCCGATCACCGCCACGGAGTCGCCGCGGGACACCCCGCCGGTGTTGACCGCGGCACCGAAGCCCGCCATCACTCCGCAGCCCAGCAGTCCCGCCGCGGCGGCCGGCGCCGCGGGGTCGACCTTGGTGCACTGCCCGGAGTGCACCAGCGTCTTCGCCGCGAAGGCGCCGATGCCCAGGGCCGGGGACAGCTCTGTGCCGTCGGCGAGGGTCATCTTCTGCGCGGCGTTGTGCGTGTTGAAGCAGTACCAGGGCTTGCCCTTGGCGCACGCGCGGCACTGCCCGCACACCGCACGCCAGTTCAGGATGACGAAGTCGCCCGGCGCCACGTTCGTGACGCCCTCGCCGACCTGGGAGACGATCCCGGCCGCCTCGTGCCCGAGCAGGAACGGGAACTCGTCGTTGATCCCGCCCTCGCGGTAGTGCAGGTCGGTGTGGCACACCCCGCACGCCTGTACGTCCACGATGGCCTCGCCGGGGCCCGGGTCGGGCACCACCACATCCGTCAGCTCCACCGGGGCGCCCTTGGCCCTGGCGATGACACCTTTCACCGTGTGCGGCATCTTCCCACCTCCGGATCGTCCTGGCCGTCACCCTAATCGTGGCGGTGGGTCACTGAGAGATGCACGCCGACGGGCGGGTCGCGCAGCTGCGGAGCAGCGCAGAGCTTGCGCGGACCTCAGCTCCCGGTGGACCAGCCCAGCCGGGTGACGCCTCACCAAACGCTGCGGGTCGATTGGTGTCGCGCTTGGGTGGGCGTGGTGTTGGTCCATCGTTTGTAGGCGCGGCGGAACTCGCGCGGGTCGCTGTAGCCGAGTTCGGCTGCGATGGCGGTGATCGACCTGCGTGTCTGCATCAGCAGTACGTCGGCCTGCTGCCGCCGTACCCGGTCCTGGATCGTGCCGAAGCTGTACCCGGCTTTGGCGAGGTGACGATGGAGGGTGCGGGGACTCATGCCCAGCGCGTCGGCGACCTGCGTCGCCGTTCGGCGGGAGCGGAGGTCTTGGCGAAGTGTTCCTTCGACGGTTGCGACGAGGTCGTCGACCGGATCGGAGTCCAGGAGCGCGCGAGTGGCCTGCAAAGCAGCCTCGAACTGGGTGGCGTTCGCCGTGGGAACGCGCCGCTCTTCGAGGGCACTGGCCATCGTGAGGGTCGTGTGTTCGCAGTCGAAGGTGACCGGGCAGCGCCACAGTCGGGTGTACGCCGCAGCCCACGGTGGCGGCGGGTAGGACAGTTCCGCGGCCAGCGGGCCGGATGACGGGCCGAACATGAGCCGGGTGAGGACCACGATCCCGGCGAAGGCCTCCTCACTGAGGAAGACCATCAGGTCCGGCTCGTGGGTGCGGGGCAGGAGCTCGACCACGTTTCCCTGGTCCGTGCGGGACACGACGTAGTCCAGCATCGTGCCCGCCCCTTGGTGGAACTGGGTCGCGACCTTCAGGGCCTCGGCGCCCGTCGATGCGGACCGCACGGCGGTGCCGAGCGTTCCCCAGGTGAGGAGTGGGTCGCGGCTTCCGATCATGAGGCCGAGCGGTCCGGCGGGCAGTTCCTTCAGGGCCCGGCGTATCACGGTGATCGCCTGCCGGTAGGAGACCAGCGTCCGGGGCTGCTCGAGCCGGGCCCGGTCCAGGCCCGTGCCCGCGAACCACCTGGCCGTCTCGACTCGGTACTGGTCAGCCAGTTCGAGCAACCCGGTCAGGATCACCGGAGGAATCGTGGCCTGGGTCAGCTTCGGTTCCTCCACAGTCCGCCTCCTCGACATCCTGCCGCCGCCATCTCCCTCCACCCGAGGCGAGGAGGGTCCGCGTTCGCGCCATGACGGGGGGAAATGTTGCCACAAGCGTGACGCGGCGCCCAGATTCGGGCGGCGCGTTCCTACCGTCGCTCAACCGTTCATGGTTGCGGCCAGGCAATCGGCCACCGCGCAGCGATGGACGTCGCACCACGGGCCGGGAGCCGGAGCAAGGCGGAGGAGGAACACGCGATGAGCGACGTGATGAAGCTGGGGTGCGTGGGCGTGCACGTGCTCGACCATCTGGTGATCGGGATCGAGTCGATCCCCGAGCACAACGACGGTCAGATGGTCGAGACCATCCGCGCCACCGCCGCCGGCACTGCCGGCGGGACAGCGCTGGTGGCGGCGCGACTGGGAGCCGACGTCCGCAGCATCGGAGCGATCGGGGACGACGTCCTCGCGGACACTCTCCTGGCGCTCCTGGTCCGCGAGGGCGTGGACACCTCCGGCCTGATACGCAAGCAGGGCCACCAGACATCGGCCTCCGTGCTGCCCGTGCGCCCCAACGGCGACCGCCCGGCCTGGCACTGCATCGGGGCGAACGCGGCGTTCACCCTCGACGACGTCCCCGACGACCGACTGAGCGACCTGACGCATCTGCACCTCGGTGGCCCGGAGTTCCTCGGCGGCGACGCCGCCGCCTCGCTGCTGGCCCGGGCACGCTCGCGCGGTGCGACGACCTCGGTCGACATCCTCGCCCCCGGCGACCCGGGAATGCTGGAGTGGATCGCGGCCGCGCTGCCCCACACCGACTACCTGCTGCCCAACCACGAGCAGGTGCTGGGCTTCACCGGCGCCGACGACCTGCTCACCGGCGCCCGCGCCCTCGTGAGCGCCGGCGCCGCGTGCGTGGCCGTGACCCAGGGTGCCCGCGGTGCCCTGGTGGTGACCGCGGACGAGGTGGTGGAGGTCCCGGCCTACGCGGTGAAGGTCGTCGACACCACCGGGTGCGGCGATGCGTTCAGCGCGGGCTTCCTGCGCGCCCGGTCGCTCGGGCTCGGGCTGCGGGAGGCGGTCGAGCTCGGCTGCGCGACGTCGGCACAGACCGCCGGCGGCCTCGGGACCGACGCCGGCACCTACACACTCGACGACGTCCGCGCATTCGCCGCGATCGCCGGCCGCCTGGACGTCCGGTGAGCCGCCGTAAGAGGCCGGCCGCGACCACGTTGATGGTCTGCGCGGGATACGCCGCTCAGGGCCTCGGCTACGCCGCGGTCGTCACCGCGCTTCCCGCGGCCAAGGACCGCATGGACTTCAGCGACGCCGTCATCTCCGCGATTCTGCTCGGGGTCTGCGTCGCCGCGTCGTTCGGGTCGGGGCTGGCGGATGCGGTCGCTGTGCGCCGCGGGAGCCGGAGTGCGCTGTGCCTCGGATTCCTGCTGCAGTTCGCCGCCCTGGCCGGGATGAGCCTCGCCCACGACCGAGTCGTCTACCTGGGCGCGGTCGCCGTCTACGGTCTGGGCCTGGGTACGGTCGACGCGGCGAACAACATGCAGGGCGTCGCCCTGCAGAACCGCGCCGGAGTGCCCATGATGGGCCGCCTGTACTCGGCCTTCACCACCGGCGGCATCATCGGAGCGCTCCTCGCCGCGGCTCTGGCCACCGGCGGTGTCTCCGCACTGACCCTGGTCGGGGGCGTTGCTCTGCTGCAGCTCACCGTGGCACTCACCGGCCGGATCTGGCTCCTGCCGCAGCATCCGGCCCGCCCGGCGGACACCACCTCGCCCGCCCGCCGACGCACCCCGCTCCCGCGAGCGGCGATCTGGGCTGTCGGGTCGCTCGTCCTCGTCGCCTACGTGCTCGACGCGGCGGTCTCGACCTGGAGCACCGTCTATCTCTCCGACGGGTTGAAGACCTCCGATGCCGTCGCGCCGGTCGGCTATGCGGCCTACCTGGCGATGGTCCTGCTCGCCCGGCTCGTGACCGACCCGGCCGTGCTGCGCTGGGGCCGACGTGCCGTCGGTGTGTGCGCCCTCGCCCTCGGAACCATCGGGTGCGCCCTCGTCGTCACCGGCCCGGGCGCCGCGGCGGCCATCGCCGGATTCGCGGTCGCCGGCATCGCCACCGGAGTCCTGGTGCCGATCGCCTTCGCGGCCGCCGGTCAGCTGCTGCCCGACCGCAGCGACGAGGTCATCGCCCGCGTCAACGTCTTCAACTATGCCGGCGCCGTCACCGGAGCCGTCGTCCCGGGCCTGCTCGGCGCAGGTGCCGACCTCCGGCTCGGGTTCGTGGCACCCGCGCTCGCGCTCCTGCTCGTGCTGCCCCTCGCCCGCCGGCTCCCGACCCGTACCTCCGCTTCCCGCAAGCCTCTTCCCGAAGGAGAACCAGCGTGACCGACGACGTCGATGTCGTGGTGGTGGGCGCCGGACTTTCCGGCCTCGCCGCCGCCCGCAGCCTGCAGCGGCACGGGCTGCGCGTGAAGGTGTTCGAGGCGCTCGACAGGGTCGGAGGCCGCGTCGACTCCGCCACCGTCGCCGATGCGCATGTCGACCTCGGAGGCACCTTCGTCGGACCCGACCACGACCGCATCAACTCCCTCGCCGACGAGGTCGGCGTGGGCCGCTACCTGACGCACGACGCCGGGGACAACCTGCTGCTGTGGCGCAAGGACCGCAAGCGGTACCGCGGGGCCGTCCTCCCGATCGGTGCGACCTCCTTGCTGGACCTCGCCCGTATCCGTTCCTCCCTCGAGCGGATGAGCCGCAAGATCCCCGTCGGCCGGCCGTGGGGCGCCCCCGATGCGGCAGGCCTCGACGCCCAGACCCTCGGCAGCTGGCTCACCGCCAAGCACGCCGGCCAGGCCACCAAAGACCTGATGGCGGTGGTGTGCAAGACCTCGTGGGGCTGCGAACCCTCGGAGATCTCGCTGCTGTACGTGCTGCACTACATCGCCCAGGCGGGCGGGCTCGACCCGATGCTCGACACCCGCGGCGGCGCGCAGGAGCAGCACTTCGTCGAAGGCTCGCACGAGATCGCGGTCCGCGTCGCCGACGGACTGGGCGCGGACACCGTCCGCCTCGGGTCGCCGGTCCTGCGGATCGACTGGAGCGACGACGCTGTGACCGTCCACAGCGACGACGGCCCCACCACCGCACGCCGCGTCATCGTCGCGGTTCCGCCGGCCATGCGACGCCGGATCCGGTTCGTCCCCGACCTTCCCGCCGCGCACCGGCGCCTCTCACAGCGCTGGTCGCCCGGCGTACTGTCCAAGATCTACGCCGTCTACGAGGCGCCGTTCTGGCGCGAACAGGGCCTCAGCGGCATGACGATCTCCGACGAAGGCCCCGTCTTCATCACCTTCGACGCCAGCCCTCCCGACGCCTCCCGCGGCGTCCTCCTCGGCTTCATCGGAGGCGACTACGCACGCGAGTGGGACTCAGTGGACGCCGCCGAACGGCGCATGCGCACGCTCTCGGTGCTCGCGGACCTCTTCGGAGAACGCGCCCTGAAACCACGCGGCTACACCGATCAGCGGTGGGGCGAGGAGGACTGGCTCGGCGGCGGACCCACGGCAGCACCAGGCCCCGGAGCGGTCGCCTCGTTGCACGCCCGGCTGGCAGAGCCGGTCGGCCCCATCCACTGGGCCGGCACCGAGACCGCGCGACGCTGGGCCGGATTCATGGACGGCGCGGTCACAGCCGGCGAACGCGCCGCCCGCGAGACCGCCATCGAACTCACCACCACCACGCCCGACGAGAAGGCACGCCGATGACCTGGAGCCGCCACCACAGCCAGCTGACCACCGCCACCGCCCCCCAGCTGTGGGAGCGCTGGACGAACGCCGCCTACTGGCAGCTCGACGACCCCGGCGTCGCATGGGCCCAGATCGACGGCCCCCTCACCGTCGGAACGACCGGAGTCGTCAAGGACCACGGCACCCCGGCCCAGAAGATCGAGTTCACCCGCGTCGAACACGAACGCGCCATGGACTTCGTCATCCGGCTGCCACTGGCCACCCTGACCATCACCCACGACATGGAGCCCGCCGGCGAGGGCATGCGCACCACCCACGGCGTCGTCCTCGACGGCCCCCTGCACCGCCTCTACGCCGCGTTGCTCGGCGGGAAACTCGCACGCCAACTCCCCGTCGTGGTCCGCAACGTAACGGCCGGCGCCCTCAAGCGCTGAGCCGCCCGAACAAGCCCGAACAGCCACCACCCGATGCAACGGCAAGACCAACGGCACAAGAACGGACGCGGTGACAACGCAGTGGACGACACACACGAACTGAAAACCCGGACGGCTCTGGTCGACGCGAGCCGACACCTCCACGACACCGGGCTCGTCACCGGCACGTCGGGAAACCTCAGCGTCCGCATCGGCGACCACGTACTCGTGACGCCGTCCGGAGTGAGCTACCAGACGCTGGAACCCGCCGACATCGCCCGCGTCACACTCGACGGCGACATCCTCGACCCGGGCGCGAGCTCACCCTCCTCGGAAACCCCCCTCCACCTGGGGATCTACCGCACAACCGACGCCCAGGCCATCGTGCACACGCACGCGCCGTGGGCCACCGCCCTCGGCCTGGTGCGCGACGAGCTGCCCAGCGTCCACTACGCCATCCTCCAGCTCGGAGGCCCGATCCGAGTGGCGCCCTACGCAACCTTCGGAAGCCAGGAACTCGCCGACAACGTGCGCCGCGCGATGCTCGACCGGAAGGCTGCGCTCATGCGGAACCACGGCGCAGTCACCAGTGGCGCCACATTGGCCGAGGCAGTCCGCAACGCCGAATCGGTCGAATGGCTCGCACGCCTGTATCTGCAGGCAGCCCAACTCGCAGAGCCGGCAACGCTGACAACCGAGCAGCTGGAGGACGTATGGCGCCGTGCCACAGCCAGCGGATACCAGCCCTGAACCAACCTCCGGGGGCCCGCGCCACAAGGCCCGCGCGCGGCCACAAAGCACCGAAATGACCCGCCCTTTGAGCCATGCCACGTCGAGAGCGAAAGGGATTCTGTGAGTCCTACCAGCCAAGCAGCCGCCATGAGTCCTACCAGCCAAGCAGCCGCCAGTCGGCGCGGACACACCGCCGCCACGTTCGACTCGCTCGACCCCGCCACCGGCGAGGTCGTCGGCACCCACCCGGTGCACACCGAGGAGGAGGTACGCGCGGCCGTCGACCTCGCCCGCACCGAGGCCGCCTGGTGGGCCGGCCTCAGCTTCACGGGGCGCAAGCGGCACCTGACGGCGTGGAAAGCCGCGATGGTCCAGCGACTGCCCGAGCTCATCGAAATGGTGCACCGCGAGACCGGCAAACCGCTCGGCGACGCGACGCTCGAGGCAGGGCTCGCGATCGAACACATCGGGTGGGCCGCCGGACACGCGAGGAGAGTGCTCGCCCGGCGCAAGGTGTCCCCGGGCTTGCTGATGGCCCATCAGTCCGCGTCGGTGGCCTACAAACCGCTCGGCGTGATCGGCGTGATCGGGCCGTGGAACTACCCGGTCTTCACACCGCTGGGGTCGATCGCCTACGCACTGGCAGCCGGCAACGCCGTGGTCTTCAAGCCCAGCGAGTACACCCCGGGGGTGGGCGTGTGGCTCGCCGAGCGATTCGAGGAGGCCGTGGGCCGTCCGGTCCTCCAGGTCGTCACCGGCCTCGGCGCCACCGGCGCCGCACTGTGCCACGCCGGGGCCGACAAGATCGCCTTCACCGGATCGACGGCCACCGGTAAGAAGGTGATGGCCGCGTGCGCCGAGACGCTCACACCGGTGGTCATCGAAGCCGGGGGCAAGGACGCTGTGATCGTCGACGCCGACGCCGACATCCCCGTCGCGGCCGACGCGGCGCTCTGGGGTGCGTGCAGCAACGCCGGGCAGACGTGCATCGGCGTCGAGCGGGTCTACGTCCACGAGCAGGTGTACGACGAGTTCGTCGACGCACTCACCACCAAGGCCGCCCGCCTGCACGCGGGCGCCGATGGCAAGATCGGACCGATCACCATGCCGAGCCAGCTGCACGTCATCCGCCGGCACGTGCAGGACGCCCTCGACAAGGGCGGCCGCGCGGTGGTCGGCGGCCTCGACGCCGTAGGTGAGCGCTACGTGCAGCCGACCATCCTGGTCGACGTGCCGGAGAACTCCCTGGCGGTGCAGGAGGAGACCTTCGGACCGACCATGACCGTCGCGAAGGTGCGGGACATGGACGAAGCCATCGAACTGACCAACGCGACCGCCTACGGCCTCGGAAGCACGGTCTTCAGCAAGCGCCACGGCATGACCGTCGCCGAGCGGATCCGCTCGGGCATGTCCGCGGTCAACGGCGTGATCAGCTTCGCCGGCATACCGAGCCTGCCCTTCGGTGGTGTCGGCGACTCCGGCTTCGGCCGCATCCACGGGCCCGACGGCCTGAAGGAGTTCACCTACGCCAAGGCGATCGCCCGGCAGAGGTTCAGGCCGATGCTCACACTGACCACCTTCGACCGCACCGAGAAGACCGACAGGCTGTTCACTCGGGTGATCGGCCTTCTCCACGGGCCCAGGACGAGGAGGTAGCCGCACAAGCACCCAGGGGCATCAGCGAAGGCCTCGCCGCGACCCCGAGCCGCCAGATCGACTGCACGCCGACCGGGTCCGGTTTTCGGCGGTGCGTGGCTCCATTTGGTTGTGGGCTCAACCAGGGAGCGGCTCGTGATGCCGGGCTAGCGCTAGTCCGTCCGGGGAGTCTGTCGCAGCGCCGGCGGACCGGGAACATTCCGGCAGGCCGCCTCGTTGATCTCAGGTCTACTGCTCCAGACCGAACCGAGGAGTGCCTTGCCCGATACCTCGTCCACCTCCACCGTGCCCCCTCTCCCGCCGCTCGCCACCCAGGCAGAACGCCTGATCGGGCTTGGGGTGCACGAGCTGGCGGGGATAGCCGCCGACGAAGTACGCAGCTTCGCAGAGGACGCCAGCAGCGGTGACAGCGACGCCCTGCTCGCTGTCCACCCGGACCGCGCCCCCGCCTCCACCCTCGCACCGCTGCTCCGCCACGACGGCAAGCCCGGCTTCGTCGTCACCGACATGCCCGACGTCGACCGCTTCGCCCCCTGCACCGTCGAGCTGCCCGACGCCCCCCTCTACCTCGTCACCAGCCTCGACCGCGGCGACCACATGGCCAACTGGAGCCCGGAAGAGGCACTGCCCGCCCTCACCAAGGAGAACCGCACCCCGCTGCTGCTCACCGAAGGCATCCACTGGGTGCTCCAGCAGCCGGCGGTCCTCGAGCGCAACCGGTGCTTCATGACCATCGGTTCCCGGCTACGCAAGGCAAACGGCGCCCTGGACGCCCGCACTCCGGCGATCTGGCTCAGCAACGGCACGGGGCGGGACGGTCGCGAGCGGCGCAACGCCCCGAAGGTCGGCTGGTGCTGGTGGGGCAACCGCCACACCTGGCTGGGCTTCGCCTCCGCTACGGGCCGCAGGCACTAGCGGCCCCGACGACAAAGAACAGGAAGTTGGGATTCGTCGAAAGGTCCTGGAAGCCGTCCGGGAAGGCTCCTTCAAGAGGCCTGCTGGGGCAGCGCCGCCAGCGCCCGCTCAGCGGTCGGCACTCCCGGCAGTGTCCTGGTGTTCTATGCCTGACCTCCTCCGGCGCCGCTCGTGGTCGACGGCTTGCCGTCTGTCGCCCCCGACGACGCCCCGTGCGGAACTTCCTGCGGCTGGCCACTCGGACCGGGCAGGACGTACGCGCGGCCGTCGTCTGAACAGCAGGAAGGGCGGCTCAGCCGGAGCCGGGCCGCCCTTCGTGTGCGTCAGGTGCAGGACCGGTAGTCGTATCCGGCAACCCGCCAGGTGCTCGTATCCGGCTCGTTCCCCCGTGGTCGTCATCGTGGTCGCCGGGCGCGGCGGGACAGACTGCCTGGTATGTGACAAGATTCGCGCCCCTCGCGCCGCGTTGAACTCGAGCATCGCGGACGCGAGCATGGTCGACCAGGCCTTTTGCTCTGCCCAAAAGGCCCAGGCCACACGGGGGAAGCGAATGCTCCGTGTCCACTTCACCGATGCCGAACTGGTGCGGACCCGTATCGCGTCCGCTGCATGACGGGCTGGCTTTGTTCGCGACTCGTGACACCAGTTGGTGACGGCATTGGGAGGCACCCGGATCCACGGACTGTGTTGTTCACGAGTTTTGACAGCGCCCCGGTCCTTGACTTCGTAGCAGCCGAGTAAGCGGCTCCCGGACGTCAGCAGGATGCAGGTTCAGCTGGTCGAACTCGTCAGCCGTTGCCCACAGCAGCTGATAGCTGTCGTTTGGCCCATTGGCCTCGGCCTCGAACCCGGACAAGACAGCGGTGCCGGTGACGTCCGTCATGAGGAAGTACGAGGCGGGCCGGCCATTGTGTCGGCCAGTCCACAGCAGCTGGTCGATCCTCGCCGCAAGCGTGGTCTCCTCCTCCAGTTCGCGCAACGCTGCCATCTCGGCGCTCTCACCCTCCTCAACGTGACCACCGGGAAGGACGGCGTAGTGATGTCCAGGACACATTGGCCCCGTCCAATGACTGTCCTCACACATCACACAGTCATCCGGCCTTTGGTGCCTCAGGAACCTCTTGATGACCAAGACTCGTGGGCCATCGACGACCACGGCAACCGCTCTGGGAATCAGCACCTCCCGATGGTGGCAGCTCCCTCCGACATGCCCGGCCGTCACCGACGCGCTCCATGAGCCGCCTCCTGGGGCAGGAGGTCGACCGCCGACGGAGGTCGCTGCCGCACCGGGCAGCCGCAGCGCTCGAGACCTGAGTGAGCGAGCACTGGTCCGGGCCGGCAGAGCCGGAGCTCGCCGCCTCAAGACGTGCCTCACAGTGGTGTACCGACTGAGCGCCACAGTTGGCGGAGCTGAGCCTGGCGGACCGCCTTACTTTTCCTGCATGTACGGAAGGGTGGTGAAGACGACCAGGTCCGAGCGGCCGTCGGTGATCCACCAGTGGGTGGGCCGCTGGCCGTAGAGGGCGAAGAGACTGTCCACGCCCCAGCTGAGGACGATCTCGTCCTTGCCGTCGGCGTTGAGGTCCGTGCCCGCGTACAGCCAGGCGCGGCGGGCGGACTTGCGTACTTTCGCGCCGTCCACGCGTGCCGGCATGGTGCGCTGCAGCTTGTGCCGGTCCTTGACGCCGGAGCGGTCGAGGCTGAACACCTCCGTCAGCTCCTGACCGAAACCAGACGACCTGGGGCGCCGGTTGGCGGCCACGGCCAGCTCGTCGCGGCCGTCGCCATCGGTGTCAGCGGCGGCCAGGCCGCGACTGCCGGGCACGCGGAAGTCGACGGTCTCTTCGCTGCCTCCGAAGTAGACGGTGACCATCTCGTGGACCGACGGCCCCTCGCTCTCGTAGCCGGGTTCGTCGTTGCGGCTGCCGTCGTCGGCGACGGCGAGGTCGCGGCTGCCGTCGCCATCGAAGTCGCCGAAGGCGAGGGCGTTGCCGGCGCGCAGCTCCCGGCCGGTGGGGGCGATGCCACCCGCACCGGCTGGAAAGTACAGGGAGCCGCTCTGCTCGCCGTCGTCGCCGTACTTCACCACCAGGCCGGTGGCCCGGCCCGGCGCGGTCCGGTCGGCGATGAGCCGGCCCGGCGGCTGCTGCGCGAGTGGGCGGCTGCCGGTGCGGGCGGGCCGGCCTGAGCGGTCGAACGGGCCGTACAGCAGGGTCACCGAGCGGCCGGAGTCCAGCGCGAGGTCGGCGTGTCCGTCGCCGTCGAAGTCGCCCGCAGCCGGCTCGGTGTGGATGCCGCGCCCGGCGAGCTCCCCGGGCAGGGCGACCCGGGTGGCCTTGCGACCGGGCTTCGGGCGGCCGGCCGGGGTGCCCCAGGCGATGTACGGGTCGATGCGGTCCGATTCTGTGTAGCGCCTCTGCTCGGCCGGGCCGCGCTCGCGGGTAGTGGTGCCGACGAAGTCGGGGAAGCCGTCCCCGTCCAGATCGGCGGTGGCCACCTCCGCGATGTACTCGGGGTCCTGCGTTCTGGCGTTCGGCGGGAAGCCGAAGCCGCTGCGGCCCAGCACCGTCCGTACCTTTGGCTTCAGCCCGGCGCGCGACCCGTACACGAAGGCAACCCGCGTGTCGGACTGGACGGGGATCTGCAGGTCGGGAAAGCCGTCCCCGTTGACGTCGTCGGGTAGCTTGCCGCCCTTGCCCTGCGGCACGGGCGCGGACGCGGAGGGGGTGACGACGGCGGGGCCGGGGGCAGGGCGGCGTTTCCCGCCGCCGTGCTGGTCCTCGCCGCACCCTGCGAGGACCAGCACGGCCATGCAGGCGGCGGCCAGGGGTCTGGGACCTGGGTTCATGGTCGACAGAAGACCCCTGCAGGGCCGACGGGACCACGGACAGGGGCCATTTGTTACGGGACTGCGACGTACGCTACTTCGCCGGCTGTGCAACTGTGTGACCACACCGGCCCCGGAAGCGGGTGTACGGACGGACGACTCCATGCCCTCCAGCACAGCCCACCCGCACGGCCGCGCAGATCACGGCGATCATCATGCCGCAGAGCCCCGACACACAATCACGATCTACTGATGACGTTGGCGAATACGCGACACCTCAACATGCGAGCCCACCACTCTCGCGGGCCGATACGCGAGGAGACCACACACGGTGAAAGACCGGGCAGTCGGCCACCGCTGTGGGCCCTGCCCCGGGTAAGGCAGTCAACGGTCAGGTGACGGCTGGCTGAACCGTCAGGGTTCCGGCGGCGGTGTCGATCGTGGCCTGAGTGCCGAGCGGGATGGTCGGAGGGTGTGGGCCGTGTCCGGCAGGGAGCCCGCCGAGGACAGGAACGCCCAGGCGAGTCAGTCGGTCACGCAGGACGTCGGCGATGCCCCATCCCCCCAGGGTCGGGTCATCGGCATCCTGGTCGAAGCCGATGAACTGGCCGAGCGCGACACCGTGCAACCCGTCCAGGGCCCCAGTACGGGTCAGCTGGGTCAGCGCGCGGTCGACCTCCCCTAGCCCTGTGCCTCTCTTGTGTTCGAGAAAGAGGATCGCCCCCTTGAGGTTCGGTAGACCGGCCCCGGCCTCGGTGCGGATCGCGTCAAGGTTGCCGCCGATCAGGACACCGGTCGCGGTGCCCTCGACGGTGACTGCCGCACTGGCTTGGCTGGTGTCCCTGTGGATGATGACGGGGTCGGTGGTCATCAGCGCGCGGCGAACGGCGTCGGCTGATGCGGGCCCGCACCATTCGTCGCTCGCGTTGGGGAAGGGGCCGTGCAAGCAGGACAATCGGCATCGAGCCCATAGGGCGAGGTGGAGGTGGGTGATGTCGCTGAAGCCGACCACCGGTTTCGGATCACGGCGCAGCGCGTCGGTATCGAGGTCGTCGACGATGCGGTAGGTGCCTTTGCCGCCCATGGCGGCAAACACAGCGCGGACGCCCGGGTCGCCGAACGCAGAGTTCAGGTCGGAGACACGATCCTCATCCCGGCCGGCCATATACCCCCATTGGTCAAAGACGTGCTCACCCAACTCGACCCGAAGCCCCCATGACGTCAGTAGCTCAACGCCACGGCCGACTCCCTCGCGGCTGGGGGGACAGGCCGGAGCGACGATCCGCACCCGGTCCCCGGGCCGCAACCGCGGCGACCGCACGCTCTGGAGACTGTCGATGGAGTCCATGCCGCGATCTTCCTGCACACGCCCAGCCGAAGCCAAGCCCCGCAGATCAATCACTCAACGTCATGCAAACAGGCAGGCCTGAGCGGAATACGCGACATCTGAACATGCGAGCTCACCAGTCCCAAGGCCGGCGATCCCCGCGAGTTCGCGGAAACTGAAGGTTCTTCAGCACGAACCCAAGGGTGCGATGCCCCGATTCCGGGGAGAGACCCGTGGGTTCGCGGTCAGTCCCGGTCTCCTGTCCCTGATCCACGGTGCGAAGTAGCCGTTGACCATCGGCGTACTCCCGATGCTTCGTCTCCGGCCTGTTCGTCAGGCCGAACGAGTAGCCGACGAACGAGACTTGTGCAGGGTCTGCGAGCGCGGTCAGAACCAGTGCAGGCAGTGCGGGGAGCGCTCGGCGCGGAAGAGTGCGTCAGCGAGGGTGGCCGCGCCTGGGCGGTGGGCCCGGATGTGTCCGGCACGCACGAGCGTGCTCGGGGCAGTGCCGCCGAGGTAGATGGAGCCCAGGTCGCTGATGTCCAGGGACAGGTCGGGCTTCCGGTCCGTCGGGACGCAGTCGGCCTTGCTGTCCCGGATGGTCAGCAGGTAGCGGTCGTGTTCGCCGAGGAACGGGTCGTCGATGTCGAGGACGAGCTCGCCGTCCATGAACCAGCCGCGCGCGGTCAGCGCACGCGGGACGTCCAGCAGCCGCACCCAGAGCCAGTCCATGTCGCCGCTCACCTCGCCGGCGCGGAAGTCCGCGAACTGCCAGCGCAGCGGGTGATCGGACGGGACGTGCTGGAACACGACCTGAGAGACCAGGTCGTGTCCGAATACGAACCGGGCCAGGGCCGTGAAGACGGCGTCGTCGGTGGCGATGGTCTCGTCGACCGTCAGGGTGCCGGACTCGATCGAGTAGCTGGCGTACCCGTCCGGGACGCCGTCGGCGTCCCGGTGGACAGCGACGTAGCGCGGCGCCGGCGAGATCGGGGGCTGCCCCGCGCGCAAGGCCCACCAGCGGTGCGGCCGGGACAGCGCACCGGGCTGGGCGCGGCGATACCGGTCGTAGACCTCTTCCAGAATCTCGCCGCACTCGGCCCTACGCAGCACCTCGACCGAGCCGTTGTCCGAGCCGGTCGATGGTGCCTGCGCCACTCCGCGCGCCCGGGGAACGGCGAGGGCGGCCTTGTGGCGCGGCACCGTCAGCCGCGCCGTGTAGGTCGCCGGTCCGTAGCCGAACCTGCCGTAGATCGGGGCCTCAGAGGCCAGCAGCACGGAAAGGAACTCCCCGCGGGCCCGCAGCTCGGTGAGCTGATGCCGCATCATCGCGCTGAGCACGCCCTGGCGCCGGTGCGAGGGCAGGACCCCGACGGCGGTCACCCCGGCGGCCGGGACGAGGGTCTCACCGGGCAGGGTGAGCTCGAAGGAATGCGTGCCGGCGGTGCCGACGGGCCGCCCGTCCGCCGTCAGGGCGAGCATGCAGCGGTCCATTTCGAGCGCCGACCACCAGAGCCCGCCGCCCTCTATCGGGGTTTCCGGGAAGCGCCCGAATGCGGCATGGACTGTGTCGACGAAGACGTCGAGATCCTTGTCGGTCGTGGGACGGATCTCCATTGCTGCTGCTGCCTCCTCGGGATACCGGCACCACGACTCATGGTGTCTGGTCACAGTGCAGCGTTGACCCGTGGCCAGGGCAAGCCAATTACGGACGGGCCCGCGGCCGCATCGACGGCCGCCGCCCTGTGATGGACGCCGATAAGTGATGAATGCCGGAGCGAAGCCCACCGACAGTTGAGCGTCACCGGAGGCCGAGGGCTACTTTGCACCGTGGGTCAGGGATAGAAGCGCCCTGGAGGAACGAGGTGCTGCGGATCACGGACTTCGCGACACGCATGAACTGAAGCAAGACGATTCGGCTTGTTATGGTGGGGGCATGGCTTTCCTCTTCTTCGTCTGAGTCCGGGCACGGCCGATGCCGCCGTTTCTGCTGCCCGTAGACCCTTCGTATGCCCAGGGAAAGTCATATGCGCGACCGCGCCCATACCGCTGTGCCCACCGTCGCCCCCGCTGCCGTGGCGCAGCTGTCCGTTAAGGACGTCACCAAGTCCTATGGCACCCGGACCGTCCTCGACCAGGTCTCCTTCACCGTCCGTCCGGGCGAGAAGGCCGCCGTCATCGGCGAGAACGGCTCCGGCAAGTCCACCCTGCTGCGGCTGCTCGCCGCAGCCGAGATGCCGGACGCCGGGGAGATCACCGTCAGCTTCCCCGGCGGCATCGGCCACCTCGCCCAGACCCTCGACCTCGATGCGGACTGCACCGTGCAGGACGCCGTCGACCTCGCCTTCGCCGAACTGCGCGACATGGAGCGCCAGTTGCGGGTGGCGGAGGAGTCCCTCGGCGAGGCAGCAGAAGAGGATCTCGCCGCGTACGGCGAACTGCTGATCGCATACGAGGAACGCGGCGGATACGAGGCGGACGCCCGTGTGGATGCCGCGCTGCACGGGCTCGGGCTCGCGCAGATCACCCGCGACCGCCTGCTCGGCTCGCTGTCCGGCGGCGAGCAGTCTCGGCTCGCGCTCGCTTGCGTCCTGGCCGCTGCCCCCGAACTGCTGCTCCTCGACGAACCGACGAACCACCTCGATGCGGCGGCCGTCCGCTGGCTGGAGGAGCACCTGCGCGCGCACCGCGGCACCGTCGTCGCGGTCACCCACGACCGCGGATTCCTGGAACGCATCGCCACCACGATCCTCGAGGTCGACCGGGATGCGCGCACGGTGTTCCGGTACGGCGACGGCTGGGCCGGCTACCGCGCCGCGAAGGCCGCCGCCCGGCGCGGCGCGGAGCAACGGTACGCGGACTGGGCCGAGGAGGTGGCCCGCATGGAGGAGCTGCTCGAGGCCGCGGGGAGGCGCCTTGCCACCACCGGCCGCGACCCGAAGCAGGGTTTCGGCAAGCACCGCCGGTCCAGCGAGGCGAAGCTCGGCGGGCAGGTGCGCTCCGCCCGGGAGCGCCTGGCCCAGCTGCGGCGCAACCCGGTGGCGGCACCGCCGGAACCCCTGCGGTTCACGGCGGCGCTGTCGGCGGCAGCCGGCCCCGCCCAGGGCCCCCTCGCCGAGTTCGACGGCGTACGGGTCGGCGAGCGGCTGCGTCTGGACGGGCTCCTTGCAATCGCGCCCGGACAGCGGCTGCTGGTCACGGGCGAGAACGGCGCGGGCAAGACGACGCTCCTGCGCGTCCTGGCGGGCGACCTGGAGCCGGACGCGGGCACGGCACGCCGCCCCGCCAGGATCGGCTACCTCGCGCAGGAACTGCCCGCGCATTCCACGCGGCTCCCACTGCTCGCCGCGTTCGCTGCCGGGCGGCCCGGGCTGCCGGACGAGTACGCCGAACAGCTCCTGGCACTGGGCCTGTTCCGCGAGGAGGACCTGCACGTCCCGGTTGCCGCCCTGTCCGCGGGCCAGCAGCGGCGGCTGCAGATCGCCCGCCTGGTGACCCGGCCCGCGGACCTCCTCGTCCTCGACGAGCCGACCAACCACATCGCGCTCGACCTGGTCGAGGACCTTCAGGCGGCGCTCGCGGCGTACCCGGGGGCGGTGGTCGCGGTCTCGCACGACCGCAGCTTCCGCGCACGCTTCGAAGGGGAGCGGCTGGAGCTGCGTGCCGGTCGCAGGCGCTGACCCTGTCGGTCCGCCTCCGCCGCGAACAGCCCCGCCCCCGCTCCGACCTGCCCAACAATCCGGAAAAATCCGCCGAAACGATGGAGCCATGACCACCTTCCTGACACCACACCAGCTCGCCGGCCGCACCTCCGCTGCCGTCGAGGCGGCCGTCGCGGCAGGGCGCGAGCTCGGCCTGACCGTCACCGACCCCACGGTGCTCCACGACGTCTTCTCCGTCGTCGTCCACCTCGCGCCCTCGCCGATCGTCGCCCGGATTCCCACCGTCCTGCCGCACCCGGACGACCTGGCCGCCCTCGCCCGCCGCCAGCAGGATGAACTGGACGTGACACGTTGGCTCGCCGGCCAGGGAGTCCCCGTGATCGCGCCCAGCCCGCTCGTGCCGCGGGAACCCGTGCAACGCGACGGTTTCTCGATGACGTTCTGGCCGTTCGTCGAGGAGGACCGGGACAAGGAACCCGACTACGTGGCGAACAGCGAGAGCGTCGCCGACCTGCACGCGGCACTGCGCACCTACCCGGGCCGCCTGGAGTTTCTGTCCGCGGCCGAGCCGCGGTTCATCGCAGAAAGCCTCGCCCGGCTCGACCAGCACCCCACCCTGATCGGTGCGGCCGAGCTGGACCGCGCCCGCCGCGAGTGGCAGATCCTCGAACCCCTCGTGCGCTCACGCACGGCCTTCGAGACCCGGTTCCCGGGCGTCGACCTCCAGCCCATCCACGGCGACTCCCCGCCCGCGAACATCTTCTCCGGGGTGGACGGCGACCTCTACGCCGACTTCGAACTGGTCACGCTGGGGCCCGTCGAGTGGGACCTGGCCGCTCTCGGACCCGAGCACGAATCCGCCTACAACCGCGGCGCCCGGCGCAACGGCATGAGGCCGCTCAACGAGGACGTCATGGGCTTCGTCAACGCCCTGGGCATGCTGCGGGTCGTCGCCACTCTCACGCTGGTCCCGCAACTGCCCGAGCTGATGGAGTACCTCAAACCAGCCGTCGACCACTGGCAGACGATGCCCTTCGCGGGCGGCATGAACAGCTGACACCGGGGGCAGTTCGGTCCACACCGAGCCCGGTCCTGGTCGGTGGAGGCCGCCGTGAAGCTCGCCGGAGAGATCCGCTCCTCCGGCGTCGCCGTCAGCCTTGTCGTCCACACACTGCGGTAGGCGGTCGTCCCCGCGCGGGGCCAGACGGCGTGCCGCCCGGCCCCGCGCGGATCAGACGATCAGCGCTTCATCAGGGCGAAGATTCCCCAACCGAGATACTCACGCATGAAGCGCGCGTAGCGTGCGGGCTGGGTGGTGAGCTCGGCCCGTACCTCGGGCGCCAGTTCGTCGTCCGGGTTCCGGTCGAGCCAGCGGCGGAGGTTGAGCCACTGTGCCGCGCAGTACCGGTCCCAGCTGTCCTGGTCGGCCAGCATCATTTCCACGACGTCGTACCCGAGGTCGCCGAACTGCTCGATCAGCTCCGGCAGCGGCAGGAAGTCGGACAGGTTGTTGGCGTGGCAGGCCTTCACGGCCTCCTGGTCCGGCGGAGTCCGACGCCAGTAGGGCTCGCCGATCAGCATCAGACCTCCGGGGCGGAGGCTGCGGCTGAGCAACTCGGCCGTTCCGGCGACGCCGTTGCCGATCCAGGTGGCGCCGACGCAGGCGGCGAGATCGATCGGCTCGTCCGCGACATGACCGGAGGCGTCGCCGTGGACGAACTCCACCCGGTCGGCGACGCCGAGCTCGACGGCGCGGGCCCGCGCCTGCTCGGTGAAGACCGTGCTGATGTCCACGCCCGTGCCCGTGAAGCCCAGGTCACGCGCCCAGGTGCACAGCATCTCGCCCGAGCCGCTGGCCAGGTCGAGCAGCCGTGTCCCGGGGGCCAGGTGGAGTGCCTGGCCCAGGGCGGCGAGCTTGTCGGGAGTCAGCGGGTTGTGGATGCGGTGGCTGCTCTCGCGGATGGTGAAGATGCGGGGAAGGTCCATGGTGGCTTCCTTTCTGTCAGGTTTGGGGGTTGCCGGACCGGTTGATGGCGCGCCGCATGCGCGCGATGTCCTTCTTGGGCCGTTCCTGCGCGGCGCGCAGCCGCGCGTCGGTGCGGGAGGCGGCATAGGCGTTCTCGCGCAGCAGCCGGCGGTAGCTGTCGAGGCGCCGCCGGGTGAGGTGACCGGACTCGACGGCTGCCAGGACGGCACAGCCCGGCTCGGTGGTGTGGGCGCAGTCGGCGAAGCGGCAGTCCCCGGCGAGCTCGGTGATCTCGGCGAAGGCCTGGTCCAGGCCCTCGTCGGCCTCGTGCAGGCCCACGCCGCGCAGGCCGCGCTCGGCCCGCACGATCCGGCCGGGAACCAGCCCGTCGGCGCGGAAGGGGGCGAAGGAATGGTCGCGTTCCTCGTCCCAGCCGTAGTCGGCCCGAGTCAGGACGCGCGCAGGAGAGAAGAAGGGGGGTTGCTGAGAAGCAGGTTGATGAAACAACGTGGAGACCCTTGGGAAGGGGCCCCTCCGGACGGCACGTGCGACGAAGAACTCCCGCTAGGAGAGCGAAAGGCAGGTGCGGTCAGGACGAGGCCCGGGAAGTGAGGATGATCCGGGCACTGCACACGGCAGTGGTCTCCACGACAGTCATCAACTCACCTCCTCCGATCTCCGCAGCAGACCCAGTCGTCGCTGCGGCGTCCACAGTAACACGCTCTGTCGTCGCCGGGCCGCCTGCCTTTCACCGGCCACTGATGCTGGTGACAGCGCACGCCGCGACGTTCGACTTCGTCGAACGTTCCCTGACGCCCGTCTCGTTCGAAGGGGTTGTGCCGGCAGAGGCCGGTCTCGACTGCCCGGATGTAGAAGGTGTGGCAGGCGTTGAAGCGGCGGCTGCGGGAGCGGGGGGCTCCGCCGCGGTGGTTGAGCCAGGCGAGGGCGTGGGTGTGGTCGGCGCGCCAGGAATCTGAGGAGGGTGCCCGGGTTACGGCCTCACGCCCAGGGTCGGAACGGCTCGTCCATGAGCTGGAACAACGGCTCCTTGCGGACCGGGTCCTCGGCCCTGGAGAGCTGTACCCGGTCGCCGGGGTGGACCGCGGCGGGCGGGCCGAGCACCCGGCCCCGCACGGTGAACCCCTCGGCCATCTCGATCAGCGACTCGTTGCGGGCCGACGGAGTGCCCCGGTGGATCACCGTCGTGCGGCGCACGACCCCCCTGCCCGCGCTGTGCTCGGTCCGCAGGTCGCTGGAGGCGCAGACCGGGCAGAGCAGACGGTGGAACGAGGGGGTGCCGCACCACTGGCAGCGCTGGAAGCACAGGCCGTCGAAGGCGGCGGGGTCCGCGGAGGTGGTGGCGGTGCCGTTGTCAGCCGTGGCGTCGAGTCGGCTCTCGGCGATCGCTGTCCCTGTCCCTGGGTGGAACACGATGTCATCTCCCTGCACTCGGGCCGGAATCTGATGTGCTCGGAACGCCGTGCACGCGACCAGAGTATGGCACTGAGTGCCACGAGTAAAGGCACTCCGTACCCGGGGTTCGGGAAAGAGGTGCAGCGAGCCGGGACGGTCTTCAGTCCTCCCGGAGCGAGGACTCGATCTCCCGGACCACGCGCCACATCGGCGTGCCCCGCTTGGAGATGACGACGACCACGTCCTCCGGTTCCTCCGGCGTGATGCGGGCGCCGCCGGAAACCCCGGCGCCGAAGGTGTCGCGGACTTGGTCGAGCGCGTGGTCGACCGCGGCGGCCGCGTCGCCCTGCCCGTCCGAACGCAGCCAGGAGCGGAGCCCGTTGTTGTGCGCCGCCACCACCGCGGCGGCGATCACGTCCGCGTGCAGGGTGCCGTCACGGCGCCCCGCGAAACGCTCGCGCAGATACCCGGCGAGGGCGCGCTCGTACCGCCACACCACCGACAGCTCATACGCGCGCAGCCCGGGCACCTTTCTGGTGAGCCGGTAACGCTGCACGGAGAACGTCGGGTTCTCGGCGTACATACGCAGCACGAGCCGGGCCGCGTCGCAGACCCGCTCCACCGGGTCGTCATCGTCCGAGCCGGAGCTCAGAAACTCCGTCATGTCCGCAAGGCAGCGCTCGTGATCCGGGAAGACCACATCTTCCTTGGACGGGAAGTACCGGAAGAACGACCGGCGTCCGACCCCCGCCAGCGTCACGATGTCGTCGACCGTCGTCTGCTCGTACCCGCGCTCGAGAAAGAGCTGGAAGGCGGCCGCGACGAGGGAGTCCCTTATGGGCGGCTTCGGGGGTGTCGCATCGGATGCTGTACCGCGACGGGGTGCCTCGCTCATGAGGGCGAACCTAACATCGGGCGGAGGAGATGGCACTCGGTGTGCATACTGGAGGGAACTGAGTGCCATGAACTGAATGCCGCGACCGCAGCATCCCTTCAGCAGCACCCCGACCTCGTCCCGTTCACCTCACCATCATCCCGTGCAAGCGGACTGGAGTCCCGACCGATGAACCAGCATTTCGATCTGTACCGGCCGTCGGAAGAGCACGATCTGCTCCGTGAGACGGTGCGTTCGCTCGCCGAGGCGAAGATCGCCCCGTATGCGG
>NZ_LOHS01000157.1 GCF_001642995.1 Streptomyces jeddahensis
CGCCGCCCACAAGCCGGTGTAGCCGCCGCCGACAATGGCCACGTCGACGGAGTCCTGGCCGGTGAAGCGAGGGAACGAGGGCTTCTTGTCGGCCAGTTGGGCCACCCAGAAGCCGAGCTCTCCGTTTCGGGGTGGTGCCGCGAGGGCGTTCATGGTGTGTCCTTCATCTGTCTCGGGGAACCGCGTGGGCCGCTGCTGGAAGGCGGTGTGGCCGCCGTCGACGGGGTGCGTTGCCCCGGTGATGTACGAGGACTCCGACGACGCGAGGAACAGGACGGCGTCGGCGATCTCCTCGGGAGTGGCGAGGTGCCTGAGCGAAATCGCCCCTCGCATCGGCCAGCACGATCTGCACCGGGGTGTCGATCGTGCTGGCCGAGGGCGTCGAGTGCCTGTCGAAGCCGGGCCACCGCCGCGCTGCTCATGAGTGGCTCGCCGCTACACAGCGGTGCAGACGACCTGGATCTCGACAGGGGTGTTGAGCGGCAGCCCGGCGACACCGATCGCGGTGCGGGCGTGCCGTCCGTTCTCACCCAGTACCTCGATGAGCAGTTCACTGGCCGCGTTGGCGACCTTCGACTGCTCACCGAAGTCCGGCGTGCTGGCCACGAAGACCAGCATCTGCACGATCCGGACCCGCTCCAGGTCGCCCACCGCCTGCACAGCAGCGGCGAGCGCGTTGAGCGCGGCATGGCGCGCGAGCTCCTGCGCGGTCTCCAGCTCCACGTCCCGGCCGACAACGCCCTGCCCCAGCAGCTCGCCGTCCTTGAAGGGGAGTTGGCCGGAGAGGTGGATGGTGGAGCCCACCGTCCGGTGGGGCACGAGGTACGTGGTGCCGGCGAGGACGGGTAGCTTCAGTCCCAGGGCCTGGAGCCTTTCTGAAGCCGAGTCACCCTTGACGGTCTGAGGCAGGGGCTGACTCATTCCGCCACCACCTTGCTGTGGATCATTTCCTCAGTTCTCCGCTCGGGTGTCAGGGGCGCGGCAGACCGAAGAGGACCGGGAGGTCGGCGATGTCGGTGATCCGCTCGTAGCCGAGCCAGTGCTCGTCGTGCTCCCAGCCGCGGTCGACGTACACCTTGTTCTCGATGCCCATGATGGCCGCGGAGCGCAGGTCGTACATCGGGCTCGCGGAGACGTGCACGAGCTCGTCGGGTGTCACGCCGAGCTTGTCGAACATGTACTCGAACGAGCTGAGTCGCGGCTTGTAGACGCCCATTTCCTCAGCGCTGATGACGACCTCGAAGGGGGCCTTGAGGTTCTCCGCGAGGCGCACGGCGTGCGCGGTGTCGCTGTTGGTGATGATGACCAGCGGGACCTCCTCGGCCAGGCGGTTCAGCGCCTCGGTGACACCGGGGTGCGGGCCCCAGGTGGGGATGCGCTCGTACACCGCGCGCGCCTCGTCCTCGCGGTACTCGAGACCGACCTTGCGCGAGGCGCGTTCCATGGAACGCGCGACGACCTGGTGGAACGGCTGGTACGCGCCCGTGCACTCGTCGATCCGGTACGCCTTGCAGATCCGCAGGTACTCATCGGCGACCTCGGCCGGCAGCCGGTCGCCCAGGACCTCACGCATCGTGTCGTTGATGCGGAAGTTGATCAGCGTTCCGTTCATGTCGAACGTCACGAACTTGGGCTTGACGTCGAATCCCACTGGTCCTCCTAGTGCTTCAGCGGAGCAGCCTGTGCTCTGGTCGATTGTCGACCATTTTCTGGGTCGATTGTCGACCAGATGGCCATCGACTGTCAACAACTTCACGGCCACAGTCGGCGCTCCCTCGAACCGCTGTCTGCCCCTGTTCCTCGGTGCCGACCTGTCACCGCGCCCGCGAGCCGCAAGGGGGACGGCTGTGAGTTGAGGGAGCTCCGTGCGCAGATCACCACTTGAGGTGTCGATGCCAAATCAGCGGAGGTATAGTCGACAAACGACCAAGTGGTCGACAACGACCAAGGAGGGCGACGGGGTGGACCACAAGTTCGAGTGGCAGGAGCAGCGGATGACGACGCCGGACGGCGTCTACCGCACACTGCGTGCTGCCATCCTCGACGGCACCGTACCTCCTGGTGGCCAGCTGCGCGAGGCACACATCGCCGCGGATCTCGGCATCAGCCGGTCCCCGCTGCGCGAGGCGCTGACCAAGCTGGAGGAGGAAGGGCTCGTCGTAAAGATCCCCTACCGTGGGGCGTTCGTCGTAGAGGTGAGTGCTCGTGAGGTCGCCGAGATCGACTCGGTCCGGCTACTTGTCGAGCCGTACGCCGCCGAGCTCTCGGCCGAAGCACTACGCGGTCCTGAGCGGCCTCAGTTGCTGCAAACCGTCGAGGATCTCCACCGGGCAATGGAGCAGGACGACATCCCGGCCAGCATCGACGCGCACCTTCGCTTCCACAGGCTCTTCTACGATCTCTCGGGGCACGGCGTCCTGCAGAGTCTTTGGAACGGCTGGGAGACCAAGCTGCGCCTCCACCTCAGCGTCGATCACCGCACTTACAGCGAGGATCCGCATCAATTGGTCGTCGAGCACGAGAGGTTGGCCGCGGTTGCCCTGGAAGGCGACACCGACGCGTTCCGCCAGGAACTGGCTGCCCATTTCCCCATGGGGCTGCGAGCCCAGACGGGAGATCGAGGGGAACGCACGCCCCGGCATGTATGAGGCCACGCCGCCTGCGTGAAGTGTCCAAGCCCGCTCGCCACCGTGACGTTGTAGGCCAATGCCGAAAAGTCAACGATCAAGCCCGCACTGTCAACGCGATCTTGTATCGGATCTTGAGTGAGGGTTGCCGGTCGCGGGCGCGGTGGGACGGGTAGGGGGCGACGGGGCGTTTACGGCTCCGGGGGTAGCTGTGCGGGCGGGTCCGTTCTTCCAGGAGAGGGCGGGTCGTGGCGGCCTTGTGTCATACGCGCGGTTCTCTCCTGGCGCAGCCGGCCTCGACTCCGGTGCACTCGATGATCGAGGTGTGCGACCACGGGCAGGACATCGGTGCAGGGCACGCCGGGGTTCGGACATCACCTGCCTGCGGGTCATCACGGCGATACCTGGCGCGGCCCTTATCCGGGCGAGGTTGGGGCGTCTTCCAGGACCGAGGCACCGGCAGCACCACGGCGCTCTTGACCTGCCACAGCAGGTCGGCGCCCGTCGCCGTGGCTGCGAGGCACGGTGAAAATCCGGAAAGGCTCCGGTCCGCCAGCAGCATGCCCGTCGACAGGGCTCCCAGCAGGGCCACGATCGGTCGGACTCCGTCCGGTCAGCGGCTCCGCACACAATGACGGAGTCGATCGCGCACCGCGACCAGGCCAATGCGCCGATGCCACCGAGTTCGTCGAGGTCGGAGGCAACTGCCCGCCATGTGCAGCCAGGCGAGGCCACGAAGGTGCCCGCTCCCAGCGGTCTCGCGGTTACCGGCCCGCCGTCAGCCACTGCCCTGAGGACGCCTCACCTCCCTCGGCGGACACCAGAACTGTCTTGCACCGCTCAACGAGCTCATAGGCCATGCGAAGCGAGGTCTGAGTGGCGCGTCCTGCTTGAAAGTTCGGGGTAAGTCAGCCGCCGCCGGCGAGGCGCATGCGTAACCGTCGGTCGGCACGGTTTCTGAAGCCGCGGGCGACGCGTCGGTGAAGCTCGATGAAGCCGTTGGCGGCGGCTTTGATGCCGGCGCGGCCGGTCTCGCGGTAGGCCAGGAACGCCTCGCGGCACTGCTTCAAGGTCTCGCCGAGTCGCCTGATCTCGGGGATCGGCCGGCGACTCGTCGGCCCTCAACGCTCCTGGTAGACGGGTCGGAGTTGCACCCCGGCGGCGCCGTCCGCACCGTGCCGACGTTCAACGGGCCACTCTGCCTGGAGCGCGGTCGCGAGGTGCGGGGGCGGGAGTGCGCCGCTGTACCTCTGGACTGCGAACGCTGACTGATAGTCAGGTCAAGCTGCTTCACTGCATCGCGCACGGTCATACGATCGCGATCGAGTCTTAGTCTTGACAAAGTCTAAACTGGGACCTACGTTTCAAACTCCTTGAGTAGGTGTGTGCGGCCTGGGTGGGTTTGTGCGTTTGTGCGTGTTGGTTGGCCGCCACGCCCGGCCCCTAGTGAAATCGGAGTTGGACATGAGGTGCTACGACTGCCTCCAGGAGGCGCGCAGCGACACCACCGGCATCGGTGTGTGCTCGCGCTGCGGCTTGGCCACCTGCGAGAACCACGCCCGTGTACGTCAGGTACGCGTCGACCACCAGAACGGCCTGGGCTCTTCGTACGGCCGTATCCCGGCACGCAGGGTGGTATGCCACACCTGCGACATGGCCGAGACGGCGCACTGACCCGCATGGTGTGCTTATCACGCCGCATCACCGGTCGCCGAACGCGCGCTGCCCGTCCGAGCACCCGTTCTTGGCCTGCCCGGACGCCGTCCCGGATCACTGGTGCGGCGTCCGGGCCTCAGTCGTAGCCACGGTCGGTGCGCCATGCTGGAGGCACAACCGCGGACGGCAAGATGTCGTAGGAGCAGGACGAGTACGGATCAGCCGCCGGGTGTCCAGGACCTCGACTACAGCGTGGGTGGGGCACCCTGCTTGGACCCGGGGGACTTCCAGGACTGCGCGATCGATGAGGGCGCGACCACCCGGTGGGATCTGTGCCCGGCCTGCCGGGCGGACACCCACTGACCGCCGGGCGGTCCGAGCCGCCGCATGCTGCAACTCGGGCAGCCGAATGCCAGCGCCTGTACTGTCGTGATCGGTCCGCCGCAGCCGCTCAAGATGGGGGCCGTACTCGCCTATCGGCAAGAACGGCGCGGTCAACTCCCGCTGTTCCTTGGTAAGTTGCCTCCGCGCCACGGTCGTGTTCCTGCCGCATCCACCTTCCAGGCGGATCCGGATCGACTCGACCATCCGTGTCAACCGCTCGAGAATCCCGCCGCCGTCAGCGATCGTCATGCGGACAGGTGTGCTGCACATGCTCGTCCACACCGGACCGCATAGACCGGTGAGCCGGGTCGCGGGGTCGACCGTCGCTTCCGGCAGCGGCGGATCGAGCTGCACGCGGTGCTCCAGACTGTGCTCGAGGCCGAAGTTTTTATTGACAGCACTCGACAGGCACCCATATCGTCGACAAACGACAATACGGTGGCAGTTTTAAGCCATCATGCCGGGTTTCGCCGCGACTGTTACTCGAGAGGAGAACCGAGTACATGATCAAAATTCATGTGAAGCGGGTTCTCATGGCCAACTGTGTGGGTACGTGCTCTGTTCCGTCCTCGGCGGTGGCGCGATGAGCCAGTCCGTGACGTCGGCAGCGAACACCGGCTCGGCTTCCGATCGGCTTCAGGCCCTGGGTCTGACCCTTCCCGAGCTGCGTGACAACCCGTACTACGTGCACCACCAGACCGTGGGCTCCAGCATCTACATTTCGGGCCAGCTGCCTTACAAGGACGGTTGGCTGCTGGGGCAGGGCACTGTCGGCAGGGACGTCGAGCTCGAGACGGCGCGGTCACTCGCGCGCCATGCCGCGCTCAACTGCCTCGCTGCCGCTGTGCAGGCGGTTGGCGATCTGGACCGGGTCCGGATCGTGCAGATGCTGGTCTTCGTGGCCAGTACGCCGGACTTCGGTGAGCAGTCGAACGTCGCCAACGCGGCCAGTGACCTGCTCATCGAGGTGCTGGGCGAGAACGGACGGCACGCTCGCACCGCGATCGGTGTCGCCGGGTTGCCACTCAACAGTCCGGTCGAGATCCAGATGGTCTGCACCGCTGCGTAGGGCGGGCCCGACGGCGGTGTACGCATGTGCGCGCGATATCGCGGGCCGCGCGCATTCGGCATCCAGGGGCAGTCAGCACCCGCGCCCCTCGATCATTCCAGGTAGAACCACAAGGAGGGCAGCGTGAACCGGCTGCAACGAGCACTCGACGCTCTCGTCGAGCGGATCGACACCCCCGCGCCGATCGTGCTGGTCGACGTCATGCAGGGCAACATCGACCGCATCCAGGGCTTCGCCGACCAGCGCAACCTCAAGGTCAGGCCGCACGTCAAGACGCACAAGTGTGTGGAGATCGGGCGGCGCCAGATCGAGGCCGGCGCGGTCGGGATCACCGCGGGAAATGTCGGTGAGGCCGAGGTCTTCGCCGCGGCCGGGTTCGACGACATCTTCCTCGCCTACCCGATCTGGGCCGCGGGATCGAAGAAGCCCCGGATCCGCAGGCTCGCCGAGTCCGCCCGGCTGCGGGTCGGCGTTGACAACGTCGCGGCGATCGAGGCCCTCGCCGACGCGATGGGAGACGAACCGGACCGGCTGCAGGTCGTGATCGAGGTCGACTGTGGCGCCCGTCGTTCCGGGGCGCCGCCCGAGGCTGCGGGCGATCTCGCGCTTGCCGCCCGCAAGCGCGGTCTGGTGCCGGTGGGCGTCTTCACCTATCCAGGTCACGGCAGCTCGGGTCCGGACGCTCGCAAGCGCGCCGCGCAGGACCAGGAGGCCGCGCTCACCACCGCGGTACGCAGCCTCGCCGACGTCGGGGTCACCGCTGAGGTGGTCAGCGCCGGCTCCACGCCCACCCTCGAGTTCTCCACCAGCAGCGTGATCACCGAGATCCGTCCCGGCGAGTACGTCTTCGGCGACCTGAACAACGCCCGGCTGGGCGCCTGCACGGACGACCAGATCGCGTTGTTCGTCGCCGGTACCGTGGTCAGCGACTGGGTCCCCGACCAGGTCATCCTCGATGTGGGCACCAAAGCCCTCAGCCGCGAAGGCAGCCCCGAGATCGGCTACGGCGGCATCGCCGGCACGAAGGCAGTACTGGCCAAGCTCAATGAGTACCACGGGTTCCTTCCGCTGCCGGACGGCGAGTTCCGCCCCAGCGTCGGCAGCGTCGTACCGGTCGTGCCGAACCACGTGTGCCCGGTCGTCCTCGGCTTCGAGGAACTGATCGTCACCGACAGCACGGGCACGTCGCTGCAGCGCTGGTCGGTCGACGCCCGCGGATTCCTCAACTGACCGGCCCCAGGGACAAGACCCCGTGGCCGAGTCCGCAACCCGACCGACCTCCCCCGTAAAGGAATGCCTGACATGAGACTCAACAACGTCACGGCCCTGGTGACCGGCGCCAGCAGTGGCATCGGACAGGCGGTGAGTTCCCACTTCCGCCGCGAGGGCGCGCGGCTGCTGCTCACCGGCCGCAGGGAGCGACTCGACAGCGCTCAGCCCGACGACCTGTACGTTCCCGGAGACCTCAACGACGAGGCGTTCGTCGAGAGCCTGGCCAAGCAGGCCGCCGAGTCTCTCGGCACCGTCGACGTCGTCGTCCTCAACCACGGCCTGCAGGCGACCGCTCCGCTCACCGAGATGGCCTGCGACGACGCGAAGAACGTGCTCGAGAGCAACCTGCTCAGCGCGTTCCTGGTGATGAAGCACTTCGCGCCGCTGATGCCCGAGACTGGCGGCTCGTTCGTCTGCGTCAGTTCGCGGCTGGGCATGGTCGGCATGTCCGGGCAGGTGCTGTATTCCGCCGCCAAGGGGGGCCTCATCATGCTCGCCAAGGGCGCGGCGATCGAATGGGCCCCGCGCAACATCCGTGTCAACGTCGTCGCTCCGGGCCTGACCGCCACCCCGATCATCGAAGCGGCGTTCCAGCGCAGGCCCGACCCCGAGGGCTACCGCCGCGAGCGCGAGAGCACGATCCCGCTCCAACGCCTCGCCACCCCCGAGGAGGTCGCCGACGCGGTGCTCTTCTTCGCCTCGTCGGAGTCGTCGTATGTGACCGGATCGGTCCTGACCGTCGACGGCGGGTACACCGCTTCCTGAATACCTTGCTGGGCATCACCACCAGCATTGGACTGAACGACCTGTTCTCCCTCTCACCTTCTTCCTCGGGCGACCGCCGATTGCATCATGACTGATCGACTACGAGTCGAGCGCATGCCCCGATCGCCGCACTCGAACTCCGCCACCCACAGTGCGCCCGTGCCGAGGACCGCATCCGTGCCACCCCGGCCACCCCGACGCCACCGCGACGCGTCGCGCTGAGGACCGTCGCCACCCTGCTGGTCACCGTTGGCGACGGCTCCAGCATCCCCACCGCCGCTCACCTGGCCTTCTAGCCGGCGTCACCCCGACCACAAGGTCGTCGGGGACGTCGATCCACGGCGAACACGCGCCCAGAAGCGGCGACCGGCAGCGCAAGCGGGCGTTGCCTTCTGTCCCCGTTCGCCGCCCTGCACCATCCCCCCCGCACCTGCGAGGTAAAGCCCCCGCACAGCTGGTCCCACGCGTCCCCAGATGAGGAGTATTGCCATGAGTGATGCCCAGATAGGTCGTAGAGCGCTCCTGCGCGGAGCAGGCGGCCTCGCCGCCCTCGCCGCTCTTCCCTCCCTCGCCGCCTGCGGCACCGGCACCAGCCGTGCCTCGGCCGGCGGCGGTAAGGGCGGCGGCAAGACGGTGGTCGTCCGCGACAGCG
>NZ_LOHS01000158.1 GCF_001642995.1 Streptomyces jeddahensis
CAGCGCCGATGGTACTGCAGGGGGGACCCTGTGGGAGAGTAGGACGCCGCCGAACTATTGTTGAGAAAGCCCCTGTACCGGGAAACCGGCACAGGGGCTTTCTGCATTTCCGGACGCCTTACGGCTTCTCAGAGACGGCCGGCCGTCTTGAGAGCGAGGTACGCGTCCGCCAAGGCCGGAGCCAGCTCTTCCGGAGGCGCATCGACGACTGTGACCCCGTGGCGAATGAGCCGTTCGGCGGTCAGACGGCGCTCAGCCTGGGCCTGGGCCGCGGCTGCCGCTTCGTAAACGGCTTCGGCGGTTCCTCTCGAGGCTGCCATCTTTGCGATGTGTGGGTCGGCCACAGAGGCGACCAGAACTGTGTGGCGTTTTGTGAGGCGCGTGAGCACTGGGAGAAGGCCCTCTTCAATGGGCGCGGCGTCCAAGCTGGTGAGCAGGACGATGAGGGATCGGCGCGATGCGGTGCGCAGGGCCGTCGATGTGAGACCACGAGCGTCCAGTTCGACCAGCTCTGGTTCCAGCGGGGCCATGGCATTGACGAGGGCAGGGAGCAGTTCGCCTGCGGCACGGCCTTGGACCAGGGCGCGTACACGGCGGTCGTACGCCAGGAGATCCACGCGATCGCCGGCCCGGGAAGCGAGGGCGGCGAGGAGAAGGGCGGCGTCCATGGAGGCGTCCAGGCGCGGCGCGTCACCGACTCGTCCCGCTGAGGTGCGGCCCGTGTCCAGGACGAGGAGGATGTGGCGGTCACGTTCGGGACGCCAGGTGCGGACGGCGACCGTCGACTGGCGGGCCGTGGCGCGCCAGTCGATGGAACGGGTGTCGTCTCCGGGGACGTACTCGCGAAGGCTGTCGAACTCAGTGCCCTCTCCGCGGGTCAGGACGCTGGTGCGGCCGTCGAGTTCGCGCAGTCGGGCCAGTTTGGAGGGGAGGTGCTTCCGGCTGGTGAAGGGCGGCAGGACACGGACTGTCCACGGCACCTTGTGGCTGCCCTGGCGGGTGAACAGACCAAGCGGACCGTAGGAGCGGATGGTGACCCGGTCGGCGTGGCGGTCGCCTCGGCGGGTGGGGTGGAGGCGGGTCGTGACGCGGCGGCGTTCTCCAGGAGGCACCGTCAGCGCGTGGCGTGAGGATGGGGCCTCCGTCCCGGGCTGCCAGCTGCTGGGGGGCCAGGCGTCGCGGATGCGGGCGCGGAGGGGTCGCCTGGACGGGTTGGTGACGGTGAGCGAGACGTCTGCGGGGTCTCCGAGGCGTACCGAGGTGTCTCCGGATCGTGTCAGGACCAGGCGTCGTACGGGCGCGGCCAGGGCGAAGTCGCAGGCGCAGGCGAGCGCCAGGGAGCCGTTGACGGCCAGGATGCCCGTCCAGCTGGGTTCCCAGATGCCGACGGGGAGTGTGCCCAGGGCCGCCAGAAGGGCGGCACGTCCGGTGAATGCCATGGGGTCCTCGGCTCAGCGGGGTACGGGGACGTGGGCGAGGATCGCGTTGATGACGGAGTCGGCGGTGACGCCCTCCATCTCGGCCTCGGGGCGGAGCTGGACCCGGTGGCGGAGGGTGGGGAGCGCCAGGGCCTTCACGTCGTCGGGGATGACGTAGTCGCGGCCCGTCAGCCACGCCCAGGCGCGGGCGGTGGCGAGCAGCGCTGTCGCCCCGCGTGGGGAGACGCCGAGTGTGAGCGACGGGGACTCGCGCGTGGCGCGGCAGATGTCGACCACATAGCCCGTGATCTCGGGGGATACGGACGTCTTGGCGACGGCCGCGCGGGCGGCCTCCAGGTCCGCTGGCCCTGCTACGGGGCGTACGCCGGCGGCGCGCAGGTCCCGCGGATTGAAGCCCTCCGCGTGTCGGGTGAGGACGCCGATCTCCTCCTGGCGGGACGGGAGGGGCATGTTGAGCTTGAGGAGGAAACGGTCCAGCTGGGCCTCGGGGAGCGGGTATGTGCCCTCGTACTCGATCGGGTTCTGGGTGGCCGCGACCAGGAACGGCTCGGGCAGCGGGCGCGGGATGCCGTCGACCGTGACCTGGCGCTCCTCCATTGCTTCCAGGAGGGACGACTGGGTCTTGGGCGGGGTGCGGTTGATCTCGTCGGCCAGGAGGAGATTGGTGAAGACCGGGCCCGGCTGGAAGGAGAACTCGGCGGTGCGGGCGTCGTAGACCAGTGAGCCCGTGACGTCGCTGGGCATCAGGTCCGGGGTGAATTGGACGCGCTTGGTGTCGACGTCGAGGGCCGCTGCGAGCGCGCGTACGAGGAGGGTCTTGGCGACGCCGGGGACGCCTTCGAGGAGGACGTGGCCGCGGCAGAGCAGGGCGACGACGAGGCCTGTGACGGCGGGGTCCTGGCCGACCACGGCCTTGGCGATCTCGGTGCGCAGGGCTTCCAGGGACGCTCGGGCGGTGCCCGGATCCCCTGCGTGACCGGCGTTGTCAGTGGTCGGGTCCATCATGAAGTGCGTACCTCTCTTTCGAGGGCGTCGAGTTGGTCGGCGAGGGTGATGAGGGCTGCGTCGTCGCGGGGCGGCGGCCCGAAGAGAAGCGTGTGCAGGTCCCGTCCGCTGTCGTGGAGTTGGGCGGACAGGGCCGGGAGGAGTGCCTCGGGCGCGTGCGCCTGGGCGGGGGGTACGCCGAGGAGGGGTGCAAGGCGAGTGCGGGTGGCGGCGCGTAGTGCTGTGGCGGCGCGCTCGTGGGCGTTCGCCTTGCGGTAGAGGCGGGCGCGGCCTTCGGCGGTTTCTGAGGCGCGGATGGCGACGGGGAGGCGTTCGAGGACGAGGGGGCCGAGGCGGCGGCCGCGCCAGAGGGCTGCTACAGCGGCGGCGAGGGTGAGCTGCAGGGTGCCCCAGAGCCAGCCGGAGGGGATCAGGTCGAAGAAGCTGCGGTCGCCGGCGTCGGTGGCGGCGTCGTCGGCGAGGGAGGGGAGGTACCAGACCAAGTGGGGGCGGGAACCGAGGAGTTGCAGGGCGAGCGAGGCGTTGCCGTGTTCGTCGAGGCGGTCGTTGTAGAGGATGTCGGGGGCGCCGATCACGACGGTGTCGCCGGTGCCGTCGGCGGCGGGGATGCGCAGGAGCGTGGGGAGGCCGTCGTCGGGGTAGCAGCGGTCGGCGTCGGGCGCGGTCGTCTTGTAGCGCATGCCGCCGGTGTCGGCGTTGCCTGCGCGGCGGGCTGCGGGCAGTTCGCAGCCGGGCGAGAGCGTCGAGTCGAGGCTGGGGGCGGGGTCTGCCGTGACGTCCGGGGCGAGCGTGGCGAGCGACGGATCCCCAGGGGCGAGGAGGACGGTGCGGCCGCCGGAGTCGGCGGTGGCGGCGCGGAGTTCGCGCTGCTGGCGGTCGGTGAGCAGATCGGGGGCGGTGACGAGGAGGGTGGTGTCGGAGCCCGCGGCGGCCCGGGCCTCGGCGGTGGTGGTCACGACGCGGGTGGACACACCGCGGTCGGCGAGGAGTTCGGCGACGGCCCGGCTGCCGTAGGGGTCGGCGGAGCGGGGGTCGAGGCTGCCGTGCCGGTCCCCGGAGCGGAGTACGGCGAGTGCGACCGCTGCCGCGAGGAGGATCACGAGCGCGAGCAGGACGCCTCGGGCGCGGGTCCATCGCTGGCGGACGGTGGGCGAGACCGACGTGGTCGGAAGGGTGGCCGCGGTCATTCGGCGGCCCCGTGGTGGGTGGTGCTGTGGGGCGTGCTCTGCGCGCTGGTGGCGCCGTCTGCCGGTGTCGCGTTGCCTGCTGTGGTGGCGAGAACCGGTTTGGTGCGCTCCAGGTCGCGGTCGAGATCGGAGATGCGGCGGTACGCAGGTTCGTCCGCGGTGCGGCCGCCGTACGTGACGTCGTCGAAATCGCGGGCGGCAGCGCGGAGTCGGCCGGTGTGCGAGGGCAGGACGCGGCCGGCTTCCGCGGCGGCCTCGTCGGCGGTGCGGCCGGGGCGGGGGTCGAGGAGGGCCCGCTCCTCCAGAGAGCGGACGACGGCGCGCATCCGCTCCTGGACCGCTTGGCTCCAGTGGCCCTGGGCCGCATGTGCTTCGGCGGCTGCGCGGTGGTCTGCTGCACTGCGCGGCCGGTCGTCGAAGAGGGGCGCGGAGGAAGCGGGCGCGCGGCGGGGCGTGCCGAGACGCCACCAGAGTGCGGCGATGAGCGCGACGACGGCCAGCACGATCACGAAGAGGCCGACGCCTCCGCCGGGTGTCACGGCGGAGGCGGCACTGAGGAGGCCGTCGACCCAGTCCCAGAAGGCGTTCAGGGCCCGTTGCAGCAGGCCGGGGTCGTTCTCGTGGTACATCGGCCGGGACAGCTCACGCTCCGCTGCCTCCCGCGCGGGGTCGCGCGGGAGGGTCACCGGCGGTTCGTCGTCGGTGCGTGGCAGCAGCAGAGCCGCCCTGAGAACTCCCCCCGTCACGCTCACTGCATCAGCTCCCTGGTGTGCCCGGTGCGCCGGGAGCGTACCCCTGGACGCCTGCGGCGCGGGCGAGTTCGAGGTCGAGGGCCTCCCGGCGAATGCGCTGGTCGATGTAGAGCAGCACGGTCACTCCGGCGGTGATCGGGAGCGTGAGCGTGGATCCGATCACGGATCCGATGCCGCTGATGATGAGGAACGTCCAGCCGACATCGCCCGTGCTGTCGAGGAAGCCGGTGATGCCGTTGCCGCTCAGCGCCCCGGCGAGGAAGGTGAACGGGATCACGATGATCGACGCCACGATGTTGGCGATGATCGTCGCGAGCAGCTGGATGCCGAAGACCCGCCACCAGGCGCCGCGCACCAGCTTGGCAGAGCGGCTCATCGACTTCACGATGCCCTGCTTCTCCAGCATCAGGGCGGGCGAGGCGAGCGAGAAGCGGATCATCAGCCAGAGGGCGACCACCCCGGCAGCGAGTGCGCCCAGCACGACCAGCGCGGAACCGGCTTCGGCGCCTCCCGCGACGGCGACGAGGAGTCCGGGCAGCACACCGACACCCACGATCGCGAGGGCGATGAGGGGCAGCAGGAAGGTCAGGCCGAACAGTTTCAGCAGCTGTGGCCGGGCGTCCCTCCAGGCTTCCGGGGTGGTGACGGACTTGCCGAGCACGGCGCGGCTGGTCACGGTCGTGAGCAGGGCGGTGGCGACGATCGTGCCGAGCATGCTGATCAGCAGGATGACGCCGGTGTTCAGCAGGGCGTCGCTCATGGCCCGCCCGATTTCGTCCAGGGTGGCGTTCGGGTCGTCCAGGGCGGCGGTGCTGCTGTCGTCGAGGACCAGACCCTGCAGCAGTACGACCAGGATCTCGGTGACGACGGCGACGGCCAGGGAGATGCCGAGCACCGTGCGCCAGTGCGTGCGCATGGTCGACACGGCGCCGTCGAGGATCTCGCCGACGCCGAGGGGGCGCAGCGGGATGACGCCGGGCTTGGCCGCGGGCGGAGGGCCGCCCCAGCCGCTGCCCGCTGGGCCGCCGCCGTAACCGCCTGGGCCGCGAGGAGGCTGCTGGCCGCCCCAGCCGGAGGCTGCGCCTGGCGGTGTCCGGCCGGGTGGCTGAGGACTGGGCGCCGACCACTGGCCGGGCGGGGGCTGCTCCTTGGACCACTTCGAGGAGGGGCGCTTGTCGTCCGCCGGTTCGGCCGGGCCGTTCTGTCCGGCGGCGTCGGTGGGACGGGAGGCGTCCGGTTCCTGTCCGTCGGAGGGGGCAGATCCGGGCGAGGCCCAGCCCGGAGTGTCGTTCATCGTCGCTCCTTCACGGTGCCCGTCCGCGGCTGCGGCGGCAGGTTGGGGGCCATCGTGCCACGGTGCGTCCGGCGGTGGACCGGGCGGACCAGGGACCTTCTCGGCTGCGCACCTTCAATTGTCCGTCGGTTAAGGGGCAGACTGGTCGAATGGCTGATCAGTACGCGCAATCCCATGAGGAATCAGGGCCCCCTCAGACGCCGGCGATCCGCTGGGAAGAACCACCAGAGGGTCCCGTGCTGGTCCTTCTCGATCAGACCAGGCTGCCGGCTGAGGAAGTCGAGCTGGTGTGCACCGATGCCCCGGCGCTGGTGCAGGCGATACGGACGCTCGCCGTGCGCGGCGCACCGCTGCTCGGCATCGCGGGGGCGTACGGTGTCGCGCTCGCCGCCGTGCGCGGGTTCGATGTGGAAGAGGCCGCCGATGCTCTGGCGAGTGCCCGGCCCACCGCGGTGAACCTCGCGTACGGAGTGGGCCGGGCCCACTCGGCTTACCAGGCTGTGCTCGCGGGCGGCGGAAGTCCCGAAGAGGCCGCCGCGGCGGCGCTCGCCGCTGCGCGGGCGCTGCACAAGGACGACGCGGAGGCGAGCGCGCGGATGGCCCGGCAGGGGCTGGCGCTGCTCGACGAGCTGCTGCCGGGCGGCAATCACCGGATCCTGACCCACTGCAACACGGGTGCGCTGGTGTCGGGCGGTGAGGGCACGGCCTTCGCGGTGGCGCTGGCGGCGCACAGGGTCGGGCGGCTGCGCCGGCTGTGGGTCGACGAGACGCGGCCGCTGCTGCAGGGCGCGCGGCTCACCGCGTATGAGGCGGCGCGCAGCGGCATGCCGTACACGCTGCTCACGGACAACGCGGCGGGGTCGCTGTTCGCGGCGGGCGAGGTGGACGCGGTGCTCATCGGCGCCGACCGCATCGCGGCCGACGGTTCGGTGGCGAACAAGGTGGGGAGCTATCCGCTCGCGGTGCTGGCCCGCTATCACCATGTGCCGTTCATTGTGGTCGCCCCCGTGACGACCGTGGACCTGGACACCCCGGACGGCGCCTCCATCGAGGTGGAGCAGCGGGCCGGTCATGAAGTGACGGAGATCATGGCGCCGCAGGCGCCGATGGCCGGGGCGGAAGCAGGAGGCGGTATTGCGGTGGCACCCCTGGGAACCCAGGCGTACAACCCGGCGTTCGACGTGACGCCGCCCGGATTGGTGACAGCGATCGTCACCGAACAGGGCGCCGTGTCGCCCGTGACAGCCGAGGGTCTGGCCGATCTGTGTGCCAGGTCACGCCAGGTAACCATCAGCTAATGGGATGATGTCGCCTTGATCGACGAACGGCCCCTCCACCTGCGGTGATGCGCAGGGGAGGGGCCGTGTCGGGTGGTCGTCTCGGTCACGGATACGCACCAACTGTGGACCAACCACCGCTTCCAGCTGCGAAGTCGTCATCATGGTGCGACGCAGAGACGGCAGGAGAAGCGAACATGCGGAGAAGCGGCGCGCTGGCTCTGGGCTGGGTGGCAGTGCTGGTGACGGTGACGGCTTGCAATCAGAGCGAGCCCCCTCACGCCTCCCGTCATTCCCCCTCAACCACCCAGACCCAGGTGGGTGAGAACAAGCCCTCCTCGCCCTCCCGCTTCTCCCACCTCCACACTCGCGTCGAGGTGGTCGAGAACAAGTCCTCCTATGGCTCCCACTATCCGCCCGCCGACGCCGAGGTGGTCGAGCTGGACGACGGCGGCCGTGTGGCGATGTACTACGAGCAGGGTCGTGGGCTCGTCGAGCAGCACTACAGCGCTCAGGCCCGGGCATGGAGCAAGCCGCAACTGCTCTACATGACCCGGACCGACCCCTGCGCATCCATCACACTCAAGAACTTCGGCGGCACCGTCGCGGTCATCGCGAACTTCGCCCGGTACTGCACGGACGGCGAACCTCCGTCGGAGTCCATCGCAGCGGTGGGCGTCGACAACCTGGAGAAGTGGTACACCCACCTGATCAAGGGCTTCGACGGCTGGCGCAGCGTCAAGGCCTCCAGCGACGCGAAGAAGCTCACCTTCACCTTTCCCTACTCCCAGGGCCTCACCTCCAGCGCCGGCGTGACGCTGCTTCGATGGAGCCAGGCGGAGGGCTTCTCCGATCTAGAGGACATCCCACGCTGAGTCACCTCGCGTGGGCCCGTGACCGCACGGGGCGCCGGTTCGAACGTGACGGCGGTCAGTGCTCGGCTGGCTTGACCAGGCGGAACATGCCGGTCATGTCGCCATGGGTGAAGCCATTCCGCTGGTAGAGCGGGACTGCGCCATCTGTCGCGAACAGTCCGACGAACGCCGTGGACGGTGCAGTGCGCGCCACATGATCCAACAGTCGCCGCACGAGTGCCGTCCCGATTCCGGCTCCCTGGTAGGCGGGCAGCACGGCGAGATCCTGGACGTAGAAATACTTGACGCCGTCCCCGACGAGGCGGCCCATGCCAACGAGGTGGTTGCCGTCCAGGGCAACCACGCCGGCCAGGGATCCGGCAAGGGACGCGGGCACGGTGGTTACTGACGTCAACGCCCACGGACGAAGGCAGACAGTAACGGCCCCGTACGACTATCGTCACTGGTCAGTGACCTTTCCCACCAGCGCCCCTGACACCGTTATGAGAATGGGATGATGTCGTTTATGAAGGGACGAGTCCTTGTCGTCGACGACGACACCGCACTGGCCGAGATGCTCGGCATCGTGTTGCGTGGTGAAGGTTTCGAGCCGTCGTTCGTCGCGGACGGCGACAAGGCGCTGGCCGCCTTCCGTGAGACCAAGCCCGATCTGGTGCTCCTCGACCTGATGCTGCCCGGCCGGGACGGCATCGAGGTGTGCCGCCTGATCAGGGCCGAGTCGGGCGTGCCGATCGTGATGCTCACCGCCAAGAGCGACACCGTCGACGTGGTGGTCGGACTGGAGTCCGGTGCCGACGACTACATCGTGAAGCCGTTCAAGCCGAAGGAGCTCGTGGCCCGTATCCGGGCGCGGCTGCGCAGGTCCGAGGAGCCGGCGCCCGAGCAGCTCGCCATAGGCGACCTGGTCATCGACGTGGCCGGTCACTCCGTGAAGCGGGACGGTCAGTCGATCGCGCTCACCCCGCTTGAGTTCGATCTGCTGGTGGCGCTGGCCCGCAAGCCGTGGCAGGTGTTCACCCGTGAGGTACTGCTCGAGCAGGTGTGGGGCTACCGGCACGCGGCGGACACCCGCCTCGTCAACGTGCATGTGCAGCGGCTGCGCTCGAAGGTCGAGAAGGACCCCGAGAAGCCGGAGATCGTGGTGACCGTACGTGGCGTCGGTTACAAGGCCGGACCCAGCTGATATGTCCCGGGACAGTGCCGCTCCGGCGACCGGGATGCCGGGAGCCCGCTCGGGGCGGCCTGTCGACCGGACGACACCCGCCTCACGCCTCGCGCGGCTGCTCGAAGGCGGACTGCTGCTGCAGGGCGGGATGCAGGGCAGCCCCGTGCTGCGCCTCTTCGCGCGTTGGGTGCGGCGTCCGCTGCTGCCCGCGTTGCGGCTGTGGCGGCGCAACATCCAGCTCAGGGTGGTCGTCACCACCCTGCTGATGTCTATGGGCGTGGTCCTGCTGCTCGGCTTCGTCGTGATCGGGCAGGTGCGCAACGGTCTGCTGGACGCCAAGGTGAAGGCGTCGCAGAGCCAGGCCACGGGTGGTTTCAAGGCCGCGGAGATCGCTGCCTCGCCGACGGGCGGCGACCAGGACGCAGGCACCGCGAACGGCCGTGCCGAGCAGAACACCGCGGCCTGGATGACCGACCTCGTGGAGCAGCTGTCCAGCGGCGGCCAGAGTGCCTTCGACGTGGTCACGCTCAGCCCTGGCGCGTCCGGTGACGCCAGCGCGCGGGCTCCCCGGGCCTCGGGCGGCGTGGAGGCCGCGAGCATTCCCGAAGAACTGCAGGACCGCGTGGAACAGGGCACCGGCGCGTTCCAGAGCTACACGCGGATCGTCTACGACGAGAGCGGTCAGGAGTCGCAGCCCGGCCTGGTCATCGGCAAGCGGCTCAACGACCCGCACGGCGAGGCGTACCAGCTCTACTACCTCTTCCCGCTCGCGCAGGAGGAGAAGTCGCTGAGCCTGGTCAAGGGGACGCTGGCGACCGCCGGGCTGTTCGTCGTGGTGCTGCTCGGCGCCATCGCCTGGCTGGTCGTACGGCAGGTCGTCACGCCCGTACGGATGGCGGCCGGGATCGCCGAGCGGCTGTCCGCAGGGCGCCTCCAGGAACGTATGAAGGTCACCGGAGAGGACGACATCGCGCGCCTCGGCGAGGCCTTCAACAAGATGGCGCAGAACCTCCAGCTCAAGATCCAGCAGCTGGAGGACTTGTCCCGCATGCAGCGGCGCTTCGTCTCCGATGTCTCGCACGAACTGCGCACGCCGCTGACGACCGTCCGGATGGCCGCCGACGTCATCCATGAGGCGCGCCAGGACTTCGATCCGGTGACGGCGCGCTCCGCCGAGCTGCTCGCCGACCAGCTGGACCGCTTCGAGTCGCTCCTCGCAGACCTGCTGGAGATCAGCCGCTTCGACGCGGGTGCGGCTGCGCTGGAGGCGGAGCCGATAGACCTGCGGGAGGTCGTACGCCGTGTGGTCGGCGGGGCCGAGCCGCTCGCGGAGCGCAAGGGCACGCACATCCGGGTCGTCGGCGACGACCAGCCCGTGGTGGCGGAGGCCGACGCGCGCCGCGTGGAGCGTGTGCTGCGCAATCTGGTGGTCAACGCCGTCGAGCACGGCGAGGGCAGGGACGTCGTGGTGCGGCTCGCTTCGGCGGGCGGCGCCGTCGCCATCGCCGTGCGGGACTACGGGGTGGGGCTGAAGCCCGGAGAGGCGACCCGGGTCTTCAGTCGCTTCTGGCGAGCGGACCCGGCACGCGCGCGTACCACTGGCGGAACGGGGCTCGGACTGTCCATCGCTCTGGAGGATGCGCGACTGCACGGCGGCTGGCTGCAGGCGTGGGGGGAGCCGGGCGGTGGCTCGCAGTTCCGGCTGACGCTGCCGCGTACCGCGGACGAGCCGTTGCGGGGTTCGCCGATTCCGCTGGAGCCCGACGACTCGCGGCGCCACCGCGGTCTGAACGGCGCCGGGCTGCCCCTCGGGAGCAGCAGCAAGCTGGCCACGGTGCCCGCGCAGCACTCACCGCTGGAGGGCTCTCGGGCCGAAGGCTGGGGGACTGCGCCTTCCCACGCGGCCACGCGCGCGTCGATCGCGCCGCGGGTGGCCGGCGGGCTCGCGTCCGCTCCGGCCGCGGATCCGACAGCGCTTCCCGGGAGCGGCGCGCGGGTCGTGCCGCGCCCGTCCGGGGACGTCGGCGGCACGGCAGCTGCCCGGCGGGGACCGGCCGGTCAGGACGCGGACGGAGCGGGGGAACCGGCCGAAGAAGCCGGGAGCGGGGAAGTGGGGCCCGGTGCATGAGGGCCGGATCGATCCCGTCGGCGATGCGATGGACCCGGTGAGCGAAGGGGAGGCACCCGGTGGGCGCTGAGCGCGTCAGGCGTGGCCGTGGGCGGCGGCCGCTGCGTGCAGGACTGATCCTGGCCTGCAGCGGCGCCCTGCTGGCGGGGTGCGCATCCATGCCGGACAGCGGGGACGTGCGGGGAGTCCAGGCCACGCAGGGACCGGACACGCCGGTCCGGGTCTTCCCCATGGCACCGCGGGACGACGCCGGGCCCGTGGAGATCGTTCAGGGCTTCCTGGAGGCGCTGACCAGTGACGATCCGCAGTTCGACGTGGCCCGCAAGTATCTGACGGCAGACGCGTCCAAGAAGTGGCGCCCGAACAGCTCGACGGTGGTGCTCGCCGACGGCCCGAGCACTGTCCCGGACCACGGCGGCGACGACGCCGAAGGCGGCCGCACATACACACTGACCGGCCAGAAGATCGCGACAGTGAACGCTCAGCAGGCCTACAGGCCCGATGACGGCCCGTACCGCCAGACGCTGCACCTCACCAAGGTGGACGGTCCCGAGGGCAGTCAGTGGCGCATCGACATGCCGCCGGACGGCGTGGTCCTCGGTGACTCCGACTTCCAGCGGATCTACCAGCCTGTCGACAAGTACTACTTCGCACGGGACTCGTCGTCCGACAGTGACGCACAGCCGGAGCTCGTCGCGGATCCGGTCTACGTCCGTGGGCAGATCGATCCGCTGACGCAGACGGTGAAGTCGCTCCTCGCCGGGCCCACACGGTGGCTGGAACCAGCGGTGCGGTCGCGCTTCCCCAGCGGTACGCAGCTGAAGGAGGGCACCAAGTCGCTGTCGCCCGACGACCAGAACAAGCTGAAGGTCCCGCTGAACCGGAAGGCCGACCGCGTCGGGCAGGCGCAGTGCACGGAGATGGCCACGCAGCTGCTGTTCAGCATCGGCGATCTGACTCCGTCGGCCGTCGACGAGGTCGAACTGTTGCGCTCCGACGGCTCGCAACTGTGCGTGCTGAGCCAGGGCCAGGCCGGGAGCATCGCGCCGCGCCGCACGGCCGGGCATTCCCCCTACCAGTACTTCCTCGATGAGAAGGATCGCCTGGTACGGATGCTCGGCAGTCGCGGTGGCAGTGGCAGCGGCAGCGGCAGCGGCAAGAGAGCGGGATCCGAGCCTGAGCCGGTGCCGGGCCCGCTGGGCAACGGCGATCAGGCGCTGCGGTCGGCGGCGGTCTCGCGGGACGAGGAGCGGGCGGCCGGTGTATCGCTGGACGGGCGCTCGCTTTTCGTCGGATCGCTCGCCTCCGGCGCCTCGCTCGGGGACCCGGTGGTGACCAGCCGCGCCAAGTCGGAGAACGACCGGCTGACGACGCCGAGCTGGGACGGCCGGGGCGACCTGTGGGTCGCCGACCGCGACCCGAAGGACCCGAGACTGCTTCTGCTGGAGAAGGGCGCAGGTGAGCCGATCGAGGTACGGACACCGGAGCTCGACGGCGGGCGCATCGAGGCGGTGCGGGTGGCCGCCGACGGCGTACGGGTCGCTCTGCTCGTGACGGAGGACGGCAAGACGTCCCTGCGGATCGGAAGGGTCGAGCGCCAGGGCGGCTCCGGAGAGCGTCCCGAGGTGTCGGTCGTCGGACTTCGCCTGGCAGCGCCTCAGATGGAGGTCACGGCCATGTCGTGGGCGGGGGGCAGCCGCCTCGTCGTGGTGGGGCGCGAGTCCGGCGGTGTGCAGCAGATCCGGTACGTCAAGTGCGACGGCCTGACGCCCTCGGGGGGCGTGCTCCCCGGCCTCAACGGCGTGAACGAGATCGCCGCATCCGAGGACGACGGGCTGCCGTTGGTGGCGCACTCGGACGACGGGATCGTACGGCTGCCGTCGGGGGCGGCCTGGCAGACGGTGGTCGAGAAGGGGACGGCGCCGGTTTATCCGGGGTAGCGGGCATAGGGCATAGCAGGGACAGCAGACATAGCAGGCCGGTTGCGGCGGCCCTGATGCTGGCGCAGCAGGCCCTTCTGCCGCCGCGCGACACGTTGTCCACAGGGCGTTGCCAGGGGTTATCCACAGGGGTGGCAGCGCCGCTTCCGCAGGGGCACAGTGGACTGCATGCGGGGGTGGTGGCAGGACCTCACCGACCTGGTGCTGCCGGCCGAGTGCGGAGGCTGCGGACGGCCTCGCACGGCGCTCTGCACGCAGTGCCACGGGGCCTTGTGCGGTCGTGCTCCGTGCCGGGTGCGGCCGGTGCCGGAGCCGGCGGGCCTGCCTGTGGTACACGCGGCGGCACCGTACGCGGACGCGGTGCGGGCGGTGCTGCTCGCGCACAAGGAGCGGGGCGTGCTCGGTCTCGCCCGGCCGTTGGGCGAGGCGCTGGCGGGAGCGGTGAGCGCCGGAGTACGGCAGGGGCATGGGACTGCGGGGTGCGTGCACGGAGGGGGTGAAGAGCATGTGACGCGTGGGCGGGCCGCATGTGTGTGGGCCGGGCAGGATGGCGCCGGGCGAGCCGAGGTCACGGAGTGCGGGCCGTTGCTGCTGGTGCCTGTGCCGTCGGCACGGCGGGCTGTACGGGCGCGTGGGCACGATCCGGCGCGGCGGATCGCGCTCGCCGCGGCCCGCGAGCTGCGCGGCGCAGGGATCCCTGCCGGGGTGCTCGCCGTACTGCGCCAGAGGCGCCCGGTGGCCGATCAGTCGGGGCTGAACTCACGGCAGCGCCTCGCCAACCTGACGGGGGCCCTGGAGGTGGCTGCCGGAGGCGCACGGCTGCTGCGAGGAGGCGGCCCGATCGTCCTGGTGGACGACCTCATGACGACGGGCGCCTCGCTGACGGAGGCTGCACGGGCCGTCCGCGCCGCCTGTGCGGACGGACAGGCCGCCTGTGTGGACGGACAGGCCGGAGCGGGGAGGACATGGAGGACACGTGGAGCGGACCCGGCGGCGAGAAGGGGCGGTGGAGGAAGAACCTGGGAAGCATCGACGACAGCAGCCGGGGTAATGCTCCCGAGGAGCGCACCGGTGAACGCGATCAGCGCCGCCGTCGTCGCTGCCACCCCCGATTCCTTCGAATAATCCGGAACCGCCTGACAACATGCGTCGTTGCAGGAAGTAATCGGGTTAATGCACTTGAATGGAGGTACGCCGCGGTAGAGGGTGACGACATCCGTCCGGGCGAGATATGTTCGGGTGTGAGGAATGGCGGTCGCCATCCCTCGTATATCCGAATGCCTGGCCGTGGGGCTTTTCTGTAATCACCCGGCCGGCGGGGTGGAGATCTTGCCCATGGGGGAGGAGGAGGTGGAAGTCACCAAGTCCGAGGCTCCCGGGGCATCCCGGGACCTGGTGCAAAAGGGAGATGCTCCGCGCCGACGCGGAGCGATCCGGGAACGGAGTTCTGCGTGGACATCGTCGTCAAGGGCCGCAAGACCGAGGTGCCCGAGCGGTTCCGGAAGCACGTGGCCGAAAAGCTGAAGCTGGAGAAGATCCAGAAGCTCGATGGCAAGGTGATCAGCCTCGACGTCGAGGTGTCCAAGGAGCCCAATCCCCGACAGGCCGACCGCAGCGACAGGGTGGAGATCACGCTCCGTACCCGCGGTCCGGTGATCCGAGCAGAGGCCGCGGCCAGTGACCCGTACGCGGCGCTGGACATGGCGGCCGACAAGCTCGAGGCGCGGCTGCGCAAGCAGCACGACAAGCGGCACACGCGGCGCGGTACGGGCAGGTTGTCGGCAGCCGAGGTGGCGGACCGGGTCCCCGGTGCGGCGACGCTCAATGGGGACGGCACGCTCGTCAGGGAAGAAGAAGAGACCGAGGGCGTGCCGACGAAGAAGATGGGCTCCCTTGAGGTCAGGGGGGAAGGCCCGCTCGTAGTCCGCGAGAAGACCCACGTGGCGGCTCCGATGACGCTCGACCAGGCTCTCTACGAGATGGAGCTGGTCGGGCACGACTTCTATCTGTTCGTCGACTCCGAGACGAAGGAACCCAGCGTCGTCTACCGGAGGCACGCCTACGACTACGGCGTCATCCACCTCTCCACAGACCCCATGGTGGCCCAGCCGCCGTCGGCCGAAGCGGGCGGTGCGCTCGGCGGCTGACGCCCCGGTGTGACCGCAGGACCGGTGCCCCTGGCGTGCGCGTGCGCCCCCGGGGGCACCCCTGTGCGACCCCTCCGATCCGGCGCTGTCGCCCCGTTGTCGTCCGGGCATGAAATCATGGCGGTCACGCCAACCGGTGGGCGTCCACCACGGGTTGGCGCAGGACCCACCTGGCAGCACAGACCGGGCACCTCAGGAACACAGGCCACGGCCTTCAGGGGGAGGAACGATGGCGGACAGCTTCGGACCGATGCATGACGAGGACGCCGGCGACGGCGCCGTCGCCATGGGACCGGACGGGGGCTCCCCGCGGAACGAGCCCATCAGGGTCCTCGTGGTGGACGATCACGCCCTCTTCCGCCGCGGCCTCGAGATCGTGCTTGCCGCCGAGGAGGACATCCAGGTCGTGGGGGAGGCCGGCGACGGCGCGGAGGCCGTCGACAAGGCCGCCGACCTGCTGCCCGACATCGTGCTCATGGACGTCCGGATGCCCAAGCGCGGCGGCATCGAGGCGTGCACCTCCATCAAGGAGGTGGCTCCCAGCGCCAAGATCATCATGTTGACGATCAGCGACGAGGAAGCCGACCTCTACGACGCGATCAAGGCGGGCGCCACGGGCTACCTCCTCAAGGAGATCTCCACCGACGAGGTGGCCACCGCGATCCGTGCCGTGGCCGACGGGCAGTCGCAGATCAGTCCGTCGATGGCCTCGAAGCTGCTCACCGAGTTCAAGTCGATGATCCAGCGCACGGACGAGCGGCGCCTCGTGCCCGCCCCGCGGCTCACCGACCGCGAGCTCGAGGTCCTCAAACTCGTGGCGACCGGGATGAACAACCGCGACATCGCCAAGGAGCTGTTCATCAGCGAGAACACCGTGAAGAACCATGTGCGCAACATCCTGGAGAAGCTGCAGCTGCACTCCAGGATGGAGGCGGTGGTGTACGCGATGCGGGAGAAGATCCTCGAGATCCGGTGACTGGGATCCGCTGACCTGAGATCCCGGCAGATCTGAGATCCGGCGGACCGGGGCCAGGTCCTGGCCGGTGACCGAGACCGAGATCAGGTCCTGCCCGTCCGGTAGCCGACGAGTCCGTCAGGCGAGTTCGCGCGCCAGTTCCGCCGACAGCGGCTCCCGGAGCTCCTCCGGGTCCAGCCGCTCCACGCGTACATCGGTGCAGCCCACCCAGCTCGCGGCCTCGACCAGCGCCTCCGCCACGGCGCGGACGGCCTTGCGGCCCTCGAGCGACACCTGCCTGGCGACCAGCGTCCGGCCCTGGCGCGCCGGGTCCACCCGTCCGACCAGCCGGCCCCCGGCCAGCACCGGCATCGCGAAGTAGCCGTGGACCCGCTTCGGCTTCGGCACGTACGCCTCCAGGCGGTGCGTGAAGCCGAACAGCCGCTCCGTGCGCGTCCGCTCCCAGATCAGCGAGTCGAACGGGGACAGCAGCGTCGTACGATGCCGGCCGCGCGGCACTGTCTCCAGCGCCGCAGGGTCGGCCCAGGCGGGCTTGGACCAGCCCTCCACGGCCACCGGCACCAGCCCCGAGTCCGCGATCACCTCGTCGACCTGCTCGCCCTTGAGGCGGTGGTAGTCGGCGATGTCCGCGCGCGTGCCGACGCCGAGCGACTGGCCGGCCAGGCGCACCAGGCGGCGCAGGCACTCCGTGTCGTCCAGTTCGTCGTGGAGGAGATCGTCGGGGATCGCGCGCTCCGCGAGGTCGTACACGCGCTTCCAGCCGCGACGCTCCGTGCACACCACCTCGCCGTACATCAGGGCGCGCTCCACGGCGACCTTGGACCCGGACCAGTCCCACCACTCGCCGCCGTTCTTCGCACCGCCCAGCTCCGTGGCGGTCAGCGGCCCTTCGGCGCGCAGCTGCTTGATGACCTGGTCGTACGCACCGTCCGGCAGGTCGTGGTGCCAGTGCGGGCGGGCGCGGTAGGCGCGGCGGCGGAAGGCGAAGTGCGGCCACTCCTCGACGGGCAGGATGCACGCCGCGTGCGACCAGTACTCGAAGGCGTGCGGGGCACCGCCGGCGCCCTGCGTCCAGTAGGCGTCCTCCACCGTCTGACGCCCCACGGCGCCCAGGCGGGCGTACGGGATGAGCTCGTGCGAGCGGGCCAGCACCGAGATCGTGTCGAGCTGGACCGCGCCGAGGTGCCGCAGCACACCGCGCACGCCCGCCCTGCGGTCCGGGGCGCCCAGGAATCCCTGTGCGCGCAGGGCTATGCGGCGGGCCTCGTCGGCGGAGAGATCGGCGATGGGACGCGGCGGAGTCGTCATGCCCCGCACGATAGGGCGTGCCACCGACAACGGGCCCGGACCGCCGAGTTCAGGCCCCCCTGGGAGGGAGATACGGCGCCGTCGACGGCAGGCCCAGGTCCGACGGGAGCAGCGAGCCTACCCAGCAGTCACGGCGCACGCCCTGGTGGTTGATCGCTGAACGCAGCGTGCCCTCCATCGCGAAACCGGCCCGCCGGGCCACCGCGCGGGAGGCCTCGTTGCCGACCTCCGCCCGCCACTCCACGCGGTCGATGCCCACGCTCGTGAACGCCCACCGGGAGACGGTGAGCGCCGCCTCTGTGACGTAGCCCCTGCCGCGGTGCTCCTTGGTCGCCCAGAAGCCGATCTCTCCGGTGCCCAGCGAGCGCATGGTGATGCCCACCATCGCGACCAGAGCGCCGCCCCGCCGGCTGCCGTCCCGCAGGAAGACGCCCAGCGTGAACATCGAGCCGTCCCGCCAGCCGTCGGGCACCAGCTGACCGACGAAACTTTCCGCGTGCTCGCGCAGATACGGCGACGGAACGGTGGTCCAGCGCTGGATGTCGGGATCCTGGCAGGCCGCGTACACGGCGTCGGAGTCGTCGCCGTCCACGGTGCGGAGCAGGAGGCGGTCGGTGGTGAGCGTGACGGGTTCCATCGGCCGATTCTGCTCGGGCGTCCTTACGGACGCCACCACATTCCCGGGCGGCCCTGTGCGCGGATATCCGGACGTCGGGGAGGGGCCTACCAGGGGGCCGGTGATCAGGCCGTCACAATTCGCAGCGGGATCGCGGCACCTTCGAAGCGCCCCGCCCGTTGGTCCTAGTGGCTGTCGCCACGGCAGACCTCCCGGCGCGGTGGGGTCCTCGCATACGATGGCCGTTGCCCCAGCAGTCAAATGGAAACCGACCGTGCCAGGCCCGACCGGCAAGGAGACCAACCCCCGTGTCCGTCCTCTCGAAGATCATGCGTGCAGGCGAAGGCAAGATCCTGCGCAAGCTGCACCGCATCGCGGACCAGGTCAACTCCATCGAAGAGGACTTCGTGAGCCTCTCCGACGCCGAGCTGCGCGCACTCACCGATGAGTACAAGGAGCGCTACCAGGAGTGGGTCGACAGCGACGGCAAGAGCGGGGACAGCCTCGACGACCTGCTCCCCGAAGCCTTCGCCACTGTCCGTGAGGCTGCCAAGCGCGTCCTCGGCCAGCGCCACTACGACGTGCAGCTCATGGGCGGCGCCGCGCTCCACCTCGGCTATGTCGCCGAAATGAAGACCGGTGAGGGCAAGACCCTGGTCGGCACCCTGCCCGCGTATCTGAACGCGCTGTCCGGCAAGGGCGTGCACCTGATCACGGTCAACGACTACCTGGCCGAGCGCGACTCCGAGATGATGGGCCGCGTCCACAAGTTCCTGGGCCTTTCGGTCGGCTGCATCCTGGCGAACATGACTCCGGCGCAGCGCCGCGAGCAGTACGCGTGCGACATCACGTACGGCACGAACAACGAGTTCGGCTTCGACTACCTCCGCGACAACATGGCGTGGTCGAAGGAGGAACTGGTCCAGCGCGGCCACAACTTCGCGATCGTCGACGAGGTCGACTCCATCCTCGTCGACGAGGCCCGTACGCCGCTGATCATCTCCGGCCCCGCCGACCAGGCCACCAAGTGGTACGGCGACTTCGCCAAGTTGGTCACCCGCCTCAAGCGAGGCGAGCCGGGCAATCAGCTCAAGGGCATCGAGGAGACCGGGGACTACGAGGTCGACGAGAAGAAGCGCACCGTCGCCATCCACGAGTCCGGCGTCACCAAGGTCGAGGACTGGCTGGGCATCGACAACCTCTACGAGTCCGTCAACACCCCGCTTGTGGGCTACCTGAACAACGCCATCAAGGCCAAGGAGCTCTTCAAGAAGGACAAGGACTACGTCGTCATCGACGGCGAGGTCATGATCGTCGACGAGCACACCGGCCGTATCCTCGCCGGCCGTCGCTACAACGAGGGCATGCACCAGGCGATCGAGGCGAAGGAAGGGGTGGACATCAAGGACGAGAACCAGACCCTCGCCACGATCACCCTGCAGAACTTCTTCCGCCTCTACGACAAGCTCTCGGGCATGACCGGTACGGCGATGACCGAGGCCGCCGAGTTCCACCAGATCTACAAGCTCGGCGTCGTCCCGATCCCCACCAACAAGCCGATGATCCGCAAGGACCAGTCGGACCTGATCTACCGCACCGAGGTCGCCAAGTTCGAGGCGGTCGTCGACGACATCGTCGAGAAGCACGAGAAGGGCCAGCCGATCCTCGTCGGCACCACCTCGGTCGAGAAGTCCGAGTACCTCTCGCAGCAGCTGTCCAAGCGCGGCATCCAGCACGAGGTCCTCAACGCCAAGCACCATGAGCGTGAGGCCGCGATCGTCGCCCAGGCCGGTCGCAAGGGCGCCGTCACGGTCGCCACGAACATGGCCGGCCGTGGTACGGACATCAAGCTCGGCGGCAACCCCGAAGACCTCGCCGAGGCGGAGCTGCGCCAGCGCGGCCTCGACCCCGATGAGCACATCGAGGAGTGGGCCGCGGCCCTCCCCGCCGCCCTGGAGAAGGCCGAGCAGGCCGTCAAGGCGGAGTTCGAGGAGGTCAAGGACCTCGGCGGGCTGTATGTGCTGGGCACCGAGCGCCATGAGTCGCGGCGCATCGACAACCAGCTGCGCGGTCGCTCCGGCCGTCAGGGCGACCCGGGCGAGTCCCGCTTCTACCTGTCGCTGGGCGACGACCTGATGCGCCTGTTCAAGGCCCAGATGGTCGAGCGCGTGATGGCGATGGCCAACGTCCCGGACGACGTGCCGATCGAGAACAAGATGGTCACGCGCGCGATCGCGTCCGCCCAGTCGCAGGTCGAGCAGCAGAACTTCGAGACCCGGAAGAACGTCCTCAAGTACGACGAGGTCCTCAACCGGCAGCGTGAGGTCATCTACGGCGAGCGGCGCCGCGTCCTCGAGGGCGAGGACCTGCACGAGCAGATCCAGCACTTCATGGACGACACCATCGACGCGTACATCGAGGCGGAGACCGCCGAGGGGTTCGCGGAGGAGTGGGACCTCGACCGGCTGTGGGGCGCCTTCAAGCAGCTCTACCCCTGCAAGGTCACCATCGAGGAGCTGGAGGACGCGGCGGGCGACCGCGCAGGCCTCACCGCGGAGTTCATCTCCGAGTCCATCAAGGACGACATCCACGAGCAGTACGAAGCGCGGGAGGCGCAGCTCGGCTCCGAGATCATGCGTGAGCTGGAGCGCCGGGTCGTCCTGTCGGTCCTGGACCGCAAGTGGCGTGAGCACCTCTACGAGATGGACTACCTCCAGGAGGGCATCGGCCTGCGCGCCATGGCGCAGAAGGACCCCCTGGTCGAGTACCAGCGCGAGGGCTTCGACATGTTCACCGCCATGATGGACGGCATCAAGGAGGAGTCCGTCGGCTACCTGTTCAACCTGGAGGTCCAGGTCGAGCAGCAGGTCGAGGAGGTCCCGGTGGAGGACGCGGCGCCGGCTCCGTCCCTGCAGAAGAGCGGTGTGCAGGACGCCGTGCCTGCGGGTGCCGCCTCGGGCGGCGGCGCCCGGCCCGAGATCCGTGCCAAGGGGCTCGACACGCCGCAGCGGCCGGACCGGCTGCACTTCTCCGCGCCCACGGTGGACGGGGAGGGTGGCATTATCGAGGGCGACTTCACGAACGGGGAGGCGCCGGCGGCGCGGGCCGAGGGGGATGGGCTTACTCGGGCGGAGCGGCGTAAGCAGCAGAAGGGTGGGCGGCGTCGCAAGAAGTGACGGTTGTCTGCGACGCGTAGCTGTTTGAGGGGTCGGGCGCTTGGGCGCCCGGCCCCTCTTTGTGGTGCGGCTGCTGCCCGCGGTCCTTCGGTCCGCCCCTGCCGTCGGGGTTCTCCTCAGGCGTCAGGGCACCCGCCGTCGTGGTGCTGTGCCCACCCGTTCCGCCCTGCGGAACGCCTGCCCACAGCGGTAGCAGCGGTGCTGCCCGCAGCGGTGGCGGCGTTGCTGCCACCGGCGGTAGTGGCGAGCGGCGATGCTGTTACTCGTCTGTGGGGCGGGGCATTCCCCGGAGGCCCAGGTCGATTGCTGTGCAGCGCCAGCGTTGGTCGGGGCCGCGTTCCAGGCGGAAGGCCATGGCGCTGAGCTGTTCGCCGGCGGCGATGCGGGCGAAGGCCTCGATGGCTCCGGGGCGCGGGATCTCGTAGCCGATGTCGCGTACGACGGGCCTGTAGCTGCCGGTGCGCAGCGGAGAGTGCTCGGCCAGCCAGACCAGTTCGTCGTAGGCCCTGCCGGCGGTGTGCCGAAGCATCGAGTGCACCGGGCGCTGCCCGCTGAGCACGGCCAGCAGGTGGTCGGCGAAGAGGTCGTGGGGCCGACGCGGCGGTCCCGGCGGGGTCGCCCTCGGCGGGGCGCCGGCCGGACGACGTGTGTCGCGACGGCCGGGCGGGCGCGTGGCGGAGCCGGGCCCGTTCTGCTTCGACCTCGTCATCACCTTGTTCACAGTGGGTCGCCCCCGTTCCCTTGCGGCCCGGCGGATACCGGGCAGTAGCTTCCTGTCGGAGATCTTGTACGAGGCGGTGGGAGCGGCCCGCAAGGAGCAGCAGGGGGCGGCGGAGGCGGCGTGGAAGTTCACCTATCAGGGTGATGGAGGGGGCGTTAAGGCCGGTCAGGGCCTGGTCTGGGCGGGGTATGCGGGGTGTGCGGGAAGCCGCCCTGTCGACGCCGGGCCGGTCTCTCACCGGGCCACGAAGGGGGACTCCCGGCACGTATCCTGAAGGTCTTCCGGCGGCGCCGGCGGCATGAATTCCGACTACGAAAGCGGCCAGTATGCGCGTCTACGTCCCCCTGACCCTTCACGGTCTCGCCGAGGCGCACAAGACGGGCGAGCTGGGCCCCGGACCGCTGACCGCCTATGCGGTGACGCCCGCGCTGCGTGAGTGGTACCTCTCGGACGACATCGAGGAGCTCGAGTACGCGGCGCTGAACCGCGCGGCACTCGCCTCGCTCCGGCTGATCGCCACCGACCCGGGGGCCCCTCGGCGACGTGTCGTCGTCGCTGTGGACGTACCGGACGGGGCCGCGGTGGCCGACCCCGACCGCGGGCTCGACCCCGCCGCACTCGGCGAGGTCCGGATCGCGGTCGCGGTGCCGCTGGCCAAGGCGGCGGCGGTGCACGTGGACGCGGACGACGCCGAGGCGGACGTGTCTGCGGCGGCGGTCGCCCTGGGCGCGGCGGACCAGGGCGACGACGACGCCCAGTTCGTCGTGGACGGCGCGGAGGACCACGAGCTGCTGTGGTACGCGACGCAGGAGATCCCGAACCTCATCGGCTGAGCTCGGCTGTCGCCCGCCGCGCTGAGGCGGGCGGTGGCCGCTTCCAGCCCGCACCAGCCCGAACGTGCCTGGCCCCCGCGGGATTGTCAGTGGGGGCGGGTACGTTCTCAGGTTATGGGGAAGCACGCAGCGCACATCGTGTGGGACTGGAACGGCACGCTGTTCCACGACAACGACGCGGTCATCGGCGCGACGAACGCCGCCTTCGCGGAGATAGGCCTGGAGCCGATCACGCTGGAGGAGTACCGCGAGCTGTACTGCGTGCCGATCCCCCGGTTCTACGAGCGCCTGATGGGCCGGCTGCCGACGGACGCGGAGTGGGAGGTCATGGACGAGGCCTTCCACCGGCACTACACGGAGTGGCGCGCGGCGTGCAGGCTCGCCGACGGTGCTGAGGTGCTCCTCGCCGACTGGCAGTCGGCGGGCCACAGCCAGTCGATCCTCAGCATGTACGGGCACGACGACCTGGTGCCGCTGGTGAGGGGGTTCGGCATCGGGCCGCGCTTCATACGGATCGACGGGCGGACCGGGCCCTCCGGGGGCAGCAAGGCGGAGCACATGGTGCGGCACCTGGCAGCGCTCGCCCGGGTGGAACCGGAGCGCACGGTGGTCATCGGTGACGCTGCCGACGATGCGACGGCCGCTCTGCGGGTGGGGGCGCAGGCCGTCCTCTACACGGGGGGCTCGCACAGCCGGGCCAGCCTGGAGGAGATGGGGGTCCCTGTCGTGGACAGTCTGGCGGAGGCGGTGGCGGAGGCCGAGCGGCTGGGCGCCGGGGGGTCCCCGGCGGCCTGAGCCTCAGCTGACCGGTGCCTTTGCTCGCAGTACCGTCAGGAACTCCCGCATCCAGCCCGGGTGGTCCGGCCAGGCCCGGGAGGAGATCAGGGTGCCGTCGACGACGGCCTCGGTGTCCTTGAAGGTGGCGCCTGCCGCCTGCATGTCGGGCTCCAGGGCCGGGTACGCCGTGACGCGGCGTCCGCGCAGGCCGTCCACGGCCGCCGTCAGCAGCGGGCCGTGGCAGATCTGCGCCACCGGCTTGTCGGAGTCGAAGAACGACTTGAGGATCTTGCGGAGCTCGGGGTCGTTGCGGAGGTACTCCGGGGCCCGGCCGCCCGGGACGACCACGGCCACGTACTGACCTGGGTCGACGTCGGCGAAGGCCAGGTCGGCGGGCCAGGTGTAGCCCGGCTTCTCCGTGTACGTGTCGAAGCCCGGCTCGAAGTCGTGGACCACGAACTGCAGCTTCTTGCGGGTCGGGGCCGCGATGTGGACCTCGTATCCCTCCTCGAGCAGGCGCTGGTAGGGGTAGAGGACCTCCAGTGACTCCGCTGCGTCCCCGGTCACGATAAGGATCTTGGGTGCCATTGCGCTGCGCTCCCCTCGCTCGACCTTCCCGGCTGAGCCGGACGTTTCGCTCGGACGTTTCGCCCAACGTGCCTGCGGTGCCCGTCCTTGCCAAGGGGCCCTGCGTCGGCCGTGCGTCGTTTCGGGTATCTCCATCGTGCGCTGTGCCGACCCCGTCCGCACCACCGTCGCGCCGCCGCCACCCCCACGCCAGCCACATTCCGCGCGGCGTGTCCCTGTGCAGAACGTCAAACTTCCCCCGCTGGATTTGTACACATACGGCTCATGACGGGGCACCCGTACAGAGCGATAGCCTTGGTGCCGTGATCAGCGCGATATCCCGCGGGGGCGTCGTCGCCCCTGCCCTGCGCCCGGAGCACACGGAGGACATCCGTGCCCGGGCGGTCGCTGGTCCGCACGGAGGGGGTGGGCCGGCGAGGCCGGCGACGCCATCGGGACCCCTGGAACACCCGGGAGCACCGAGGCCATCGGAATGCTCAAGATTGGCTCATAACGCCCCTCTCATCTCTCATCGCGGCATAACGTCGACTCCGACCGGAGACCCCGCGTCGTGGCGTTGCGTCGCATCACTTCTTCTACGTCTCGCAACGGCGCGCGACAGGAGCCAAGAGGACAATGCAGACCAAGCTGGACGAAGCCAAGGCCGAGCTGCTCGCACGGGCGGCACGGGTAGCTGAGAACAGTCCGGTCGGGGGGTATCTACCGACTGGGGAAACGGACAAGGGCACACCCGACCAGGAGACGGTGCTCGCGTTCCTCCAGCGCTACTACCTGCACACCGCACCAGAGGACCTTGCCGGCCGCGACCCGGTCGATGTCTTCGGAGCCGCTTTCTCCCACTACCGACTGGCCGAGAACCGCCCCCAGGGCACCGCGAACGTCAGGGTCCACACGCCGACCGTCGAGGAGAACGGCTGGACCTGCAGCCACTCCGTGGTCGAGGTCGTCACCGACGACATGCCCTTCCTCGTCGACTCGGTCACCAACGAGCTGTCGCGCCAGGGCCGCGGCATCCACGTCGTCATCCATCCCCAGGTGGTCGTCCGCCGCGACATCACCGGCAAGCTCCTCGAACTCCTGCCCCCCGGCACGCCCGGGCACCCCGGCCTCGCCGTACTGGCCGCGGCCTCCGAGGCCGCCCGCGATGCCGACCTCGACGTCGCACCGAAGACCCCGGCAGCCACGCAGCCGCTGCCGCACGACGCTGTCACCGAGTCCTGGATCCACGTCGAGTTCGACCGCGAGACCGACCGCGCCGATCTGAAGCAGATCACCTCCGACCTGCTGCGGGTGCTCTCCGACGTCCGGGAGGCCGTCGAGGACTGGGAGAAGATGCGCGACGCCGCGCTGCGCATCGCCGACGATCTGCCCACCGAACCCACCGCCGACGACCTGCGCGACCAGGAGGTCGACGAGGCCCGTGAGCTGCTGCGCTGGCTCGCGGACGACCACTTCACGTTCCTCGGCTTCCGGGAGTACGAGCTCCGGGACGACGACTCGCTCACCGCCGTTCCCGGCACCGGTCTCGGCATACTGCGATCGGACCCGCACCACGCAGTCGAGGAGCACCACCCGGTGAGCCCGTCCTTCAGCCGTCTGCCGGCCGACGTCCGGGCCAAGGCGCGCGAGCACAAGCTGCTGGTGCTGACGAAGGCGAACAGCCGGGCGACCGTGCACCGGCCGTCGTATCTCGACTATGTCGGCGTGAAGAAGTTCGACGCGGACGGCAATGTCGTCGGCGAGCGCCGCTTCCTCGGGCTGTTCTCCTCGGCCGCGTACACCGAGTCGGTGCGGCGCGTGCCGGTCATCCGGCGCAAGGTCGACGAGGTGCTGCAGGGTGCGGGCTTCTCGCCCAACAGCCACGACGGCCGCGACCTGCTCCAGATCCTGGAGACCTACCCGCGCGACGAGCTCTTCCAGACCCCGGTCGACGAGCTGCGCTCCATCGCGACGAGCGTCCTCTACCTGCAGGAACGCCGCCGGCTGCGGCTGTACCTGCGCAAGGACGAGTACGGCCGCTACTACTCGGCCCTCGTCTACCTGCCGCGCGACCGCTACACCACGGGCGTCCGGCTGCGGATCATCGACATCCTCAAGGAGGAGCTGAACGGCACCAGCGTCGACTTCACCGCCTGGAACACCGAGTCGATCCTCTCCCGCCTGCACTTCGTCGTCCGCGTGGCGCCCGGCACCGAGCTGCCGAAGCTGAGCGACGCGGACAAGGAGCGTATCGAGGCCCGGCTCGTCGAGGCCGCCCGGTCCTGGGCCGACGGTTTCGCGGAGGCGCTGAACGCCGAGGTCGGCGAGGAGCGCGCCGCCGCGCTGCTGCGCCGGTACGGCAGTGCCTTCGCCGAGGGCTACAAGGCCGACCACTCCCCGCGCGCCGCCGTCGCGGACATCCTCCACCTCGAAGAGCTCACGCAGCAGGACCGGGACTTCGGTCTTTCCCTGTACGAGCCGGTGGGAGCCGCCCCCGGCGAGCGGCGCTTCAAGATTTTCCGCCTGGGTGACCCGATCTCCCTCTCCGCCGTGCTTCCCGTGCTGAACCGTCTCGGCGTCGAGGTCACCGACGAGCGCCCGTACGAGCTGCGCTGCTCGGACCGTTCGACCGCGTGGATCTACGACTTCGGGCTGCGCATGCCCAAGGCGGCGGGCGCCCACAACGGCGACTACCTCGGCGAGGACGGCCGTGAGCAGTTCCAGCAGGCCTTCGCGGCCGTCTGGACCGGGCAGGCCGAGAACGACGGCTTCAACTCCCTCGTCCTGCGCGCCGGAATCACCTGGCGGCAGGCGATGGTGCTGCGCGCCTACGCCAAGTACCTGCGCCAGGCCGGGTCGAAGTTCAGCCAGGACTACATGGAGGACACCCTCTGCAACAACGTCCACACCACCCGGCTGCTCGTGTCCCTGTTCGAGGCCCGGATGTCCCCGGACCGGCAGCGCATGGGCACCGAGCTGACGGACGCGCTCCTCGAGGAGCTGGACGGCGCGCTCGACCAGGTCGCCTCGCTCGACGAGGACCGGATCCTGCGCTCCTTCCTCACCGTCATCAAGGCGACGCTGCGCACCAACTTCTTCCAGGAGGCCGGGGGCGGCAAGCCGCACGGGTACGTCTCCATGAAGTTCGACCCGCAGGCCATCCCCGATCTTCCGGCGCCGCGTCCGGCGTACGAGATCTGGGTGTACTCGCCGCGCGTCGAGGGTGTGCACCTGCGGTTCGGCAAGGTCGCGCGAGGGGGCCTGCGCTGGTCCGACCGGCGTGAGGACTTCCGTACGGAGATCCTCGGCCTGGTGAAGGCGCAGATGGTGAAGAACACCGTCATCGTGCCGGTCGGCGCGAAGGGCGGATTCGTCGCCAAGCAGCTGCCGGACCCGTCCGTGGACCGCGACGCGTGGCTGGCCGAGGGCATCGCCTGCTACAAGACCTTCATCTCGGCGCTGCTCGACATCACCGACAACCTGGTGGCCGGCGAGGTCGTGCCCCCGGCCGAGGTGGTCAGGCACGACGGCGACGACACGTACCTCGTCGTGGCCGCCGACAAGGGCACCGCCACCTTCTCCGACATCGCCAACGAGGTCGCCCAGACCTACAACTTCTGGCTCGGCGACGCCTTCGCCTCCGGCGGCTCTGCGGGCTACGACCACAAGGGCATGGGCATCACGGCCCGCGGCGCCTGGGAGTCCGTCAAGCGGCACTTCCGGGAGCTGGGCGTGAACACGCAGGCGGACGACTTCACGGTCGTCGGCATCGGCGACATGTCCGGTGACGTGTTCGGCAACGGCATGCTGCTCAGCGAGCACATCCGCCTGGTCGCCGCCTTCGACCACCGGCACATCTTCATCGACCCGACCCCGGACGCGGCCGTCTCGTACGCCGAGCGGCGGCGCCTGTTCGAGCTGCCGCGCAGCTCCTGGGCCGACTACAACACGGAGCTGCTGTCGCCCGGCGGCGGCGTCTTCCCGCGCTCGGCGAAGTCCGTGCAGCTCAACTCGCACATCCGCCAGGCGCTGGGCATCGAGGGCCGGGTCGCCCGGATGACGCCTGCCGAGCTGATGCAGCGGATCCTCAAGGCGCCCGTCGACCTGCTGTGGAACGGCGGCATCGGCACGTACGTGAAGTCGTCCGCCGAGACGCACGCCGACGTCGGCGACAAGGCGAACGACGCGATCCGCGTCGACGGCGCCGACCTGCGGGTGAAGGTTGTCGGCGAGGGCGGCAACCTCGGCCTGACCCAGCTGGGCCGTATCGAGTTCGCGCGCCACGGCGGCAAGATCAACACGGACGCGATCGACAACAGCGCGGGCGTGGACACCTCCGACCACGAGGTGAACATCAAGATCCTGCTGAACGCGGTCGTCACGGACGGCGACATGACCGTCAAGCAGCGCAACGCTCTGCTCGCCGAGATGACCGACGAGGTCGGCAACCTCGTGCTGCGCAACAACTACGCGCAGAACGTGGCCCTGGCCAACGCCGTCGCGCAGTCCCCGGACCTGCTCCACGTCCACCAGCGGATCATGCGCCGGCTGGGCCGCGAAGGCCGCCTGGACAGGGCCCTCGAGTTTCTGCCGAGCGACCGGCAGATCCGCGAACTGCTCAACACCGGACGCGGGCTCACCCAGCCCGAGCTGGCCGTCCTCCTCGCCTACAACAAGATCACCACAGCCGAGGAGCTCATCGGCACGCCGCTGCCGGACGACCAGTACCTGAAGCGGCTGCTGTTCGCGTACTTCCCGCAGGCGCTGCGCGAGAAGTTCCCCGACCAGATCGAGGCGCACGCCCTGCACCGGGAGATCGTCACGACCCTGCTGGTCAACGACACGGTCAACACGGGCGGTACGACCATCCTGCACCGCCTGCGGGAGGAGACGGGCGCCTCCACCGAGGAGATCGTGCGGGCGCACCTGTCCGCGCGTGAGATCTTCGGCCTGGCCGAGGTGTGGGACGCGGTCGAGGGCCTCGACAACAGCGTCGCCGCCGACGTGCTGACCCGTATCCGGCTGCACTCGCGCCGCCTCGTCGAGCGGGGCACGCGCTGGCTGCTCAACAACCGGCCGCAGCCGCTGCAGCTCGCCGAGACCATCGACTTCTTCAGCGAGGGCGTGGCGCAGGTCTGGTCCGAGCTGCCGAAGCTGCTGCGCGGCGCGGACGCCGAGTGGTACCAGCGCATCTTCGACGAGCTGACCGGCGCCGACGTGCCGGAGGAGCTCGCCCAGCGCGTCGCCGGGTTCTCGTCCGTCTTCCCGGCGCTTGACATCGTCGCGGTCGCCGACCGCATGGGCAAGGACCCGATGGCCGTCGCCGAGGTCTACTACGACCTCGCCGACCGCCTCGGCATCACCGAGCTCATGGACCGCATCATCGAGCTGCCGCGCGCCGACCGGTGGCAGTCCATGGCGCGCGTGTCGATCCGCGAGGACCTGTACGCGGCGCACGCGGCACTCACCGCGGACGTCCTCGCCGTGGGCAACGGGACCTCCACGCCGGAGCAGCGGTTCAAGGCGTGGGAGGAGAGGAACGCGGCGCTGCTGGCGCGGGCGCGGTCGACGCTCGAGGAGATCCGAAGCTCGGAGAGCTTCGATCTGGCGGTGTTGTCGGTGGCTATGCGGACTATGCGGACGATGTTGCGTACGCATAACTGACGCGATGGGGGGTGCTGTGGGCCTTCGGCCTTGGCGCCCCCATCTGCGTTGTCGGGTGCCGGTCGTGGGTGGTTGTGCCCACCCGTTCCGCCCTGCGGAACGCCTGCCCACAACCGGACGGCGCTATCGTCGGTTTTGTGATCATCCGCAGAACCATGCAGAGTGCTGTTCTGCTCGTTCTTGTTCTGATGCTCGCCGTCGTCGTGCGGCTTCCCTGGATCGGGGATCTCGGGATCCACGCAGCCACGACAGAGCGGCTGCGCCACAGTCTGTTCGATCCCGGCAATCCGCTCGTGGCCGAGGACACCCCGAGCCCGTACTACTCGCCGTGGACCGTGCTGCTCGGCTCCTTCGCCAAGGTCACCGGCCTTTCCGTGTTCGTCGTGCTGCGGATCGGCGCGCTGATCAGTCTCGTGCTGCTGGTGACGGGGGTGCGGCAGTTCGTCCGGACATTCAGTGCCCGCCGTGCCGCCGTGCCGCTCGCCCTCCTCTGCCTGCTGTTTCTGTGGGGCACGCAGCTGTTCGAGTGGAGCGGCTTCCTCGGGCTGGGCTCGCTGGCCCTGACGGTCTCCTATCCCAGTACGTTCGCGCTGGCGCTGTCCTTCCACTTCTGGGCGCTGCTGCGGAAGGCGCTGCCGGGACCGGCGGGCTCGGCACCGGCGGGCTCGGAACCGGCCGGCCCCCGGACCTTCGCCGGGCTGGGGCTGCTGTGGGCGGTCATTCTGCTCAGCCACCAGTTCTCGGGTGTGGTCGCGTCGTTCGGGGCGCTGGCCGTGGTGCTGGGTGCGCGGCCCTGGCCCGTCCGGAGCGCCTGGGTCCGGCTCGGTACGGGGCTCGTGCTGGGCGTCGCGGTCCTCGCGGTCTGGCCGTACTACGACTTCTTCGCACTCTTCGGCACCCAGGATCTGGACGACATCCACCGGCCCCTCTACCGCGACGTGCTGCCCCGCTTCTGGCTGGTGCTCGTCGGGGTCGCCGCGCTGGTGCTCAGATGGCGCCGTGATCGCCGCGATCCGCTGGTGATCTTCTTTCTGCTGGGTGCGCTGGTGTTCACCGCCGGCTGGCTGACCGGCCACTACTCATGGGGGCGCGTCCTGCCCGCCGCCCTGATCCCGGCGCAGCTGGCCGCCGCGCTGGAGGTCGCGGAGTGGGGCGGCAGGCGTGCGGGGGCTCCTGCCATGAGACCTGTCATGCGCCCTGGCGCGCCATCTGCCATGCGACCGGCGACGCGCTTCGCGGCCGTCCTCGCCGCCGCGCTCCTCGTCGGTGCCTGGGCCCAGGCCGGGACCCTCGGCTACGTGATCCGCCCCGGTCTGCTGCCCGCGGCCGTGGCGGACAAGTACCGCAAGCCCTGGGACGGCTACCACTGGATCACCCCGTGGGTGCCGTACGGGGACGTGGTGATGGCCAAGACCTTCCCGGCCCGGCAGATCCCCGCGTACGGGCCCTACACCGTGGCGCCGGGCTACCCGGACGTCTTCCTCCCGGACCAGCAGCAGCGCCTGGCCGCGGTCGAACGCTACTTCGCCGCAGGCACACCGCGCGACGAGCGCCTCAGCATCCTGCACCGCTACGGCGTCCGCTGGATCGTGCAGCGCCCGCGCGACGGCGGTCTGCCCGCCGCCGACCCGGGCCTGCGGCGGGTGGCGTCCGGGCCGAACGGCCAGATCCTGTACGAAGTCGTCGGCTGAGCCCGGCGACCGCTTGCCGGGCCGCTCAGGCCACCACGCTCAAGCCACCACGCTCGCGACGGCCCGCGCAGCGCGCCCCACCCGCGTCCTCGCGGCCCGCCGTGCCACCGGCCGCGTGACGTGGGCGGTGACACCGAGGGGCGTCCAGCGGATCTGCAGCCGCCCGGCACCGCGGCCCTCCGGCTCCACCGTCACCCGGTGCGGGGCTGCTCCATGCCGGTAGTCGAGGCGGGTCGTCATCGCCGGGAACGACAGCGGGGCGAGCAGCAGTCCGGTGTTGCGCTGGCGCTGCTGCTCGAGTTGCAGCACCGGGTGGCGGACGCCGTCGAAGCCGTGCAGGGGCAGGGTGGCGGCGGCCAGGTCCAGGCGTACGCCGCCCTCGAAGACGCCGGGCCGCACCGGGTCCAGGCGGAAGGGCGTGGTCAGCCGGCGGCGCCCGGGGGTGATGGCGAGGGTCGCGATGTGCGGCCCGACGGGAAGCCGCAGGCCAGGGTCGTAGGTGCGGATCCGCAGGTCGATGCAGGCGCCCGGCCCGCCCTCCACCGGCGTGACGTCCGTGATCTCGTGGCGGAAGCGCGCACTCTGGAAGGACCGCGCCTCGAGCCCCTGGTCGGTGAGGTCGAGTTCGCGCCGCGCCGACTCGGTGTCCGGCACCCGCTCGCCCCAGTAGAGCCGTCCCGCGTCATCGGCGGTGACGGTGCGCGGCGCCATCGCGTGGCCGAGGGCCCGGGCGGCGATCCGGGCGTCGGCGAGGCGCCCGTCGCGGACGAGCTGGAGGACGACCCGTTCGTCGCGCGGCAGTCGCTCGTACGCGCCCGGTGCGAGCGTCGCGAGATACGGGTCGACGATCTCCGCGAAGCCGGCCAGCCACTCCTCGTCGCGGTACGGCAGGTCGCCCGCGTACATGCGGAAGTCGTGCTTGAGGAACTTGTGGTCCTTGTCCTCGCGGACGGACGCGTGCCCGCTCTCGACGAGGAAGTCGTCTATCAGGGTCTGGACGTGGACCCGGTCCCTGACATTGCCGAGCATGTGCCGCTGGTTGGAGATCGAGGCGGCTTCGGCGTCGGCGTACGGATCTATGTACCAGCGGTAGACCGGCTCCGGGAGGATCGTGAAGGACCTGGCCAGGCAGTACGCCTGCGCGGAGAACAGCTGGTCCTCGTAGTGGATGCCCTCGGGGAAGCGCAGCCCGTGCCGGTCCAGGAACGCGCGCGCGTACATCTTGCTGGTCGACAAGTGCTCGAAGAACAGCCGGGGTTCCGCCTCGATGCCGGGCACCGTCCGCCGCTCGGCGACCAGGCGGGGCATCCACGTCGACTTGGCACCGGTGTCGACACGGATCCGCTGGACCGCGCCCAACGCGAAGTCGATGTCCCGTTCGCGGTGCGCGGCGAGCAGCAACTCGACGGCGTTGTCGGTGAGTTCGTCGTCGCTGTCGAGGAACATCACATACGGGGCGCCGGCGACGTCGAGCGCGCGGTTGCGCGGCGCGCTGCAGCCGCCGCTGTTCTCCGGAAGCCGCAGGCTGATGATGCGGTCGTCCTCGGCGGCGAGCGCCCGCGCCACCTCGGGTGTGGCGTCCGTCGAGTGGTCGTCGCTGATGACGATCTCGATGTTCGCGTGCGTCTGGCGGCGCACCGAGGCGACGGCGCGCGGCAGCCGCTCGGCGTCGTTGTAGACGATGACGACCACCGTCACGTCGGGCGTCGGCGGCGGGGTCGACGGCGCCGACGTGGCCGGCGGGCTGGAAAGGCTAGGGCTCATCGGCGTGCGGCCTCCTCGGGCGTGGGCGCGGGCGTGCGCTCGTCGACGGGCACGACGGGCGCCAGGGACTCCTCGCTCTCGCCGAGGAACACCCGGCGTACGACCCGCTCGGCGGCGTGCCCGTCGTCGAACTCGCAGAAGCGGCGGCGGAACGCGGCCCGCGCCTTCGCGGCGGCCTCGTCGCGCCATGCCCCCGAGGTGAAGATCTCCGCCAGCTCGTCCTGGGTGCGGGCGATCCGGCCCGGCGCCTCCTCCATCAGGTCGAAGTAGACCCCGCGGGTCTGCGCGTAGATCTCCCAGTCGTCGGCGTACACGACGATCGGGCGGTCCAGGTTGGCGTAGTCGAACATGATCGACGAGTAGTCCGTGACCAGCGCGTCCGCGGCCAGTGCCAGCTCCTCCACCGGGTCGTACGACGACACGTCGATGATCCGGCCGCTCCTGCGCAGGGCGGGCGGCGGGGCTGCCGGGCCGCTGTAGAAGTAGTGGCCGCGCACCAGGATCGCGGTGTCCTCGCCCAGCCGTTCGGCGAGTGAGGCGAGGTCGAGGCGCGGGGTCCAGCTCGCCTCGTAGTCGCGGTGCGTGGGCGCGTACAGGATCGCCGTCCTGCCCGGCGCGATGCCCAGCTTCTCGCGGATGGCGAGGACGTCGGCGGCCTGGGCCCGGTAGTACACGTCGTTGCGCGGATAGCCGTAGTCGAGCGATGTGTAGTGCGCGGGATAGGCGCGCTCCCACACCTCCGTGGAGTGGCTGTTGGCGGAGACGCTGTAGTCCCATTTGTCGACACGGGCCAGCAGGCCCCGGAAGTTGAAGCCCTTGGAGACCACCGGGAACTCCCGCTGGTCCAGGCCCATCCGCTTGAGCGGGGTGCCGTGGTGCGTCATCACGTGGACGGCCTCGGGGCGCTTCACCACGGCGCCCGGGAAGTTGACGTTGTTGACGAAGTACCGGGCGCGGGCCATGACCTCCCAGTAGCGCCGGGTGCCGGGCACGACATGGTCGGTGCCGGGCGGCAGCAGCGGCGCCCGCGCGGCGGAGACCACCCACACCGGATGGATGTGCGGGGCGAGCCGGCCGAGTTCAGCGGCGATCGCCGCGGGATTGCAGGCCACGCCCCGGTCCCAGTACGCGGAGAAGACGGCGAGATGCGGGTCGACCGGGCGGCGGAGGTCCTGGTGGTAGCCGACGGCGCGGACCTTGGCGCCGATCTTGGCCCTGACCTTCCGCTTCCGGGCCGCGAACGCCGACCTGGCCTTGCGCTGCCTGTGGTTGGCGGCCTGCAGCAGACGGTACTCGGTGTAGGCGTCCTGTTCGAGGAGCGAGCGCTGGAGGCCGCCCAGTCCCGCGCCACGGCCGCGGCCCTCGGGCCGCCAGGCGACCGCGGCCCGTGACGCGCGGTGGAAGAACTCCCTCAGGACCGGCTCCGGCTGTCCGCCGCGCGCGATGATCCGCAGCAGCTCGGAGACCATCAGGTCGTACACGGTGGCGCGCAGCGCGGCGGGCGCCGCGCGGTCGGCCGCGAGCCGCTGCACGGCTTCGTACCGGCCGATCTGCGCGTACAACTCCTCGGGTCCGGGCGGCGGCAGACCTCCCGCCCGCACCTGGCGGTGGTCCAGGCACACGCGGTCGAGGCAGGCGACGTTCGTGGCGTGGAGCAGCGTGGCGTATGCGGCGAAGAGCTCGTCGTCGGCAGGGGAGTCGGCCTCCTGGGAGCCGTCCGGGTCCGGCTCGCGGAAGTCGGCCGCGTGCGCGCGCCAGAACTCCGCGCGCAGCGCCCGGTTGCCCAGCAGCGGTGCGACCCGCATCAGGCCGGGGAAGTCCGCGAGCGCGAAGGGCACAGGGCCCGTCTTGGCCAGCACCCGGCTGTCCCGCCCGGCCGTCCCCGGGCTGTTCCAGGTCGAGCGGACGTGATCGAAGAGCAGGACGTCCACCGATTCGGGGAGGCCGTCGGCGTGCTCGGCGACGGCCCGTTGAGCCCCCGGAGGAAGGGCGTCCGTGCTACGCACGAACTGCAGCCAGCGGCCCGTGGCCTGCGCGGCGCCCGCCGCCCGCGCCGCGGCGTCCGTCGTGTCCTGGGGGAGGGCGACGGGGACGATGCGGGGGTCGCGGGCGGCATGGACCTCGGCGACCCGCTGGGCGGGCGCGCCCACCGCCGCGACGATCACCTCGACGTCGGCGCCGGCGTCGTCCCGGCAGATCCCGTCCAGGCACTCTTCGAGATGACCCTGGACATTGCGTCCGTACACGATGACGCTCAGGCGTGGCTGCACACGGACTCCTTGCCTCGAGCGGTGCCCCCCAGCTCCCCATAGCGTAATAAGTCATCGCTTGATGCGACAAAATGGATACATACGGTTGGGGCGGGGAGGCTCTCTCAGGCTCGGAGGGCGGCCTCGGGCTCGGAGGTCTCAGGCTCGGAGGGCGGTCTCAGGCGGCCTTCTTGCCGCCGGTGCCGCTTGTGAAGGCCTCGTACTCCTTCAGCACCTCGTCCGTCGGCCCGTCCATGCGGAGCTCGCCGCGCTCCAGCCACAGCACGCGGTCGCAGGTGTCGCGGATGGACTTGTTGTTGTGGCTCACGAGGAAGACCGTGCCGGCGTGCTTGCGCAGTTCGCGGATGCGGGCCTCGGAGCGCTTCTGGAACGACCGGTCGCCCGTGGCCAGCGCCTCGTCGATCAGCAGGACGTCGTGGTCCTTGGCGGCGGCGATGGAGAAGCGGAGCCGGGCCGCCATGCCGGAGGAGTACGTACGCATCGGAAGGGTGATGAAGTCGCCCTTCTCGTTGATGCCCGAGAAGTCGACGATCTCCTGGTAGCGCTCGCGGACCTGCTCGCGCGACATGCCCATGGCCAGTCCGCCGAGGTAGACGTTGCGCTCGCCGGTCAGGTCGTTCATCAGGGCCGCGTTGACGCCGAGGAGCGAGGGCTGGCCGTGGGTGAAGATCCGTCCGTTCTCCACGGGCAGCAGTCCGGCGACGGCCTTGAGCAGGGTGGACTTGCCCGAGCCGTTGGTGCCGATCAGGCCGATGGCCTCGCCCTTGTACGCGGTGAAGGAGACGCCCTTGACCGCGTGCACCTTGCGGACGCCCGCGGCCTTCTCCGCCCGGCCGGGCCGCAGGATCCGGCTCAGCGCGGCGGTTGCGGTGCCGCGGCCGGTGCTGGCGCCGTTGACGCGGTAGACGATGTCGACGCGGTCGACGACGACGGTGGGGACGGGCTCGCCGGTGCCGCCGGGCCCGGCGGCGCTATCGGCCCCGGCGGAGCGCGCGGCGTCGTGCGCGGCCTCGCCTGCGATGTCGCGCACGCCCTCGCGTGCGGTGTCGGTTGTCTCAGCCACGGCCGTACTGCTCCTCTGCCTGCCAGAAGTAGATGAACCCGCCGACGCCGGCGAGCAGCGCCCAGCCCAGGGCCCACGCCCACACGTGGTGCGGGAGCTGGCCCGCATGGAAACTGTCGATGAGCGCGAACCGCATCAGGTCGATGTAGATGGCCGCCGGATTCGCCTCGAGCAGGACGCGCACCGCCTCCGGCAGCTGCGTGTGGCTGAGCACCTTGTCGATGCTCCACATCACGCCGGACACGTACATCCAGGTCCGCAGCACGAACGGCATCAGCTGGGCGATGTCCGGGGTCTTGCTGCCCATCCGGGCCATGATCAGCGCAAGGCCGGTGTTGAAGGTGAACTGCAGCAGCAGGGCGGGGATCACCAGCAGCCAGGACACGGTCGGCGGCACACCGAACACCAGCAGGATCACGACCAGCGCGCACATCGAGAACAGCAACTGCTGGAGCTGCTGCAGGCAGTACGAGATCGGCAGCGCCGCGCGCGGGAAGTGCAGGGCGCGTACGAGACCGAGGCTGCCGGAGATCGCACGGGTCCCGGCCATCACCGAGCTCTGCGTGAAGGTGAACACGAAGACGCCGGTGACCAGGAACGGGACGTAGTCCGGGACGCCGTGCTTGGTGTTCATCAGCACGCCGAAGATGAAGTAGTAGACCGCCGCGTTCAGCAGGGGCGTCATGACCTGCCAGAGCTGTCCGAGCTTCGCCTGGCTGTACTGGGCGGTGAGCTTGGCGGTGGCGAACGCGGTGATGAAGTGCCGCCGGTCCCACAGTTGGCGCACGTAGGCGGGCAGGGAGGGGCGCGCGCCGCTGACCGTCAGTCCGTACCGGGCGGCGAGGGCGGCGGCATCTTCGGCCGGCTCCGCCGTGGCGGGCGCGGTCCGGGGCGCAGGCTGGGGCGCCGGCTGGGGGGTGGCATCGAGAACCTGACTCACGTCCGCTGCTTTCACTCGGGTGTCAGGGAGGGTGAGGCGCATACGACCGGTCGAGACGGCCACGCCGAGACGTGCCACGTCGGGACGGGCGTGCGTCGGGACGGGACGCATACGTCGCAACGGGACCGTTTCGTCGTCACGCTGAGAGTAGGCCGCGTGGACGTCGGAACGCAACCGTTTCGTCGTAACGTCCTATGCTGGAGCGCATGACGACGAACGACGCCCAGTCGCGCCGTAGAGCGCCCGCCGGGGCGGCCGTGCTCCGCGAGGACGTGACGGAGGCCATCCGTGCCGCCGTCTTCGAGGAGCTGGCAGCCGTGGGCTTCGCCCGTATGTCCATCGAGGGCATCGCGCGCCGCGCCGGGGTCGGCAAGACCGCCGTCTACCGGCGCTGGCGCTCCAAACTGCACCTCGTACTCGACCTGGTCTCGGCGGTGGCGGTGCAGGGCCTGCCGATGCCGGACACGGGGTCGATCGAGGGCGACCTGCGCCTGCTGTACGAGGTGACGTCGCGCGCCCTGCGCCACCCCGTGGCCTCGCAGATCATCCCGGACCTCCAGGCCGAGGCGGCCCGCAACCCCGAGATCGAGCAGGCCCTGCAGAAGGCGCTCCGCGAGGGTCAGCACGGAGTCGCGAGCGGCATCCTGCGCTCGGCCGTCTCCCGCGGTGAACTGCGCGAAGGCGTCGACGAGGACCTCGCCCTCGACCTGATCTCCGGCCCGCTGTACTGGCGGTCGGTGGTGGTCAGGGGTGATCTGTCCAAGGGCTATTTGGCCGGGTTGACGGCGGCCACGGCGGCGGCGCTGCGGGCGCTGTAGTCGCGGCCTGCGCGCGCTGTAGTGGCGGCCTGCGCGCGCTGTAGTCGCGGCCGCGAGGGAGGGCGTGAACTCTCTCCGCAGTGGACGCTGTTCGCCGGGTCGCGCAGCGCCCACTCCGCAGGCGTGCGGGCAGGGAATCTGAGGATGCGCGCTGCCGCCGGCCGCAGGGCCGTGCCGGTCACCGCAGCGGTCGGACGACCGCCCGGGCGAGGGACTCCGCGAATGCACGGGAGGCAGCGGCGGCGCCCGGCCCGTGGGTGTAGTAGCGCAGAAACGCCTCCTGGAAGCACCCGCCGATCAGCAGAGCGGCGGCCGCGTCAGGATCCGCGTCCGTGCTGACGCGCCCGATGGCCTGCTCGGCCCGCAGGTAGGCGGCGAACGCCCCGACCGGCTTGTCGGGGCCGCCGCCGTGGCGGCTCATCGCCACCCGGTGGGCTTCCATGCGCTGCGGGTCCGCGAGGAGCGCCCCCAGCATGGGAATCGACCGCTGGTAGAAGTCCAGGACCGCGTGCGCGAGCTCGGCGAGGTTGTCCTCGACGTCGCCTTCACCGGGGCGTACGGAGAGCCGGGACAATCCGGGCAGCCGCTCCTCGAGGACGGCGAGCAGCAGCCGCTCCTTGTCGGCGAAGTACTTGTAGAGCGTCGGCTCCGACACCCCCGACGCCTGCGCGATCTCCTTCGTCGTGGCCTGCACGACACCTCGCGTCCGCAGGATCTCCGCGGCCGCGTCGAGGATCCGCTCCCGCGTGCTCATGCCGTCTCTCCCTTCGATCGCTTGACGGTTAGTGAACACTAGCCCACGATGGGGCTAGTGTTCACTAACCCCCTGGAGGGGCAGCATGCGTATCACCGTCTTCGGCGCGACGGGCGGCACCGGGCACCACCTCGTGCGCCAGGCACTCGCCGTCGGTCACCACGTCACCGCGGTCGTTCGGGACCCGGCCCGGCTGCGCCATGAGGAGCACCCGCTGCTCGAACCGTTGATCGCCGATGTGATGGACCCCGACGCCATCGGGGCAGCCGTGGCCGGCCGCGACGCCGTGGTGTCGGCACTGGGCCCCCGCGCCAGGGGTGATGCGACGGTGTGCGCCGACGGCGCCCGCTCGATCATCACCGCGATGCGCGCCGCCGGACCCCGCCGCCTGGTGGTCGTCACCGCCAGCGGGCACGTCGTCGACGCCGGCGACGGGCCCCTCACGCGCACCGTGGTCAAACCCCTGCTGCGGCGCTACCTCCGGGAGCCGTTCGCCGACTTCACCCGCACCGACCAGATCGTCCGCGACAGCGGCCTCGACTGGACGATCATGCGTCCGCCGCGCCTCACCAACGGCAGTTCCCGCCCCTACCGCACCGCCATCGACCGCAACGTGCGCGGCGGCAACACCATCGCCCGCTGCGACCTCGCCCACGCCATCCTCGCCGCGCTCGACGATCCGGCCACCGCCGGCCACACCATCGCACTGGGGTACTGACCATGAGGAAACCGACCACGAAGAAGCGGATCATCATCGCGCTGTGCCTGTTACTCGTCGGCGTGCTCGGCCTCGCGGGCACCGTCGGCTATCTCACCTTCCTCCGGTCACCCGCCAACCCGCCCGCCGATGCCTGCGCCGACGGCCGCAAGCCGGGCGCCGCTCCCGTCGTCGTTGCGGCCGGCGCCAGCATGACGCAGGGAACGCTCGGCGCGGACTGGGTCGGCGCACTGCGCGGCCGGCCTGAACTCCAGGGATACGAGTTCGTCAACGCCGGCAAGAACGGCGACACCAGCGCCGATCTCCGCCGGCGAGTCGACCGCGACATCGTGGCGTGCCGCCCGGCCGCGGTCACGCTCCTGATCGGCACCAACGACGTTCGCGACGGCGTACCGCTGGATCAGTACCGGGACAACCTCGGCGCAATCGTCGACCGCATCACGACGGAGACCTCCGCCCGGATCGCACTGATGTCCCTGCCGCCGCTCGGCGAGGACCTGAACGCCGAGATCAACCACAAGCTCAGCGGATACAACGCCGCGATCAAGGAGACCGCCACCCGCACACGAGCCGACTACGTGCCCGTACACGAGCGGATGGTCGACTTCCTCCGACGGCGCGGCGGCGACGCCGCACCCTACGACTTCAGCTTCGCACTCGCGTACACCGCGGCGACCAAGCACTACCTCCTCGGACGCAGTTGGGACGAGGTAGCCCGCAGCAACAAGCTCGAGCTGCTCGTCGACCACATCCACCTGAGCGACCGAGGCGGGGCAATCGTGACCGACCTCGCCACTCAGTGGCTGGTGGAAGGCCTTAATCGCGCTCCGCAGAGGGATGCAGCCGTACCCATCCCGCCCACGCCGAGGTGATCATGTCCCGTACGTCGTGCTTCGCCTTCCAGCCCAGTTCGGCTGCGATTCGGTCGGCGGAGGCGACGACACGCGCAGGGTCGCCGGGGCGGCGGGGCGTCACGGTCGGCGGGGTGTCGTATCCCGTCACCTCGTTGATCCGGTCGATCATCTCGCGGACGGAAACGCCCTCACCCCGGCCGATGTTGAGCGTCAGATCCGTGCCGGGGGTGGCGGCGAGGCGGCGGGCCGTGGCCACATGGGCCTCGGCCAGGTCCACCACGTGGATGTAGTCCCGTACGCACGTGCCGTCCGGCGTCGCGTAGTCCGCGCCGAAGATGCGCGGTGGTGCGCCTTCCGTCAGTTTCTCGAAGACCATCGGGACGAGGTTGAAGACGCCCACGTCGGCCAGTTCGGGTGTCGCGGCGCCTGCCACGTTGAAGTACCGCAGCGACGCCGTCGCGATTCCGTGGGCGCGGCCCACCGCGCGCACCAGCCACTCGCCCGCCAGCTTGGTCTCGCCGTACGGGCTCATCGGCAGGCACGGCGTCTCCTCGGTCACCAGATCCACGTCCGGCATTCCGTACACCGCGGCGGACGAGGAGAACACGAACGACGGGACGGACGCCGCCACCACGGCCTCCAGCAGGACCCGTAGGCCCTCCACGTTCTCGCGGTAGTAACGCAGCGGCTCGCCGACCGACTCGCCTACCTGCTTCTTCGCCGCCAGGTGCACGACGCCGGTGACACCGTGCTCGGCCAGCGCCCGGTCCAGCAGGTCGCGGTCCAGGGTCGAGCCGGTCACGAGGGGTACGCCTTCGGGGACGCGCTCGGCGATTCCGGTGGACAGATCGTCGTAGACCACGGCCCGCTCACCGGCCTCTGTCATCGCGCGGACGACGTGCGCCCCGATGTAACCGGCCCCGCCGGTGATCAGCCAGGTCATGGTCGATGGTCACCTGTCCCGTCGTGTCGTTCGCCGAGGTGTCGTTGGTGCGTAGCTGTGTCGTTCGTACGGAGCCGTGTCATTCGTACGCGGCCGTGTCGTTCGTACGTATCAGTGAACCAGCCTCGCGGCTCTCCGCCGTGCAACCTGTGCCATCCCCCGCAGCCCCGGCGCCAGCCGCAGCGCCAGGGACCCGGAATGGGTGGCGTACGGCTGGACCAGCAGGATGCCGTGGCGGCGGCTGGGGAGGACCGAGCGGCGCAGGAGGCCGGGGCCCGCGGTCGCGTGGGCAGTCGTCTCGCGCTGCGTGCCGTCGTGGAAACGGAGCCGCAGACGCAGGTCCCACACGCCGGCCCCCAACGCCGGCAGATCCACCAGCGCTTCGGCGGACCAGGAGTCCTCGTCGTCCGGATCGCGGACGAACGAGGCCGTCCGGCGCAGACCGGCCCTGCCGCACTGCCGGTCCACGAACTCGACGTCGACCGATTCCGGGCCCGCGTCCGCCACCCGTCCGTACAGCTCGTGCAGGCGGAGCCGCAAACGAGTGGCACGCGCGCGTGGCCGCAGTTCCGCGTCGACCGCCACCGGGAGCACGCGCATCGGCCGGACCAGCAGATGGTCGAGGCTCACCTGCGGGAGGTCCGGTGACCACACCGGAGTGCCGTCCGCGGCACGCGCATAAGGGGGCAGCAGCCGTGCCGGGCGGGACGCCAGCTCCCTGAGGCGGGGGAGGTCGCGCGGCGCGTCGGAGGCGAGGACGACGTGGGCGATGACGCGGCCGGGGGCGGCGGCCGGATCGAAGTCGGCCGCGTCGAAGGTCTCCAGGTACGCGCGCGTGAGGGCCCACCAGGCGCGCCGGTATGCGGGTCCGCGTAGCTCGAGTTCGCGCGCGTACATCCGCAGCGGGTGCTCGAGGGAGTGGGCGCGTGCTGCCCGCGCCAGCCTCTTCTCGCCCGCGGCCAGCAGGATCTCGACCGCCTGGCGGTGGGCCGCCGTCCGGGCGCGCCAGTTGTCGGCACCCGAGCGGTCGAGGGAGATCGACAGCTGTGCGGCCGCCCGGCGGACATGCCATACGTACACCGCGTCCGGGATCAGCGCGATGCGCGGTGCGGCCGCGAGCACGTGTGCGCTGAAGACGACGTCCTCGTACGGGAAGCGGCCGTCGGGGAAGCGGATCGCGTGCTCGCGCAGGAAGGCGGCGCGGTACAGCTTGCCGACGCAGAGCGCGTCGCGGACCAGGGCCGGGCGCCGCTCCGGGCGGGCGACGACCGCGGGCCTGTCGTGGAGCTCGGGCAGCCAGAGCGTCTCGCGGCAGGGGCTTCGTCCGTCGTGGTCGGGCGGCAGTTCGCGGCGCACGCACAGGCCGGACGCGATATCGGCGCCGTGCGCGACGGCGGCGTTCAGCAGGGCGGTCACCGCGCCGGGCGGCAGTACGTCGTCGCTGTCGAGGAACATCACGTACGGGGACGTACAGGCGTCGATGCCGTCGTTGCGGGGCGTACCGCAGCCACCGCTGTTGGCGGTGCGGCGGATCACCCGCAGATGCGGGTCATCGGCCGCGAGCCGCCGCAGGATGCCACCGCTGCCGTCGGTCGAGCAGTCGTCGACGGCGATCACCTCATGGACGGCGGGCCCCTGGTCGAGTGCCGAGCGCACCGCGTCCGTCACGTGGGCCGCGTCGTTGTAGCCGATCACGACGACGCATACCTGTGAGGGGGGAGCCTGTGACGGGGGAGGAGGTGCCAGGTCCATAGGTCGAAATCTTAGATCTTCATAGCATTTATCCGATATGGGGCGGAGTGGGGGACGGGGGTCGACTGGATCGCCACAGCCGTCGGAAGGACAGCACCGCCGCGGCGGTCAGCAGCCCGTTGCGTACGAGCATCACCAGGCAACCCGTCCAGGTGCAGGCCGTGACCTGCGCGTACAGCACGGGATAGGCGAGTGCGCTCACGGCCGCCGCGGCGGCGAGCAGCGCCGCCACCGGGCGCTGCGTGGTGTGTCGCGAGGTGAGGCAGACCGCGGCCAGTCCGAGCAGCCACACCATGTACTGCGGGCTGATCACCCGGCTCGTGACCGTGAAGAGCAGGACGGCGCAGAGCGCGGCGTCGTACGGCGTGGCGTCCGTCCATCGGCGGGCCCGCAGTCGCCACAGCAGGAGCAGGCCGAAGGCCGCCGCGGTGAGCAGCAGCGACACGGCGGCCACCGCGGACACATACGGGCCGGTGAACTCCATCGCCCCGAACTGGTACCGCACCTCGCCAGGCCACCCGGCCCGCCGTGCGAGCGCGAGCGCCGTGCCGCCGAGCGACTCGATCTGCACCCCGCGCGCGCCCTGTTGCCGCAGGAAGGAGAAGGGGTGCTCGAAGGCGAGGGCCAGGACCAGCAGCAGTGCGCCCGCCGAGACGGCCGCCGCCGTCCAGGCCTCCCGTGTGGTACGCCCGCGCGGCGTGCCCAGCAGCGTCAGTGCGGGCCACACCTTCACGAGTGCTCCCGCGGCGGCGAACGCACCGCACGCGCGCGTGGAGCGCGAAAGGGCCAGGAGCGCGAACACGCCCAGGGCGGTGGTCTGCACGTCGTACCGGGCGAGCGGGATATGCAGAAGCAGCGGGAGGCCGGCGATCCAGAGGGCGGCCCCGTGCAGGCGGCGTCCCGGCCGCCTTGCGGCGCGCACCAGCGCGATCGCCACCAGCGCGTCGGCGGCCAGCGTGAGCGCGACGAAGGCGTCGAAGTACTCGACATGGGTGAGTGGCGGCAGCGGGGGTGACAGCAGTGCGGGTGACAGCAGCACCGGCCCGGCGCCTGGCGGGTACTGCCACCTCGGGTCGTCCGCCGGAAAGCCGCCCTGCGTCAGGGTGACGTACCAGCGGAAGTACAGCCCGTGGACCTCGCGGGACACGCTTCCCCGCCCCAACAGGGTCATCTCGTCATGCCGGAGAAGCCACAGCATCAGCGCGCGTGTCGCGAGCCAGGTGATGGCCAGGCCGACGACCCGCACGACAGGGAGCGAGCGCTTGGCGCGTGCCGGGCTCGGCTCGGACGGGGTGCCGACGGTCCGGTCTTCGGCCGTGCTGTGGGTGTGGGTGCGGGTGCGTGTTCGGGGGAGGGGAATCGGGCGCGTCATCGCGGGAAGAGTAAGGCGTTCACCTGCCTACCGCCTGATATGCCGTCAATACCAAGAAAAGGTGAGCTAATAGCACAAAATCTGGACCATGTCTGCACAAGCGACCACGTCTCGCAAGGAGCTCCCCGACACGCGGCCGTTCCCGGCCCCGCTTCCCGCGCGGCTGGAGCGGCGATGGTGGAGCCGCCGGCCGTCCGTGCAGCCGGAGGGGCAACGGGCTGAGCGGCCCTCGGCAGGGGAGCCGTCGGTTGCGCGGGCCTCCGGCGGGGAGGCATCGGGTGCGCGGGCCTCGGGTGGGGAGGCCGCTTCGCTGCCCTCGGGCGGGCAGTCGCCTGGGGAGCGGTCTCCAGGCCAGCGGTCTCAGGGTCGGCAGTCTCCCGGCCGGTGGTCTCCCGGTAGGTCCAAGAGGCGTACGACCTCCGGGGATGCGGCGCTCACGACGCCCGACGGACAGGTCTCGGCCCCGCAGAAAGCCTCGCAGAAAGCCCCGCAGAGAAAAGAGCCAGGAGCCGCCGCGCCACAAGCGGCGGCCGCCCCTGGAGCCGCCGCACAACAAGCCTCCGCCCCGCCACAAGCCTCCGCCCCTGTCGCCGCCCCGCCACAAGCGGCCGTACCGCGAGCCGCCGCGCCACGAGCTGCCGCGCCTCAAGTCACCGCGCCAGAAACCGCCGCCCCGCGAGCCGCCGCACCACAGGCCTCCACCCCGCGCGCCACCGCGCCACAGACCTCCACCCCGCGAGCCGCCGTGCCGCAGGGCGCCCAAGGCTCCGGCTCACGGGCGGCAGCCGGGCGAACTAAGACCCCACGGGTCTCTGCCGGGAGGGTCGCCACCCCGGAAGTCACCGCAGGAGGAGCCGACTCCCGCCGTCCAGCCGACTCCCGGCGTCGTCTGCGGCGTCCCGCCGCACGAGCGTCTCGCGCACGGGCCGACGTGGCGAGCCGCGCCGCCCGCCTCAGCCCCGCCCGCCTCAACGGCGCCGTTCTGAAAGGCGCCAGCGCCGCCGTCCTGAACGGCGCCGCGATCCGGCGGCTCGGACTCGTGCTGATCCCGGCCCTCGCCATGTTCGGCGTAGGCCTGTGGGGGCTCGAGCGCGGCACGATGTGGCGCGACGAGGCGGTCACCTTCGAGGTCGCCCAGCGCTCGCTGCCGCAGATCTGGCAACTGCTGCACAACGTGGACGCGGTGCACGGCCTGTACTACCTGCTCATGCACTTCGTCCTGGGCGGCAATCCGGGCGAGGTGGCCCTGCGACTCCCGTCCGTGTGCGCGGCCGCCGTCACGGCCGGTCTCGTCGCCGCCATCGGTGCCCGTCTGGCGCGTCCGCGCGTCGGCCTGTGGGCGGGCCTCCTCTACGCGGCCACGCCGATGGCCGGCTACTACGCGCAGGAGGGCCGCTCCTACGCCATGGTCGCCGCCGGAGCCGCCCTCGCGACACTGATCCTGCTGCACGCGGTACACGCCGCCGCCCACGCGCGCGTGCGCTGGTGGTCCGCCTACGGCGCCGTCGTCGCGCTCACCGCGCTGCTGCACGAACTCTCGATTCTGCTGCTCCTCGCGCACGCGGTGACGCTGCTCGTCTCCCGGGTGCCGCGGCGCGTCTGGTGCGGCTGGGGGTGTGCCGCGGCGGCCGCCGTACTGGCTCTGCTGCCGCTGGCGCTGGCCTCGATCGATCAGTCCGGCCAGGTCGCGTGGCTCACCGCGCCCGACGGTGCCGATGCGGAACATCTGCTGCGCGCCTTCGCAGGCCCCGACCAGCTGGTCCTCGCCGTCCACCTCCTGCTCGCCGCGGTCGCCCTGCGCGCGCCGCTGCCGCGGGTCGGCGGAGACCGGGCGGTCACGGACGCAGCGCCGACCCGCGGCGGCGCGGCGGCCTCGCGCGTACGCGTACCGTCGGCTCGCGCAGGCGGCACGGCCGCACGCACGTCGCCGGCCCGCTACGGCGGCCTGTCGCTGAACGCAGTGGCCGTGCCGCTCGTCCTCCTGCCACCCGCCGTCCTGTTCGCCGTCTCCCAGTACTGGCCGCTGTACGACGCGCGCTACGTCCTCTTCGCGCTGGCGGGCGCACCCCTGCTCGCCGCCGCAGGAGCGGAGCGGGTCGCGTCGTACGTGGGCCTTACGGTGAGGACGCGCTCCCGAGCGCACGGCAGGGCCGACTCGCGTGGTCGAGCGAACAGCAGGAGCAGCCGCACCAGTACCGGTGGGAGCAGCCGGACCAGTACCAGCAGGAGCAGCGCAGCCTCCAGCAGCGTGGCCAGCAGGAGCAGCGGTGCCTCCAGGAACAGCCGCAGGACGGCGACGACTCGAGGCACAGCCCCCAGAGGCTCAGCGGCCGCCCAAGATAAAACGCCCGCCCGAAACAAAACGGCCGCCCGAGACGAAACGGCCGCCCGACGCCGAGCCGCCGCCCAAGTCAGGGTCCGCGCCTGCGCAGGCGCCGCCGCCGGTGTTCTCGCCGTGGTCGCCGGCTTCTGCTGGCAGCTGCCGCTGCACCGGCACGACCGGACGGCAGGGCACCGGCCGGACGATCTGGGGGCCATGGCGGCGGTCGCGGCGCGGCTGCTGAGGCCCGGCGACCCGGTGCTCTTCCTGCCGTCGGCGGGCCGGCGCACCGCCGAGGCATACCCGAAGGACTTCCAAGGCGCGTACGACGTCGCCCTCAAGGCGCGCGGACGGGACTCGGGCACCCTCTACGGGCTGGAGGAGGGTCCGGAGGAGCTGTGGCGCCGGCTGGCCATGCTGGACCACGTATGGGTGCTCGCGGAGTCCGCTGCCCTGCGGCCCGCATGGTCCCCGAAGAGCCCCACGGAGCGGGCCAAACTCGCCGCTCTGCAGCAGGGGTTCGTGCCGCAGGCAGAGTTCGAGCGGCCGTGGGGCGTGCTGCGGCTGTACGTCAGGCGGCCGGCGGAACCGGTGGGTGCGCAGCCGGGCCCCGTCTATCCGCAGCAGTCGGCGCCCATGGGACCGTAGGACCAGGCGCCCCGCCGTCGTACGTCGTCACGGCATACGGAAAGGGGCCCCGCGTCGCGTGACGCGGGGCCCCTTTCCGGACCGGAGCGAGACCACCGACACCGTCAGTCACTCGCAGACCGGAACACCCTCCAGCGCCGCCGCGTCCAGGGCCAGCGTGAGGCGGTCCAGGCGGGCGCGGAGGTCGCGGATCTCGCCGAGGTCGAAACCGGTGGCCGCGGCGATCCGCCGCGGCACCGTCAGGGCCTGTTCGCGCAGGTCGGCGCCTGCGTCGGTGAGGTGGACACGGACGGACCGCTCGTCCTCGGCGCTGCGCTCGCGCCGTACGAGACCGGCCGCCTCGAGCCGCTTCAGCAGCGGTGACAGGGTCCCCGAGTCGAGTCGCAGATACTCGCCCAGCCGCTTCACCGGCAGCTCGCCGTGTTCCCACAGGACCAGCATCACCAGGTACTGCGGATAGGTGAGCCCCAGTTCCTTGAGGACGACGCGGTAGACGCTGTTGAAGGCCCGCGAGGCGGCGTGCAGGGAGAAGCAGATCTGCCGGTCCAGAAGGAGCAGGTCCTCGGCGGACACGTCTGACAGTCCTGCCGGGGCCTTCGCCTCGTCGGGCAAGCCCTGCAGAACCCCCTCGGAAGCGGAGATCGGCGTCTTGGTCATGCACCCAGGATAGTCCACAGCAAGCCATTCAGTTGTGCACAACTTAATTGTGTGCTGTAGTTGTCCTCGCAACCCAGACAGACAACAGAGGGATGGATCTGATGGACGCGCTGTACACCGCCGTCGCCACCGCCAACGGCCGAGAGGGTCGTGCCGTCAGCTCCGACGGCCGGCTGGACCTGCCGCTGGCCATGCCGCCGGCCCTCGGGGGCAACGGCCAGGGCACCAACCCGGAGCAGCTCTTCGCCGCCGGCTACGCCGCCTGTTTCGCCAGCGCCCTCGGGCTGGTCGGCCGTCAGGCGAAGGTCGACACGAGCGATGTGTCGGTGACCGCCGAGGTCGGCATCGGCAAGGACGAGACGAGCTTCGCGCTCGCCGTCACCCTGCGCGTCGAGCTCCCCGAAGCCCTCGCCGGCGAGACGGGCGAACTGCTCGTCAAGCAGGCCCACGAGGTCTGCCCCTACTCCAAGGCGACCCGTGGCAACATCCCCGTCGAGCTCGTCGTCGAGTAGGTCGAGTAGGGCGACCCATCCCCGTCGACTCGCGCCAGGACCTCCCCGGTCCGCGCGTTTCGCGCCACCACCACCGCCTCTCCAGGCACCCGCTGGCCCTCACCGAGCAGCAGCCAGCGCACGTGGTACCGGCGCACGATCGCGGTGCGCTCCGCGTGGGTCGACGTGGGCGCGAGATAGGCACGGACGGCAGCCCTGCGCCTGTCCCTCTCCCGCTCGTCGAGGGCGGGATCGGGCCAGGCCGGGGCGACGAGATTCGGTCCGTAGGCCGGGAGCGAGCGCACCGCCCGGTAACCGTTCGTCAGGACGACGTCTCCCGGCGCGATGTGCCGCGCTGCCCACTCGTACGTGGGCCAGGACGGCGGATGGCGAAGGCCCACCGGGTCGAGCGAGCGCGGTACGACCGCCCCGGCCTGGACCGAGAGGAATCCGACGCAGGCGCCGACGGCCGCCACGGAGGCGAGGCCGCGCCGCCACCGTGGCCACGGCCGAGGGGCGGCCACCTCCACGGCGAGCGCGAACTGCGGCGGCACCAGAGTCAGGCCGAGGATGCGCCCGTACGTGAAGTGGCCGCTGACCCATCCGTATGCGACCACTGCGCATTCGAGGACGAACATCAGGACCAGCGGGTCACGGTGGTTTCGGCGCCACCGGAGCCAGAGGGCAGGCAGGCCGATGCCGGCGAGCCAGAACTTCCCGGGAATCTGTGCGTACAGGCGCTGATGGATCGCGTCCACGCTGTGGTCCCCGATCAGGGAGAAGACGCCGAAGTACGGCCAGCTGGCGGCGACAGCGGCCGCTGCAACCGCGGTGACCGCCCACCCACAGGGCACCCGCCACTCAAGGCTCCTGGAGGGCCAAGGCCCCCGGCAAGGCGACGCGAACGCCCCCACCCCCGTCACCGCGAACGCCACCACCCCCGTCACCGCCCCGACCGCCGTGATCGGGTGGATCAGCAGGATCAGCCCGCACAGGGCGCCCAGCCCCGCGTACCGCCAGAGAGATCCGGCAGTGGGCCGCGCCGCGAGCGAACCCGCCCATGCCCAGGCGAGGAAAGCGAGCCCGATGGCGAACGTGGACGGGTACGCGAGGTTGCCCGTCATCGACAGCAGACCGAGGTAGCCGCTCCACCAGGCCGGGTGTGTGCCCCACAGGAGAACCATCGCGCCGAGCGCCGCCACCGGGGCCCACGGGCGGGGTGTCAGAACGCGGACGAACCGGCCGACGCCGACCAGCAGGACCAGCAGGTTCACCGGACCCGCCAGCTTCACGACAACCCGCCCCGCGAGACCGGTCGCCCTTGCGAACACCGCTTGCAGGACGGCGTACGGGGAGTAGTAGGGGCTGCCCGCACCCGGCAGGTCCGCCATGGGGTGCGCGGGATGCAGCAGGTTCGCCTTCAGCCGTTCCACGACGGCCGCGTGCTGCCCGAAGTCGCAGCACATGGGGACCCGCCAGTAGGCCACCGACATGACCAGCCAGAACAGCCCGCCGACGACGAGGTAGGGGCTGGGACGCCGCAGGCGACCGCTCGTGCGCAGAGCGGGGGCATCGCGAGCCGCCTGCCGCTCGGCCGTTGCTGTGGTCATCGCGCGAGCCGGCGACGGTTCGGTGCCTCAGCGGCCCGTCTTGGGGCGGACCAACGCCCGCGACACGACCGGCGGCAGCAGCTCGAGTGCGAGGCGGCGGGCCCCGCTCGGGCCGGGAAGCGCGTTGAGCACACGGAGCACCGGGTCCCCGTCGATCTTCTCGTCCACCACCACGCGATCCACCCGGTCCGTGGCCCAGGCACGCACGGCCTGCTGGAACGGCTCGGGCTCGCCCCAGGTCGCGTACAACTTGGCCGCCGACAGGCACACCGGCCGGAGCCCCTTGGTGAAGACCGCCTCCCAGACCGCGGCGGCCACGCCCGGGACATGCTCGGTGCGGTAGTCGTCGATGGCGACGACGCCGTCCTTGCGCAGAACACTCCGGGCGATGTCGATGTCGCCGCTCACGTCCTCGTACGTGCGTGAGGCGTCGATGTGCACGAAGCGGCAGCTGCCCGGCGCGATCCGCGACGCGAGAGCGGTGGTCCTGGCGTGCACGATGACGGGCAGATCCTCGTGGAAATTGAGGTAGTTGGCCTCGAAGGCCTCGCGCGTGAGTGTCTCCCGGTAGAAGGCGAGGGTGTCCCGGCGGCTGTAAAGACCGTGCGACTCGACGCCGAACAGGTCGCACACCGTGAACGTCTCGCCCTCGCGCAGATGCTCTCCCAGCAGGATTGCGCTCTTTCCGAGGTAGCAGCCCATTTCCAGAAGGTCACCGGGTGTGCGTCCGGTGGTCTCCAGCAGAACGCGGAACAGGTCCTGGTCGATGGCACGGAACCAGCCCGGCACCTCGCTGAGGCTGCGGGCTCTTCCGGGGGCGGTCCGGGTAGTCATGATGGTCAACTCGCTTCGCTTCTCCGGCCGTCGACCGACCGGTCGACGGGTAATCCCCCCGCCGGTTCGCTGGTCGGTCGGATATGGGTGAAACGGATACGGGGAGTCGGATGGTGAAACGACGATGAGGGCATCCGATTACGGGGGCCTATGGGCCTTCCGGGTGATGAGCGGGAGGTGATGTGCCCACCGGGCGCAAGAGATGTCAGCGAAGGCCGAACCCGCGATTCTGTAAATATGTTCATCAGTGCGGAGTGGGAGTGGCCGAGACTGGCGCAGAATCGTTTTATGCAGGCGCTTAGTCGAAACCTGCCGACCGTCTGGTCGTTGTCCGGGGTGTGGATCGCGGCCGGGGAGGCACCGTCCTTGCCGCCTGCCGATGCCGATCCGGGGAGCCACGGGTTGTCAATTCTCTGCGGCGCACCGGTCAATTGAGCGCTCTGCGCGGAAGGAGCTCCGCACGATGTCGATGCAGGCGGCCGTAACGAAAACCGTCAAGCCGATTATTGGTGAGAAGAACTGGCAGACTCTGCGCCGCGTCAAGGGCAGATTGTCCGGCACTCCAGCCGCCGCTCCGGCCAGAGCTGCCACTCCGGTCGGTGCCCCGGCCGGTCTCGCCGCGATCTCCGACGATCTGTCCAAGCTTGCACAGCACTTCAAGACGGACAAGTGGGGCACTCACCGCTACACACAGCACTACCAGCGGCATTTGCAGCACTTGAGGAACGACTCGATCAACCTTCTCGAGATCGGTATCGGCGGCTACAGCCGAGCCGGCCAGGGCGGAGCATCGTTGCGCATGTGGAAGCATTTCTTCCCCAATGCGCAGATCTTCGGGATGGATATCCAGGACAAGTCGTTCGTCGATGAGGATCGGATCACGACGTTCATCGGGGACCAGTCCGACCCTGATTCGCTGATCGCCATCGCCGACAAGATCGGCACGCTCGATGTCATCATCGACGACGGCAGCCACCGCAGCCCGCACGTACTCACGACGTTCGAGACGCTCTTTCCCCTGCTCCGTGACGGCGGCATCTACGCAGTCGAGGACACACAGACGTCGTACTGGCCGGAATGGCAGGGCAGCGAGGACCGGGACGACCCGAACACGAGCATGTCGATGCTGAAGCGACTGGCGGACGGCCTCAACTACGAGGAATTCGTGGATGTGGACTACCAGCCGACCTATACGGATCTGAACGTCGTCGGCCTGCACTTCTACCACAATCTCGTGATCATCGAGAAGGGTAAGAATGCCGAAGGCACGAATAAGAAGCGGATCTTGAAGCAGCGTTACAGCCAGGGTTGAGGCTCCCTTTCCGACCCACCCCATCCCATCCCACACCACCCCGGTTCCGGCCCATAACTGTCGCGATAGTTCGCCAGTTGTAGGCACGAGTCAATATGCCGAAACGAAAGGTCTGCTCAGATGCGTCCACTGACGATCGAGGGTGCGTGGGCATGGGAGCCCCGGGTGTTCCCGGACGAGCGCGGTGCCTTCCACGAGTGGTTCAAGGAAGGCCCGTTCCGTGAGGGCGCGGGACGGTCCCTGAGCCTCGCCCAGGCCAACTGCTCGGTCTCGCGCAGGGGCGTGCTGCGCGGCATCCATTACGCCGACGTCCCGCCCAGCCAGGCGAAGTACGTCAAGTGCGTGCGCGGGGCGGTCCTCGATGTGATCGTCGACATTCGCGTCGGGTCGCCCACGTACGGGCGGTGGGAGGCCGTGCGCCTCGACGACGTGGACCACCGCAGCGTGTTCCTCGCCGAGGGGCTCGGCCATGCCTTCATGGCGCTGAGCGACGACGCGACGGTGGTGTACCTCTGCTCGACCCCGTACACGCCGAGCCGCGAACACGGCATCCACCCGCTCGACGAGCAGCTCGGCATCGCCTGGCCGGAGGAGTTCGAACCCCTCCTCTCCGCCAAGGACGCCGACGCGCCCACGCTCGCCGAGGCGGAGCGGGACGGGCTGCTGCCGCGTTACGAGGACTGCCTGGCGATGTACGCGGGCCACAGTCCCGCACTGGTCGGGGAATGAGGCCGCACCATGACGGTCAAGGTCAGCGTCGTCGTCCCGGTCTACAACCCCGGCCCTTACATCGAGGACTGCATCGCCTCGCTGCTGCGGCAGAGCCTCCCTGACGACGAGTATGAAGCAATCTTCGTGGACGACGGCTCGACGGACGAGACGCCGGCCCGCCTCGACGAACTCGCCGCCCGGCACCCGCACATGCGCGTCATCCACCAAGAGAATTCCGGCTGGTCGGGCAAGCCGCGCAATGTGGGGATCGAGGCGGCGCGCGGCGAGTTCGTCATGTTCGTCGACAACGACGACTGGTTGGGGGACGAGGCGCTCGAGCGGATGTACGCGTACGGCGTCGAGCACGAAGCGGACGTCGTCATCGGGAAGATGGCCGGCAAGGGCCGCCCCGTGCCGCTGGAGCTGTTCCGCGTGAACCGGCCCAGGGCCGACGTCATGAACGCCCCGCTGATCGACAGCCTCACCCCGCACAAGATGTTCCGCCGGTCGTTCCTGGACGAGCGCGGCCTGCGCTTCCCGGAGGGACGGCGGCGGCTCGAGGACCACGTCTTCGTCACCGAGGCGTATCTCACCGCAGGCAGCGTCGCCGTCCTCAGCGACTACGTCTGCTACTACCACGTCAAGCGCGAGGACGCCTCCAACGCCGGTTTCCAGCGCATCGACCCGGTCGGCTACTTCCGGAATCTGCGGGAGGCACTCGACGTCGTCGAGAAGTACACCGAGCCCGGACCACTGCGGGACAGGCTGTACCGCCGCTGGTTCCGCAACGAGATGATCGAGCGGATGCGCGGCGGGCGGCTGCTCGCCTGGCCGGAGGAGTACCGGCATGAGATGTTCCGCGAGATCCACAAGGTGGCGGTGGAACGTTTCGGGCCGGGCGTCATGACGGGGATGCTGCCCACCCAGCAGGTCGTCGGCGCGCTGATCAAGGCCGACCGCTACCCGGACATCGAGGCGCTCGCGCGGTGGGAGAAGGACATCCGGCCGCATGCTGAGCTGACCGGCCTGGAGTGGGAGGGCGGGATGCTGCGCCTCGGCTTCACCGGCGAGATGCGGGTCCGCAGTCAGCCCATGACCTTCCTCCACAAGGGGGAGGACGGGCTGCTCGACATCCCCATCGAGGCAGCGGGTAGGGATGCCGTCGCGCTGCAGGACACCGACATGTCCGCCCGTACCGGAAAGTCCAAGATCGATCTGGTGGTACGGGAACGCTCCACGGCCGCCGAGTTCTACCAGCCCGTCGAGTTCACCCGGCAGCGCATGGACGGCGACGGCCCGGAGAAGGATCGGTTCCGGCTGGTGCTGCGTGCGACATCGACCATCGACCCGCAGTCGGCGGCGGGCGGGGCGCCGCTGGCGCGCGGCATCTGGGACGTCTTCGTACGGGTCCACATCTGCGGCTGGACCAAGGAGACCCGCCTGGGAGCCGTGCGCAGCGAGGCCGCCAGGGCGGGTCGCCGCGCGGCATTCCTCGGCGCGCCCGCGCGGCTGGTCCTGCCCTACTGGACCGAACCCCACGGCAATCTGTCGCTGGACGTCGGGCAGGCGACCTCGAGATTCGGGTACGACCTCGTGGACCTCGGGCCCCGGGAGATGCGCGTGGACGGCGCAGACCTGGTGACGCGGCTGCCGGTACAGGTCACCGACGAGATCGAGGCGCTGCTCCATCTGTCCGAGAACGCGGGCGCGGAGCGCACGGTCAGCGTCCGCGCGGTGGTGACCGGCGCCGAAGGACGCTCCGGGTCAGTGCTCCGCGCGGGGCTCACCGACCCCGAACTCACCGCGGGGGACTGGCGCCTGGAGCTGAGCCTGCGCGACGAACCGGAGCGCCGCACCAGGCTCCCGCTCGTCCTGACCGTCGGCCCCGGAGGTGCGCTCTCCCTGCGCCGCCCGCACGAAGGCGCCGCCCAGCAGCCCGTACCGCCTCCCCGGACGCCGCGACCAGGCCTGCTCCGGCGGGCGATGCGCAAGGCCCAGCGGCTCACGGCCCGCTGAACCGCGCACGGGCTGCACCACACCATCGATGGCCTGGAGGGCGTGACGGGTGAGCGTGTCGTCGCTGTCGAGGAAGATGATGTAGTCGCCGGTGGCGCGCTCGAGGCCGGCGTTGCGGGCCGGACCCAGGCCGGCGTTCTCCGGCAGGTGGACAGCGGTGACGCGCGGGTCGCGACCCGCGAACTCGTCGACGATGGCGCCGCTGCCATCGGGTGAGCAGTCGTCGACGGCGATCACCTCGAAGTCCGTGAACGACTGGTCCAGGACGGACTCGAGGCATGCGTGCAGGTAGGGCTGCACGTCATACACGGGGACGATCACGCTGAACCGAGGCAAGGCACGTCCATGGGTCGTAAACGGCATATAGTGCTGAAACGGCCAATAGAGTGAGTGAGTTACGCCGGATTGCGGCATACGGGGGAAGCGGAGGCAGCGACATGCATCGGCCTGTGTCACTCACGGGCGGGTAGCCCGTCGAGCCCTGGTGGGTCGGCCGGCTGCCGACCCTGATCGGCCCGGTTCCGTGGCCGGGAGGCGTGGGCGGAGGCCGCGAGTATTCGCGCCGGCTGCGCCGGGCGCTTCGCTGGGCGCTTCGCCGGTGCGCTGGGCTCGCCGGCTGTCAGAGCGGTCAGATCCGTCAGGGCCATCAGGCCAAGGCGCCTGGTGGCCCCCGTAGGCCCCCGAGCGGGGGCCTCGGTGCAGCCGCTCGGCCTGGCGGGATGTTGCGCCGTCCATCAAGGGTCATTGCCGGGCCAGTCGGTCAGAAAAGTCATTGCCGTCCGAACAGGTGCGTACGGTGCAGTAATGGCGAATCGTTTCTGCCTAGCCCACCGGAGTGGATAGCTCTCAAGCACCGGAAACTCCCGCCGGGAAACGGAGGTTGAAGGCAGGCCGACGCTCTCGTTCCCGAACAACGGAGACTGTCCATGAGCGGGACCATCCCGTCGATCCCGGCCGCCAGGCCCGTGATCGGCACTGCCGAAATCGAAGCCGCCGTAAGGGTGTTGCGCAGCGGCCGTGTCGTCCAGGGGCCCGAAGTGGCCGCGTTCGAGGAGGAGTTCTCCGACCTGGTCGACGGCCGCGCCTGCATCGCGGTCAATTCCGGCACGTCCGCCCTGCAGCTGAGCCTGATGGCGCTCGGCATCGGACCCGGCGACGAGGTCGTGGTGCCGTCCTTCTCCTTCGCCGCCACGGCCAACGCCGTACGCCTGGTGGGTGCCGAGCCCGTCTTCGCCGATATCGACCCCCGCACCTACTGCCTCGATCCGGTCGCCGCGGCCTCCGTGATCGGACCGCGCACCGCGGCGCTGATGCCTGTACACCTGTACGGACACCCGGCGGCCATGGACCGGCTGACGCGGCTGGCCGAGCGCCACGGGCTCGCCGTACTCGAGGACGCGTGCCAGGCGCACGGTGCCGCCCTGGGCGCCCGGCCTGTCGGAACGTTTGGGCTGGCCGGCTGCTTCAGCTTCTATCCGACGAAGAACATGCACGCCCTGGAAGGCGGCATGATCACGACCGGAGATCCCCAGCTCGCCCGCATCCTGCGGCTGTTGCGCAACCAGGGAATGGAGCAGCGGTACGCGAACGAGATCGTCGGCGCCAACATGCGGATGACCGATGTCGCGGCGGCCATCGGCCGCGAACAGCTGAAGCAGCTTCCCGCCTGGACCGAGCGGCGGCGGGCCAACGCCAAGGTGCTCGACTCCCTCATCCACGGGCTCCCCGTGCCGCACGTGGCGGACGGTGCTCGGCACGTCTACCACCAGTACACGGTGCGCATTCCCGACGGCCGCCGGGACGCGGTGCAGCAGGAGCTGGAACAGAAGGGCATCGGCAGCGCGGTGTACTACCCGACGCCGATCCACCGGCTCACGCCCTACCTGGACCCGGGCCGACCGCCCCTGCCCGAGACCGACCGAGCGGCCGCCGAGGTGCTCTCGCTGCCGATCCACCCCACCCTCGGACAGACGGAGCTCGAGCGGATCGCCCGTGACGTGAGTATCGCCGGAGGCGCCCGGTGAGCACGCACATCCTGCGGGCGGGGCTCATCGGCCTCGGGGCGATGGGACGCCACCACGCCCGGGTACTGTCCTCGCTCGACGGCGTCGCACTGGTCGGCGTCATGGACCCGGCGGGAGACCCCGCGGGTGCGAGCCGGGGCGCTCCCGTCGTGGCCACCCTGCCAGAGCTGTTCGCCCTCGGCCTCGACTACGCCGTGGTCGCCTGCCCAACGGCACTGCACGAGGAGATCGGTCTGGGCCTCGCCGAGCACGGCGTATCCGCGCTGATCGAGAAGCCGCTCGCGCACTCCGCGGCGGCGGCCCGCCGGCTCGTCGACGCCTTCGACCAGGCTGGACTCGTCGCGGGAGTCGGGCACATCGAGCGCTTCAACCCGGCGCTGCAGAGCCTGCAGTCACGTCTGGAGGCGGGCGAACTCGGCGAGGTGTTCCAGGCGGTCACCCGTCGGCAGGGACCCTTTCCGCACCGCATCGCCGACGTGGGAGTGGTCAAGGACCTGGCGACCCACGACATCGATCTCATCGGATGGCTGACCGGCTCCGAGTACGCCACGGTGACGGCCCGCACCGTCTCCAAGAGCGGCCACCCGCACGAGGACATGGTCGCGGTCGTCGGTGACCTCGCCGACGGCACCATGGTCAGTCACCTCGTCAACTGGCTGAGCCCGCTCAAGGAGCGGTTCACCGCCATCACCGGCGAACGCGGCTGCTTCATCGCGGACACCCTCACCGCCGACCTCACCTTTCACGCCAATGGCGCCGTGCCCATGGAGTGGGAGGCACTGAGCGCCTTCCGCGGCGTCTCCGAGGGCGACATGGTCCGGTACGCCATCCCCAAGCGTGAACCGCTGCTCGTCGAGCATGAACGGTTCCGCGATGCCGTCGGCGGCAAGGCCACGGACATCGTCACTCTCAGCCAGGGGCTCAGGACCGTCGAGGTCGCGGAAGCGGTCCTCGACTCGGCACGACGGCGGGTGTCCCTGCCGTTGCGGAACCCGCACCCGGACCTGGCCGTGGTCACACAACGTTCGTGACAGCCGCGCACCTGACGCCACGTGTCCCTCCCCGGCCCACGCAGGCCCACCACCGAGATGAAGTGTGAGGAATTCTTCGTGTATCAGGATCTGAAGGTCGCGGTCGTGGTACCGGCGTACAACGAGGAGAAGTTGATCGCCCGGACGATCAACACTACGCCCGACTTCGTCGATCACATCGTCGTGATCGACGACGCCAGCAGTGACGCGACGGCTACGGAGGCGATCGGCACAGGCGATCCACGCCTGGTGCTCATTCGGCACGAGAACAACACCGGAGTGGGCGGAGCGGTCTGCGACGGGCACAAGGAGGCACTGCGGCTGGGGTGTGACGTCTCGGTCGTGATGGCCGGCGACGGTCAGATGGACCCAGCCTATCTTCCCGCCCTGCTCGACCCGATTTGCGACGGGACCGCTCTCTTCACCAAGGCGAACCGCTTCTACTCTCGCGACTCCTATCGCGGCATGCCGAAATACCGGATTCTCGGCAACGTCATCCTGTCCTTCATGACCAAACTGGCGTCCGGATACTGGCATCTGTTCGACCCGCAGAACGGGTACACCGCGATTCACCGGACGGCGCTGAGACGGTTGAACCTCGACCGTGTGGCCAAGGACTACTCGTTTGAGAACGACCTTCTGATCAACCTGAACATCCTCCGGATCCCCGCCTGTGACGTCCCGGTTCCGGCCGTTTACGGGGACGAGGTGTCAACCATGCGCATGCATAGGGTCATTCCAGCGTTGATCGCTCAACTGGCCCGCGGATCCTGTCGGCGCGTAGTCCTGAAGTACGTTGTCTTCTCCTTCTCGCCGATCGCTCTCCTGCTTCTGGCGGGACTGTTCCTGCTCGTCCTCGGCAGTGCGGTGAGCACCTGGGTGCTGATCCACACACTCGGACCTTCGAGTGCCAGCGCCGGAAGTGTCCTGCTCGCAACCCTGCCGATCCTCACGGGGATTCACTTCCTCATCGGCGCCCTCATGCTCGACATCCAGGAGAGTCCGGACCGTTTGGCCGCCACCGCCGGGGGCCTGGACTGGAGGAATCGATCCAGCGCGCGGGGCGGCACTCTCGTGACCCCGATGGCGAGCGGCAGCACTTCGGCTTCGCGGATCCCGCCCTCTCGCCGCTGATTCACGCCCGCGGCCACCACGCGTACCGGGAGCTCGGCACCGGCCGGTTCCCGGTACGCGTCTGGTGTCGACGTGCGGCGGTTCATCCGCCATGCCCGGTGGGCCGGGGCAGAGACGATCCTGCCTGGTTCGCCGTCGTCAGCGGATCGGAGACCTCGATGAGGACGCCGTCCTTCTCCGCGTGAAGAACGCCGGTGCGCGGGCACTCCCAGATAGCGGCTGGACCCGGGAGCACACGCAGCCGCTCACCCGCGCGCCCGACCCAGCCGATGCGGCGGGCCGGGACGCCGGCGACGAGGGCGAAGTCCGGTACGTCCCGGGTGACGACGGCACCGGCGGCGACCATCGCCCAGCGGCCCACGCGGACAGGGGCCACGCACACCGAGCGGGCGCCGAGCGACGCGCCCTCGGCCACGGTGACCCCCACGGGCTCCCAGTCGCCGCTCCGCTTGGGCCGCCCTTCGGGGTCGACCGAGCGAGGGTTGTGGTCGTTGGTCAGCACGACCGCAGGGCCGACGAAGACGCCGTCGCCGAGTTCCGCCGGCTCGTAGACCAGAGCGTGGTTCTGAATCTTGACCCCGTCGCCGATCCGGACACCGGGGCCGACATAGGCGCCGCGCCCCACCACACAGTTCTCGCCGAGCACGGCCCGCTCACGGATCTGGGCGAGTTCCCATACGGCGGTGCCGGGGCCCAATGCGGCCGACTCGTCGATCTGCGCACCGGTTGCGGTGCGGACCGGCGCGACTTGCGCTTCACTGTTGTGCTTCATGTGCTGTGGAACGATCCGACGGGCGTCCGGATGCGGAAAGCGGGCAGCCGGACGCCCATCGCGCTCACGTGGCTCTGCAGCCGGTCACATCGGCCACGAGCTGGTTGTCATTCCAACCCGTGCCCTGGGCGGTGCCCGATCCACCATTGGCCCATGTGGTGGTTCCACCCAGCGGATCCAGATGGCGGTACCAGAAAATCGTGCCGGTGCTGTTCCGGCCCAGCAGGATGCCGGCGCCGAAGGAGGCGAGCTTGGTGAACCCGGCCCATCCGCTTCCGATCGTGCTCCCCGCGCCACTGTTGGCCCAGCTGTTTGTGCCATTGTCCGGATCCAGGTGGCGATACCAGCGCAGTTGCCCGTTGGCCAGCACGGCATACAGGACGCCGTTTCCACTGGCGGCGACGCGGAGGAAGCCGCTCCATCCGGAGCCGATCTGACGGCCCGCGCCATTGTTGGCCCAGCTGACCTGGCCGTCGGAGCCCATGTACCGGTACCAGAAGAGCCTTCCATCGGAGGCCACCGCGTAGATCACGCCGTCTCCGCCGCCGAGGACAGTAGTGAACGACGACCATCCGGTGCCGATCACCGACCCGCTCTGGGAATGCCATTCGGCCCCGCCGGAGCCGTCGTAGTTGTTGTCTCTGTGCCAGAGCAGACTGCCGGATGGGGTGATAGTGAAGATCACTCCATCACCACCGGAGATGGTTTTCGTGGCACTCCACGCCGGACTGATCACGGTTTGGTTCCACCTGGCGGTGCCCGTCAGAGGGCTGCCGTGCGTCCAGCGTCGCAGTTTGCCGTTCTCGTCCACGTGGTAATTGCTCACGGCTGGATCCGTGCAGGTGGTGGCCGCGTGGGCGGACGTGCCTGGAGCGGTGAGCGTGAACAGTACGGCGCTGAGCGCACTCCACGCCGACCGGCGAATGTGTCGGGTTCTGTCACTTCGGGGCATCGAATTCTCCACGATGGTGCTGGGTTTGCCGGCCCTGCTAGGGGCAGACTGGTTCCACGTCCAGGCTGGTGCCCGCTTCGCTGGTCAGGACGACTCGGAAGCAGTGCCCCAGATCGCCGAACAGGGTGCCGAAGCCATGCTGTTGGTATTGCAGCGGGCCGACGTTCTGCGGGAGCGAGGTGAAGCCGCTGTTCAGATCCACGTAGTGGATCTGGTAGCTTCCCAGGCCGTCCTGCTGGGTCACGTCGTAATTGATGCCCGTGACGTCCTGGACTTCCTGTGCGGTGGCACACAGCCGAGCCACGCCGTCCTGCGCGCAGACCGTGGCGCCTGCGTGAGCAGGTGCGGCAGGCAGGGCGACTCCGAGAATGACAAACGCGAGCACTGGGATTTTTCGCATGCCCGTCCATTTCTCTCGTTAGGAAAGTCTTCGAGTTTTGCTACCAGTCTGATGGGTATTCGGCGCATACGGGTCCGAGGACGAGGCATTGCTCTTCCTCACCCTCTGCCGCCGAACACACGTGCAGAGTGAAACAGTGGCCGAGGTCACCGTAGAAATATCCGACGGCGCTCTCCCCCGAATCCACCGATACCGTGTGTCTTCCTGATTCGGGTCCGCCGTTGACGTCCACGTACCACACGGTGTAGCTCGCCGGCTCGTTACCGCCGTTTGAGATGTCGTACTGGATACCGGACACATCCTGGACCTGTCGTGCCGTGACACAGGCCTGCATGCTGCCCAGCTCTCCGCAGTCGCTGGTCGCCAGCGCCTGCTCTTTCTCTTTCTCTTTCTCTTTTGCGGGCTTCGCGCACGCGGCCGAGGCGGGAAGGCTCAGCGCAATCGTCGCAGTCGCGGCGCCGGCCAATACGGCACGACGCGAGATCTTCTCCATGTTCTCTTCTCTCCGTCAGCGAACGGACGCCAGGCTGCGCTCGGCTACGGGGGCCAGTGGCGGATTGGGGTCCACCGCCCACGTGAAAACGTTCCGTAGGATCTGCTGAATCGCGGCATCGTTCGGAATCCCGCCGTTGAAGGACAGGGAACTGGCTGCGAACACCCAGCCGTTGAGTGGTTTGGGTACGTAGAGCATTTCGGCGCCGCCACCCGAATTCAGGCCCTCGGCGATGAGCACCGATCCGGGCACCGCACCGATCCGTCGGTCGATTTCCCAGCCGCTGGCCCCAGTGTTGTAGGCGACGCTGCCGAAGTTGTTTCCCACGCTGAGGCCGGTTCCGGCCAGGAAGGGGTGGTTGTTTCGCACCTGGTACGGCGCAAATGTCATGAACGATGGCGAGTAGAACTCCACGCCCAGGATCTGAGATTCAGACTGCCCGGATTGACGGAAAAGGTCTCGGGTGCCGTCAGGTCGGCGAAAGATGACTGCGTTACCGTCCGGCGTATACTGAATTCGCTCGTAGATGCCGTTCCCGCCGAGGTAGATGATGCGGCCGCCCGCGTTCTGGTAGCTCACGACGTTGTTACGGGCGGTCTGAGTGAAGTACTCCGGATGGGTGGTCAGCACCAGCGCCCTGTAATTCGCGACGGACAGCCAACTGGCACCCGTCGTATGCAGGTCTCTGTCGGTGTAGCAGTCATAACCGATGTTCTGCGAAGGTGCGGACATCCACTGAAGGAGCAGTAGGTCGCTGTACAGCAGGTGGTCGATGATCCCGGTCGCCGTGACGTAGAAGTTGTCCCAGGAGGTTCCCATATTGGGGCGTTGTAGGGTGACGGTCCGCTGGGAACCCGCCTGACCTGCGGTGTACTGGTTGTGCCCACCCCAGTAGTTGTAGGCGTTATACGTGTTTGTGGGAACCAGGACGGCGATCTGGTTCTGTGGCAGCGGTGACGGCCTCACCACGAACATCACGTTGTGTTCTTTGCCCTGGGGTGATCTCAGTCGTGATGCATATACACCCGAAGGCCAGACGTTGGGATCCGTCCCCACGTTCACCGAAAAGGACGGATTCCACCCGCAGCCGGCGCTGTGATATCCGCTCTGCAGCAGTTGGAGCTGCCCCGTGCGCGTTGTGGGCGAGGTGACGACGGCGGGGTCGGGAGCAAGGCGGACGGTTGAGGAGGTGTACGAGGGAAAGGTCGATGAGACGTGGATGCTGAGGCTCGAGCCCTGTGGAGTGGACAGCGAGGTGGGGTAACCCTGCAGCGCCGCCGAATTCTCGCGGGTGAAACCGCTCCCGACCACGGCACCGGACCCGCTGGCGAACTGGACACCGCTGGTGTTCACGGTCTCCGAGTTCAGGAGTCGATACCACTGGAGTTGGGTGTCGGGACCGGGCGGGTTGGTCGTGCTCGTCCTGACCTTGTAGATGGCACCACCGCCGTTCGAGAAGATCGCCCTCTCGAACGGTCCCAGAATGCCGAGGTCAATGGGGTTGCCGCCGTTCGCCCAGCTGAACCCTCCTGCACCTTGGTAGCGGAACCAACGGAGCGCGCTGCCGTGCCGCGTTCCATAAATGACTCCGTTCGGGTCTGCGAACAGTTGGACGTAGGGTTGCCACTTCGTTCCGATCGTGGACCCCGAATTCGCCGCCCAGCTGAAGGAGCCGTTCGTGCCGGTGTACCTGTACCAGCGCAGGTTTCCATTGCCGTCCTCCGCGTAGAAGACGTTGTTCCACCCGCCGATGACGCGCGGGAAGTTCCATTGGGTTCCGATTCGGGTGCCGCTTGCCGAGTGCCAGCTCCCCGCACCGGTGTTGATATTGCTCAGGATATATCGGTACCAGAGAAGATCCCCGTTCGGCAGGAACGCGAAGAGCTGCCCGTCCGCGGCGGCCAGGACGAAACGGAATTTCTGCCATGCGGTGCCGATGAGCCGCCCGTTGCCGGAATTCGCCCAGGAGGCGGGTGTGCCGGTCGTCCAGTTGATGTGACGATACCAATAGAGGTTTCCGTCGGCCTGGATTCCGTAAATGATTCCGTTGCCGCCGGGCACAAAACTCAGAAACCGCTGCTGTGGGTCGAAAGCCATCTCACCTGATGCCCCTTCAGGAATCCTGGTGCCATTTCAGGTAAAACCGTCTCGGGCATGTTTGTGCGTTACCGACCCCAGCGCAAGAAGCGACACGATCTCATCGAGTCGGGGCTCGGCCAATTGGCATAATTGAAGAAACGGTTCGCCATCGTGTTGGGCAGCCGGAGTACCTCGCAGGCAACCGGCCTCCGGTACAAAGACTTCGGTCCCTGGCCGCCGTCTCGGACAGAGCCAGGGACCGAAGTACCGTGTGTCAGGCCCCTGAGCGGCGGGCCCGTCGTAGCGTCCGGGTCACGACCGGTGGCAGCAGATCGAGGGCGATCCGGCGCGGCAGAGAGCGGCCCTTCGGCGTCCTGGCCATGGGCGACGACAGGGCATGTGCCGGGCTGGATACGCACTCGGAGGCGGGTTTACGGGGGGCGGCCACGTGGGGTCCCTGGCCGGTGGCGGCGTAGCGGGAGGTGACCAGGTCGGCTGCCGGGATCTTCTCCCGTGAGGCGCGGACAACGCTGTGACCGGCGAGATGCTGGATCTCCGGCGAGCACATGGGGATGGTCCGCAGCTCCTCAAGAAGTGCGTCCCGGAGTGGCGCAGGGTCGCCCCAGGTGCCGTAGAGCTTGTTGGACGACAGCATCACGGGACGCAGGCCGTGACAGAGCACCGCTTCCCAAGTCGCCGCCGCCACACCGGGGGTGTGGTCGGTGCGGTAGTCGTCGAGGACGATGATGCCGTCCTCGCGCAGTGCCTTCTTCGCGGTCAGGATGTCGCCCCTCACGTCCTCGTACATGTGCGAGGCGTCGATGTGGACGAACCGGCAGGAGTCCTCGGCGATCACGTTGGCCAGGACGTCGGTGCGCGCCTCGACCAGTTCCGGCAGGGTCTCGTGGAAGGCCAGGTAGTTGGCCTCGAAGGCGCGACGGTTCAGTGTCTTCTGGTAGAAGACCTTGGTCTCCTCCTTGGTGTAGCCGTCGTCGGCGCCGAAGAGGTCACATACGGTCATCTTCTCGCCGGGGCGCAGGAACGCGCCCATGACGATGGTGCTCTTGCCGAGGTAGCAGCCCATCTCAAGGAGGTCGCCGGGGGGATTCTGTGGGGTCTCGCGCCCCAGGAACCAGGCGAAGAGGCGTTGGTCGAGCGGCCAGAACCAGCCCGGTACCTCTCCCAGCGAGCTGGGCCGGGGCAGATCGCCGTCCTGGTCGGTGGTCGCTTGGCTGCTGGTCATGGTCATGGTGGAGGTCTCCGGCAGGATGAAGGGGGACTGGGGATCTGCGGGGCAGGGAGCCGACAGGCTCATCGGCTTCCCTCTGTGCGGAACAGGGCCGTGGGCACCGTCGGTGTCGGCGGCTCCATCGTGATGCGGCGGTCGCCGCGCGGGTGGGGAGGCTGGGGGAGATCGACGACGCCGGGAATGGGATCGCCGTCGAGCGGGCGAACGGCGGACGAACGCTTTCATGGGACGTGCTCCACTTCGCTCGTCGAGGTGGTGGACGGCAGTGGCCTGGACGCCCGGGGCGGGACGACGCCGTCGACCGTGGCCCGCAGTGCGGGAATCAGCGACAGACAGAGCACACCGATGAACATGGGCGTGGCCATGTAGCGGAAGCACGGCGCGGGATTGGCGGCGAGCACGGTGAGCTGCACGCCGAGGGTGACGCCCGCCAGGGCGAGCAAGGGACGGCAGCGGCGGGCCCGGGTGAGCAGGGCGATAAGCACATAGGTGGCGTAGGACCAGGTGGCGCCACGCCAGAAGAGCCACTCCAGCTGCGGGACGTGGAAGGCGTAGCGGCCGAAGGTGGCAGCGTCGTTGAGGTCCTGGGACAGTGGCCGGGTCTTGATCACCGGCAGGTACGGGCTGTCCTTGAGCCCCCACTCCCATTCGGTGAATCCCCACAGGTTGGTGGGGATCGAGGTGCCGTTGGTCCACGTCCTGGCGCCCTGGTCGGGCGGCCCGGGGAAGACGGCCCAGGCGATGTGTGCCCGGCACAACCGTGCGTCGAGGATCTGCTGAGGGGCCTTGCGCAGGGTGCGCCACCACAACCGCACCAGCGGTTCGGTGAGCCGCTCGGCCGCGGCCTTGTCCAGGGCGGGGTTGTAGTAGAACGGATCAGCGGCATAGCAGTTGGCCCCGGGGCCGCGCCAGTGTGAGAGCGGGGCCACCTGGGACATCAGCCGCAGGTCGTCGGCGGTGAACAGGCTGGGTTGCCGCGAATAGGCCACAGCCAGGTCGGCGTAGTGCAGGTTGTAGACGAATGTCTTGCTCGGCCGCTCGATACCGGCTGCCGGATAGATCACGAGCATGAGCGACAACGTCAGGGCCGTGGTGGCGGCGGCCAGGGCGGCGATCAGGCGCCGCGCCCCAGGCAGAGCCAGGAGCAGGGCCAGCGCCGCCATCACGGAGACCGGGAAGCCGTTGTTGCGGAAGAGGCCGACGCCCATGAACCCGATGCACAGCAGCAGGAGCTCCGAGCGGCGCAGACGTCCGTTCCATGTGCCGTGCACCCGCCTGCCCACCAGCTGTACCGCCACGGCGAAGACCAGCACCGCGCAGATCGTGAACGGCACGTCCTTCCATACGAAGACGGTGAACGACCCGAGCGACGGGGCCGCGGCGCAGACCACCGCGGCCGGTGCGCTCCACCGCCCTCGAACACCCAGAGCCCGCAGGCTTGCGCACGCATAGGCGAGCACCGCGGACATCGCGATCGTCTGCAGCAGTGTCAGCGCCCACAGGTCTCCCGTAGATCTCAGGGAGAACCACACCAGTGAGCTGTAGAGCGCGGAGTGGTCCGAGCGCCAGTGGCCGGTGGTGACCTGCCAGATGTAGACCACCGAGTCCTTGGTGATCACGCCCGGGAAGAAGGCCGCCCACCACAGCAGGTAGCAGGCCTGGCAGGCGAGGAAGACGGCCAGTGGCAACCGCAGCGCGGGCGGTACGCGCGACCAGAGGGCGCGGGCCTTCGCGGCCGCCGCCACGAGGCCCCCGCCAGAACCAACTCGCGGTAGGTGAAGACCTTGCCGACTGCCTGGCGCACCCGACAGCCGCATTCGGTCCATCTGTTCGCCACCGATGTGCCGCTGCCGGGAGGAGGTACCGGTGGCCGCGATGGGCGCATCCTCCGAGGAACGGGGCGGGGTGTCTGACATGGCAGAGAACTCCTGGGCGTCGGACCCGAGCAGCGAGCGGAAGGACAGCAGAAGGACGAGGGTGGCGGCCCAGGCGGCGGCCGCGAATGCGAGCTCCGCGCCCCACAGCGCGTCGTCGCTGAGTGCGGGGAGGGCCAGAAGCAGGCATGAAGCGCATGACCAGGCCAGTACCTGGGCCCCGCGCCGGCCTGCTGCGACCGCGGCGTTGCCGAGCACCAGGGCCAGCAGGAATCCGGTGGAGCCGAAAGCAAGCAACACGAAGTCGGCTGTGTCCAGCAGCGGTTCGGCCGCGAACAGAGCGACGTTCGCCATGGGGCCCAGCAGCGCGCACAGCAGCATCCAGCCGGACGCGACACCGGTGACCAGAGCCACGCACGTCAGCAGGGCACGGCGAAAGCCGGCCGGGTCGAGCCGTGTGTGGGCATGGGTCAGCCGTACCAGCAGCGATGCCTGCAACGAGGCGACGAGGAACTGAGGGATGCGCACCAGCACAAGCCCGTACAGCAGCGCCGAGGCGAGAGCAGCCCGGTCTGGCGCGAGCAGCCTCACCGTGATCACCGGGGCGTTGGCTGCGCCCTGGGTGAGCAGCGTGGAAATGATCAACGCCCCCGCACCCGCCCCGAGCTCCCCCGGCAGGGGCCCGGGGCCGGGCGCGGTACGGCGCACGGCCGTCGGCAGCACTGCCAGCGAGGCCAGTACGGGAGCGGCGGTGAGGACCAGCGCGTACGCCAGGGCGGAGCTGTTCCCGGCGGCTGCGAGCGCGCCGGTCAGCAGCAGCCTCAGCACCGCGTCCAGGGCCAACTGGGCGCCGTACCCGGAGAACGCCCCCAGACCGGCCAGGACTCCCCGCGTCGCATGCGCGCAGGCGAGCCCGAGCAGAGCCCCGCCGAGTGCGCTCACCAGAGAGCGATCCCCGGCGAACAGCGCGTCGGCGAGCGGAGACGATCCGAGCGTGAGCAGGCCGAGGGTGGCGCAGGCGAGTCCGAGTGTGCTCGCAGCTCCCCGCCGTACCAGCGGGGTCGTACCGACAGCCCGTGCGTGCCGGTCCGCGATCGCGCGGGTCAGCTCCTGCTCCAGTGGAAAGAACAGGCCGATGCCCACCGAGAAGACGATCGCCCAGAAGACGGAGAACGAGTCTGCCGCCTCCTGCCCCAAGCCCCGGCCCGCGAGCGCCAGTTGTCCGTACGAGGCCGCGGCATTGACCAGTGTCCCCGCCCCGACCAGCGCAGTGCTGCTGAAGGAGGTGAGTGCACGGGGGTGTACGAAGCCGCTCGTCTCTCTGCCCTCGCTGCCGTCTGTGCCGGCGGCCTGGGCCGCCTCTCTCGCCGCCGCGGAGAATTCCCGGACTGTATCTACAACAAGAGCTGAAAAAGCGTGATAGTAACGGCGAACCCTTCGAATGGCCCTAAACCACGGTGACTTGGGTGTCGCGAGGCTCGTTGAGGCGTATGGCCCCGACTTTCACCATCCCCAGTGAGCCGACCGGGTCTGAGGACGTCTCCGCAGTTGTTCCTGTCTTTGGCGAACGCCTCCGGCACCGCTTCGGCGGCCCATGCCTGGACGGTCTCGAGCCGCTCGGGGTGGACCAGGGCGTCGGCCCGCACCCAGTCACCGCCGCCTTCCGCGGTCGGGTACAGCGGCAGATAGCCCTCGGCCGTGAGCCGCGGCGCGAGCATCCCGGTCTTGCGCGCCCACACGGCTGCGGCATGGATGAACGTGGGCCGTAACTCGCCGAAGACGTAGGCCTGGAGCCGCTCGATGTCGTTGTCGGCGAGCGCGTCGGCGATCCGCGGTTCCGTGAGCCCGGCCAGGTCGTACACCTTGAGGTCGCTCGTCAGAAGTGTGCCGCCGAGACTGGGCAGCAGAACCGAGGGCGACTCGACGCCGAGCCGGTCGGCGTACTCGTTGAAGACCACTCCGTCGCGGTTGACGATCAGGCACATCGGCAGCGTCGGACCGGCACGGAACTCGGCCGCCGCCTGCTGCTGTCCGGCCACGGAGACGAACAGGGCGACGGCCACCATGGACGTGACGACCCATCGGGCCCGCCGGGTGCCGCGCTCGACCAAGGCCACCGCCGTCACGGACAGGGCCATGGTCCCGAGCACCCATACGGGGGTGGCGAACCGGTACATCCCCATCCAGTCCGGCCTGAGCGCGCCGAACGCACAGAAGGTCAGCGCGAGCGGTACCAGGACCGCAGGCAGTACGCGGCGCAGCGCACCCCGGCCGAAGACGGCGATGCCGATGAGGCCGACGGCCGTGAGGACCGCGGGCCAGCCCGCGAAGGTGAGGAACTCGACGACCGTCCGGGCGAAGACGCGGGCTTCGGGCAGCTTCTGGGCCTTGGCCACGGCCGTGTTCGGCACCAGCCGCCCGAAGAGCGTGTAGCGCCAGCCGAGGAAGGCGGCGTAGGGCAGGGCGAAGGCCGCGATCGCCAGGCCCGCAGCCCGTGCCCGCCTTCCGAGGGGTACACGCCGGGCCGACAGCAGAAGCAGCAGGGGATACGCGCCCGCCAGCACCACTCCGTCCGGCCTGGTCAGCGCGGCGGTCAGGGACAGCAGCCCGCAGGCGACCGCCGGACCTCGGTCGAGCAGTGTGCCGGTGGCGCACGCCCTGACGAGCACGGCGGCCAGTGCGGCCGCGACAAGGGCGTACAGCGGGTTCTCGAGGCCGGAGAACATCCAGGCCACGAAGGAGATGTTGGACGCCAGCAGCACCCCGGTCACGCTCGTGACCCCCCAGGAGTGGGCGACCACGCGCCGGGCCACGCAGGAGACGGCGATCAGGATGCCCGCGGCGCACAGCAGGCCGAGCAGTTTGGGGTAGAGCACCAGGTCCGGCACGCCGAACACGGCCCGGTGGTCGAAGAGCCCGAGCCGTCGGCCGACGATCAGCAGGGCCAGCCAGGTTGGGTTGGAGTAGCCCTCCACTCTCGGTGCGCCGGGCTGCTGGACCGGGCCGAGGCCCTCGTCGATGGAGCGGGCGTACGCGAAGGTGATGGCGGCGTCGTCGACCGTCCACCGGCCGAGCCGTGAACCGTGCCATCCGATGAGGACGGTGCCCGCGGCGACGGCCGCGCCGTCCGCCCACCGCAGGGGGCCGTGTCGCGTGCCCGCGCCCCCGGCCGGAGCGCGCCCGTTTCCGTATCGGGTCTGGCCCGGCAGGGACCGCGCATAGGGCGAACGTGTTCCAGCCGTCGTACGTGCCGGGACTGCCATGCTCTGCTCTCTCAGGTGTCGGTGCCGCGGAAATCGCGCTCCTCGGCGCACGAGGCGACCGGGCGCGGGACGGTGGCCTCGGCCGGGCGCCGCTGCTCCTCGGCGGTCATGCCCCGGCCCTCCGCAGCAGGATCTCGGCGCCCCGGGAGGCGACCCGCTCGTATCCGGGCCCCTGGGGCGTGGGTTCGACCGCCTGGTCGACGAGGACCCAGTCGGCGTGGTAGCGGCGCAACGCCCGTTCGCGGTCGGCGGGCGCCGTGTCCGGGTCGAAGAAGGCGCGGGTGGCTGACCAGCGGTTCCGGCGCTCCGTCTCGGGTACCAGGGGGTCCTGCCAGATGGGGGCGACGGTGTACACGCCGTATGCCGGGAGCATCCGGATCGGCCTTTCGGCCGCCGCCATCACCACGTCCCCCGGGCGCATGTGGCGTACCGCCCACTCGTACCCCGGCCATGCGTCACGGCGCTCGACCCGCTGGGTGAACGCCGTCGGCAGGTGCCGTTCCGGCACGATGTGCAGCAGCACCCCGGCCTGTGCCCAGGCGCCGGCTGTGAGGCCCACCACCGTGACCGCACCGAGCAACGCCCGGTGTACGCGGCTCCGGGCCTCCACCAGGTCGATGACGAGGGCGAGTTGAAGCGGCACCAGCGCGGTGCTGATCAGCCGGCCCCACGTGTACTGCCCGGTGCACCACCCGTACGCCACACCGGCCGCTGCCAGCACGAACAGCAGCACCAAGGGGTCCAGGCGGTCCCGTCTCAGGCGCAGCAGAAGCGAGGGAAGTCCGATCAGGGCGAGCCCGTACCAGTACGGCGCGCCCCGGTAGAGGGCGTTGTGGAAGTAGTCGAGCTGGTCGGCGCCGACAAGTCGCAGGACGTTGTAGTACGGCCACACCAGCACGGCCACCAGCGCTGTCGCGCAGCTCAGCACGAGGCACAGGACCGTCCGCCGGTCCAGCGCGCGCAGCCGGCCCGCGACGAGCGCCACCATCCCGAGGACCATTCCGGCCCCGGTGATCGCGTGCGACAGCAGGGCCACCGCGGTCAGCAGCCCCAGCACGGCGTATCCCCGGCGGGCCAGTGGCGAGGCGTGGGAGACGGAGCGCCCCACCGCGCGGGCGGTCAGCGCCCAAATGTGGAAGGTCAGCCCCACCACGAAGATGGACGGGAAGCAGATGTCCAGGGCGAGATTGAGCAGCGAGATGTTCCCCGCCCACATCCGCAGCACGGGGCCCCACAGCAGCAGCAGCGTCGGCAGCGCCAGTGCCGGGGCCCAGGGCGAGGTGCTCAGGGTCCGTACGAAGGCACACACGCCGGTGAGCAGCAGCACCGTGTTGACCAGGGCGCACAGCGGCAGGATGCCGAGCGCCGTGGTGTCGGCGAGCCGTGCCGCCAGGGCGGCGGCCACGGTGTAGGGCGAGTAGTACGGGCTGGAGACCGGCAGGTCGATCAGGGTGCTGCCCGGGTGGAGCAGATCCACCCGCAGCCGTTCGATGGTCGCGGCGTGCTGCCCGAGGTCGGCGCGCCACGGCACCTTCACGCAGATCGGCAGCAGAACCGCCAGCACGGCGGCGGACACCATCCCGTACGGCGTGATTCGCGGGCGCCGGGGGGACGGACCGCGCAGCAGGGACCGGACGATGCGCTGCCGCGGCGGATGCGTGCCAAGGATGGTCTGCGTCATGCCGGGTCGTATCCGAGACGGGGCGCGTCGGCCAGGGCACCACGGGGGGCGGTGACCTGTGCCGGGAGCTGGAGGCGGCCGCCGGGCTGCTCGCCGAGCATGACGAGCGAGACCACACGAGCCGCCGAGTGCCCGTCGTCGTACTCGCAGAACCGCGCGCGGAAGGCGGCGCGCAGGGCGGCGGAGTGTTCGTCGTGCCACGCCCCGGAGGTGAACAGATCCGCCAACTCCTCGATACCGGTGGTCACATGGCCCGGCGGCGCGGCCGGCAGGTCGAGGTAGGCGCCGCGGGCTGCGCGGTACGCCTCCCAGTCGTCGGCGTGGACGATGATCGGGCGGTCCAGGTTGGCGTAGTCGAACATCAGCGAGGAGTAGTCGGTCAGCAGGGTGTCCGACGCGAGCATCAGGTCCTCGACCGAGGGTTCGTCGGTGACGTCGAGGAGCAGCCCTCGCTGCCGGAGGTCGCGCAGCTGGAGTCCGCGGATCGCGGCGTCCGCGTCCCGCGGATGCAGCCGGACGAGCAGCGTGACCGTGGCGCCGAGCTCCCGCACCAGGCGGTCGAAGTCCAGCCGGGGCACGTACCACCGGCGGTGGTCGCGGTGGGTCGGGGCGTACAGCACCACGATATTGCCGTCCGGGATGCCTAGCCGTCTGCGCACGGCGGAGGCCCGGGACCTGTCGCCCCGCACGAGTACGTCGTTGCGCGGGGCGCCGGTCGCCAGCGAGGTGAAGTGGCACGGGAGTGCGCGGTCCCAGATCTGCTCCGCGTACCGGCTGGAGACCAGGCTGTAGTCCCAGTGGTCGGCGCCCGAGAGCGTCGCCTGCACGTCGACGCGGTGCGTCGCGGCCGGGTGGCCCAGCAGGTCGACGCCCATGTGCCCCAGCGGCGTGCCCAGGTGGGTGTGGACATGGATCTGTCCGGGACGCTTCACCAGCCCCTGCGGCCAGTTGACGTTGTTGACGAAATACGTGGCGCGACTCATCACCCGGTGGTAGCCCGGTGTGTCCGGGGTGACATAGTCGATGCCCTTCGGCAGTCCCTTCACGGAGTCCGCCCGCACCACCCACACCGGGCGGATGTGTGGGGCCAGCGTCCGAGCCGCCTGGTGGATGGCCGCCGGATCGCCGAGCACGCCGCGGTGCGAGAAGGCCGAGAACACAGCGAGGTTCGGGTCGAGTGGCTGTCGGCGCTGGGTCCGGGCGATGGTGCGCTTGACGTGTGCGGATGCGGACTTGCGCAGCTCACGCTTCTTGCGGTCGGAGGCGTTACGCAGCTCCTTCGCCAGTACGCACATCTGGTAGAGGCGGTAGGGGGCCCCGGCGAGGAGCCGCCACTGGACGCGGTAGGCATCGTCCGGCGGTGTGAAGCCCTCCGGTTTGTAGCGCCGGTAGAACTCCACCGTCCTGCGGTAGAAGGCTGGCCGGTCCTCGGGCAGTACCCGCTCGGTGAGCCGCATCGTCGCCAGGAAGTGGTTGATCATCCGCTCGAAGAGCAGCGGCCTCGTCTCATCCAGCTCGGGGTGTTCGTCGAGGAACGCGAACAGCCCTGCGTACTGCTCGAAGATGTCGAAGTGCCGGCGCCCGGGGGTGCGGGTGATCGCGCCCTGCCTGCGCTGCCGGTACTCGACGCAGACCCGGTCGAGACATGCGATGCGGCGGGCGCACACCAGCGCCTGGTAGGTGACCGGTGCGTCCTCGTACAGGCCCGGCTGGTACGTGAAGCCGTGGCCCGTGAAGAAGTCCCGCCGGTACGCCTTGTTCCAGGCGACGAGGAACAGGCGCAGGTACTTGGGGCTGCCCAGGATGTCGAAGGTCTCCGTGCCCGCCGATGCCAGAAGCTTCGCCGTCGCGCTCCGGCCGCCGCGGCCCCACCAATGGCTGCGCACGTGGTCGAAGACGAGCACGTCGGGATGGCCGGTGACCGTCAGCCGTTCGTCGATCGCCTGCAGGGCGCCCGGCGTGTAGCAGTCGTCGCTGTCGAGGAAGAGCAGGTAGTCGCCGGTGGCGTGGCCGACCCCGGTGTTGCGGGCGCGGCCGAGACCGACGTTCTCCGGCAGGTGGACGGCCGTGACGCGCGGGTCGCGGGCCGCGTACTCGTCGATGATCGCGCCGCAATTGTCGGGTGAGCAGTCGTCGACCGCGATGACTTCGAAGTCGGTGAACGACTGCGTCAGGATCGAGTCGAGGCAGGCGCGCAGAAAGCCCTGAACCTTGTGGACGGGGACGATGACGCTGAAGCGGGGCACAGGCTCTTCCACGGTCGTGAGGGATGGGGGCATGCGGCTCGGGCCGGATCAGTGCTGCAGGACGCGGCCGGGAGCCGGAGCGGGTACGCGCTCGTGCAGCGGGACGACGGGCGGCAGGGCATCGGCCGGCTCGCCGAGCAGGACCCGGCGGACCACGCGCTCCGCGGCCCGCCCGTCGTCGAACTCGCAGAACCGCTCGCGGAACGCGGCGCGCAGCCGTCCCGCCCGCTCGTCGTCCCACTCGCCGCCGAGGAAGATCCGCGTCAGCTCGTCCTGGGTGCGGGCCACGGCGCCCGGCGGCTCGGCCAGCAGATCGAAGTAGACGCCGCGCGTCTCCCGGTAGACGTCCCAGTCGTCCGCGTACACGACGATCGGGCGGTCGAGGTTGGCGTAGTCGAACATGATGGACGAGTAGTCCGTGATCAGCGCGTCCGCGGCCAGGCACACCTCCTCGGGGGAGCGGTGCGCGGTGACGTCGATCAGCGCCCCGGAGCGCCGGGTCGCTTCCAGGCCCGCGGTGCCCTCGTAGAAATGGTGGGCGCGCAGCAGCACGACAAAGTCGTCGCCGAGTGCCGCGCAGAACGCGGCGAGGTCCAGCTGCGCGGCGAAGTCCTTGCGGTAGTCGCGGTGGGTCGGCGCGTACAGCACGGCGATCCGGTCGTCGGGGATGCCGAGTCGCCGCCGGATCGCCAGCACGTCCTCGGCCGTCGAGGTGTAGAACGCGTCGTTGCGCGGATAACCGACATCGAGGCTCTCGTACGCGCCCGGGTAGGCCCGCTCCCACACCTCGGTGGAGTGCCGGTTCGAGGAGATGTTGAAGTCCCAGCGGTCCACGCGCTGCAGCAGCTTGCCGAAATCGCCGGCGGCCGCGGCCGCCGCCGGGAACTCCACCTGGTCCACGCCCATCCGCTTGAGCGGAGTCCCGTGCTGCGTCTGCACATGGACGGTGCCGGGCCGTTTGCGGATGGCCATCTCGAAGTTGACGTTGTTGAAGGTGTACTTGGCCGTGGCCATCACCTCCCAGTAGCGCGGACTGCCGATCACCACGCTCTCCACGCCGTCCGGCATCTGCGCCCCGCTGTCCTCTGTCACCAGGAAGACGGTTGTGATGTGCGGGGCCAGTCGCCGGGCCGTGGCCTCGACGGCGGCGGGATTGCAGGTGTAGCCGCGGCCCCAGTAGGCGGAGAAGACGGCGAGATTCTCGTCGACCGGCCGCTTGAGGAACGCCTTGTACGGGTGCTGTGACGGCCGCCGCAGCCGCCGGAGGCGGTCCCGGGCAGGCCGTACCTTCCGGGCCGGCCGGCCCGCCGCAGCGTGCAGCGCGCAGAACGCCGCGTAGGAACCGGACGCCAGCAGCGCGAGTCGCAGTCCCGGGGCGCCGCCGGGCTGCCGGTGGTCCGCCGGGCGGTGCTGCCGGTAGAGCCGGCTCGCCCGTTTGAAGTACTGGCGCCTCAGCGCGGCGTCCGGCACCCGCCACGGGGACGCGGCGGTCGTCAGCACCTCCTGCACCATCTGGTCGAAGACCCTGCCAACCAGCGGCGCGTACGGCTTGAGCTCGGCGGCCAGCCGCATCACCGCGTCGAACCGGTCGAGCAGATCCAGATAGTGAGGGCCGGGAGCACGGTTCCTGCTGCCCTGCCTGCGCAGCAGATGGCGTACGCAGACCCGGTCGAGCAGAGCGATGCGGTCGGCCCTCAGCGCGGCTGCCACGCTCCACTCCATGTCGGTGAACATGCCAGCGGGGAAAGCCAGTTCATGTCCGGTGACGAAGGCGCGCCGGTAGGCCGCGCTCCAGGCGGGCACGAGTACATCGGGCAGCGCGGGGTGCTGCTCCACCGGGACGGCCCCGGCCGCCGGGGCACCCTGCCACAGCCGCTCGAGTGCCGCCCCCCTGCTGCCTTCGAACCAGTGCACCCGCTCGTGGTCGAAGACCAGCAGATCGGGTTCGCCGGTCTCCTTCAGGCGGGCGTCGATGGCCGCCAGGGCGTCGGGTGCGAACGTGTCGTCGCCGTCGAGGAAGAGCAGGAACTCGCCCTCGGCGGCGGCGATTCCCGCGTTGCGGGCGCCCGGCAGGCCGTTGGCCGGCGGTGAGTGCACCACCTTGATCCGCGGATCGGCGTCCGCGCGTGCGGCCACGATCGATCCGCACAGTCCTTCCGGGTCGCTGACGACAGCGATCAGCTCGACATCGGCGAAGGGCTGGCCTAGCACCGAGTCGAGACAGCCGGGCAGCCGGCCACCGACCTCATGGGCGGGAACGACAACGCTGAACCGGGACAAGTCACCCTCATTCGATCGGGGTTTACACGGGGCTGGTGGTCAGACGCACGGATGCCTGCGGCTCCTGCCGCGGTCCGAAGGCCGTGGGCACTTCCGCCGGCTGCCGCCTCTCCAGGGGCACGACGGACGGCAGGCCCGCCGTCTCGCCGAGGAGCACATGCCGTACGACCCGTTCGGCGGCCCTCCCGTCGTCGTACGGGCAGAAGCGCATCCGGAACGCGGCCCGCCGCTGGGCGGCATGCGGGCTGCGCCACTCGCCGGTCGCGAAGATGTCGATCAGCTCCTCCTCGCTGAACGCGATCGCGCCGGGAGAGAGTCTCCGCAGGTCGAAGTAAGTGCCGCGGGCTGCCTCGTACGCCTCCCAGTCGTCGGCGCACACCACAATCGGGCGGTCCAGGTTGGCGTAGTCGAACATCAGCGACGAGTAGTCCGTGACGAGCACGTCGCTCGCCAGGCAGAGGGACTCCACGCAGGGGTGGTCCGAGACGTCGACCAGCCGGGACGAACCCTCGCCCGCGAGCGGCGTGTCGTGGAGATGGTGGGCGCGGGCGAGGACCGTGAAGCTGGGGCCGAGCGCGTGCAGCAGGCGGTCCAGATCGATCCGTTGGTGCTGGGTGCGGCGGTAGTCGCGGTGCGTGGGCGCGTAAAGGATCGCGACCGAGTCCCGGGGGATGCCGAGGGTCTCCCGCAGCCGGGCCACGTCAGTGGCCGTTGCCCGTTGGTAGACGTCGTTGCGCGGATAGCCGTACTCGAGCGTGGTGTAGGCGGCGGGGTAGACCCGCTCCCAGACGAGCGTGGAGTGGCGGTTCGCGGACAGGACGTAGTCCCACTTGTCGCAGTTGGCGAGCATCCGCCGGACGTCGGTGTCGCCGACCGCCGCGGGCCGGTCGAGCAGATCCAGGCCCATGTGCTTGAGCGGGGTCCCGTGCTGCGTCTGCAGGAACACCTGGCCCCGGCGCTTGACCAGCCTGCGGTCGAAGTTGACGTTGTTCACCAGGTACTTGGAGCGGGCCAGCGCCGTCCAGTACGCGGCCGTTCCGGGCGCGAGGCGGCGCGTGGCCGTCGGAACGGTGTGGTGGTGCGCGGGGTCGGCGATCCAGGCGGTGCGGATGCCGGGCACGAGTTCGCGGGCCTTCTCCTCGATCGCCGCCGGGTTGCAGCCGTAGCCGCGGCCCCAGTAGGCGGAGAACACCGCGTCGTTCTCACGCAGCGGAAGGCGCCGCTGGATGCCGTAGTGGACCTGGAGCGCGGCCGCCCTGAGGGCGTGATGTGCGGCGGCGACGGCGCGGCGGACGCGACGCTGGAAGGCCCGTGCGGAGCACACGGCGCGGTAGGTGCGGTGCGCGCCCATGCCGACCAGTGCATGCCGGATCCTGGTGCGCGCGGGCGGGGTCGCGCCCGGGCAGCGGTAGCGGCGGCAGTACGTACGGGCCCGGCGCAGGAACGCGGCGCGGCTGTCGCGCGGCAGCCGGCCGCGCGACGTGAACACCGTGCTGAAGTGGTCGATCATCCGGCGGAAGACGTGGGGCCGCCACTCGGCCAGTTCGGGGTGTGCGTCCAGGTAGGCGAAGACCCGGTCGTACTGCTCGAAGATCTCGAAGTGCCTGCTCCCGGGGGTGCTGGTGATCGCTCCCTGCCTGCGCTGCCGGTAGTGCACGCAGACCCGGTCGAGGACCGCGATCGATTCGGCTGTCAGCAGCACCGGGTACGTCCAGGAGACGTCCTCGTAGTAGCCGGGCGCGAAGGCGAAGCCGCCGCGCTCCAGGAACTCGCGGCGGTAGGCCTTGTTCCAGGCCACGTGCAGCACCCGCAGCAGACCCGGCCGGTCCGCCAGGGTGCACACCGGGGGGCCTGCCTCGGTGAGCTGGGCAGCGGCACTGTTCGGGACCGTCCCGCCGGTCCAGTACGTCCGCACGTAGTCGTAGACGAGGACGTCCGGACCGTCCGTGTCCTTGAGCCGGTCCGAGATCGCCTGCAGCGCGCCCGGCGCGAGCGAGTCGTCGCTGTCCAGGAAGATCACGTACTCACCGGTGGCGCGTTCGAGACCGGCGTTGCGGGCCGGACCCAGGCCGGCGTTCTCCGGCAGGTGGACCGCGGTGACGCGCGCGTCGCGAGCCGCGAACTCGTCGACGATGGCGCCGCTGCCGTCGGGTGAGCAGTCGTCGACGGCGATCAGCTCGAAGTCCGTGAAGGACTGGCCCAGTACGGACTCGACGCATGCGTGCAGGTAGGCCTGCACCTTGTACACAGGGACGATCACACTGAACCGGGGCAAGGCGCATCCATAGGTCGTCAGCGGCATATTGCCCGAAAACGAGTGCCGGGGTGAGCAGTTACGAGGGATGTGGCGTACGGAGTAGTCGGAATCGAGCACTGAGGGGCGCGCCTCACTGCGCGCCCCTCGCAACCATCGGGAGCCTGCGCTACTTGACGGCCCAGCAGTCACCCGGTGCAGCCGCCATGATTGCTTCTCACGGGACGTACTCCACGTTCTTCGGCGAGGTGGTGGACGGAGTCGTTCGAGAGGTCTGGGGCGGGACGACGGGACTCGCGGCACGGCGCAGCGCGGGAATGAGTGACAGGCAGAGCACGCCGATGAACATGGGGGCCACCATGTAGCGGAAGCTCGGCGAGGGGATCGCGGCGAGCACGGTGAGCTGGATGCCGAGGGTGAGGCCCGCCAGTGCCAACAAGGGGCGGCAGTTGCGTTTCCGGGCGAGCCGGGCGACGAGCACATAGGTGGCGTAGCACCAGATCGCGCCGCGCCAGAGGAGCCACTCCAGTTGGGGAACGCGGGAGGCGTCATACCCCAGGTCGGCAGCGTGGTTGAGGGTTGTGGACAGGGGCCGGGGCTGGGCCGCCTGTCGGTACGGGCTCTTCTGCATCTCCGGGTACCACCTGTAGAACTCCGGGTTCACCCAGTTGAGGGAGTTCCACGTCCTTCCCCCTTGATCCTTCGGTCCGGGGAAGACGGCCCAGGCGAGGTGCCCGCGGCAGATCCGCGCGCCCAGCACGATGTGGGGGGCCTTGCGCAGGGTGCGCCACCACAACCGCACGATCGGTTCGGTGAGCGGGTCGGTGACGTCCCTGTCCAGCTTCCGGTACATCGGGTCGGAGGCATAGCAACTGGCTCCGCCAGCACGCCAGTTCGTAAGCGATGTCGCTCGGGCCATCAGCCGCAGATCATTCCGGGTGAACACGCCGGGCGCCTGGGCATAGGTCACGGCCAGGTCGGCGTAGTGCAGGTTGTAGACCAGCGTCTGGCGCGGGGACTCTACGCCGACCGCCGGATAGACCGAGAACATCAGCGTCAACGTCACGGCAGTGGTGGCGGTGACCAGTGAGGTGAGCAAGCGCCGGGCCCCCGGCAACGCCAGGAGCAGGCACAGCGCGGCGATCACGGTCATGGGGAAACCGTTGTTGCGGAAGAGGCCGATTCCGAGGAACCCGACGCACAACAGCGCGACTTCGGAGCGTCGCAGACGGCCGTTCCAGCTCCCGTTCCCCCGCCTGCCCATCAGTCGTGCCGTGACCGCGAACGTCAGCACCGCACAGATCGTGAAGGGCACGTCCTTCCCCACGAAGACGGCGAACGGCCCGAGCGGCGGAACCAGCGCGCAGGCCACTGCGGCCGGTGCGCTCCACCGCCCGCGCACGCCGAGTGTGTGCAGGCTCGCGCACGCGTAGCCGAGCGCCGCGGACATTGCGATCGTCTGCAGCAGCGTCAGCGCCGCGAACCCCCCGGTGGCGTTGAGTGTCAGCCAGACCAGGCAGTTGTAGAGGACCGAGTGGTTGGAGATCCAGTGGTCGGTGGTGACCTGCCAGGCGTGGACGAGTGAGTCGTAGTCGATCATGCCGGGGTAGAAGGCCATCCACCACAGCAGGTAGCAGGCCTGGCAGGCAAGGAAGACGGCGAGTGGCAACCGCAGCGCCGGCGGTACGCGCGACCACTGGGCCCGGGCCTTCGCGGCCGCCATCACCCGGGCATCGGGCGCGGGGCGGGGCGGGGTGTCTGACATGGCGGAGATCTCCTGGCGTGACTGGAGCAGCGTGCGGGGGCGAACTGTATCCGCAGCAACAGGCGATAAAAGGCGATATCAGCGGCGAACCATTCGAACGGCCTTATATAGGGTGACCTGGCTGTCTGTGGCTCGTTTGAGGCGTAAAGGGCGCACTGACTACCCCTGGCCGATACGACAGTTACTGCCAAGACGCCGCCATCTCTCACCGCGTCGTGAGCACGGCTGAGGGGCGCGCCTCACCGCGCGCCCCTCGCAACCATCCGGGCCCTGAGCTACTTGACCGCCCCCGCCATAACCCCCGAAACAAACTGCTTCTGGAACGCGAAGAACACCGCCAGCGGAATCACCATCGAGATGAAGGCGCCCGGCGCCAGTACGTCGATGTTGTTGCCGAACTGCCGTACCTGCGTCTGCAGGGCGACCGTGATCGGCTGGTTGCCGGCGTCGGCGAAGATCAGTGCGACCAGCATGTCGTTCCAGACCCACAGGAACTGGAAGATGCCGAGGGAGGCGATCGCGGGGCCGCCGAGGGGCATCACGACGCGGACGAACAGGCGGAGTTCACCCGCGCCGTCCAGGCGTGCGGCCTCCAGCAGCTCCCGTGGGATCTCCGCGAAGAAGTTCCGCAGCAGGAACACGGCGAACGGCAGCCCGAACCCCACGTGGAAGAGGATCACGCCGATGATCGAGCCGAAGATCCCGATGTTGCCGAAGAGCTGGGCGATCGGCAGCAGCGCCACCTGGACCGGCACCACCAGCAAGCCCACGACCAGCAGGAACCACCAGTCCCGGCCCGGGAACTCCATCCAGGCGAAGGCGTAGCCCGCGAGCGAGCCGATCACCACGACCAGCAGGGTCGCCGGGACGGTGATCAAGATGGTGTTGAGCAGCGAACCTGTGATCGTGTCGTTCTCCAGCAGCCGCTGGTAGCTGTCGAAGGTGATCTGGGACGGCTGCGAGAGCACCTTCCACCAGCCGCTGCTGCCCATGTCCGCCGGTGTGCGCAGCGAGGACAGCAGCAGCCCGATCGTCGGTACGAGCCAGAAGAGGCCCACCACGATCAGGAAGACGCGGACGAAGCCGCCGCTCAGGACGTCCGCGATCCGAGCGCCGAGCGACCGCTGCGCCTTCAGGGCCTCCGCCGAGGGCGCGGCCTTCGGCACACCATCGTGCGCGGCACCACTGGGAGTGCTCATCGCCGCACCTCCCGCCGCAGCCGCCGGATATTGAAGAGCATCACCGGTACGACGAGCAGCAGCAGGAACACCGCGATCGCGCTCGCGATGCCGGGCTGGTCGTCGCTGAACGCCGAGCGGTACAGCTGCAGGGCGAGCACGTTCGCCTCGTCCTGCGACGATCCCGGCGGGATGATGAAGACCAGGTCGAAGATCTTCAGGACGTTGATCATCAGGGTGACCAGGACGACTGCCAGTACGGGCGCGAGCAGCGGCACCGTGATCCTTCTGAACACCTGCCACTCGCTCGCGCCGTCCACCCGCGCCGCCTCCAGGAGCTCCCGCGGCACGCCCGCAAGACCCGCCGCGATCAGCACCATCGCGAACCCGGCCCACATCCAGATGTACGAACCGATCACCGCCGGGGTGACCAGGCTCGGGCCCAGCCAGTCGACTCCGTTGTACGGCTCCCGGAAGTTCGAGGCCGGGAGGCGTAGTTGCGCGCCGTCGGCCTTCGACGACAGCGTGAACGTGCCGTCGGCTGCGGCCCGCGTCGAGTCGACCACCTTCCCGTCCTTGACCGCTTCGATCTTCATACCGGGATAGCCCAGCTCCGAGGCGTCGACGCCGTTGCGCTCGCCCACGCCCTTGCCGCGCGTGAAGTCCTGCCAGGTGGTGCCGGTGACCTTGCCCGGCTCGGCGGCCGCGGCCTTCGCCGGCTTGGCGCTGTCGGGCAGTTGGTCGGGCGCCACACCGACCAGCGGCAGCACCACCGGCTCACCGGCCCGTACCGGCTCCTTCGTGATGAACGCGCCGCCGCCCGCCGCCTTCAGCGGCGACTCCGCGCCCGGGTGCGCTTTCGGGAACGCGGACGACTCGGCGAAGGTGTCGTGCACCCCGACCCATACGGCGTTGGCGAAGCCGCGGTCCGGATCCTGCTCGTACACAAGGCGGAAGATGATCCCGGCCGCCAGCATCGAGATCGCCATCGGCATGAAAACGACCAACTTGAACGCCGTGCCCCAGCGCACGCGTTCGGTGAGCACCGCGAAGATCAGGCCGAGCGCCGTCGCGACGGCCGGGGCCACCACCACCCAGATCGTGTTGTTCTTGATGGCGGTGAGGATGCTCTTGTCGGTGAACAGCTCCCTGTAGTTGTCGATCCCGACGAAACTGCTGCCTGACTGGTCGAAGAAGCTGCGGACCAGCGAGTACCCGATCGGGTAGACCACGAGCGCACCGAGCAGCAGCAGCGCGGGCAGCAGAAAGAGTGCCGCCACCGTCCTGCGCGTGCCCGTCACGCTCTTACGACTCCGGGGTGCGGGAGGCGGCGGCGTGGCCGCGCCTCCCGCCGTCGACGACATCATCGCCCGGTTCAGTCCCCGTACGCCTTGGCCGCGTCCGCCTCCAGCGTGGCCTGCGTGCCCGCCACGTCCTTCGGGTTCTTCAGGAAGTCCTGCAGCGCCTTCCACTCGCCCGCGCCCGGCGTGCCGCCGAACGCCTGCGGGGCCTGGTCCGACATGTCGAAGCGGAAGTCGTCACCCGCGTCGATCAGCGCCTTGGCCATGTCCCGCTGCACGTCGTTCGGGTACGAGGCCAGGTCGACGCTCTTGTTCGGCGAGAGGTAGCCGCCCTCCTTCGCCCAGATCGTCGCCGCGTCGGGCGAGGCCAGGAAGGTCAGCAGCGCCTGTCCGGCCTTGGAGTCCTTCAGCAGTACGGCCGCGTCGCCGCCGCTGACGACGGGCGCCTCGGCACCGACGGCCGGGAACGGGAACACCTTGGCGTCCTTCCCGATCTCCGCCTTCGCCTGCGTGATGTTGATGCCGGCGAAGTCGCCCTCGAAGACCATCCCGGCCTTCGGCTGGTCGCCGCCGGTGAAGGTCTGCTGGACGGAGGTCGGGAAGTCGGTCTGCAGCGCGCCGTCCGCGCCTCCCGCGATGTAGTCCTTCTTGCCGAACAGCTCCCCGAGTGTGGTCAGCGCGTCCTTCACGGACGGGTCGGTCCACTTGATCTCATGCTTGGCGAGCTGGTCGTACTTCTCAGGACCCGCCTGCGAGAGGTAGATGTTCTCGAACCAGTCGGTCAGCGTCCATCCGTCGGCGCCGCCGACCGAGACGGGAGTGACCCCGGAGTCGTAGATCGTCTGCGCCGTGTCCAGGAACTCCTTCCACGTCTTCGGCTCCGTCGCCCCCGCGTTGTCGAAGACCGTGGTGTTGTACCAGATCAGCGACTTGTTGGCGGCCTTGAAGTACACCCCGTACTGCGTGCCGTCGACCTTGCCGAGGTCCTGCCAGCCCTGTGAGTAGTTCTTCGTGAGCTGCTCCTGGGCCTCCTTGCCGACCGGCTTGGCCCACTTCTTGTCGACGGCCTGCTTGATGGCGCCTACCTGCGGAAGCATCGCGACGTCCGGCGGTTCGCCGCCCGCGATCTTGGAACCGAGGAAGTTGATGATCGGGTCCTGCGCGGGCACGAACGTCACCTTCGCGCCCGTGCGCTTCTCGAACTCGGCCAGAACCTTCTTGAAGTTGGCCTGTTCCGGCCCGGTCCAGACGGCGGAGACCTCGAGGCTCTCGCCGTCCAGCTTGGGAAGCGTGACGGTGCTGCCCGTCTCCTGCGTGCCGCCGCCCGTGCCCTCCTTGTCCTTGCCGTCGTCACCGCCGCACGCGGTGAGGGTCAGCGCGAGCGCGCCCGCGAGGACGGCTGCTGCGGTTTTCGCGGCCCGGTTCTTCGTATGTGTACGGCGCGTCGTTCGCTGACGAAGAGTGCTGTGCATCACTGCCCCGTTCTCTTCCCTCGCTCCAGCGCGAGTGCTTGCGAGACCTGTCCCGTGCGCTCTGGTCTACGCCCGCCCGCTCAGGCGCGGCAAGAGCGCCTGCGCTGTCCAGCGGGTGATCGTGACGGGGTCGTGATGTTGGCCAGGAGTTCGTCCGCCCGCCCCACGCGGGGCGTCCCATAACTCCTCTTCGGCGCGGCCGTTATTTGTCGAGGGGGCAGGGAGGCCAGAGGTAAGGAGTTTGCGTGAATGAAGAAAAGAAGTGGATTAGTGTAATCATTCCAGTCTATAACGCGGTTGAGTATTTGAGCGAATGCCTCGGGTCTCTCGTGAGGCAGACGATCGGATTTGACAACGTTGAGGTGATTGCCGTCAATGACGGCTCGACGGACGGTAGTGGCGAGCTGCTCCATGAATGGGCTCAGCGGTATTCGAACGTCAAGGTAATCCATCAGGAGAACTCGGGCGCTCCAGGTGGCCCTCGGAACCGCGGTATCGAATCTGCGACGGGCGAGTTCCTTTTCTTTGCCGATCCGGACGACTTCCTCGGCGATGAGGCGCTCGAACGCATGGTCTCAATGGCTCGCCGAAATGATTCCGACGTCGTGCTCGGCCGCATTCGTGGAGTAGGTCGCTCCGTGGCGAGCAGACCCTTCGCTCGAAATATTGAGAGTGGCGACATTTACGAAACCCGAGCCATTTGGAGTCTGACGGCACACAAGCTGTTCCGGCGTTCCCTTGTCATGGATCACGGGCTTCGGTTCACGGAGGGTGTGCGGCTTTCCGAGGAGGTGCCGTTCGTCGTCAGGGCCTATTTTCTCGCGAAGGGAATCTCTGTAGTATCCGATTATGACTGCTATTATCTCGTGCGCCGCGAGGGTTTCCCGCACCTTACGTTGCAGACGCCTGATCCGGGCCTTTACTTCGGCGTGGTGCGTGATGCGTTGACGGTCGTGGTCGAAAACACGGAGCGGGGTGCGAATCGCAACGCTCTTCTCCTTCGCTGGGTCAGGGGGGACATTCTGGGAAGGTTTGGATATCGCTTCCTTCTTATGCCTCGCCATACGCGCAGCGAATATGTCAGGCTAGCCGGCGCCCTTCTTGAAGAATTTGCCCCGGACGACGTCATCGGGGATCTCTCTTGCTTGGACCGGTGGCAGGGAAAAGCGCTCAGAGATGGTCGCGTCATGGGGGCCATGGTCTTGGCGCTTCTTAAGTGCTGTCAGCGGGTGATAAGCATGGTTCGCCGGAGGGTACGGCAATGAGCCTTTCCCATCCTCAGTCTGAGCTGGCCAGGAGAGGGCCTCGACGTCAGTACGTCCTGTTCGGGCCGGGCGCTGCCGAGCTTGCGTACGACCGGGGGGGGTCGCTCCTGGTTCAGGCGAGGTCATGGCGGCCTTCCCGGAGTTGCGCAATGACGTCGTCCAGGGGTACGGCCAGGGCCCGCCCGACGTTGATCCAGTCGTCCTTGGCGTGGCCGAGGAGGTAGTCGCGCCGTTCTGGTACGCGCACCGCGCGCCAGTTCGTGATCAGCGCGCGCAGCGTGAGTCGTGCCAGCGCGGCAATCGGCAGCAGCGGAAGTTCCCAGTCCTCGATGGGACGTGCCCGTTCGTAGCCCGCGACGAAGGCGCAGGCATCCAGCCAGGGGTGATCCGGCGTCCGGCCGAGCAGGTTCGCCAGAGAGACAGCAGGGTCGAAGATCACGGCACTGCGCATAGTGTCACCGAAGTCGATGACGCCGGTGACAAAGTCGTCGCTTTGCGGATCCACCACAACGTTGTAAGGGCTGTAGTCACCGTGGATCACTTGCGTCTCGAGATCATTCAGCCTCGGGACGATGGCTCCGTCGAAAAGCCGGAAGACCTCCTGAGCCAACGGGCGGTGCTCGGTATTCGGCGTGTGCTCGACAAGTCCGGTCAGCTGGTGGAAATGCCGAATGTCCCATACCAACCCTCGTCGGTCCGCAGGGTGCTCAAACGCTTTCAGCGCCACGTCGACTCGTCCCAGCATCTCGCCCACCTTGGCGAGCTGTTCCGCGGTTGGATTCGTTCGTGCCAGGACCGGACCTTCGACGAAGTCGAGCACCCGCAGGACTCGAGTCCTGCCGTCGTTCGTTGTGATGGCCACGTGGTCGTCTCCGTCGACGGCCAGCTTCACCCGCTGGACCGGCAATTCGGGAGCGACGCCTTGGAGATAACGCATCGCAGCGGTCTGTAGAGCGACAACCATCTCTGCCTCGTCAGGGTGTGAGACCTTCACGAGGTAGTCGTTCGAGTCGGTCCTGAGCCTGAACGTGTCATCCTTCTCCGTCGCCAGTCGCTCGAGACGTCCGCCGACGTGGTAATGCCTTTCAAGGAGGGCGCTCACCAGCATGACGTCGATGGGCTCGTGAGACGACGCCAGGCCGCTCTCCTCGAAGAGGCGTTGAGCGAGTCTTATTGCCGGTGAGGTGTTCATGGTCAGTTCCTTCAGCCAGACTGGTACAGACGGTCCTTCGCGACCTCGGCGAAGGTCTCCAGGAATCGGGTCACATCGGCGGAGGTGAAGGCCAGCGGAGGACGGATCTTCAGAACGTTCGCCGCTGTGCCCGTGCCGCTGATGAGGATCCGACGGTCGCGCATGTCGTTGATGACGTCTTCGGTAAGTGAGCGGTCGGACTCTCGCGTCTCCCGGTCCTTGACGAGTTCCACACCGACGTAGAGACCGCTGCCGCGCACCTCAGCGACGTAAGGGGAATCCTTCGTGATCTCCTGGAGCCCTGTGCGCAGAGCCGTACCGTTCTCGAGAGCGCGCTGCTGCACGTTCTCGTTCTCGAAGACATCCAGCACTGCCGCGCCGGCGGCCACAGGGATCGAGCTGCCACCAAAGGTGTTGAAGTAGCGAACGTTCTGTCCGAACTCTTCGCAGACCTCGGGGCGGAAAACCACACCCGAGATCGGCAGTCCGTTGCCCATCGGCTTTCCCATGGTGACGATGTCCGGCAGCACACCGTGGCGGCTGAACCCCCACATCGAATCCCCGAGCCGGGCGAATCCCGACTGTACCTCGTCCGCGATGTAGACACCGCCGGCCGCGTGCACCTCCTCCACGACGGCCTTCATGTAGCCGACCGGGTCCGTGAAGATTCCATCGCTGGAGTAGGCGCAGTCGGTGATCAGCGCCGCGAGCCGGTAGCCGTGGCGCTCGAGGTCGTCGATCGCGCCGCGCACCTGGTTGCGCATGTGCTCGGCGAGTGTGGATCCGGGCGCGACGAGGCGCGGGTCAGGAGGATCGATGAGCCGGACGTTCGGTCCCAGCGGTGATCCTGTGCCCAGAGTCGGCGAGAAGCTCGCAACCTCACGAGTGAGGCCGTGGTAGGCCCAGCGGGTCACGATGATTCCCTCACCGCCGGTGTGGAACCTCGCCACCCGCACCGCGAGGTCGTTTGCCTCCGACCCGCTGCACGCGAGGCTCAGCTTCGACAGTTCCTCGGGGAAGGTCGCGAGAAGCCGCTCCGCGTAGTTGACCAGCGATTCCTGGACGTAGCGGGTGTTGGTGTTGACTGCCGCCATCTGGCGGGAGACGGCCTCGGCCACGTGGGGGTGGGCGTGCCCGACGCACGGAACGTTGTTGTATGCGTCGAGGTAGTCGTTGCCGTCGCGGTCGATGAGGTGGGCTCCGTGACCGGAGACGAACTCGACCGGCTCCTTGTAGATGAGCGTGTAGCCAGGACCGAGCACCTTGTTCCGGCGTCGGATGGTCTCCTGGAGGTGTTCGGGGAGCTCGCTCAGTCCGCCCGGGTCGAACCGGTTGGGGTAGTGGGCGAGGGCTCGGCTCAGCGTCGAAGTCATCTGCAGGCACACCTTCAGTCTTGTTCCGTCGGAGTTGCTCGCTGCTGTGGCTGAGACCCTACCATCTTTCGTTCCAGTTCCAATCTGAAACGAGAACTGGCCGAGCTGCGCGGTGCTCGGCGAGCCGGTGCGGCGCTCCGCGAGTGCTGTCACCGCACTGAAGCCGTTGATCGTCGCGTCCAAACCGGGACGGCTCGCTCGGCGTATCGGGCTCGCTATGGTCATGAGGTGACCAGCAACCCCACATCGCGCGACCACAACAAGGCCTCGGTCCTTGATGTAGTCCTGACCCGGGCGCCCTTGACGCGGAACGAGCTCATCGAGCTCACGGGCTTGAGCAAGGCCACGGTGTCCCGAGCCGTAGAGGAGCTTCGGGCGGATGGCTTCGTCATCGACGGCGGAGTCGATGAGGTTGTCGGCCGCGGCCGCCGGTCCACCTATCTGGACGTGCCCGGCACGACCGGGCACGTCGTCGGTATCAGCTTCGGCGCGCAGAACACCTGCGTCCTCGTGACCGATCTGAGGGGCCGCGAGGTCCACCACGTGACGGTTCCCACCGCGGACCACGACGAGGTCAGGACCGCCGCCGAATGGCTGGTCGGCTTGATTGCGAAGGCCAGCGAAGCCGCACAGGGACCACTGCGCCAGGTCGTCGCCGCGGTGCCCGGCCGGGTCCGGAACGGCACGGAGATCTTCGGCCCGGCGGAGTCGATGAAGATCTTCGCTGGCTCTGGTCTCCAGCGAGCCATTGAAGACCTGGTGAGCGCTCCCGTGCTCCTCGACAGTGACGCCAATGCGTCCTTGCTCGAGATCCTCACCAACGACGCCACCGTCAGGAACGCCGCGCTCTTCAGCCTCAGCACCATCCTTAACTTCGCCAGCTGCACAGATCACGAGCTCGCCCGCGGGCGGACGCCTACCTTCGGGGACATTGGTGCGCTCTCCTCCGGGGTTGACGATGAGACCCTCGATGAGCTGCTGAGCGCAAGAGGTCTCCTTCGCTTTGCTCGTGGGCGCGGACTCGACCTGGAACGCATCGACGATCTCTGGCTGGAACCGCACGACGAGGTGCCGCGCGCGGAGGTGCTGGAGGCGTTCACCACGGCAATCGTGACTGCTGTCAGTGTCGTCGCCGTGATGCTGGACCCTGAGTCGGTCTATTTCGTGGGTCGATTGCGTCCGCTCGTCGAAGAAGTGCTTCCCGAGGTGCGCAGACGACTGGACCAGAGCCTTCCGGCGGTCCCAGAGATCAAGACGGTGACGCAGGTGATCGGTCTGTCGACGGCAGAAGGAGCGGTGTACGCGTGCCTGACCATGGCTCAGGACCGGCTACGAGACGCTGTGCTCGGGGCACGTCGCCAGAGCCAACCTACAGCGCGATCCGCACCAGCCTTCTGACCCGGCCACCAAACCAACCCACGCTTCCTCAGGTCAGCCGCATTCTCTCAGGCCACTCCTGCTGCACGAACTGCGCGACGCGCCAGTGCCACGGCGTAGCTTTGTCCCCGGTCCTGTGGGTAGATCTGGGACATGGTCGCAAGCGTCACTCCCTCCATAACGGTGCGGTGTCCCGGGATGAGGGCTCGGTACTCCGGCGTGACCACCGGCTGAGCGAAACCGGCTTTCGAGAAATGCCAGTCGGCGATCCATGAGTCATCGAAGTCAGGATGTAGCTTCCGTAGCCATGGGATGTACCGCTCCAATAGCTCTTCGGGCGGGGTGGTGTAGCGCCAATCGTCGCGCGCCACATAGTTGCCGATATAGACGACATGGCGCCCGCCGTACTGGGCGCGATCGACCATCTGTGTGTGCTCGACGACAGCCAGAAACGGGAACGTCGGGTCGTTGATGTTGAGCCAGTAGTACGGAAGCACACTGCGGTTGCACTCGAGAACGAAGCATGTGGCGCCCAGGTACTGATTGCGCCACAGCGCGTCGTCCGAGGGGATGCCGGCCGCCTTGGCGAAAGTCGGCTGCGGCGTGGTGACGATGAGCCGGTCGAATCTGAAGGTGCAACCGTCTGCGGTATGCACCGTGACCGTGCGGTCGCCGGGAGGTTGGGTAATGGAGACGACGGCCTTGCCGACCTCGACCTTTCCGCCGTGCTCGGTGATGTTGTCGTAGAGCGCCTGGTAGACCCGGCTGAAACCGCCCTCGACATAGCCGAGTTCGAAAGTGCGGTAGTGGATGCGTGCCCACAGCCAAGCCATCGACACGGACTCCGCACGGTCGCCGAACTTGCCACGCAGCAGTGGCTCCCAGATCAGGGTGGTGACCCGGTGACCTGCCCGGCGGCGCATCCATTCCAGGGCCGGTACATCGTTGAACCGGCTGCCGTTGCGCACGGCTTTCAACAAGGCGGACGACATGGCGAAGCGGAGCCGGTCCGGACGTGAGAGCAAGGGAAAGCGCAGCATTTCGGTTGGAGTCCCGAACGGATACATCCGGCCGTTCAGGTAGACAGCGGTAGTGGGGCGATAGAAGGTGAGCGCTTCTCCAAGTCCGAGTTCACCGATCAGATCGATCATGTCCCTGTCGGTGCGGAAGCAGTGATGGTAGAAACGCTCCACGGGAGTGTCACCGACAGTGATGGATCCAGCGAGGCCTCCCACTTCGTCGGATGCCTCGAGGACGGTGACCTCATGACCCGCTTTCGCGGCATCGAAGGCTGCTGTGAGCCCGGTTGCCCCGGCTCCGATAATGCCGATGATCACGAAAAGCTCCACGTTCTGTTCAGTACGTACTGGACGATGAGGACGGCGGGTAGCGAGGCTGCTTTGACGAGATTCGGGTCGACGTGCAGCACGCCGGAAAAGAGGAAGAGGAGGATGCTGGTGACGGCCATCCCTGCGAGTCCCACCAGGTAGAAGCGGCAAAAGCGCCGCAGCAGACGGTCCCGCCGTCGAAACGTGAAGAGTGCGTTCCAGGTGAAGTTGTTGGTGATCCCGAAGGTGGTGCTCAGCGCATTGGCGCACTGGGCGGGCAGACCGAAGACCTCGTACAGCAACCAGAAGGCGGCCAGATCGACAAGCACGCCCGTGGCACCGATGACCGAATAGAGGACGAAGTCCCGAAGTGGCCCCGGGGCGGCTGGAGCGAGCCGCGACGGCGTTTCCGCCAGACCGATCTCTTCAGTCCTCATCGTGACAAATGACTTGGCGCACGATGTAAAGGGGACGCTGTTGGGTCTCGCTGTAAGTACGCCCGACGTAGCATCCGAGGATGCCGAGAGACAGCATTTGAGTGCCGCCGAGGCCCAGCATCACGACCATGAGCATGGTCCAGCCGGACACCGTGATGTCGGGCCGCAGGAGTCGCATGCACACGGCGTAGACAATTCCGGCGAAGGCCAGGGCGAGGACCACAAATCCCAGCCGCATGATGAGACGCAGTGGCACGGTCGAGAAACCGGTCATGCCGTCCACCGCAAGTCGCAGCATTTTGCCCAGCGGATATTTGGTGTCGCCCGAGTGCCGCTCGTCGCGATCGTAGAGTACCTCCTGCTGCCGGAAACCCATGGACGCGACCATTCCGCGCACGAAGCGGCTGCGCTCCCGGAACCGCCGCAGTTCCTCGGCGGCCCTGCGATCCAGCAACCGGAAGTCCCCCGTATCCAGCGGGATGTCAACCTCGGTGCACTTGCGCAGCAGCCGGTAGTAGGCGTGCGCAGTCGTGCGCTTGAAGGCTGTGTCACGTCTGGTGCGCCGACGTGCATGGACGATCTCTGCGCCTTCACGCCAGGCATCAATGAGCTCCAGGCTCACCTGAGGCGGATCCTGCAGATCCGTATCCATCACGATGAGGGCGTCGCCCGCGGCGAAGTCGATCCCTGCTGTGATGGCGAGTTGATGCCCATAGTTACGAGTGAAGTCGACGATACGCACGCGGTGGTCGTTCTTCGCCAAGTCCTTCAAGATCGGCAGAGTGCCGTCCGTGGAACCGTCGTTGATGTACACGAACTCGAAGTCGAACTCGGGCCGTGCGGCGATCGCCTCGGTGAGCGCCGTATGGAAGGCCCAGATTCCCTCGCGCTCGTTGTAGACCGGCAGCACGTAGGAGATGAGAGATCGATGCCGTTGATCTGAGACGGCCGATGGAGTTTCTCGAGTGTCATCGGAGACGACGGATTCCATGGCAGCGGTCATGAGAGTTCCCTTCGCGCTGGGTTACTGATCGAAGACGTAGTAGCCCTGCCCGTTCAGGCCGCTTTGCTGAACCCGACGGACGGTGACGTCGTACGCGTCTTGCTGGATCCGATAGGTGTGCAGATAGAGGTGTCCCCAATCGAGCCCCGGCGAGCCGATTGCGCGTGTCGGGATCTCTGTGCGGGTGGAGAGCTGGTACTTGCCGATGAAGACGCCCCCCAGCTGCGAGCTTTGATCAATCCCGAAGTTGCTGGTTTCCTCGATAGAGGCGGCTACGGACTGTGCCGTGCCATGGGCGACACGCGGATAGTCGTTGCGGCAGGGAGCCAGGAATGCGAGGCGCCAGTCCAAGTAGAGCGGGTGGATTGTGCGGAGGAACTCGCGAAGCGGTACCACGTCGCGGACGGAGGGGGCGCTCGTGGAAAGCCACCCTTGCGGATCGGTTGCCCTGTCAACCGCGCGTACACGCACCTGACGAGCGCCGGCGGGCACCGCATGCGAAGCGAGTGTGAGCGGTCGCCATGCGTCGAACCGCTGCCAGTTGCGCGGACGGCCATGGCGAGGATCCGCATAGGGACGGGTAGCCGGGGGTGGGAGGCGCATTACCCGGGTGCCGAGATGTTTGCCGTCGTCCGCGAACTGGAGGCTCAGGGTGTTGCCTTGCTGCGGTCTCCCGGCCACCCACACGGTCAACACCTGGTGGCGCCCAAGACGAGGCAGCGTGAACCAGGGGCTTGTGTACGAGCCTGTCTGCTTGGCCCCTCCTGAGGTAGCGGTTGAACTTGTCCACAGATATGGCTCCTGGATTTGCTTGGCAGGGTTGACGCTCTGCGCCCGCGCGCCGGACTCCAGAGAGCGGCCGTCGCTGCGGCGCAGAACCCCGTCCCGGGCAAGAGGGAGTGCTTCCACTGCGTCCAGCAGCCCGCATCCCGAACGCGTCACGCTGTCGTAGCTGAACCGGGTGAGTGAGTAGGCACTGGAGGATTCGAAGGGCGCCAGTGCGAAGGAGCCGATCATCAGCCCGGTCGAGACGAGTGCCATCCCCGAGAGGCCGATGGCCGGCAGCAGCGTGGGCACTGGCCAGGCTCGTCTTCTGCGGCGCATGGCGGCAGCCAGAACACCGACGCAACCCATGGCCGCAAGCCAGAGAATGGGGCTGTCCAGAGGAACTCCGCCAGGGCGGACAGGAGTGTCGGTCCAGTGAAGCCCTTCTCGGTTGAAGGTCAGCCATTGGTTGGGGCCCATGAATGCCAGGCCGGCCGTAACCGCAACCGCGCTTGCTCCCCCTAGGCCGAGCCACCGGTCCTCGGTTCGCGGCTCTTCGCTGCGAGCCCGAGCCGGTTTTCCCAACAGCAGTACGACGGCGGTGAGCAGCGCCGGGCCGATGCCGGCCAGTGACCCGAAGTGGTGGCTCCATTTGGAGGGTGCCACACACATTGCTGCGAACAGCGAGGCGGTAGAGAGCGTCAGCGGGACCAGCGCAGGTGCATGGCACAGACGGTGGACTGCTCTGAGCAAGCAGACGGCAGCCACGAATAGTGCGGTGAGGACCAGCAATACGGCCGCACGCTTCGCGGCTGTCCCCGCAAAGGTGGTATCGAAAAGGTACTCGTATCGGATGGGTTCCTGGTACCAGGCAAGGCTCGGCCCCATCGTTTCGTGCAGCCGGGTGGCCACTACGACGCTGTGCAGAGTGTTGTCTGCGAAAATCGCCACAGCCCCAGCACAGCCGGGACAGAGCATCAGCACCCAGCGTGCGGCGGTCCGCAAGGGCTTTCCGGCCGTGATGACGGGAACCCACCGTGGCGCGAAGACGCCAAGGATCAGCAGCGCGGCGATGCCACCAGGTGTCACGGACACGGTGAGCCCGGCTGCCAGCGACGCTGTGGCAAGCCAGGCGAATGGCCGGTCCGTGCCTGGCGCTGTCGCACGTAGGAGGCACGCAAACGTCGCCAACGTGCCCAGTGCAATGTACGGTTCGGGCCGGACACCCAGATTGAAGGGCAGCCAGCAAGCAAGGAAGAACACCAAGGCGAGCAGGCTCACCCGCCACCGGATCCGCGGGGTCACCGGACAGACCAATGGCAGCACCGTTCGGTGCAGCAGCAGCCACGTCGCCAGGCCGGCAATCATGCTCGGCAGTCGGAGCAGCGGAGGACTCAGCCCGAACTCGATCGGAATCCGCATGACGTGTTGGACAAGGGTGAACGGTGCTTCAGAGGCGTTGAACCAGCGGTAGTAATTGCCGATGTCACCGGTCGCCGCGTAATTGCGCACGGTCATCGTGGCGAATCCGTCGTCGTGGGTCGCCGGCCCGATGAAAAGCCAGGCCGCCAGTACCGTGGTGACGGAAACATCGAGTGCTGTACGCGCGTCGAAGAGAACACGGCGACGCTTGGGCGTAGCAGTCGACGTCCGCGGCCTGCGGAGGCGAATCGCCAGTGTCAGCACGACAAGGATGCAGGCGATGGTGGTGGCGGTAAGAAACGTCTTGATCCGTGTGGGGGAAGTTTCGAACCATGTATAAGGGCGCGCGACGGCACTCATCCCGCGCGCTGTAGATGCGTCGAGGTCGGTGAGAAACGCGACAACCTCAGGCGTTGGGCCGGGTGAGAGGCGGAGTGACGGGCCTCCGGAAACATCCACTCGTGGGGTGCGGCCAGACTCGAGCCGCACTGTGATGGTGCAGCTCCCGTCCAGCTGCGGGAGCCGGATCGACCGCTTGTGGTAAACGAGTTGACTCTCACCATGGTCAGACACCATCGCGAGCCTGTCCTGAGGCGAGCCGCCCGGGGCAGTGGCAAATACCGTGGTTACGCCGGAGCGCCCCTCCGCAGCCCGCACCGCGTGGCACGGAATACGTACGGTGATGCTCTCGGGTCGGTAAGGAACGAGCTGCACGACGGTGGACCGGACATCAGCACCACGCTGCGGCCAGGTCACTTCCGATCGCTGCGCCAGTACGGGAGCAATGGGCAGCAACAGGGCACTGACGATGCCCACGAGGCCAGTGACCAGAATGATGATTTCCCAGCGGTCCGATAGGCGCGGGGAGGAGCCTTTCTGTGACGGCAGATAGGGAACGCCCTCGGCGTTTGAGAGAGGTGGTGCTGAACGCGGCGGAGCAATGCGGCCGAACAATGCCATGCAATGAAGAACCGAGGCCACGTCTTGAGGACACGGCTGCTTACGCCGAGCGAGCTATTTCTTGCGGTCCTTCTGACTTGCACAGATGTCTGAAGGAAATCCTTGCTCACCGGTCTCGGTCATCGGGAAGCAGCCAGCCAGGAACGACGCAAATCAAACGCCCTCCCGCGGGCAAACGCTTCTTTGAAAGAACGTTTTTTCTCGATCGATGCGTTTAGTCAGCATTTGGGTGGCGCGTTGGCTCGGGGGCTGATCGCCGAGATCGTGTTGACCGAGGACAGGCTGCCACCGCGAAGCATGACGGGGCGATGAAAGAGCCCAGTCCCGGCCCCACGTGACAGCTACAGCAGTGAGGGCACCTGCGTGGCTTCCACGGAGCGTGCAGCCCTCTCCAGCGCGCTCGCCAGCAACGCCAGGTCCGTAGGGCCGTTCCCCAGCTCCCGCACCGGTCGCCGGGCCGGTGGATCGCCCATGCGCTCCCAGTCCAGCGCCACGACCGTGGGCCGCAGCGTGCCCGTCCGGGGAATGCGCCCGGTGACCCGACCGGCCTGGAACGGTGTGGCCCGGCCGTCGGCCGTCCGCAGGGTCCCGCGTCCCGGCGCGGGATCGTCGACCCCGCCCGACGGTGCGTCCAGTGCGATCCGCAGCGTCGCCGAACGGCCCAGCTCCGTCTCCGGCGGGCGCGCCCCGCCCCTGGTGGCCGCCACGAGGTGTACGCCGAGCCGCTCGCCGTCCCGTGCGACGGCCTCCAGCGCGCGTACGACCGAGCCGGCCGAGGGACGTCCGGGCGACCCGAGGGCCGGGGACAGCAGCGCGTCGACGTCGTCCACGATGACGACGAGCCGGGGCAGTGGCGGCCCTGGATCCGGACGCTTCCGGCCTCCTGGCCGCAGCCGCAGCGTCGAGCTCGGCGGGGTGTCCAGATCACCGGATGCTTGCGAGGGCAGGGGACTACCGGGTGTCTGCGTACCGGGGGTGCCGGGCGTACCGGAGGTGCCGGACGGCTGGCTGCCTGGAATCTCCGTACCGGGCGGCAGGGACGCACCGGGTGGCAGAGACGTACCCGGTGGCAGGGACGAGGGATGTGCGGACGTCCCGGAGAAAGCGGACGGTGTCTGGGGCGCCTGTGGCGCGAACGGTGCTCCCGCCGTCGCCCGCGGCGCGGTGGAGGCCTCCGACCGCCCGGGCGACCGAGCCCCTGCGGCCGACCGCTGCGCGACCATCCGGCCCGACACCTCGCGTTGCGTGTGCCAGTCGGTGAAGCCGAGCCGCCCCAGCAGCTCGGCGCGCCGCTTCAGCTCGGCCGTCAGCGACTGTGCGAACTCCCTCATCCGGACGGGGTCGTTGGCCGTCAGATACGTCGTGACGTGCGGCAGGTCCGTACAGGCCCGCAGCCCGTCGCCGCGCCCGGCGGCCCCCGTACCGCCGCCGCCCGTCGCGGCGGGCGCGCTGCCGCCCGCGCCGGCGTCGCGGCCGTCGATCAGGACGAGGCCGAGGCGGTCGGGCCGCTCCGCGGCGGCCAGCGACGCGGCCACCGAGCGCAGCAGCTCCGTCCTGCCGCTGCCCGGAGGGCCGTCGATCAGCATGTGCGGGCCCTCCGCCGCGAGGTCCACGCACACCGGCCCGCGCGGCCCGGCGCCCAGCACCGCCCAGGCGCGGCCGCCGAGGGCCTCCGGGCTGTCGTCCGCGGCCGCCCAACGCGCCATCAGCGAAGCCGGGGTGGCCCGCGCGAGCCCCAACTCGTCGAGCAGACGGGCCGCTTGGGGCAGGGGAGCGGCCACGCCCGCGTGCCGATCGCCCGGAGCGCCGTCCATCCGCAACGGCGCCAACGCCCGTGCGAACCGCTCGATCCAGGCCGCCGACACCGCGTCGACCGCGGCCACCGTGCCATGCCCGGCGATCTCTCCGCGGACCGTACGCAGCAGCCGCAGGGCCGTGGCCACGTCGCCGCTCAGCAGGGCGGCGGCCCCGCACGCACGGAACGCCGGGGACTCGGCACAAGCGGCCTCGTACGTCTCGGCCAGCGGCGAGGCGGGCGAGGCGGCCGGGGTCTCGGCGAGGCACACGACGTGGATCCCCGCGGCGCCGCCTTGCTCAGCGAGCCGGGTCACAGCCTCCCGCAGACCCGCGGAACCCGGGTCCCCGTCCACCACGACCACCGTGTACGGCCCGGGACGTGCACGTCCGTCGGCAGGCTCGGCAGGCGCTTCGGCCGCCTCCGTAGCGCCCCGACCCGCAGCGGCCCGCCAGGAGCCGTCCTCCGGCCGGCCCACGGCCGCGCCTCCGCCCGAGCGGGGGGTGTGTCCGTACGCCCCGTGGCCCTGCTCCTCCCTCACGTGCCCGTACGCCCGGTGGCTGCGCCCGCCGTGGTCGTCGTGCTCGTCGTAGCCCGGAGGGGCACCGCTCGCACCGCCCGGGCGGGTCTCGTCATGGAGGGCGCTGCGGCCGTGGGCGTCCTGTGCCGGATCGTGATCGTGCTCGGGCGGGCCAGAACCGCCTGACCAGCCGGTATCGCCACCGGCCGAGCTCCCCGGGCGCTCGTGCGCGTCCTGCGCACCGCTGGCCCAGGACGGTGGCTGCGCACCGCCGGCCCAGGACGGCGTCCCCTGCCGCGCATGACGTCCCGTACCGAGTGGACCCGCCGTCCTCTGTTCGCGCTGTTCGCGCAGGTGATCGTCCAGGCGCCGGAGCAGTTCGTCCGTACGGGCGGCGGCCTGTTCGCGGTCGAAGGCGAGGAGCAGGCGGCAGTCCTGGCCCTGTCCGGGGCGCAGATGGGGGAGCCAGCCGAGCCAGGACCACTCGGCGGTGCGCTCCTGGACGGGGCGCGCCCGGTCCGTGCTGATCAGCACGATCTCCAGCACGTCGGGCGAGTGCAACGCGGCGAGCTGCGCGATCACAGAACGGGCGAGCCCGGCCAGCCGCTCGCGCGGTCCCGCCAGGCCGAGCGCGCCGGACTCCCGCAACCCGACGGTCACCGGCACCGCGGGCAGCAGTCCTGCGCCCCCCGGAGCGGGCCGGTCGGCGGTGCCGAGACGCACCACCAGCGCCTCTGGGTGATCCGGCTCGCGCTCCCAGAGCCGCGGTCCTGGACCGAGGGCGGTGAGCAGCAGCGCCGCCGGGTCCGGCCAGGGCTCGGGCGCGGTGGAGCCCGCGGGCGTCCACTCCTGCGGCGACGTTCCGTCCGCGCGGCCGGATGACCGGCCGTGATCGTCCCGGCCGCGCCCCAGCCGCCGGGCCCAGGCCGTGAAGCCTCCGCGCCGGCGTAGGCCCCGCGGCACCGTCGTGCCACGCGTGGGGGTGCCCATACGCGCGCGCTCGTCGGGCATCCGGCCCTGCTCGGGGACGACGGGCAGCACCTCCGCGTTCGTATCCGTGTCCCTGCCCGCGTCCGTATCCGTGCCCCTGCCCGTGCCGACGCTGCCTTGCCGTCCGCCCGGGCCGAGGAGGCCGCCTCGCCCGGCCCCCGCGTCCGTACGCCCGAGCGCTCTCTCCTGCCGGGCGGCCGTGCCCGACCCGGATTCGTCCGGGCCCGCCGGGCTTCGGCCGCTGCCGTCGCTCATCGCCGCGCTCGACGGGTATGCGCTCGCCCCGCGGTCGCTCCAGGTCGCGTCGGCCTGATGAGACCCGAGCCCGAGCCCGGTGCCCGCGCCCGACACATCCCGTGTGCCATCGCTGGGGTCGCTTCCCGCCGGTTCCGGCGCATACGCGCCGTGCCCCCCGTCCGCCCTCGGCGAGCCCGACTGGCGGCGGTCGCTCCCCGACCCATCCGGCGCGCGCCGAGCGCGGTCGCTCTCCGGCCCGTCCGGCGCGCGCCGAGCGCGGTCGGTCCCCGCCGCATCCCGTTCGTACGCGCGGGTCCACGCTCCGGCTGATCCCTCTCCGTACGCGGCCGGCCCGCCGTCGACCGCCCCCGGGTCCCGGTCCCGCGTCCCCGTTCCGTACGCATGGTGCGTCTCGCCCGACGGGCCCGGCTCGCCCTTGACCCCGGCCTCAGCCCGGCCCCCGGCGCGGATCTGCGCGGGTTGGCCGTCGGCCACGCGCGCGTGTGCCGCGTGGGGGTCGCCCCCGGCCGGCGGCGTCCCGGCGGCGCGCCGCACACGCAGGTGACCCTCGCCGTCCGGCGTCGTCGGCAGCGTGGGCGCCGTGTCCCCCATCGGCGCCAGGCGGATGGCGGATTCTCCCAGGCGCAGCAGTGCGCCGGGCTGGAGGCGGACCGGGCGGTCGCCTATCGGCGTGCCGTTCACCGTCGTGCCGTTCGTGGAGCCCAGGTCCGTGACCGAGACGCCGCCGTCCGCGGCGACCGTCACGGCGCAGTGCAGCCGCGACACATCCGGGTCGTCCAGCGGGACGTCGGCGTCCGCCGAGCGGCCGATGTCGATCCGCCCGCCATGCAGCAGATGGACACCGCCCGCGTCGGGTCCGGCGACGACGTGCAGCTGGGCCGTGGCGCCCTCGAACTCGGGGCCGGGATCGGCGGGAGCGCCCAGCGCGAGCACCGCACCGTCGACCAGGGGCGGCTCGCCCAGCGTGCAGCGCTGCGCGTCGAGCCGCTCCGCGCCCGCGTACAGCACCGCGGGACCGTCGACGCCCGCGACCGCCGAGGCCAGGCCGGAGGCCACCGTGGCGAGCGCGGTGCCGGCCGGGGCGGTGACCAGCACGTCGCACGCGGCCGTGCGGCCCGTCGGTTCGGGTCGCGGCCCCAGGACGGTCAGCCGGATCTGCATCGCCGTCAGCAGTCCCTTCTGCGGGCACCCGGCACGGGGTTGCGCTGTGATTCCCCCCACCGCACACGGGCACGTCGGCCAGTACTGGAGGCATCCTCGCACCTGCCACTGACAACACGCCCGGCGCCCACCCGTAAGTGATCTTGATTGGTCGGCTCTGCCCGCAAAAGTGCCCGCCCTGTGCGCAGCCGCTGTCCGCTTGCGATCGCCCACCGACGCGGCAGTGACGTAATAGACGTCATACCGGCGCGATGCGGGCGCGATGCCGGCGTGATTCCGGCAACCAACAGCCCCGGCGCCGCGTCTTTCCCCACCACCGACGGAAGCGTCTCAGGGAGGATCACACAGGAAGTCGACAGGCCGGAGGTCCGCCCGCTCCCACTACAGTGGATCGGAAGACCAGGACCGCCCGGGGGCTCGGCGTTGTCAGCGCCTCGCGGAGCCGCCGTACCACGGGCACAAGCAGGCAGCAGCACAAGCAGGCAGCAGCGAGCACACCAGTGCGAGCAACAGACCAGCCAGGGCAAGAAGCAAGCAGGGAGCGCATGACGTGCGGCCGGTAGGCAGCAAGTACCTGCTCGAGGAGCCGCTCGGACGCGGCGCCACGGGCACCGTCTGGCGAGCCCGCCAGAGGGAGACCGCGGGCGCGGAAGCGGCCGTGCCGGGCCAGCCCGGCGAGACCGTGGCGATCAAGGTCCTCAAGGAGGAGCTCGCCAACGACGCGGACATCGTGATGCGCTTCCTGCGCGAACGCTCCGTACTCCTGCGGCTCACGCACCCCAATATCGTGCGGGTGCGCGACCTGGTCGTCGAGGGCGATCTGCTCGCCCTCGTCATGGACCTGGTCGACGGCCCGGACCTGCACCGCTATCTGCGCGAGAACGGGCCGTTCAGCCCCGTAGCCGCCGCCCTGCTGACCGCCCAGGTCGCCGACGCCCTGGCCGCGAGCCACGCCGACGGCGTCGTGCACCGCGACCTCAAGCCCGCCAACGTCCTGCTGAAGCAGGAGGGCGGCCAGATGCACCCGATGCTGACCGACTTCGGCATCGCCCGCCTGGCGGACTCGCCGGGCCTGACCCGCACGCACGAGTTCGTCGGCACGCCCGCGTACGTCGCGCCGGAGTCCGCCGAGGGCCGCCCGCAGACCTCCGCCGTCGACATCTACGGCGCCGGGATCATGCTGTACGAACTGGTCACCGGCCGTCCGCCGTTCGCCGGCAGCTCGGCCCTCGAGGTGCTCCACCAGCACCTCAGCGCGGAGCCGCGCCGCCCGTCCACCGTGCCCGACCCGCTGTGGACCGTCATAGAGCGCTGTCTGCACAAGAACCCCGACGAACGCCCCAGCGCCGAGAACCTCGCGCGCGGGCTGCGGGTCGTCGCCGAGGGCGTCGGCGTGCACGCGAACTCCGCTCAGATCGCCGCCGCGGAGGGCGTCGGCGCCCTGCTCGCGCCGGACCCGTCCCCCGCCACGGTCCCGGGCATCCCGGGCGCCGCCGACCCCACACAGGTGCTGCCGAACAACGCGGGAGCGGCCGCGGGGGCCAACGCGGGACCGAACTCGGGTGCGTACGACCCGAACGCCGCGACCAGCGTCATGCCGCACACCGCAGGCTCCGGCGCCGCCGACCCGACCGCGGTCCTCCCGAACCGCGGCGCAGCCGATCCGACCGCGGTCATGCCGCCGATGCCGCAGAACCGGCCCGGCGGGCCGCAGTCCGGTGGGCCGCAGGCCGGTGGGCAGCACCCGTCCGGCGGAGCGCCCGAGGACCCGCACCCCTGGCAGAACCAGCTGCGCGCGGCCCGCGACCGCAACGAACAGACGCAGATCCAGTACCTGGAGCCGAACCAGGATCCGCTGCGGCGCCGGCCCCAGCGCCAGGTCGCACGCCCGCAGCCGAACCCCCAGCAGCGGCCGCAACAGAGTCCGGGGCCTCAGCCGTACGCGCCCCAGCGACAGCAGCCCCAGCGGTACGCCCCCGCGCCCGCCCCCCAGCCGCAGCCCCAGCGTTACGCCGAGCCGCCGCGGCAGGCACCCCGGCCGGAGCGCGAGCCCCGGCCGCCGAGGCAGCGCAGCGCCAACCCGATGCGGATCCCGGGCCTCGGCTGCCTCAAGGGGTGCCTGTTCACGATCGTCATCCTGTTCGTGGCGGGCTGGCTCATCTGGGAGCTGAGCCCGCTCCAGGGCTGGATCGGCACGACCAAGGACTACTGGCAGCAGCTCACGGACTGGTTCAACACGGTCACGGACTGGTTCGGGGAGCTCGGCGGCGGGACAGGGTCCTCCGGTTCCGGTTCCGGCTCCGGCCTGGGGACCGGGTCCGGGTCAGGGCTGGGGTACTAGCCGGCGACTCTGATGAGTCCGGCGACTCTGGCGAGTCCGGCGAGACTGGGGATTTGTCGACATCTGCAGGGTGATTTCCTCCTCGGAAGTGAAGGTTGGCTCCGCGGCCGCGTAGTTTTGTCGGCTGAGGCCGGGCCCGGGGGCCGCGACGGCAGCCGCTGATGCGCCCGGCCCGGGAGAGCACAGTGTCGCCGACACGCGTCCGTAGGAGCAGTCTTGGCACGGAAGATCGGCAGCCGGTACACCGCCCACCAGATCCTGGGACGCGGCAGCGCCGGCACGGTGTGGCTGGGCGAGGGCCCCGAGGGGCCCGTCGCCATCAAGCTGCTGCGTGAGGACCTCGCGTCCGACCAGGAACTGGTCGGCCGCTTCGTCCAGGAGCGCACCGCGCTGCTCGGCCTGGACCACCCGCGCGTGGTCGGCGTGCGCGACCTGGTCGTCGACGGCAACGACCTCGCGCTGGTCATGGACCTCGTACGCGGTACGGATCTGCGGACCCGGCTCGAGCGCGAGCGTCGGCTGGCCCCCGAGGCCGCGGTCGCCATCGTCGCCGACGTGGCCGACGGACTCGCGGCCGCCCACGCCGCGGGCATCGTGCACCGCGACGTGAAGCCGGAGAATGTCCTGCTCGATATGCAGGGGCCGCTCGGCCCGGGCGGCTCGCATCCCGCGCTGCTCACCGACTTCGGTGTGGCCAAACTCATCGACACGCCCCGGCGTACCCGCGCCACGAAGATCATCGGCACGCCCGACTATCTCGCGCCGGAGATCATCGAGGGGCTGCCGCCCACCGCTTCTGTGGACATCTACGCGCTGGCCACCGTCCTGTACGAGCTGCTGGCCGGGTTCACTCCCTTCGGAGGCGGACACCCGGGAGCGGTGCTGCGGCGGCACGTCACCGAGACCGTCGTCCCGCTGCCGGGCATCCCGGACGAGCTGTGGCAGCTGCTCGTGCAGTGCCTGGCCAAGGCACCGGCCTCGCGGCTGCGGGCCTCCGAGCTCGGGGCGCGGCTCCGGCAGCAGCTGCCGCTGCTCGCGGGGATGCCGCCGCTGGACGTGGACGAGCCGGATGAGGCGGAGGCGGACGACGCCGAGGCCGCCGCGGCAGGCCCGGCCGGGCCTGCGTACGACGATCCGGCGCCGCACGCGGCCCGTGGGGGTGGCCGGCGGGGCGCCGTGCCGCTGGTGCGGGGGTCTGCGCCCGACTCGAACCGGGACACGCATACGAGCATGCGCGTTCCGGCGCCCGACGAGCTCGCCGGAGGGGCGCGGGGGACGGCGCGCGCTCCGCGGGCGGCGGGGGTGCCGCGGCCCGGGTCCGCCCGGCACCGGGCCGCTGCGCGGCGGCGGCGCATCACCCTGGGGGTCGCCGGGGTGGTGCTGGCGGCCGTGGTGGGGGTCGGGACGTGGGTGGCGACGTCGGGGGGCGACGCGGACGCGACGCCCCAGGACACGGAGACCTCGGCGCCGGCCGGGCCGTGACACGGCCTGCGGCCGCCGATGCGCCTTGCCGGCGGGGGCGCGGGAGCGTGCGCGGCTGCGGGGGTGTCGTCGGCTGGTGCGCCACCTGCCGGTGG
>NZ_LOHS01000159.1 GCF_001642995.1 Streptomyces jeddahensis
TGGGGGAGGGTGGGCACAACCCACGACGGCGGGCGCCCTGGCCCAGTACCCGCACCCCGACGGGGTGGCAACCCACGACGTACGGTCACTCGTCCTCGTTGCGGCGAGCGATCACCCGGTACGCATTCGCGAAGCGAGTCCGCCTCGTCAGCGGCGCGAGGAGGCGGTCCGCAGCACGGGCGGCCCCGACGACCGGGGCGGACCCCCAGGTCAGGCCGGTGCGCACGGCGCGCTGGAGCCCACCCGGCGGCCGCGCGCGCCACGGCTGATCCGCCGCGGGCAGCGAGTGCTCGAGGGCGAGCGCAACCCCCGTACCGAGGTCGACCGGCACATGCGCGTCGCGCCGGTCGACGGCGGCCACGCTGTAACCGAGCCCCTCCAGCCCCCGCAGCAGGTTCCCGAGCGGCATCAGATGCAGGTGCTGCGGCTGGACGTACGACGCCCACCACCGCCCGAGCAGCCGGGCGTACCGGCTGTCAGGATCGACCGCCTCGATCAGCAGGTGCCCGCCGGGCCGCAACACGGTGCGGGCGGCGGCGAGTTCCTCGCGCGGGTCGGCGGTGCGCTCCAGATAGTGGAGCATGCTCAGCACGTCGTAGCGGCCCGCGAGCCGCGGTGCCAGCTCGGTGAGGGAGCCGCGGTGGCCCTCCTCGATGCGCCCCGCCCGGACGCCCTCCAGGACGGCCGCTCCTTCATCCAGCCCGTCGAAGGCCGTGTACGGGTGGACGTCCCGGGCGACCTCCGGGAAACGGGCCTGCCCCGTGCCGACGTCGAGCCAGCTCTCGGGCTCGCCGAAGGGCAGCATCGCCCGGGCGATGGCCAGGTGGCGCTTCGCGTCGTACCGGGCGCCGAGGCCGGGCCCGTCCTGGGCGTCCCGGCGGTAGAAGGCCCGGCCCTCGGGGGTGAGGCGCGGGTTCTGGAAGGTGTGGCAGCAGTCCAGGCACTCCTCGAGGACGAAGGTGCCCGGCTTGTGCTGGACCAGATCGGTCGTACGGAGCCGGAGGCGCAGCCGCTCCGAGCCGCACCAGGGGCAGTCGGTGCGGCGCGGCTCGTGGAACCGGTCGGTGCCCTGGGCGAGTTCACGCAGACACGCGGGACGCCGCTCGGCGACGGCCTGCCGGACGGCGGCTTGCTGGACGGCCTGCTGGATGAAGGGCATGGCTCCTCCGTGGCTCACCCGCGGTCGGGGCGAGCGAGAGAAAGCGAGTAATACGACAAATCCGTACGAGTCGGAACGTAGGGGATCACCAGCAGGGCCGCAACGACGCCGACCGAAGGCGTGGGGCACATGGCGTAACCCTTGACCCGCGCCATGGACGGGACGGCACCCCGCCCTAGGGCAGCCCGTCAGCCGCTCCGTTCGATCGCTGCCGGTACTGTTCGGCGAATGAGCTCGCTGAATCTCGACGACTTCACCGATCTGATCGAACGCCCCGACGGTGGCGTGCGCCGCGATGCCGAGGAGCGCAGGGAGCGGCTGGTCGTGCCGCCCGGGGCCCTCGGCCGTCTGGACGAGCTGGGCGAGTGGCTGGCGGCCGCGCAGTCCAGCGTGCCGGTCCGGCCGATCGAGCAGCCGCGCGTGGTGCTGTTCGCGGGCGACCACGGGATCGCCGAGCTGGGGGTCTCCGCCCGGCCGGCCGGCAGCGCTTCCGAGCTGGTGCGGGCCGTGCTCGCGGGCGAGAGCGCGGTCTCGGTGCTGGCGCGGCGGCTCGGCGTGCCCGTACGCGTCGTCGACATGGCGCTGGACTGCGACCCGGACAGCCTGCCCGGCGACGTCGTACGCCATCGGGTGCGGCGTGGGTCGGGGCGTATCGACGTCGAGGACGCCCTCAGCATCGAGGAGGCCGAGGCGGCGTTCCGCGCGGGCATGGCCGTCGCCGACGAGGAGGCGGACGCGGGCACGGATCTCGTCGTCCTGGGTGACCTGAGTGTCGGCGGCACGACGGCCGCGTCGACGCTGATCGCCGCGCTGTGCGGCACGGACGCCTCCGTGGTGACCGGACGCGGCGGGCGCCACATCGACGACCTGGCCTGGATGCGCAAGTGCGCGGCCGTACGGGACGCGCTGCGCCGGGCCCGCCCGGTGCTCGGGGACCAGCTGCAGCTGCTGGCCACGGTGGGCGGCGCGGACCTCGCGGCCATCACGGGCTTTCTCCTGCAGAGTGCGGTCCGGCATACGCCCGTGATTCTCGACGGGGTCGTCTCGGCCGCGTGCGCCCTGGTCGCGCAGCGGGTCGCGTTCCGCGCGCCCGACTGGTGGCTCGCGGGCCAGGCCAGCGGGGAGCCCGCCCAGGCGAAGGCGCTCGACCGGATGGCCATCGAGCCGCTCCTGGACCACGGGGTCTCGGTCGGCGAGGGTGCTGGGGCGCTCCTTGCGCTGCCACTCGTGCAGGCCGCTGCCGCCCTGGCAGCGGAGCTGCCGGAGGCCGACAGCAAGGCCGAATAGGGCGCCCGCCGTCGTGGGCTGTGCCCACCCGTTCCGCCCTGCGGAACGCCTGCCCACAGCGGTTAACGGCGCTCCTCCGCCCCGTCCCCGTCCGGTCTGCCGCCGAGCCAGTCCTGGACTCGGCGGCTGGGCCCCGCCCAGCGGCGGTCGTGGCGGTCGGCGCGCAGCCCGGCCCGCGCGCGGGCACGCGGCCGGCGGGCGTAGAACCTCTTCGCCCAGGGCGATCCGGGCCGCGCCAGCCGGACCGCGCCGAACAGCGCGACCAGCGGCACGATCGTGCCGATCAGCGCCAACCGCGGCTTGCCCTTGCCGAGGGCGACGAGGGCGAGGAAGAAATTCATCGCCGTGTTCATGACGACGATGGCGCGGTTCTGCCGCTCCTCGGGGCTCAGGTCGTTGACGCCGAACGGCAGGAAACCGCCGAGCACCAGCGCCACCAGCGCCGTCGTGAGCACGACGACCTCGACGCTCATCCGGCCCTTCTCGCTCCAGTAGACGTCGTCGAGATGGAGGATCAGCGCGAACTCGTCGAGGACGAGGCCCGCGCCGATGCCGAAGAGCACCGCCGACAGCAGGGCGCCGACGTCATGGGCTCCGGTGGCGACGGCGCCGAAGCCGCCGATGACGGTCAGTACGACGCCGGGGACCACGTGATGGATGTGCACATCTCCCGTACTGACGTTGCGGAAGGGGCCCCTGCCCGCCCGGATCGTCCGCGTGATGACTCTGACGGCCAGGAAGGTCCCCACGAACGAGAGCAGCGCGAGCAGCAGCGGCAGCTTGCCGGGCTCGACGATGTTCCGGAACCACCAGTGCCCCATATGTGCAATTTAGTGGGTTCCGTACGCGCACGAGGACGCCATGCCCGCGAAGTGCCGCCAACCGCCGCCCGGTTAACCTGCGCCAATGCCCGAGACCCCGCCCTCAGCCGATCCCCGCCCGGCAGGCCTCCGCTTCGCCTTCGGCACGCTGACCGCGCTCCCCGTCCACGTCACCCGGTGGGACCGCGAGGCGGCCCGCGCCGGGATGCTCTGCGCCCCCGTCGCCGGCCTGGTCATAGGCCTGTCCGCCGCGGCCGTCGGCGGTGCCCTGCTGCTCCTCGGTTCGGGCCCGCTGCTCGCCGCCGTGGCCACCGCCGCCGTACCCGCGGTGCTCACCCGCGGACTGCATCTCGACGGGCTCGCGGACACCGCGGACGGACTGGGCAGCGGCAGGCCCGCCGAGGACGCGCTGCGGATCATGAAGCAGTCGGACATCGGTCCGTTCGGCGTGATCACGCTGGTCTTCGTGCTGCTCGCGCAGGTGGCGGTGCTCTTCCAGGCGTACGACGCCTCGTGGGCCCGCGGCGCGGTCGCGGCCGCCGTCTCGGCGACCGCCGCGCGGCTCGCCCTCACGCTGGCCGCCCGCACGGGCGTCCCCGCGGCCCGTCCGGAGGGGCTGGGCGCCGCGGTGGCGGGGACGGTGCCGGCGCGCGGGGCGCTGCTCGTCGCGGCCGCTGTCGTCGGCGCGGCCGCGGCAGCCGGTGCGCTCCTGGGGGCGCCCGGCGCGGTCCGCGGCGCCGTCGCGGTGCTGGTCGCGTGCGCGGCCGCCGAGCTGCTGCTGCGTCACTGCACGCGCCGCCTGGGCGGGGTGACGGGTGACGTCTTCGGCGCGCTGACGGAGACCGCGGCGACCGCGTCGCTGCTGGTGTTCGCGCTGGGGTGACCTGTGCCGGTGCCGGCCGGTGCACGCACGGGTGCACGCACTGCTCCCGGCCCTGTCGGCCCACGCGGGCGATCACGGACTAGCCTGCGGAGACAAGAAGCCCGGAACAGTGAGCCCCGCCCAGGGGAACCGGACGCGCCGCACCGCGAGCGTCTCGCCGCCGCACCGGCATCGGTCGTGCGGATGACGCAGGCGCGACAGCAGGATGAACGCTCGCGGCATGAACGAACGGCGAACCCGCGCGTAGGCTCACTTCCGGCACTCTTCCGGCCCGGCACAGACTGGCCGCGCCCGGTCGAACCACCCCTCTCGACCTCATACAACGGAAGCGAGACATCACCACCGTGACTGCTCTGACTCTCAGCACCGCGGCCGCGTCCGGCCTGCGTGCCGACGCGATCGTCGTCGGTGTCGCCAAGGGCGCTGCCTCCAAGTCCGCGGGACTGGTCGTCGCACCCGGCGCCGAGGCCGTCGACAAGGCGTACGACGGCAAGCTCGCGTCCGTCCTGGAGACCCTCGGCGCCTCCGGCGGCGAGGGTGAGGTGACGAAGCTGCCAGCACCCTCCGGTTTCAAGGCGCCGGTCGTGGTGGCGGTCGGCCTCGGCGCGGTCCCGGACAACGGCGAGGGCGACAAGGGCGACGCGTACGCCCCGGAGACGCTGCGCCGCGCCGCGGGCGCCGCGGCCCGCGCTCTGGCGGGTTCGAAGAAGGCCGCGTTCGCGCTGCCCCTCGAGGACGCCGAGCACGTCGCGGCCGTCGCCGAGGGCGCCCTGCTCGGCGCGTACGCCTTCGACGCATACAAGGAGAACGGCCAGAACGGCAAGAACCCCGGCAAGAACGGCAAGGCCCCGCTCGCCGAGGTCGCCCTGCTCGGCGCCAAGCCCCGCGACAAGGCCCACAAGGCGGCAGCGGAGCGCGCCACCGCCGTGACCGAGGAGATCAACCGCGCCCGCGACCTGATCAACACGCCGCCGAACGACCTCGACCCCGAGGCCTTCGCCGCCGTCGCCACGGCCGCGGCCAAGGAGCACGGCATCAAGGTCCAGGTGCTCGACGAGAAGGCCCTCGCCAAGGGCGGGTACGGCGGCATCCTCGGCGTCGGCGCCGGCTCCGCGTCCCCGCCGCGCCTGGTCAAGCTCTCGTACACGCACTCCGAGGCGAAGAAGCACCTCGCGTACGTCGGCAAGGGCATCACGTACGACTCGGGCGGCATCTCCCTCAAGCCGGCCGGTCACAACGAGACGATGAAGTGCGACATGAGCGGTGCCGCCGCGGTGTTCGCCGCGGTCGTCGCCGCCGCCCGCCTCGGCCTCCAGGTCAACGTCACCGGCTGGCTGGCCCTGGCCGAGAACATGCCGTCCGGTACGGCCACGCGCCCCGGTGACGTGCTGCGGATGTACAGCGGCAAGACGGTCGAGGTGCTCAACACCGACGCCGAGGGCCGGCTCGTGCTCGCCGACGCGATCGCCAAGGCCTCCGAGGAGAAGCCGGACGCGATCGTCGACGTGGCGACGCTGACCGGCGCGATGGTGCTGGCGCTCGGCAACCGCACCTTCGGCGTCATGGCCAACGACGACGCCTTCCGCACGGCGGTGCACGAGACGGCGGAGGAGGCCGGCGAGGCGTCCTGGCCGATGCCGCTCCCGTCGGACCTGCGCAAGGGCATGGACTCCGCGACCGCCGACATCGCGAACATGGGTGAGCGGATGGGCGGTGGCCTGGTCGCCGGCCTGTTCCTGAAGGAGTTCGTGGGCGAGGGCATCACCTGGGCGCATCTCGACATCGCGGGCCCGGCCTTCAACGAGCAGGCCCCCTTCGGGTACACGCCGAAGGGCGGCACGGGGTCCGGGGTCCGGACGCTGGTGCGGCTCGCGGAGCGCACGGCTGCGGGCGACCTGGGCTGACATCGCGCGCCGGGCGCGGCGTCAGCCGCCCGTGTGCGCCCGGGCCCCGGACATCCGGGGCCCGGCCAGGAGTCGAGGCGCCCTGCGTCGTGGTGCTGTGCCCACCCGTTCCGCCCCGCGGAACGCCTGCCCACAGCGGTGCGGCGGGGCGGGAGAGCCATCTCACACACCGGCCCGGCGTCCCGACTGTGGCGGAAGGGTGCGAAGATGGGTTCTCGGCAGGACAGGGCCCCCACCACAGGGCCGAAGAAAGAGCGGCCGAACACCAGCCGACCGGCCGGTCGCCCCCCGGTGAAGGGGACCGGCGTACGGCGCACATGCATGGAGGACGTGACGTGGCGAACGACGCCAGCACCGTTTTCGACCTAGTGATCCTCGGCGGTGGTAGCGGCGGTTACGCCGCGGCTCTGCGCGCCTCTCAGCTGGGCCTTGACGTCGCCCTGATCGAGAAGAACAAGCTCGGCGGCACCTGCCTGCACAACGGCTGCATCCCGACGAAGGCGCTGCTGCACGCCGGCGAGATCGCCGACCAGGCGCGCGAGGCCGACCAGTTCGGTGTCCTGGCCAGCTTCGAGGGCATCGACATCAAGGGCGTCCACAAGTACAAGGACGACGTGATCGCGGGCCTCTACAAGGGTCTGCAGGGCCTGGTCGCCTCCCGCAAGGTGACCTACATCGAGGGCGAGGGCCGCCTGTCGTCCGCCACCTCCGTGGACGTGAACGGGCAGCGCATCCAGGGCCGCCACATCCTGCTGGCGACCGGCTCCGTGCCGAAGTCGCTGCCGGGTCTGGAGATCGACGGCAACCGCATCATCTCCTCGGACCACGCGCTGGTCCTGGACCGCGTCCCGCAGTCCGCGATCATCCTGGGCGGCGGCGTCATCGGCGTCGAGTTCGCCTCTGCGTGGAAGTCCTTCGGCACCGACGTGACGATCGTCGAGGGCCTGAAGCACCTCGTCCCGGTCGAGGACGAGAACAGCTCGAAGCTTCTTGAGCGCGCCTTCCGCAAGCGCGGCATCAAGTTCAACCTCGGCACCTTCTTCGAGAAGGCCGAGTACACGCAGGACGGCGTCCGCGTGACCCTCGCCGACGGCAAGACCTTCGAGGCCGAGGTACTGCTGGTCGCCATCGGCCGCGGCCCGGTCTCCCAGGGCCTGGGCTACGAGGAGGTCGGCGTCGCGATGGACCGCGGCTACGTCCTCGTCGACGAGTACATGCAGACCAACATCCCCACCATCTCCGCCGTGGGCGACCTCGTCCCGACGCTGCAGCTCGCGCACGTCGGCTTCGCCGAGGGCATCCTGGTGGCGGAGCGGCTGGCCGGTCTCAAGGCCGTGCCGATCGACTACGACGGTGTGCCGCGGGTGACGTACTGCCACCCCGAGGTCGCCTCCGTGGGCATCACCGAGGCCAAGGCCAAGGAGATCTACGGCGCGGACAAGGTCGTCGCTCTGAAGTACAACCTCGCGGGCAACGGCAAGAGCAAGATCCTGAAGACCGCGGGCGAGATCAAGCTCGTCCAGGTCAAGGACGGTGCCGTGGTCGGCGTCCACATGGTCGGCGACCGCATGGGCGAGCAGGTCGGCGAGGCCCAGCTGGTCTACAACTGGGAGGCGCTGCCCGCCGAGGTCGCGCAGCTCATCCACGCCCACCCGACGCAGAACGAGGCGCTCGGCGAGGCACACCTGGCCCTCGCGGGCAAGCCGCTCCACTCGCACGACTGACCTTCGGTCACTTCAGTCGCCTCACCAGGGCGCGACGACCACAGACTTCCGCAATTTCGTAAGGAGCAACCGAAACCATGGCGGTTTCCGTATCCCTTCCGGCGCTCGGCGAGAGCGTCACCGAGGGCACTGTCACCCGCTGGCTGAAGGCCGAGGGCGAGCGTGTCGAGCTCGACGAGCCGCTGCTCGAGGTGTCGACCGACAAGGTCGACACCGAGATCCCGTCGCCCGCCGCCGGTGTTCTGGCCTCCATCAAGGTCGCCGAGGACGAGACGGTCGAGGTCGGCGCCGAGCTCGCCGTCATCGACGACGGCACGGGCGCGCCCGCCGCCGCCCTGCAC
>NZ_LOHS01000160.1 GCF_001642995.1 Streptomyces jeddahensis
CAGTGAAGCTCCGCCATCTTGAAGTGGCTGGTCAGCGGGGTGGCGTGACCTCGTTTCGGGGTGCTCGTGCTGGTCGTGCGCGGCAGTCTGTGTTGTAGATCGTCCGGCGGGGTGTGCCGATGAGTTCACCGTCCTCCAACGGTCTACCCAGCGACACGATCGTTCTCGATGGGAGTGCCATGTCCACCATCCAGCCAGTGATCCTGACTGCCGACCAGGACGTTCTGCTCGGCTTCTATACGAAACTGTTCGGCGCTGAGGAGATCTTCCGGGTGCCGGCGGAAGGCCCGGCCTTCTACCTCGGCTTGCGCATCGGTGACACCGACCTCGGGCTGGTTGCCAAGGCGAACCCGGGGAACCGGGAGGCGCCGCGGATCCTGCTCAGCATCGGTGTCGACGACGTCGACGAGACGCTCGGCCGGGTGGAGGCGCTGGGCGGCTCGGTCAGCAGCGGCCCCAACGACATGCCGTGGGGACAGCGCGTCGCCCACATCCAGGACCCCGACGGCAACCCGGTGAACCTCACTCAGCCGATCCCGGCCCGGTGACGATGTTCCGCGGTGCTTGACTGGTCGTGGGCTACTTGCGGTAGAGATCAATTGTCGGTAGTGGCCTCGATGTTCGTCAGGACGAGCAGCGCGCGAAACAGGTGGGTGGCACGGGCAGGGTCAGTACGGAGCTTGGTGAGGATCCGCCAGTTCTTCAGGTGGGCAAAGCCGCGTTCGACGGGGACACGTCCGGCGGCCAGGACCCGGTTGGCCTCCTTCTCGGCGGGTGCGAGCCTGCGGGCGCGGGTGGCCTTGAAACCGGTGACGACCACGGGATCGTCCCCGTCGTCGGCCAGGCCGATAAAGCCCAGGTCGGCCAGGGCACCGAGGCCGGCAGCACGCAAATGGGCCAGGATGCGGTCGCGGCGGGCGGCGGTGATGTCGTGGGTGCGGCCGGGCCGAGCGGCCGATATCCACACCAGACGGCCCCGCTCGTCGGTCAGCGCGATCACGTGCAGGCCGTGGCGGCGATGCTTGCCGGAGTAGTTCGGGCGGTTCGCCTTGCCGGTACGGCGCTGGGTGGGGATGAGGGTGCCGTCGATCAGGACGACCTCGCCGCCCCGCCGGGCGATCTTCTTCAGGGCGCGGTCCAGACGCGGGGCCTTCGCGGCCAGCAGGTGGATCAACTCGTCGCGCCAGCGCCGGATGGTGGTGGCGGAGATGTCGTTGCCGCCGGCCATGTCGGCCAGGCGCTGATCGTGCCGCAGCACGGCCAGGACGATCACCGCGATCCTCCCGGGCGGCAACGCCCGCCACCTCGACCGTATCGCTTTGAGATGGCGGCGCAGCAGGTCGGAGAGGTAGGTCAGGGTGTGCGTGGACAGCGGCAGGCGGCACTGGTAGACCAGGGACACGGTGTCCCCTGCGTGCTCTTTGGTTTTCGTCACACAATTCCAACAGCCGCCGGGGGCACCTTGGTTATGCCCCGATCGCCGTGCGGAACGGTCACGCGCGGGTGGTGAACTTCCCGTCGGGTCGTTTGTGCAGCCAGCCGCGGTCGGCCAGTTTCGTGAGCTTCCCGCGCAACGGCTCCAGCTTGCCCCTCACCCCGGTGTCCAAGCCCAGCACCTCGCCGATCTGCCGGGTGGAGACCGGGCCGGCGGCCTGCCGCACCGCGGTCAGGATGCGCTGGTACTCCGCCGGCAGTGCGGACTCAACCACCCCCGGCGCACGGTCCGGGACCAGCCGCACCGCCCGACCCGCCACCTGGACCACCGGCGACCCGGCCTCCGTACGCTCGTTGGCGAGCTGCTCGCTCATCCGCTGCCACACCCGCTCGGCCACGGCCAGCTCATCGCGCTCAGCTCGTACCTCCGACAGCTGCTTGACCAGCTGCTCTTCGAGTCCGTCCAGCTCCGCACGCCGCGCGGCGATCCGCTCCAACACCTCGGGATCCATCATGGACCGGAGCGTAGGAGGGGCACCCGCGACGACGCATGGGAATCCACAAACCCACTCCCGCCAGACGATCTACACCCCAGGCTGCCGCCCACGACCAGCACGAGCACCCCGAAACGACATCGCACCAGCCCCCTGACCAGCCACTTCAAGATGGCGCAGCTTCAGTG
>NZ_LOHS01000161.1 GCF_001642995.1 Streptomyces jeddahensis
CCCGGAGTTTGCGCCAGCCGCTGCGGGCGCACATCCCGCCACGTCCCCTTCGGCCCGATGGCGCCTGCGGGTTGATCATTGGGGCGGCGCGAGCCGCTGACCGTTGTGGGCAATCGTTCCGCAGGGCTGGGGGCACCTCCCAGCGGTAGCTGGGGGAGGGTGGGCACAACACCACGACGGCGGGCGCCCTGCCCCAGTACCCGCCCCCCTGGGGGTGGGCGCAGCCCACGACGGCGGGCGCCCCGCACCGTACCCGGCCCCCGGCAGGGGCCCCGTTGCGGCCACAATGGGGGGATGAGCGACAGCCCATCCCCCCTCGCGGACCCGCACCTCGTCTTCGACCCCGTCGTCGGAGACGGCCCCCGGGACATCGTCATCCTTGGCTCCACGGGCTCGATCGGCACCCAGGCCATCGACCTCGTGCTCCGCAACCCCGACCGTTTCCGGGTCACCGGGCTCTCCGCCGCCGGCGGACGGGTGGAGCTGCTGGCCGAGCAGGCCAGGCAGCTGCGGGTGCGGACCGTCGCGGTCGCGCGCGAGGACGTCGTACCGGCACTGCGGGAGGCGCTGAGCGCCCAGTACGGGCCGGGGGAGCCGCTCCCCGAGATACTGGCGGGCCCCGACGCGGCCACGCAGCTCGCCGCGTCCGACTGCCACACCGTGCTCAATGGGATCACCGGATCCATCGGCCTCGCCCCGACCCTCGCGGCCCTCGAAGCCGGCCGCACCCTCGCCCTCGCCAACAAGGAGTCGCTGATCGTCGGCGGCCCGCTGGTCAAGGCGCTCGCCAAGCCGGGGCAGATCATCCCCGTCGACTCCGAGCACGCCGCGCTCTTCCAGGCGCTGGCGGCCGGCACGCGCGCGGACGTGCGCAAACTGGTCGTGACCGCGTCGGGCGGCCCGTTCCGGGGGCGTACGAAGTCGGAGCTCGCCGACGTCACGCCCCAGGACGCCCTCGCCCACCCCACCTGGGCCATGGGCCCGGTGATCACCATCAACTCGGCGACGCTGGTCAACAAGGGACTCGAGGTCATCGAGGCCCACCTGCTGTACGACATTCCCTTCGACCGCATTGAGGTCGTCGTGCACCCGCAGTCGTATGTCCACTCGATGGTCGAGTTCACCGACGGATCGACGCTGGCGCAGGCCACCCCGCCCGACATGCGCGGGCCCATCGCCATCGGGCTCGGCTGGCCGGAGCGGGTGCCGGACGCCGCGCCTGCGTTCGACTGGACGAAGGCGTCGAGCTGGGAGTTCTTCCCCCTCGACGAGGAGGCTTTCCCGTCGGTGGGGCTCGCCCGGCATGTCGGCGAGCTCGCGGGCACGGCTCCGGCGGTGTTCAATGCGGCAAACGAGGAGTGCGTGGACGCGTTCCTGAACGGCGCCCTGCCGTATCTCGGGATCATGGAGACCGTTACGCAGGTCGTGGCCGAGCACGGCACGCCGCGTACGGGAACTTCGCTGACCGTCGCGGACGTCCTCGAAGCGGAGACCTGGGCGCGCGCCCGGGCCCGTGAACTGACGGCCCACACCCAAGCGACACGGACGACCGCGGAGGTTCGTGCATGACGACCCTGATGATGATCCTCGGCATAGTCGTCTTCGCGATCGGGCTGCTGATCTCGATCGCCTGGCACGAGCTGGGACATCTGTCGACCGCGAAGCTCTTCGGGATCCGTGTGCCGCAGTACATGGTGGGTTTCGGCCCCACCATCTGGTCCCGCAAGAAGGGCGAGACCGAGTACGGCATCAAGGCCATCCCGCTCGGCGGCTACATCCGCATGATCGGGATGTTCCCGCCCGGCAAGGACGGCCGTCTCGAGGCCCGCTCCACCTCGCCCTGGCGCGGCATGATCGAGGACGCCAGGTCGGCGGCGTTCGAGGAGCTCAGGCCCGGCGACGAGACCCGCCTCTTCTACACGCGCAAGCCGTGGAAGCGGGTCATCGTGATGTTCGCGGGCCCCTTCATGAACCTCGTGCTGGCTGTGGCGATCTTCCTCGGCGTGATGATGACCTTCGGCGTCCAGACCCAGACCACCACGGTCGGCAAGGTCTCCGACTGCGTCATCGAGCAGAGCGAGAACCGCACGACCTGCGAGAAGGGCGACGAGGCCGCGCCCGCCAAGGCCGCCGGCCTCAAGGCGGGCGACAAGATCGTGGCGTTCGACGGGGCGCCCGTGGACGACTGGTCCACGCTGCAGGCCGACATCCGCGCCAACCCCGGCAAGGACGTCACCCTCACCGTCGAGCGCGACGGCAAGCGGCAGGACCTCAAGGCGCACCTGATCAAGAACCAGGTCAGCAAGACCGACGGCGAGGGCGGCTACGTCGAGGGCAAGTACGTGTATGCGGGCTTCCTCGGCTTCACGCCCGCGTCGGGCATCGTCCAGCAGTCCTTCGGCCAGTCCGTGGAGCGCATGGGCGACATGATGGAGAACGGCGTCGAGTCGTTGATCTCGCTGCCCTCCAAGATCCCCGCCCTGTGGGACGCGGCGTTCGGCGACGGCCCGCGCGAGCCCGATTCGCCGATGGGCGTCGTCGGCGCGGCCCGCGTCGGCGGCGAGGTGTTCACGATGGACATCCCGCCGGAGAACCAGATCGCGATGATGCTGTTCCTTGTCGCGGGGTTCAACCTGTCGCTGTTCCTGTTCAACATGCTGCCGCTGCTGCCGCTCGACGGCGGGCACATCGCGGGCGCCCTGTGGGAGTCCCTGCGCCGCCACACGGCGAAGCTGCTGCGGCGGCCGGACCCGGGCCCGTTCGACGTCGCGAAGCTGATGCCCGTCGCGTACGTGGTGGCGGGGATCTTCGTCTGCTTCACGATCCTCGTGCTCATCGCCGACGTTGTTAACCCGGTGAGAATCTCCTGATCACGGGGCATTCACGGCGGCCGGGCAGGCTTACTGCCCGGCCGCTGCCGTTGGGGTGGACATAAGGACGTGATGTGCTCCGGCATCGGGGCGTGCCGTAACCTCGAAGGCCCGGAGCCCGATGACGGGACCTTGATCCATACCTTGGGGTTGCACAGCAGATGACTGCGATTTCTCTCGGCATGCCGTCCGTTCCGACCAAGCTCGCCGAGCGCCGGAAGAGCCGGCAGATCCAGGTCGGATCCGTGGCGGTCGGCGGGGACGCTCCGGTGTCGGTGCAGTCCATGACGACGACGCGGACCTCGGACATCGGTGCGACGCTGCAGCAGATCGCCGAACTCACGGCCTCGGGCTGCCAGATCGTGCGCGTGGCCTGCCCCACGCAGGACGACGCCGACGCGCTGCCGGTCATCGCGAAGAAGTCGGGGATCCCGGTGATCGCCGACATCCACTTCCAGCCGAAGTACGTGTTCGCGGCCATCGAGGCGGGCTGCGCGGCCGTGCGCGTGAACCCCGGCAACATCAAGAAGTTCGACGACCAGGTCAAGGAGATCGCCAAGGCCGCCAAGGACCACGGCACCCCGATCCGGATCGGCGTCAACGCGGGCTCCCTCGACAGGCGGCTCCTGCAGAAGTACGGCAAGGCGACCCCCGAGGCCCTCGTCGAGTCCGCCCTCTGGGAGGCGTCCCTCTTCGAGGAGCACGACTTCCGGGACATCAAGATCTCCGTCAAGCACAACGACCCGGTCGTGATGATCGAGGCGTACCGGCAGCTCGCCGCCCAGTGCGAGTACCCGCTGCACCTCGGCGTGACGGAGGCCGGTCCGGCCTTCCAGGGCACCATCAAGTCGGCCGTCGCCTTCGGTGCGCTGCTCTCCCAGGGCATCGGCGACACCATCCGCGTCTCGCTGTCGGCTCCTCCCGTGGAGGAGGTCAAGGTCGGCATCCAGATCCTGGAGTCGCTGAACCTGCGCCAGCGCGGCCTGGAGATCGTCTCCTGCCCGTCCTGCGGCCGCGCCCAGGTCGACGTCTACACGCTCGCCGAGGAGGTCACGGCGGGTCTGACGGGTATGGAGGTGCCGCTGCGCGTGGCCGTGATGGGCTGCGTCGTGAACGGCCCCGGCGAGGCCCGCGAGGCTGACCTCGGCGTCGCCTCCGGCAACGGCAAGGGCCAGATCTTCGTGAAGGGCGAGGTCATCAAGACGGTGCCCGAGTCGAAGATCGTGGAGACCCTCATCGAGGAGGCCATGAAGCTCGCCGAGCAGATGGAGAAGGACGGGGTCATGTCGGGCGAGCCCGAGGTCTCGGTCGCCGGCTGATCTCCGCGCTGCCGTACGCCCCACCGCTGTGTCCAGCGGTGGGGCGTCTGCGTCCCAGCGGTGGGGCGTCTGCGTCCCAGTGGTGGGACGTCCCATGGGGCGGCGCCACACAACCTCGCCAGGTACAGTGCGGAAATCAGCAGACCGTATGGTGAGGCCCACGAATCTTGTTGACGCAGACGACCACCCGGGTCCTCGAACCGAGTGACCTCGATGCCGCGCTGGCGGTGCTCGACCGTGAGCCCGTCCCCAACGCGTTCGTGGCGTCGCGGGTGCACACCGCGGGCCTGGACCCGTGGCGGCTCGGCGGCGAGATGTGGGGCTGGTACGCGGACGGCATGCTGCAGTCCCTGTGCTACGCGGGCGCGAATCTCGTGCCGATCTGCGCCACCCCCGAGGCCGTACGCGCCTTCGCCGACCGCGCCCGGCGGGCCGGCCGCCGCTGCTCGTCGATCGTCGGCCCGGCCGGACCCACCGCCCAGCTGTGGCGGCTGCTCGAACCGAGTTGGGGACCGGCCCGCGAGGTCCGCGCCCACCAGCCGCTGATGGTCACCGACCGGCTCCCCGACAACGTCGCTCCCGATCCGTACGTCCGCCGCATCCGCAAGGACGAGATGGAAACGATCATGCCGGCGTGCGTGGCGATGTTCACCGAGGAGGTCGGCATCTCCCCGCTCGCGGGCGACGGCGGGCTTCTCTACCAGGCGCGGGTGGCGGAACTGGTCGGATCCGGGCGGTCGTTCGCCCGCCTCGACGAGTACGGCAAGGTCGTCTTCAAGGCGGAGATCGGCGCCGCGACCCCGCTGGCCTGCCAGATCCAGGGCGTCTGGGTGGCGCCCGAGTACCGGGGGCAGGGCCTCGCGGCGCCCGGCATGGCGGCGGTGCTGCGCTACGCCCTCACGGATGTCGCACCGGTCGCCAGCCTCTACGTCAACGACTTCAACACGGCGGCACGCGCCGCGTATCGGAGGGTCGGCTTCCAGGAGATCGGCGCCTTCATGAGCGTGCTGTTCTGATCCCAGGCCGGATCCCAGGCCTGATCCCCGGTCCCGAGGGCCCGGGGTTCCGACCCCGAGGTACTCTCGCCGACATGCTGCGCATTCCCGGGCCGGGCTCCCGTACCCCCGACGACGTCGTGATCGGCCCGCTGGATCTGGCCGCCCGGGTCGACGAGGCGCTGGCCGTACAGGCGGAGGCCTTCGGGCTCAGCGCCGACGAGGTCACGGTGCGCCGGCAGATCGTGCTGCGGCACATCACCTACCCCGGGGCGCGGGCCCTCGGCGCGTTCACGCGCGACGGCCGGCTCGTCGGATTCGTCTACGGCATGCCGAACGACCGCACCCACTGGTGGTCCACCGTCGTCCAGCCGTATCTGCGCGCCCGGGGCCACGACACCTGGCTCGACGACTCCTTCGTCATCACCGAGCTGCACGTCCTGCCCGCGTACCAGAACCGCGGCATCGGCCGCGCGCTGATCACGCGGATCACGGACGAGGCCGACGAGCCCCGCTCCATCCTCTCGGCGATCGACATCGACAGCCCGGCCCGCGGCCTGTACTTCTCGCTCGGCTACGAGGACCTCGCCAGGCAGGTCCTCTTCCCGAGCGCACCGAAGCCGTACGCGGTGATGGGGGCGCACCTGCCGCTCAGGCGGTGAGGGACCACTCAGGCGGTGAGGGACCACTCAGGCGGTAACGGATTTCCACCGGCGCGGACCGCGGGGCTAACCTCCTAGCCATCACCCTTACGTAGCAGGAGTTAAGAATCATGGCCCAGGTCCAGCGCATGTCCCGGTTGATGGTCAAGACACTGCGCGACGACCCGGCGGACGCCGAGACGCTCAGCCACAAGCTGCTGGTCCGCGCCGGGTATGTGCGCCGCAACTCGGCGGGCATCTGGACCTGGCTCCCGCTGGGCAAGAAGGTCCTGGACAACATCTCGCGCGTCGTCCGCGAGGAGATGGACGCGATCGGTGCCCAGGAGGTCCTGCTCCCCGCCCTGCTGCCCAAGGAGCCGTACGAGGCGTCCGCCCGCTGGGAGGAGTACGGCGACCTGCTGTTCCGGCTGAAGGACCGCAAGGGCGGCGAGTATCTCCTCGGCCCGACCCACGAGGAGATCTTCACGCTCGTCGTGAAGGACCAGGTCGCGTCCTACAAGGACCTGCCGGTGATGCTGTACCAGATCCAGACGAAGTACCGCGACGAGGCCCGCCCGCGCTCGGGCATCCTGCGCGGCCGCGAGTTCCAGATGAAGGACTCGTACTCCTTCGACACCACGGACGAGGGCCTGGCGGAGTCGTACCGCCTGCACCGCGAGGCGTACCAGCGCATCTTCGAGCGCCTGGGCCTGGACTACCGGATCGTGTCGGCGGTCTCCGGCGCCATGGGCGGTTCGGCGTCGGAGGAGTTCCTGGCTCCGGCGGGGGCCGGCGAGGACACCTTCGTGGACTGCCCGGCCTGCGACTACGCGGCGAACACCGAGGCCGTGACGTTCGAGCTCAAGCCTGTCGAGGGCGCCGAGCACCCGCCGGTCGAGGAGCTCGACACCCCCGACACCCCCACCATCGAGACCCTCGCCGAGTACCTCGGCGTCCCGGCCTCCGCGACCCTGAAGAACCTGCTGGTCAAGGTGGACGGCGAGATCGTGGCCGTCGGCGTCCCGGGCGACCGCGAGGTCGACCTCGGCAAGCTCGGCGAGCACCTCGCCCCGGCGGTCGTCGAGCTGGTCACGGCCGAGGACTTCGAGGGCCGCGACGATCTCGTACGCGGCTACGTGGGCCCGCAGGGGCTGGGCAAGGTCCGCTACATCGCCGACCCGCGCGTCGCCCCCGGCACGTCGTGGATCACGGGCGCGAACAAGCCCGACAAGCACGCCAGGAACGTGGTGTGCGGCCGCGACTTCGAGGTGGACGACTACCTGGACGTGGTCGTCGTGGAGGAGGGCGACCCCTGCCCGAAGTGCGGCACCGGCCTGAAGCTGGACCGTGCGATCGAGATCGGCCACATCTTCCAGCTCGGCCGTAAGTACGCGGACACCTTCCAGCTCGACGTGCTCGGCCAGAACGGCAAGCCGGTCCGCGTCACCATGGGCTCGTACGGCATCGGCGTCTCCCGTGCCGTGGCCGCGCTCGCCGAGCAGATGGCGGACGAGCAGGGCCTGTGCTGGCCGCGCGAGGTCGCACCCGCCGACGTCCACGTGGTGGCCGCCGGCAAGGCGCTCCAGACGGAGCTGGCGCTCGACGTCTCCGAGAAGCTGGGCGTCGCGGGCGTCCGCGTGCTGGTGGACGACAGGGCCGGCGTCTCGCCCGGCGTGAAGTTCACCGACGCCGAGCTCATCGGCGTACCGAACATCCTGGTCGCCGGGCGGCGCTCCGCCGAGGGCGTCCTCGAGCTGAAGGACCGGCGCACCGGTGAGCGCGAGGAGCTGACCGTCGAAGAGGCGATCGCCCGCCTGACGGCGTAACCGTGCCGTCGCCCCCCCGGGACGGACCCGCAGGCGGGTTCGTCCCGGGGCATGGCGCCTGGACAGGTTCTCCCCGGTTCAGACGTTGCCTCGGTGCCCATAGCTGTGGGCCTTCACAGAGGGACCGGCAGGCCGGAACCCCGGGGTGCCACAGAGGGACCGGCGGGCCCGGGACCCGGCCGGAAGCCCTACTGCCGACGCCCTACAGCCAGCCCGCGAACTCCAGCAGCAGCTCCGAGTCCTGCACGCGGCCGACGCGGCGCGCCCGTACCCCCGACTCCACGGCGCGGAAGAGGGTCCAGCCGCGCAGCCGTTCCAGATCCACCTCGAGGGAGTCCGCGAGGCGCTTCACCCGGCGCCGGGTGATCGCCGCGCCCGACGGTGACGCGATAAGGTCCTCGACCCGGTCCCGCACCAGCCGCGCCAGATCGAAGGCGCACTCGCCCACCACCGGATCCGGTCCGACGGCGAGCCACGGCATGCGGTCGCCCGCCAGCACCTTGCTCTGCCGGAACGTCCCGTGCAGCAGCTTGTGCTCGGGCGCCGTGGCCACCAGCTCGTCCCGCGCCGCCAGCGCCGCGTCGACCAGCGGCGCCACGTCGGCATCGGCGTCCGCGCCCTTCCGCATCGCCAGGGCCTGCCGTCCGGTCCGCTCGGCCACCGTCTCGAAGCGGTGACCCGCGGGCGGGTCCACCCACAGCCGCCGCAACGTCCCGGCGGCCTCCAGCAGTGACTTCGCCTCGGGCAGGGACCGCAGCGACACATCGGGATGCAGACGCTCCAGCAGCAGCACCCCGTCATCGCCGTTCTCACCGCCGGCGTCGCCGCCCCCGGGCGCCTCGCCCTCGCCCGGCACGTCCAGCAACTGCACGGCGCCCCGCCCGCCCCAGCAGGCCAGCGCGGCCCGCTCGCTCCCGGGCCGGGCACGCCGCGGCGCCAGCTTGAGCACGGCGGGCCGGCCGTCGGACAGACGCACCAGGACGACGAGACTGCTGCGCCCACCGGGCACCATCACCCGCTCGACGGCCAACTCACGCCGGGCCACGGCCGCCCCGGCCAGCTCCGGCAGCTTCTCCAGCCAGGCGCGGGCTCCGTCGTCCCCGTCGTGCAGCGACTCGCCGAGTGCTCTGACGAGGCGCTGGGGCGGTTCGAAAGCCATGCGCGGGTGATTCCTTCCCAGTCGGGCCGTTCGGGGGCCGGTACGGTGCGCCGAACGCGCCCGGCCTGGCTCTACGCGCTCGGCGTCGCCGAAGCGGACGGCGTACCGGACCGCTCGGCGAGACCAGGGAAGGCTACGCTGCCGCCCCGCCACCGGGCCGCCCGCACCGCCGCTTCCCGCAGCGCGTCCGCGGCCGTCCGCCGCCGACTGCCCTCGGCTGCCCGTACGAGATCGGAATACACCCCGGCGACCCGATCCTCCAGTTCGGCGGCGAGCCGGGCGGCCGCCGCCGCGTCCGGCACCGGGAAGGGCAGCGCGTAGGCCGCAGCCGCCTGCTCCGGCTCGCCGCCCAAGTCCCGCACGATGCGCATGAGTTCGTCGCGCCGGGCGCGATGGGCGTCGTACGCCGCCCGGGCCTCGTCCCGGCGTTCGCCACCGATTCTGCCGCCGACGACCCCGTAGCCGTACACGGCGGCATGCTCCGCGCCCAGCGCGGCCTGCACGGCCTTCAGTACGGCGCTGCCGTCGCTCTTGGACTTCCGGCCCTCGCCGTCGTCGGCCCCGCTCATCAATCACCCTCCGTCAGCAGATACGCGTGTGCCGCACCCGCCGCCGCGACAGAGGCGAGCAGCCGGGCCAGCTCGCCGGGCACCTCGAGCAGCGCGGCGCCGCGCCGGTCCGCCAGGTCACGCTCGGCGGAGGCGAGAAAGGCAAGTGCGTCCTTCTTGTCCGCGGGCACGTCGCTCCCGGCGTCAGACGCAGAACCCGAAGGCGAAGGTGAAGGCGGAGCGGCAGCCGAATCCGATGCGGCGGCAGACGGCGAAGCCGATGCCGCGTCCCCGGAGCGCGACGCCGCAGCCGATGCGCCCCCCGTAGCCCCGGCCGCCGCCATCTCGCCCCCGAACGCCTCCACATGCCGCACCAGCTCCTCCCGCAACACCTCCAGCCGCTTGGCCAGCGAGGGATGCGCCGCGATCACCGCGTCGTACCGCGCGACAAGCCCGGCGCTGTCGCTCGCCGCACGCGCGCGTGCCCGCTCCAACGCGGACGGGCGCCGCGCCGCCGTGCCGGCCGAGCCGCTGCCGGAATCCCCGTCGGAACACCCCGCGAGCAGCCCGGCACCGGCGACGGCCGTGCCCACCGCACCCGCCGCACCGGCGAGAACACTCCTTCGACCAGGCCCCGAGGGCCCGGACGGCCCATCAGGGGTACGCCGCGCACGCGACGGCAGGGGCAGCGACACGACAGACGTCCTCGAGGGTTTCGTACGAGTGGACAGCGAGGGGAACAAGCGGCCGAGAGGCCTTGATCACCGTACCGTCGGACCGCCCCGGCCCGCGCCAGCGGCTCGTCACCTGTAGCCCGGTTCGCCTCCGGCGGCCCCTTCGGACGCCGCACGGACGGCCGGACCGGTGGACGGCAACACCCCCCGGGACCGGATACCCTTTGACCTGTCACGCGACCTACCCACAACAGCACACGCGGCCGAGGAGTCACCCGGATGAGCACCACCCAGAGCGAGAGGCTGCGAGAACTACTGGAACCGCTCGTCAGCTCCAAGGACCTGGATCTCGAAGAGATCGAAGTGGCCTCGGTCGGGCGCAAGCGGGTGCTGAGGGTCGTCATCGACTCCGACGAGGGTGTCGATCTGGACGAGATCGCCGAGGTGAGCCGCGAACTCTCGGCGAAGCTCGACGAGCACGACGTGATGGGCGAGGGCGAGTACACCCTCGAGGTCGGTTCCCCGGGCGCCGAGCGCCCGCTGAAGGAGCACCGCCACTTCGTGCGCGCCACGGACCGCCTGGCGAGGTTCTGGCTGACGCCGGAGGCGGGCGGCGGCGAGCTGGTCGCCCGGATCCTGAAGGTGGACGACGAGGGTCTGGACCTCGAGGTGCCCGGTGTGAAGGGCCGCAAGCCCACATCCCGCAGGCTCGCCTTCACGGACATCGCCAAGGCGCGGGTGGAGATCGAGTTCAGTCGCAAGAGCACGTCCGCCGAAGGCACCCAGAACACCAAAAACAGCAAGAACATCAAGAACATCGAGAACGCAGAGGAGGCGTAGCCGTGGACATCGACATGAGTGCCCTGCGGGGTCTGGTGAGGGAGAAGGAGATCTCCTTCTCGCTCCTGGTCGAGGCGATCGAGGCGGCCCTCCTCATCGCCTACCACCGCACCGAGGGAAGCCGCCGCCACGCGCGCGTGGAGCTCAACCGGGAGACCGGCCATGTGACGGTGTGGGCGAAGGAAGACCCCGAGGACCTCGAGGAGGGCCAGGAGCCCCGCGAGTTCGACGACACCCCGTCCGGCTTCGGCCGGATCGCCGCGACGACGGCCAAGCAGGTGATTCTCCAGCGGCTGCGCGACGCCCAGGACGACGCGACGCTCGGTGAGTACGCGGGCCGTGAGGGCGACATCGTCACCGGTGTGGTCCAGCAGGGCCGCGACCCGAAGAACGTCCTGGTCGACATCGGTAAGCTCGAGGCGATCCTGCCCGTGCAGGAGCAGGTGCCGGGCGAGGACTACCAGCACGGCATGCGCCTGCGCTCGTACGTCGTACGGGTGGCCAAGGGCGTCCGCGGCCCGTCGGTGACCCTCTCGCGTACGCACCCGAACCTGGTGAAGAAGCTCTTCGCGCTGGAGGTCCCGGAGATCGCCGACGGCTCCGTCGAGATCGCCGCGATCGCCCGTGAGGCCGGCCACCGCACCAAGATCGCCGTGCGTTCCACCCGGTCGGGCCTGAACGCCAAGGGCGCCTGCATCGGGCCCATGGGCGGCCGTGTGCGCAACGTCATGGCCGAACTGAACGGTGAGAAGATCGACATCGTCGACTGGTCCGACGACCCGGCCGAGATGGTCGCCAACGCGCTCTCCCCGGCCCGGGTCTCCAAGGTCGAGGTCGTCGACCTCGCGGCCCGCTCCGCGCGGGTCACCGTGCCGGACTACCAGCTGTCGCTGGCGATCGGCAAGGAGGGGCAGAACGCCCGTCTCGCGGCTCGGCTGACCGGGTGGCGGATCGACATCCGCCCGGACACGGAGCAGGCCCCGCAGGAGGCCTGAGGGCACCCCGCAGCAGGCCTGGCGGCAACCGACAGCACGGCCCCCGACGAGATCACGCCGGGGGCCGTAGAGATCAAGACGACAGCCGTTCGATTTTTGCCCCAAAGGGGTGAGGTCGATACGGGGAGGTAGACTTAACTGTGTCTGGCCGGACGCACGCCCGAGCACGCCCTGAGCGCACCTGTGTGGGATGCCGGGAGCGAGCGGCCAAGAGCGATCTGCTGCGCATCGTGGTGATCGAGGACGCGTGCGTCCCCGATCCTCGCGGTACGCTGCCCGGCCGGGGTGCCTATGTGCACCCCGCCCTGGTCTGTCTCGACCTGGCGGTCCGCCGCCGGGCGTTCGTCCGGGCCTTCCGTGCCCGGGGACCGCTCGACACGGCAGGCTTGCGCCAGGCGGTGGAAGACAGTTGCTGAGCAGGCAACACCGTAAGAAGCGCCGTACGGAACCCCCGTGCGGCCCAGGTACCTCGCGAGTCGGAAGTAGGTCGAGATTGCGATGAGCACTCGATGAGTACGCGATGAGTACGCCCATGAAGTAGCGACGGTCCGGCCGCAACCCGGACCTAAAAGGAGCGAAGTGGCTAAGGTCCGGGTATACGAACTCGCCAAGGAGTTCGGCGTGGAGAGCAAGGTCGTCATGGCCAAGCTCCAAGAACTCGGTGAATTCGTCCGTTCGGCGTCCTCGACGATCGAGGCGCCCGTAGTACGCAAACTGACTGACGCATTCCAGCAGGGCAACGGCTCCGGCAAGTCCGCCGCGAAGCCCGGTGCCCCCCGTAAGCAGGCGCCCGCCAGGCCCGCCGCGCCCTCCCCGGCGCAGGCGGCTCGTCCGGCTGCCCCGAAGCCTCCGGCCCCGGCGGCCCCCCGGCCCGCGACCCCCGCGGCCGAGAAGCCCGCGGCCGCCGCACCGGCGCCGGGCCCGCGCCCGACGCCGGGTCCCAAGCCGGCCCCCAAGCCCGCACCCGCGGCACCGGCCCAGCCGGAGTTCACCGCGCCGCCGTCCGCTCCTGCCGCCCCGTCGGCAGGTCCGCGTCCCGGCGCCCGTCCGGGTGCCCCGAAGCCGGGTGCCCGTCCGGCCGGTCCCGGTCAGGGCCGTGGCGACCGCGGCGAGCGTCCCGGCGCTCCGCGTCCGGGTGCCCAGGCCCCCCGTCCCGGCGCCCGTCCGGCCGGTCCGCGTCCGGGCAACAACCCCTTCACGTCCGGCGGCTCCACCGGCATGGCGCGCCCGCAGGCGCCCCGTCCCGGCGGCGCCCCGCGTCCCGGTGGTCCCGGAGCGCCCGGCGGCCCGCGTCCGCAGGGCGCAGGCCAGGGCGGTCCCCGTCCGCAGGGCCAGGCCGGTCCCCGGCCCACCCCGGGCGGCATGCCCCGTCCGCAGGCTCCGCGTCCGGGCGGCGGTCCCGGTGGCAACCGTCCGAACCCCGGCATGATGCCGCAGCGTCCCGCTGCGGGCCCGCGTCCCGGCCCCGGTGGCGGTCGCGGTCCCGCCGGTGCCGGTCGTCCCGGTGGCGGCGGCGGTCGTCCGGGTGGTGGCGGCGGCTTCGCCGGTCGTCCCGGTGGCGGTGCCCCCGCCGGCGGTGGCGGCTTCGGCGGCGGCGGTGGCCGTCCCGGATTCGGCGGCCGTCCCGGTGGTCCCGGTGGCCGTGGTGGCACGCAGGGTGCGTTCGGCCGTCCCGGCGGTCCGGCGCGTCGTGGCCGTAAGTCGAAGCGGCAGAGGCGCCAGGAGTACGAGGCCATGCAGGCCCCGTCGGTCGGCGGCGTGATGCTGCCTCGCGGCAACGGCGAGACCGTTCGCCTGTCGCGCGGTGCGTCCCTCACCGACTTCGCGGAGAAGATCAACGCCAACCCGGCGTCGCTCGTCGCGGTCATGATGAACCTCGGCGAGATGGTCACCGCGACCCAGTCGGTCTCGGACGACACGCTGCAGCTGCTCGCCGACGAGATGAACTACACCGTTCAGATCGTCAGCCCCGAGGAGGAGGACCGCGAGCTGCTCGAGTCCTTCGACCTGGAGTTCGGCGAGGACGAGGGCGGCGAGGAGAACCTCGTCTCGCGTCCGCCGGTGGTGACCGTCATGGGTCACGTCGACCACGGTAAGACCCGGCTGCTCGACGCGATCCGCAAGACGAACGTCATCGCGGGCGAGGCCGGCGGCATCACGCAGCACATCGGTGCGTACCAGGTCGCCACCGAGGTCAACGGTGACGAGCGCAAGATCACCTTCATCGACACCCCGGGTCACGAGGCGTTCACCGCCATGCGTGCCCGCGGTGCGAAGTCGACCGACATCGCGATCCTCGTGGTGGCGGCCAACGACGGTGTGATGCCCCAGACGATCGAGGCGCTGAACCACGCCAAGGCGGCCGACGTGCCGATCGTGGTCGCGGTCAACAAGATCGACGTCGAGGGCGCGGACCCGACCAAGGTGCGCGGTCAGCTGACCGAGTACGGCCTGGTGGCCGAGGAGTACGGCGGCGACACGATGTTCGTCGACATCTCCGCCAAGCAGGGTCTGCACATCGACAGCCTCCTCGAGGCCGTCGTGCTCACCGCCGACGCCGCCTTGGACCTGCGCGCCAACCCCGAGCAGGACGCACAGGGCATCGCGATCGAGGCCCGCCTCGACCGCGGCCGCGGCGCCACCGCGACCGTCCTGGTCCAGCGAGGCACCCTGCGGGTCGGCGAGACCATGGTGGTCGGCGACGCCTACGGCCGCGTACGCGCCATGTACGACGACCAGGGCAACACGGTCGACGAGGCCGGTCCGTCCACCCCGGTCCAGGTCCTGGGTCTGACCAACGTCCCGGGCGCCGGCGACAACTTCATCGTCGTCGACGAGGACCGCACGGCCCGCCAGATCGCCGAGAAGCGTGCCGCCCGCGAGCGCAACGCCGCGTTCGCCAAGCGGGTGCGCCGCGTCTCCCTCGAGGACCTGGACAAGGTGCTCAAGGCCGGCGAGGTCCAGCAGCTCAACCTCATCATCAAGGGCGATGCCTCTGGTTCGGTCGAGGCCCTGGAGTCCTCGCTGCTCCAGCTCGACGTCGGCGAAGAGGTCGACATCCGCGTCCTGCACCGCGGCGTCGGTGCGGTCACGGAGTCGGACATCGACCTGGCGATGGGCTCGGACGCCATCGTGATCGGCTTCAACGTGCGCGCCGCCGGGCGTGCGCAGCAGATGGCCGAGCGCGAGGGCGTGGACGTCCGCTACTACTCGGTCATCTACCAGGCGATCGAGGAGATCGAGGCGGCCCTCAAGGGCATGCTCAAGCCGGAGTTCGAAGAGGTCGAGCTCGGTACGGCGGAGATCCGCGAGGTCTTCCGCTCGTCCAAGCTGGGCAACATCGCGGGTGTGCTCATCCGCTCCGGCGAGGTCAAGCGGAACAGCAAGGCCCGTGTCATCCGCGACGGCAAGGTCGTGGCGGAGAACCTCACGATCGAGGGCCTGCGTCGCTTCAAGGACGACGTCACCGAGATCCGCGAAGGCTTCGAGGGCGGTATCAACCTCGGAAACTTCAACGACATCAAGGTCGACGACGTCATCGCGACGTACGAGATGCGCGAGAAGCCGCGCGGCTGACCGCGTCGCTGACGACCGGGGCCGGTCGGCGGGAGAAATTCCCGTCGATCGGCCCCGGCCGCTGCGTGTACCGTTCTGATGTTCCTGCCACGCGGTTGGCAGGGCACCCGAGCTACACAGAACCCGTACCGGCGGGACATCCGGACACACCATGTATGTGGGGACTCTGTCCTTCGACCTGCTCCTCGGCGACGTACGGTCGCTCAAGGAGAAGCGCTCCATCGTCCGCCCGATCGTCGCCGACCTCCAGCGGAAGTACCCGGTCAGCGCGGCCGAGGTCGATCACATGGACCTGTATCGCAGGGCCGGAATCGGCCTGGCGATGGTGTCCGGGGACGCGGGACACCTGAGCGACGTACTGGACCGCTGCGAGCGGCTCGTCGCCGGCCGGCCCGAAGTGGAGCTGCTCTCGGTGCGGCGCCGGTTCCACGGCGACGACGACTGAAGGCAGCCGCCGACGGCTGACGCGGCCGGCGGCGGAAAGCGGTCGTCGGCCACCGAAACGGTCGACCACGACCGGACATGGTCGACTACGACCGACCCAACAAGGCAAGACAATCCCAGGAACAAAGGGGAGACGGACCAGTGGCCGACAACGCGCGGGCGAAAAGGCTGGCGGACCTCATCCGAGAGGTGGTTGCCCAGAAGCTGCAGCGCGGGATCAAGGACCCGCGGCTCGGTTCGCATGTGACCATCACGGACACCCGGGTCACCGGTGATCTGCGGGAGGCGACCGTCTTCTACACCGTGTACGGGGACGACGAGGAGCGCGCCGCCGCGGCGGCGGGCCTGGAGAGCGCCAAGGGCATCCTCCGCTCCGAGGTGGGCCGGGCGGCGGGCGTGAAGTTCACGCCGACCCTGACCTTCGTGGCGGACGCCCTCCCGGACACCGCACGCACCATCGAGGACCTGCTCGACAAGGCACGGGCCTCGGACGCGGCGGTGCGCGAGGCCTCGGCCGGCGCTTCCTACGCCGGCGAGGCGGACCCGTACCGCAAGCCGGGCGAGGACGAGACGGACGGCGACGCCGCGGAATGACGCAGAAGACCACCACGCCCGACGGGCTTGTCATCGTCGACAAGCCGTCGGGCTTCACTTCGCACGACGTCGTGGCCAAGATGCGCGGGATCGCCAGGACCCGCCGCGTCGGCCACGCGGGAACGCTCGACCCCATGGCGACCGGCGTGCTCGTCCTCGGTGTCGAGAAAGCGACAAAGCTTCTCGGTCATCTGGCGCTGACCGAGAAGGAGTACCTCGGCACGATCAGGCTCGGCCAGAACACGGTCACCGACGACGCCGAGGGCGAGATCACCTCGTCCGCCGACGCATCCCGCGTGACCCGTGACGCCATCGACGCCGGGATCGCCAAGCTCACCGGCGACATCATGCAGGTGCCGTCCAAGGTCAGCGCCATCAAGATCGACGGCAAGCGGTCCTACAAGCGGGCCCGCGAGGGCGAGGAATTCGACATCCCGGCCCGCCCGGTGACCGTGTCGTCCTTCGCCGTCTACGACGTCCGTGACGCCGTCGCCGAGGACGGCACGCCCGTCCTCGACCTGGTCGTCTCGGTGGTGTGCTCCTCCGGGACGTACATCCGGGCGCTCGCCCGCGACCTCGGCGCCGACCTGGGCGTCGGCGGCCATCTGACGGCGCTGCGCCGCACCCGCGTGGGCCCGTACAAGCTGGACGCGGCCAGAACCCTCGACCAGCTCCAGCAGGAGCTCACCGTCATGCCGATCGCCGAGGCCGCCGCGGCCGCGTTCCCGCGCTGGGACGTGGACGCCAAGCGGGCACGGCTGCTGACGAACGGTGTACGACTGGAGATGCCCGACGCGTACGCGGGCGCGGGAGCGATCGCCGTCTTCGACCCGGAAGGGCGCTTCCTGGCGTTGGTGGAGGAGTCCAAGGGCAAGGCCAAGAGCCTGGCGGTGTTTGGCTGAGACCGGGCCCGGCAGGGTTCCGGCGAGGTCCCGGCAGGGTCTCGGCAAGGTCCCGTCGGGGGCCGTCGCCGATGCCGGACGCCGTGGCCGTATGCCCTGGCTGGACGCGGTCGCCGAGGCAGCTCCCCATACCGCTGCGACTCGGCGGGAAGCGGCATGGCAGTCTTAGACCTGCGTATCTGCGTATCAGGCAAGGACGCAAACACGGAATCACGGACACAGGTTCGAGGAGCGGTCACAGTGCAGCGCTGGCGTGGCTTGGAGGACATCCCCCAGGACTGGGGGCGCAGCGTCGTCACCATCGGCTCCTACGACGGTGTGCACCGCGGGCACCAGCTGATCATCGGGCGCGCGGTGGACCGCGCGCGGGAGCTGGGGATCCCGTCTGTCGTGGTCACGTTCGACCCGCACCCCAGCGAGGTCGTACGCCCCGGCAGCCACCCCCCGCTCCTCGCCCCGCACCACCGGCGGGCCGAACTGATGGCCGAGCTCGGTGTGGACGCGCTGCTCATCCTGCCGTTCACCACCGAGTTCTCGAAGCTGTCGCCCGCGGACTTCGTCGTGAAGGTCCTCGTCGACAAGCTGCATGCGAAGGCCGTCGTCGAGGGCCCGAACTTCCGCTTCGGCCACAAGGCAGCCGGCACCGTCGACTTCCTCGCCGAACTCGGCCACACGTACGACTACGAGGTCGAGGTCATCGACCTGTTCGTGCGCGGTGAGGCGGGCGGCGGCGAGCCCTTCTCCTCGACCTTGACCCGCCGGCTGATCGCCGAGGGGGACGTCGAGGGCGCCGCCGAGATCCTCGGCCGCCCGCACCGCGTCGAGGGCGTCGTCGTCCGCGGCGCCCAGCGCGGCCGCGATCTCGGATTCCCCACCGCCAACGTGGAGACGCTGCCGCACACCGCCATCCCGGCCGACGGCGTCTACGCCGGCTGGCTGCACGCCCAGGGCGAGGCGATGCCCGCCGCGATCTCCGTCGGCACGAACCCGCAGTTCGACGGCACGGAACGCACCGTCGAGGCGTACGCCATCGACCGCGTCGGCCTCGACCTCTACGGCCTGCACGTCGCCGTCGACTTCCTCTCCTTCGTCCGCGGCCAGGCGAAGTTCGCGTCGATCGAGGCCCTCCTCGAGGCCATCGCGGACGACGTGAAGCGGTCGCGGGAGCTCATCGAGGCGTACGAGGCGACTTCGGGGCGGCCGAAGTAGGCACAGGGGGCCTGGTCGGGGCTCCCGCAGCAGGCACACGGGGCCTGGTCGGGGACCCGGGGCGGGCGGACGTGGCTCTGACCGCCCAAGGTGCCCTCTCAGCCCGCCCGCGTCACCCCCGCACGGCCCGCCGCCCAATGGCAGGCCACCTGTGCCCCACCCGACCCCGCGAGCACCGGCAGATCCCGCGTCCGGCAGGCGTCGGCCACCCCCTCCTCGGCCGCCTTGCCGCTCGCGAGGATCTGGCAGCGGACATGGAAGCGGCACCCGGAGGGAATGCGGGACGGGTCCGGGGGCTCGCCGGTGAGCACCACCGGGTCGCCTCCCGCCTCGGGCAGCACGGACAGCAGCGCCTGCGTGTACGGATGCCGGGGCGCCGTCAGGACCTGCTCGACGTCGCCCGTCTCGACGATCCTGCCCAGGTACATCACCGCGACCCGGTCGGCGATGTTCCAGGCGAGGCCCAGATCGTGGGTCACGACGAGGGCGGACAGTCCCAGTTCGGTCCGCAGGCGCAGCAGCAGCGCGAGGATCTCGCCGCGTACCGAGGCGTCCAGCGAGGCCACCGGCTCGTCCGCGACGATCAGTTCGGGTTCGAGGACCAGCGCGCCCGCGATGACGACGCGCTGCCGCTGGCCGCCCGACAGCTCATGCGGATAGCGGAGGAAGAACCGCTCCGGAGGCCGCAGCCCGGCCCGCGACAGAGCCTGAGCCACCGCCGCCCGCTCGTCCCCCGTATAGCCGTGGATACGCAGCCCCTCCGCCACCGCGTCGTACACCGTGTGCCGCGGGTTGAGCGAGCCGCTCGGGTCCTGCAGCACCAGCTGGACGCGCTTGCGGTACGCCTTCAGCGCGCGCGACGCGTAGTCGAGGGGCCTCCCGCCGAACGTGACCCGGCCGGACGTCGGCCGCACCAGCCCCAGCAACGTGCGGGCCAGCGTCGTCTTGCCGCAGCCCGACTCACCGACCAGCGCGACGATCTCGCCCGGCCTGATGTCGAGGTCGACACCGTCGACGGCCCTGGCCTCCACGGCGGCCCCATGCCGACCCGGGAACGTGACGCGCAGACCGACGGCGCTGAGCAGGGATTCCGAGGGCGCCGGAGACTCTGACGGCGTCGGCGTCTCTGACGGCGTCGGAGCCGGGGACGGAGAGGTGGTCATGACGTACTGCTCCTCGCTTCTCCTGCGGCCTCGGCCTCGGTCCCGGTCTCGGCCTCGGCTTTGGCCCCCGGCCGCTCCGCCTCGCCCACATGCACGCACGCGGCCCTCCGCGCCCGCCCCGCGTCCCGCAGCGCCTGGTCCTCCCGCGAGCAGGACTCCACCGCCACCGCGCAGCGCGGATGGAACGCACAGCCGGAGGGCAGATCCGACGGGTCCGGCGGGTCGCCGGGCAGGCCGCGCGGTGCGAAGCGGGACGCAGGGTCGCCGATGCGCGGGAACGCCGCCGACAGGGCCTTCCCGTACGGGTGCCGGGCGTCCTCGTACACCTGCAGCGCCGGGCCCTCCTCGACCACACGCCCCGCGTACATCACCGCGAGCCTGTCGCACGTGTCGGCCAGCACCGCCAGATCGTGGCTGATCATGATCAGCCCCAGGTCCTGCTCGGTCACGAGCTGCTCGATCAGGCGGAGGATCTGGGCCTGGATCATCACGTCGAGCGCCGTCGTGGGCTCGTCGGCGATGATCAGGCGCGGATCGCACGCCAGCGCCATCGCGATCATCACCCGCTGCCGCTGGCCTCCCGACAGCTCGTGCGGATACGCGTCCGCGCGGGACGCGGGGAGCCCCACGTGCTCGAGCAGCTCGCCCGTCTTCCGCTTGGCGCCCGCCGGGGTCTCCTTCCGGTGCAGCAGGATCGGCTCCGCAATCTGGTCGCCGACGCGGTGCACGGCGTTGAGGGAGTGCATCGCGCCCTGGAAGACGATCGACGCGCCCGCCCAGCGCACCGCCCGGACCCGCCCCCACTTCATGGTCAGCACGTCCTCGCCGTCCAGCAGGATCTCCCCGGACACCTTCGTCCCGGCGGGCAGCAGCCTCAGCAGCGCCAGCGCCAGCGTCGACTTGCCGCAGCCCGACTCGCCCGCGATGCCGAGCTTCTGGCCGGCCTCCACGGTGAGGTTCACCCCGCGGACGGCGGCGGCCCCACCCGCGTACGTGACCTCCAGATCGCGTACGTCCAACAGGGGGGCCTGCTCCGTACGCGGAGCCTGCGTGGTCTTCGACGTCTCCTGGATGCTCAACGGGACACCCCCAGCCTGGGGTTGAGGACGGACTCGACCGCGCGGCCGCACAGCGTGAACGCCAGTGCCACCACGGCGACCGCGATGCCGGGAGGAGCGAGATACCACCAGTGGCCCGCGCTGACCGCGCCCGCCTCCCGCGCGTCCTGCAGCATGCCGCCCCAGGACGTGATCGTCGGGTCGCCGAGGCCGAGGAAGGCGAGCGTGGCCTCGGTGAGGATCGCGCTGGAGATCACGAGTGTGGTCTGCGCCAGGACGAGCGGCATGACGTTCGGCAGGACATGGCGGAGCATGATGTGCCCGTGTCCGCCGCCGAGGGCACGGGAGCGCTCGATGTACGGCCGGGACTCCACGGCCAGCGTCTGGGCGCGGACCAGACGGGCCGTGGTCGGCCACGTCGTGACGCCGATCGCCAGGATGACCGTCCAGATGGAGCGGTCCATCACCGTGGCCAGCGCGATGGCAAGCACGAGGGTCGGCATCACCAGGAACCAGTCCGTGACCCGCATCAGGACCGTCGAGTACCAGCCCCGGAAGTGGCCCGCGACGATACCCACGACCGTGCCGATCGCCACGCACAGCACCGCCGCCAGCAACCCCACAGTGAGCGAGACACGCGCGCCCCACACCAGCAGCGCCAGCACGCTCCGGCCGAACTGGTCAGTCCCAAGAGGGAATTCACCGCTCGGCGACTCCAGAGGACCGCCCGGCGCGTCGGTGACGCTCTGCGAGTCCGCGCCGACCAGCAGCGGTGCGACAAGGGCGATCAGCGCGATCAGGACGAGCGCTGCCAGTCCCCACAGGCCGCTCTTGTGGGAACGGTACGCGCGCCAGAAGCGCGCCAGGGACTGGCGCTTGCGGGCACGGGCCAGGGCGCGGGGGCTCTCGGCGGCCTCGGCCGCCGGCCCCGCGGCCGTCGAGTCGGTTGTCGTCATCGGCCCACCCGGGGATCGAGCAACGGATACAGCAGGTCGGCAAGGGTGTTCGCCAGGATCACCGCGGTGGCGAAGACGAAGAACAGGCCCTGGACCAGCGGCAGATCGGGAACGCTGAGTGCCTGGTAGAACAGTCCGCCCAGGCCCGGCCAGGAGAACACCGTCTCGACCAGGATCTGGCCCGCCACCACATGCCCGAGGTTCACGAACATCAGGGTGAACGTCGGCAGCATCGCGTTCGGTACGGCATGCCGGCGCCGTACGAGATCGTCCCGCAGCCCCTTCGCACGCGCCGTCGTCAGATAGTCGCTGCCCATCTCATCCAGCAGCGAGGAGCGCATGACCAGAAGCGTCTGCGCGTAGCCGACCGCGACCAGCGTGATCACCGGCAGGACCAGGTGGTGCGCGACATCGATGACGTATGCGAAGCCGGTCTCGCCGCCCGACTCCAGACCGCCCGTCGGGAACAGGCCCGGGATCGGCCCGAGCCCCACCGAGAACACGATGATGAGAAGCAGGCCGAGCCAGAACGACGGCACCGAGTACAGCGTGAGCGCGAACGCGGTGTGGAAGCGGTCGCTCTTCGAACCGTTGCGCCACGCGGTGCGCGTGCCCAGCCAGATCCCGAGCACCGTGTAGAGGACGTACGCCGTGCCGGTGAGCAGCAGCGTGGCCGGGACCGCCTCGGCGATCTTGCCGATGACGGGGGAGTGGAACTGATACGACATCCCGAAGTCGCCGGTGAGCGCGTCACCGACGTAGTCCGTGAACTGCTGCCAGAGCGGCAGATCGAGCCCGAACTGCCGCCTGAGCGACCCGAGTTGCTCGGCGGAGACGGGACGTCCCCCCGTCATCTGCTTCACCGGGTCGCTCGGGATCAGCCGGAAGAGGAAGAAGCTCGTGACCAGGACGGCGAAGAGCGAGACGATCGCGCCGGCGATCTTCCCCGCCATGTACCGGAAATAGGCCCTGGTGTTGCGCGCCCGTGGACCGCGGGCGGCCGGCGGCCCGGGCTGTGCCGGGCCGCCGTCGGTGTCCGCACTCTGCACGAGCGCTGGAGTGCTCTCTGCTGTCATGGGGGACTCTCGCTACTCGTGCCGTTCGTGATGGTGTAGGAGCGGCGTGCTGCTATTCGCGGTCGTCGGCCGTGGTGCGGCGGCGCATCGCGATCAGGATCCCCCCGGCGGCGAGGACCACCACGGCGACGACGATGCCGATGACGGCACCCGTGGAACCGCCTGCGCCGCTGTCCCCGCCGGCGCTCGCCTCGCTCGTGCCGCCGGCCGGAACAGCCGACCACCAGCTCCAGTACCCGTCCTGGCCGTAGATGTTGCCGGCCGCGGTGGGCATCGTCTGGATCGACTTGATCTGGTCGGTGCGGTAGGCCTCGACCGCGTTCGGGTACGCGATGACGTTCATGTATCCGGAGTCGTACAGCCACGACTGCATCTGCTTCACGATGTCCGCACGCTTGGCCGGGTCGTACTCGGCAAGCTGCTTCTCGTACAGCTCGTCGTACGTCTTGTCGCAGATGAAGTTGTCCGTCGCCGCGCTCTCCTTGGCCTTGGTGGGCAGGGCGGCGCAGGTGTGGATGCCGAGGACGAAGTCGGGGTCCGGGTTCACGGACCAGCCGTCGAAGGCGAGGTCGTAGTCACCGGCGTACCAGGGCACGGAGACGTCGTCGAGGCACTGCACCTCCAGGCCGATGCCGAGGTCGCCCCACCACTCCTTCAGGTACTTGCCGACCGCCTTGTCGTTCGGGTCGGTGGCGTGGCACAGGATGCGGAAGTTGAGCGGCTTGCCGTCCTTGCCGACGCGCTGGTCGCCCTTGAGCTCGTAGCCCGCCTCGTCCAGCAGCTTGGCCGCCTTCTCCGGGTCGTACGCGAGCTTCTGGCTGTCGGACGGCTTCCAGAAGTACGTCGAGAAGCGCGGCGGGATGTAGCCCTCGCCCTCGACGGCGTGGCCCTGGAAGACCTTGTCGATGATCGTCTTGCGGTCGACGGACAGGAACAGCGCCTGCCGGACCCGCTGGTCGAGGAGCGCCTTGTTGCCGTCGCCGAACTTCTCGCCGTCCTTGGTCCGCGCACCCGGGTTGGTGGCCAGCGCGAAGAAACGGCGGCCCGGACCCTCGTTGACCTTGATGTCCTTCTCGCCCTTGAGCGAAGCGGCCTGAGCGGGCGTCAGCGCGGGAGCACCGGCGACGAACGACACCTCGCCCTTGCGCAGCGCGGCGACCGCGGCGTCCTGGTCCTTGTACGTCTTGAAGACCAGCTCGTCGAACTTGGGCGCGCCGCGCCAGAAGTCCTTGTTGGCCTTGAGCCGCACGTACTGGTCGACCTTGTAGTCGGTGAGGATGAAGGGGCCGTTGCCGACGACCGGGAAGGTCTTGTCGTTGTTGAACTTCGAGTAGTCGTCGACGTCCTTCCAGATGTGCTCGGGCACGATCGGGACGTCAAGGGCCGCCATGGTCGCCTGCGGCTTCTTCAGTTCTATGACCAGCTTGGTGGGGCTGGGCGCGGTCACCTTCTTGAAGTTGGCGACGAAGCTGCCGTTCGCGGTCGCGGCGCCCTCGTCCGTCATCATCTTGTTGAAGGTGAAGGCGGCGTCGGCCGCGGTGGCCTGCTTGCCGTCGGACCACTTGGAGTCGGACCGGATGGTGTAGGTCCAGGTCAACTTGTCCTCGGACGGCTCCCACTTGGTGGCGAAGCCCGGGATCGTGTGGTTGTCCTTGGGGTCGTAGTTGGTCAGGTACTCGTACATGAGCCGGTGGATGCTCGTACTGAGCAGACGCTGGGCGAGGAACGGGCTCAGCGAGTCGACGCTCTGCGCCACCGCGACCGTCAGGACCTTCTTGCCGTCGTCGGCCGCCTTGGCCTGCTCGGCGGCCGGGTTGAGCGGTGTCGCAAGACCGGCCGTGAGGGTGAACGCCGCGGCAGCGGCGGCCAGGAGGAGGCGCAGGGGGCGGCGGCGAGAGGTGCGCCCTCTGCCGTGCCGGTCGTGCTGAGCTGGTGTGTCCATGGGTCGGGGACCTCGCGTCATCGCTCGTGCAGGGATGGCTTGCCGATCGTTTCCGATCGTGTCGATCAAGGGTTCGCCAGCTGGTAGACCTGAGTGTCTATCAGCGGTCGTCTGCACCAGTCAACGGCGCGCGAACCCCATGTGGCCTGCGGAAATAACGAGTTGACGGCGAATTCACACCCATTGGTAGAGACCGGTGACGCTGCCCAGGCCAGCGCGTGACGCTTGCACCCGAATAAAGAGCAACGCGCGTGCCCCGAGCCCGGTTGTAGAGTTCGTACTGGTCCGCAAGTCAGGTGAACGGAGTGAGCCGGTGGCGACCGAGCAGGAGAAGGAAGCGTTGTACGCCATGGACATCAGTGGCGTCGAGTGGGTCGGTTCCCCTGACGGACCCCAGGACGAGCGCGTGGAGATCGCCTATCTGGAGGGCGGCGCCGTCGCGATGCGCAACTCCGCTGACCCCGACACGGTGCTCCGCTACACCGCGGCGGAGTGGCGGGCGTTCGTACTCGGGGCGCGCGACGGGGAGTTCGACCTGCAGTAGCGACAAGCGGTGACAAACAGTGTCACCAGGGATGTGCGCTTGCGCCCGCGACGTACGCGGACGCCTGAGGGCCGGCACCGTGATGGTGCCGGCCCTCAGACGTTGCCCACGGGGTCCGCTACTGCTGCGTCCAGCCGGGCGGCGGAACGACGCCCTGCTGGGGCTGGTTCTGCTGTGGATCCTGGGGCGGCGCCGCCTGCTGCTGCCAGCCCTGGCCCGGTCCGGGCTGCTGCTGGACCTGCTGCCAGTCCTGCGCCGTCTGGGGGGCGCCGCCGGGCTGGGCGTAGGGCTGCTGCGGCGGGGCCGGGTACCCCTGCTGAGGCTGCTGGTACTGCAGGTTCGGGTTGCCGAAGCCCTGCTGCGTACGGGCGATGTCCTCGGCGATGAGGGCGGCGAGATCGAAGTAGGCCTCGCGCGTCTTGGGACGCATCATGTCGAGGTCCACCTCGGCGCCCGCCGCGAGGTGTTCGTCGAAGGGGATCACGACGACACCGCGGCAGCGGGTCTCGAAGTGGGCGACGATGTCCTCCACCTTGATCATCTTGCCCGTCTCACGGACACCGGAGATCACGGTGACCGACCGCTGGACGAGATCGGCGAAGCCGTTCGCCGACAGCCAGTCGAGCGTGGTCGAGGCGCTGCTCGCACCGTCCACGGAGGGCGTGGAGATGATGATCAACTGGTGGGCGAGGTCCAGTACTCCGCGCATCGCGCTGTAGAGCAGACCGGTACCCGAGTCGGTGAGGATGATCGGGTACTGCCTGCCCAGTACGTCGAGCGCGGCGCGGTAGTCCTGGTCGTTGAACGTGGTGGAGACCGCCGGGTCCACGTCGTTGGCGATGATCTCGAGCCCCGAGGGCGCCTGCGAGGTGAAGCGGCGGATGTCCATGTAGCTGTTCAGCTGCGGGATCGCCTGGACGAGGTCGCGGATGGTGGCGCCCGTCTCGCGCCGCACCCGTCGGCCGAGGGTGCCGGCGTCCGGGTTGGCGTCGATCGCCAGGATCTTGTCCTGTCGCTCGGTGGCGAGCGTGGCCCCGAGCGCCATGGTCGTCGTGGTCTTGCCGACGCCGCCCTTGAGGCTGATCACCGCGATCCGGTAGCAGGACATCACCGGCGTACGGATCAGACCCAGCTTCCGCTCCCGCTCCGCCGCCTCCTTCTTGGCGCCGAGCTTGAAGCGGGACGGGCCCTGGTTGTTCTTGCGCGCCTTGGGCTGGTTGCGCAGCAGCCGGTCGGAGGACAGCTCCACGGCGGCGTTGTAACCGAGCGGGGTGCCGGGTGCGGCCTGCGGCTGCTGGGGGGCACCGGGGCCGGCCTGCGGGCCGGGCGGGGCGGTCCAGCCCTGGTTGCCGTAGGCG
>NZ_LOHS01000162.1 GCF_001642995.1 Streptomyces jeddahensis
GCATCGGCCGGCGGCGGCAAGGGCGGCGGCAAGACGGTGGTCGTCCGCGACAGCGGCGGTTCCTACGGCGCGGCGCTGCAGAAGGCGATCTACACGCCGTTCACCCAGGAGACCGGCATCCAGGTGAAGGTGCTGAACCTGGACAACGCCCCGCTGCTCGCCCAGATCAAGCAGGGCCGCCCGCAGTGTGACCTCATCAACGACGCGATGGTGTCGCACCTCAAGTACGTCCAGCAGGGCGCGCTGGAGAAGCTGGACCTCGACCGGCTCAAGAGCGTGAAGAGCGCGAAGATCCCCGAGAACCAGATCACCGAGCATGCCATCGGCCACAGCTTCTACGGCCAGTGCATCGCCTACCGCACGGACGCCTTCGGCGGAAAGAAGCCCGAGTCGTGGGCGGACTTCTGGGACGTCAAGGCGTTCCAGGGTGGTCGTGCGATGTGCAGCCCGGACGGTGACCTGCCGGAGCTCGAGTTCGCGCTGCTGGCCGACGGCGTCCCGATGGACAAGCTGTACCCGCTGGATGTGGACCGCGCTTTCAAGGTGCTGACCCGGCTGCGGCCGGACATCAAGAAGTACTGGGACAGCGGCCCGCTGCCCGGTGTGCTGCTCAGCCGGCAGGAGGTGACGATGTCCACCGTCTGGGACGGCCGGATCGCGGATCTGCAGAAGCAGGGCGTCCCGGTGGAGCGGCAGCTCAACGGCATGCGCCGCCAGTTCTCGGGCTACGCCATCGCCAAGGGCGCGGCCAACCTGGACAACGCCTACCAGCTGATGGACTTCTCGCTGCGGGCGGAGAGCCAGGCCGCGCTGGCGAAGGCCTTCCCGTCGAACCCGTCGTCCCCGGTGGCCTACGAGAAGCTCAGCGAGGGCGAGCGCAACGCACTCGCCGGTGCGCCCAAGTACTACGACAAGGGTTTCGACGCGGATGTCGACTGGTGGCTGAAGAACGAAGCGGCCGTCACCAAGCGCTGGTTGGAGTGGGCTCGTGGCTGATTTCGGTGTTGCCACACCGTCGGTGAAGGTGGCCGGCGGCAAGCCGGCCACCGCGACCGGAAAGTCTTTGTCGGTTGTGGCCCTGCGCAAGACCTACGGCGATGTGGTCGCTGTCGACGAGGCGTCGATGGAGATCGCGGCGGGGGAGTTCGTCACCTTCCTCGGCTCGTCCGGGTCGGGCAAGACCACGACGCTGATGATGATCGCCGGTTTCTGTGAGCCCGACTCCGGCACCATCACCGTCGGGGACCGGGATGTGACGAGGCTGGCGCCGCAGAAGCGGGGTCTGGGGTTCGTCTTCCAGCAGTACCTGCTCTTCCCACACATGACCGTGCAGGAGAACGTGGCCTTCCCGCTCACGCTGCGCGGCGTGGGCAAGGACGAGATCCGCCGCCGGGTGGGGGAGACGCTGGAGATCGCGGGCCTGTCCCGCTTCGGTGGTCGTAAACCGCGTGAGCTGTCCGGTGGTCAGCAGCAGCGTGTCGCCCTGTGCCGGGCGCTGGTTTACCGCCCGCCGGTCATCCTCATGGACGAGCCGCTCGGCGCGCTGGACAAGAAGCTCCGCGACCAGCTCCAGGTCGAGATCAAGACCATCCAGCAGGAACTCGGCCTGACCGTCATCTATGTGACGCATGATCAGGAAGAGGCGCTGGTGATGTCGGACCGTATCGCGGTGATGCGCAACGGTCTGATCGAGCAGTTCGACACGCCCCGGGAGCTGTTCGAGCGGCCCAAGACGCCGTTCGTGGCGGACTTCCTCGGGGCGGCCAACTTCCTTCCCGGCCGCATCGAGCAGCACACCGACGAGCACACCCTGGTCCGCCTCGATGCCAGTGGAGGCCTGCTGAAGGCGCGCCGCCACCAGCTGCCCTCCGGCACCTCTGTGAAGGTCGCGGTGCAGCCGGGCCGGTTGCGGGCCTGCGCCATCGATGACGGGTTCTGTACCGGCACGGTGGAGACCGCCACCTACGTCGGCACGCTCGTCCGCGCCGGTGTGCGGATCGACGGCAAGGAGGCGCCGCTGCTGCGCCTGGAGGTCCCCGCCGGCCGGGGCCCGGTCGCCGGCGAGCGGGTCGGGATCACCGCCGACCCCGAGGACGTCAACCTCTTCGCCGACGAACAGGCAGGGTGAGCCATGGCAGCCACCCTCACCGCTACCGCCCCCGCCCGCCCGCGCAAACTCCTCGGATCACGCCGGACCCGGGTCGGGATCCTCTACGCCCTGCCGGTCGTCGCCTACCTGCTGGTGCTGTTCGTCTACCCGATCTTCAGCACCCTGCTCCTCAGCCTGAAGAACGCCGACGGATCCTTCACACTGCACTGGTACGCCGACGCCCTGACCGGCGTCAATCTCTCCGTCCTGATCACCACCCTGCGGATCTCCGCCGAGACAGCCGTGCTCAGCCTGGTCTTCGGCTTCATGTTGGCCCAGGCGATCACCCGGCTCAAGCCCATCCTGGCGGGCCTGGCCATGCTGGTCGTCGTCGTCCCGCACTTCATCAGCGCCCTGGTGCGCACCTACGGCTGGATCATCATGCTCGGTGACAAGGGCCTGGTGAACGAGACCCTCACCGCCATGTCGGTACCCGGAGCGCCGTTCCAGTTGCTCTACAACGAGTTGGGTGTGGTCATCGGCACCACCTCGATGATGCTCCCGTACACGGTGCTGCTGCTGTACGGGGTGATGCGCGGAGTGGACCGCCGCCTGCTGGCGGCCGCGTCCAGTATGGGCGCGGGACGGGTGACGATCTTCCGGCGGGTGTATCTGCCTCTGGTGGCCCCGGGCCTTGCCAGTGCCGGACTGCTCAGCTTCATCCTCTCGCTGGGCTACTACATCACCCCCGCCCTGATGGGCGGACCCGACCAGACGATGATCGCCACCCTCATCAACCAGCAGGTCACCAAGGAGAACCAGTGGAACGGGGCGGCCGCGCAGGGCGTGATCCTGCTGCTGCTCACCCTCGCCGGACTGCTGCTCGTCAAGGCCGTCAGCTCCCTCGGGGCCAGCCGTAAGAAGAGGAGCGCGTCATGACGGAACTGCGCAAGAGCCTCGCCGGGCGGATCGCCCTGACCGCGGTCGCCACCGTGATCCTGCTGTTCCTGGCGCTGCCGATCGTCGTCATCCTCGTCACCTCCTTCAGCAACAACGCCTTCGCCTCCTTCCCCCCGGAGACGTGGACGCTGAACTGGTACAAGGCGCTGTTCGCCGACGGCAGCAAGTGGCCGGCCGCGCTGTCCCTGAGCGCCCTGATCGCCGCCCTGAGCACCGTGTTCTCCCTGATCATCGGGGTGACCGCGGCGACCGCGCTGACGCGCAGTGAACTGCCGCTGCGCTCGGCGGTCTACGCCCTGGTCCTCGGACCGCTGGTCATCCCGCAGATCGTCACCGCGCTGGGCCTGTTCCTCTTCTTCGAGCCGGCCGCGATGCTGGGCAGCCCCATCGCCATCGCCCTCGGGCACACCGTGCTGGCCTCGCCGATCGCGGTGCTGATCCTGGTGGCGACCCTGCGCGGCATCGACGAACGCCTTGAGGACGCCGCCGCCAGCATGGGCGCCGGCCGCATGACGATCGCCCGGAAGATCACCTTCCCCCTCGCCGCGCCGGGCATGATCGCGGCGGCGATCTTCTCCTTCATCACCAGCTTCGACGAGTTCTACATCTCCCAGTTCCTCTCCTCGGTCAACACCGTCACCCTGCCCGTGCAGGTCTACAACTCGCTGACCTTCGAGATCGACCCCAGCGTGACCGCGGTCAGCGCGCTGCTCACCGCCTTCGCGATCCTCGCCCTGGGCCTGGTGGCCCTGGTGCGCTGGATCGGCTCAGGAAAGCAGGGCTCGCTGCTCTCGGTGGAGAACACGGCAGGCGTCGCCAACCCCGCAGGCGAGACCGCCGCATGACCGCCAACGGCTCGTTCGGCCCCGAGAGCGAGGACCTCCTCGTCGTCCAGCGAGGGGAGGGACCGTACGTCGACGACGCCGACGGCAGGCGCTACATCGGCGGCCTGTGGGGGCTGTGGCCGGCGTCGGCCTGATCGTCGACCTGATATCGCGCCGACCGCGGGCGAGGCCCGCCTCCTCGCCCGCGTCTGCAACCGTTCCATGCCGCTGATCCAGATGCGCCCCCGCAGATCAGCGACCGCAGCCCCGTAGGCCGCGCTCCTGGTGGTGCCCGGCCGCGCCCCTTCGAAACTTCCCGCTAAGGACCCGACATGAAGACGATTCCCTACTGGATAGAAACCGCCGGGGCGTTTCCCGACCGGTCCGGCAAGCCGCTGACCGAGGACACCGACCTGGTGGTCGTCGGCGCCGGCCTAACGGGTCTGTCCACCGCCCTGCACTCCGCCCGCAAGGGCGCCCGCGTCACCCTCGTCGAGAAGGGCCAGATCGGCTCCGGTGCCTCCGCGCGCAACGGCGGCATGGCCAACCTGGGCTTCACCATCGGCGTACGCCAGGCCATCCGCCGGTACGGACTCGAACGGGCCCGCGAGATCTACAACTCCTACGGCGAGGCCGTGGACACCGTCGAGCGGCTTGTGAACGAGGAGTCCATCGACTGCCAGTTCCGCCGCGTCGGACGCCTGGGCCTCGCCTCCCGCCCCGCGCACTTCGAGAGCAAGAAGGCCCAACAGCGCGACCTGGCCAAGTACTTCGGGCACGAGACCACACTGATCGGCAGGTCCGAGCTGCGTTCCGAGATCGGCTCCGACGCCTACCACGGCGGCCTGCTCGACCCGTTCAGCGCCGCACTGCACGTCGGCCGCTTCGTACGCGGTATGGCCGAGGCGTGCGAGCGCACCGGTGTCGAGATCCACGAGCGCAACGCCGCCATCGGAGTGCGGCGTACCGCCACCGGCCGCTTCGAGGTGCAGACCGAGCGCGGTGTCATCCGTGCCGGGCAGGTCATGATGGCCACCGACGCCTACACCGACAAGAACTTCCCCTGGCTGCGCCGCCAGCAAGTCTGCGTGGGCAGCTTCATCATCGTCACCGAGCCGCTCGGCGAGGAACTCGCCCGGGACATCATCCCCAAGGCCCGCCTCCTCGTCGACTCCAACAAGGTCTGCCACTACTTCCGGCTCACCCCGGACAACCGGCTGCTGTTCGGCGGCCGCGCCCGTTTCGCGCCGTCCGACCCCACCTCGGACAAGAAGAGCGGACAGGTTCTGTTCCGTGAGATGTGCGAGATCTTCCCCCAGCTCTCCCGCACCAAGATCGAGTACGTGTGGGGCGGCTCCGTCGGCTTCGCCATGGACCGCATCGTGCACGCCGGGCAGAGTGAGGACGGCGTCTACTACTCCATGGGATACGCCGGCCACGGCGTGCAAATGGCCACCCACATGGGGCACGTCATGGCCGAGGTGATGGACGGCCACCCCGAGGTCAGCCCCGTCCGCGACATCGCCCCGCCCCGCATCCCCCTCTACAACGGCACCGCCTGGTTCCTGCCCTTCGCGGGCGCCTACTACAAGACGCTTGACCGCATCCGCTGACCGGTCGACAGCCGGCCTGGGCAGCGCCGGAAGCCAAGGAGTTCCTCGCCGCCGACCGTGCGTGGCCCAACTGCTCAGCACAAGGGCCTGTTGCCCGCCGAGAGACTCACCGACCTGCTGCGCGCCGTGACCGTGGAGCGCAGCCGTCAGGCCCTGGTCCCATTCGCATCGCTCCCGAAACCAATAGAGGAAAAGAAGCATGTCGCTCCTGAAGACCATCGACACCGATCCCTCCTTCGCTCCCAGCGAGTCCGGCCCGCTGCCGGAACGCCTGATCTCCGGCGACCCGACTTACAAGACCTGGGCCCAGGACACCGCCCGTGACGGAAAGATCAACACGGGTGTCTGGGAAGCCACGCCCGGCGAGACGCGCTCGATCAAGGGCGAGACCTTCGAGTTCTGCCACATCCTCTCCGGCGTCGTCGAACTCACGCCGGAAGGTGGTGAGCCGGTGATCTACAAGGCAGGCGACAGCTTTGTCATGAAGCCGGGCTACGTCGGTGTCTGGAAGACCATCGAAACCGTGCGCAAGATCTACCTGACCGTGTCGTAACGCCGATGCCGCAGGGCACGATCGGCGTCGGGACCTCTCGCGAGGGCAACCTGCCCGGTAGACACATGTCCTCGATGCCCTGATGACTGCGCTGTGGCAGAAATGCGGCTCAGCGACGGGTATGTGGCGATGGGACCGGGCGGCTGCCGCCCGGTCCCATCCGTACTGCTCGGCGTCGCCGCGTGGAAAGCAGGCGGGCGCACGGAGAGGCCCAGATCGAAGGGGCCCTCCGTGCGCCCGCGGCCCGCAGGCGGTGGGTTGACCATATAGAAGAGCGAAGCCGGCCGAAGAACACAGACAACGCCGGACCACCACCAGCGGCCCGTCGGGTCTGCCGCCTCCGCCAGCCACGTCCCGGCACGCCCTGACCTCGATTCTTCCGAGGGCTGACACGGCGTTGTGAGCGGCTGGCTGCCCGATATGTCCCGCGCCGTGTCGGGACTGGCCGTCGCGTAACGCTGCGGTGGCGTCGGCTTCCACGGGCCCGAGGTGGTGCGGTGCGCTCCTCGGAAGGGGCCGGGTCCAGGCGTCGAGGTCGGCGGCGATCGTGGCGGCCGGCACCCAGGCGGTGTTCCTCTGCCAGGACTTCGAGGGAAGGCCCGTGGTGAGCGGGGATCTTCGTGGCGAGGATCCGGTAGCGCCGGCCGGTGTGTTTCTCGAAGGCGGTCAGCTTCTTCGCATCCCGCCGTGAGGGCTTGAGCCGGCGCACGATCAGCCGCATCCCGGTCGGCCGGCCGGTCAGGTCGCGCAGGCCGGTCAACTCGGCGACTGGTAAGAAACCAGGTCGCTGCGGGTCCCTTGATCTCGTGGACCTTGCCGTCCTGCCGGAGATGATCGAGCAGGGCGTGGCTGAAGGCCGCGCCGTCCGATCCGTACCAGCAGCTTCGACCACAGCGGCAGCGGGAGTTACCGAAACGCCGAGGCCAGGACCGCCTTGTGGTCGATAACGTCGTTGGGCGGGGCGGGGCCGCAGCAGCATGGCGACGCACTCACGGGTGTCGGCCACCCACGCACTCAGCGGCATGTGACCGTTGCTGCCCTTGAAGGTGCCCGCCGCGTCTTCCTCGCGGCTGGTGCAGGTGACGATGGTCGCGTCCAGGTCGAGGACGTACCAGTTGGCCGACTCGCGGCCGCACAACGAGATCCATGGGAAGCCGCCGGGCGCGCAGGGCGAGCAGCGTCCACACCACGCGGCGTATCGCGGCGCGAGCGCGCTCGGTCCGGGGCCCGCGACGGGGCGTCGATCGCCGCCGGAGCACGGCGCACTTCCGCAGCAGCACCACGCCCGCGTGGCTGATCAGGTTCTTGCCGTCGGGCCGCACGGCAAGCCGATGATCCCAGCCGTACTCTTCGCCCGTTGGGTGCCTCTTCCTCGCGGTTTTCTTGATCTGGGACATTCCAGATCACCGCAGGTGGGAGGCACCCTTCTGCTGTCAGGGCGTCAGACGAGCGTTCCAGCTGAATCCATGGGGCTGATGCTTACAGACGTCAGCTGCGCCCCATCCGCAGATCTGACAATTCCTCCGGCTGCGCCGCTGCCCAGGGAGTCGCGCTCGGTGCGGATGGCGGTCATCGCACCACGTCGGTGATGTGGTTGATGCAGACGACCTTGGGCTGGGTCATCTCCTCGAAGGCGAAGCGCACGCCTTCGCGGCCCATGCTGCCGTACTTGTACCCGCCGAACGGCATGGCGTCGAAGCGGT
>NZ_LOHS01000163.1 GCF_001642995.1 Streptomyces jeddahensis
CGTTAGGGCGATAGGGGGGTCTGGGGGCGCAGCCCCCAGCGGGGTCCAGGGGCGGAGCCCCCAGCGGGGTCCAGGGGCGGAGCCCCCGGTTACGGGAAGGGGCGGGGTGGGGATCAAACGCCCTCAGACCCCTCAGGCCCCACCCGCGAAGTGCTCCCGCACCAGCGACTGGACCACCCCCAGATCCTGAGCGATCAGCGCGTCCAGCAGGGCCGTATGCTCCGCCGCGTCGGCGACAAGCGCGGCGCGGCCCCGCGGCGAGGGCCCGCCGACCGACGGCCACTGCGCCCGGCGATGCAGATCGTCGGCGATCCGCACCAGCTGCCGATTGCCGGACAGCGCAAGGACGGCCCGATGGAAGGCGCGGTCCGACTCCGCGTAGTTCGCGAAGTTGCCACCGACCGCCGCCGCGACCGTCGCCTCGGCCAGCGGACGCAACTCCGCCCAGCGGTCCGCCGGCACGGTACGGGCGAGCCGCAGCATCACCGGCACCTCCAGCAGCGCCCGGATCTCGGCGAGTTCGGCCAGATCCTCGGCGGTGCGCCGGGTGACGCGGAACCCTCGGTTCGGTACGACCTCCACGGCGCCCTCGAGGGCGAGCTGCTGCATCGCCTCGCGCACGGGCGTCGCGGAGACCCCGAAACGCTCGCCGAGGGCCGGCGCCGAGTAGACCTCGCCGGGGGTGAGCTCGCCCTCGACGAGGGCAGTGCGCAGCGCGTCGAGGATCTGGCCCCGCACGGACGACCGCTGCACCACCCGCGGCGCGGGCCGGCCCGCCGCGGTCGAGTCGTCCGGTGCCGTGCGGGCCATGGGCAGCGGCGGTTCGCTGTGCGTGTGTTCGCCTCGGGCCGCGCCGCCGTCCCCGGACGGGCCCGACTGCCCCGGGACACGCGGGGCCGGCAGCCCCGGCTGCCCGGACGACGGGACGTCGTGCCGGCCCGATGGAACGCCGCGTCCGGGCACGGGCGCGCCGCGTCCGGGCCCCGGCGCACCCGACGGCCCCCTCCGCCCGCCCCCCGCGACCGGGAACTCCGTCGGCGCAGCCGTCCGGGCCCTGGGCACGGCCGCCCCGGCCGCGGGCTCGGCAGAGTCACCGGACGCCCCGGTGGCGTCGTGCCTGTCGCGCGCGCTGGCCTGCTCCACGAGGTCCTCCTGTTCCTCTTCCTGCTGGCTCCGCTGATCCCGCGAACCCTCGGCAGCCGGTCGGTCTGGTCCCGCTGGGCCGCCGGGCCCGCCGGTACGTCTCCTGACAGAGCGAACGGAACGGGGTAACACCCACGCACCTTAGGACGATCGGGCGCTAGTTCAAACTGCGATCAGTTCGGGTAAGGTAAGGCTTACCTGCTAACGATCGATGTGGTGGTGCCCCGCATGTCCCTTGTCGCCCCGCCCGCACAGGCCGGAAGCACCTCTCACCACGGCGCCGTGCGGCCGGCCCGTTCGGCCGTCGCCGATGCGTACGCCCGGCTGACCGAGGTCTTCCCGGGTCTGGAGATCCGCGAGCTGGGGCCGGACGATGCGACGCCACAGGACGGCGGCTGGGTGACCGCCGCCCGGCTCGCGGAGGGCGGCGCCGCCCTCGACGCCTTCCTCGCCTGGGACGACGCCCAGGTCCTGCGTGACTACGGACAGCAGGCCCGCCCGGACGTCGTCGCCAGCTTCGGACTGCACCGTTACGCCTGGCCCGCCTGCCTGCTCGTCACCGTGCCGTGGTTCCTGCACCGGCGTGTGCCCCGCTACCCCGTCGAGCACGTCGCCTTCCAGCGCGCCGTCGGCCGTATGGCCGTCCGTACCGGCGCCTTCGCCTGCCTCCCGGGCGACCCGGCGGCCGCGCTGCCCGGCGCCCGCGTCGTCGCGGACGAGGAGGCCCTGCGCGCCGAGGTGCGTGCGGCGGTCGCCGAGCATCTGGAGCCGGTCCTCGCGGGCTTCGGGCCGCGCATGCGCCGCCGCGGCCGAGCCCTGTGGGGCATGGCCACGGACGAGGTCGTCGAAGGCCTCTGGTACATCGGGCATCTGCTCGGCGAGGAGCAGCGCGTCATGAGGGAGCTGGAGCAGCTGCTGCCGGGCTCCACCAAGCCGTACGTCGGCTCGGCCGCGTTCCGTGAGCTGACCGGGCCGAACGGCGAGGCGCTGCCGACCCGCGACCGCGCCAGCTGCTGCCTCTTCTACACGCTGCGGCCCGAGGACACCTGCGTCACGTGCCCGCGCACCTGCGACGCGGACCGCATCACCAGGCTGAGCGCCACCGCGACCGCCTGAGGCACCGCACACGGCCCCCAGCGCCCGCGCCCAGCCCCGCACCCGCCCCGCACAAGTCCACCCCCTACCGCAACCCGTTCCCGCCGAACCATCCTTTCCGGTGCAGCCGCATCGAACGTAACTCCCTTGCATGCAACGGGAGTTCGAGGAGAACGTGGATCTTCGCGGCCCCTTGCCCACCAATGGCGTTCTCTTGCCCTGAAACCCCCTGAGGGCCATCGGGATTGAGCCACTATGGCGCCCGAAATGCCGTACCGCGATGCAAGGGACCCCAGATGAGACTGACCGACATATCGCTCGACTGGCTGCTTCCGGGCGCCGTACTGCTCCTGGGCATGCTGGCGGCGGTGGCGGTGCTCGCGCGCAACAAGCGCGCCGGGGCGAACGCGTCCGCCGACGACTCCTGGGAACGCAGCGAGGAGCGCCGGCGGCGCAAGGAGGCCATCTACGGCACCGCCTCCTACATGCTGCTGTTCTGCTGCGCCGCAGTCGCCGCCGCCCTCTCCTTCCACGGCCTCGTCGGCTTCGGCCGGCAGAACCTGAACCTCACCGGCGGCTGGGAGTACCTGGTGCCGTTCGGTCTCGACGGTGCGGCAATGTTCTGCTCCGTCCTCGCGGTGCGCGAGGCCAGCCACGGGGACGCCGCGCTCGGTTCGCGTCTGCTCGTGTGGACGTTCGCGGGCGCGGCCGCCTGGTTCAACTGGGTGCACGCCCCGCGCGGCCTGGACCATGCGGGCGCCCCGCACTTCTTCGCCGGAATGTCGCTGTCGGCGGCGGTCCTGTTCGACCGCGCCCTGAAGCAGACCCGCCGCGCGGCGCTGCGCGAACAGGGCCTGGTGCCGCGTCCGCTGCCGCAGATCCGGGTCGTACGGTGGCTGCGGGCACCCCGTGAGACCTTCGCCGCATGGTCGTTGATGCTCCTTGAAGGCGTACGCACGCTGGACGAGGCCGTCGACGAGGTGCGCGAGGACCGGCGGCAGAAGCAGCAGGAGCGGGCGCGGCGGCGCGATCAGGAGAAGCTGGACCGGGCGAGGTTCAGGGCGCTCAACCGGGGCTCCCGGGGCTGGGCCGTCCGCGCCGGACGGCAGGTGGAGCTGCAGACGGGGCGGCAGGGCGAGCTGCAGGCCGGGACCCCGGGCGCGGCTCCGGCACAGGTCGGCGCGGAACCTGCCATACCCCCGCCGGAGCAACGGCCTTTGCCCGCCCCCTCGCGTCCCTCCCTGCAGCCCGTCAGGAACAGTACTGAACCGGTCACCGTCGACCTCACCGCCGAGGACGACACCATGACCCTGCCGCGGCTCGACTCCCTCGAGCGGAAACTCAAGGATCTCGAGCAGCAGTTCGGCTGAGCGTCTGGGACGGCGGTGTCACGGCATCACACCACACCGCCGTCCAGCTCGAACCACACCGCCTTCCCCACGCCGTGCCTGCGCACGCCCCACGCGTCCGCGAGGGACTGCACCAGTAAGAGCCCTCTGCCGTGCGTGCTCATCCCGTCACCGGCATCCGGCACCCGTAGCTGGGCGATCTGCCCCACGAAGTCCCTGACCTCGACCCGGAGCCGACGGCCGACGGTGGCGGTGAGCACCGCGTCGTGGTCGGTGTGCACCAGGGCGTTGGTGACGAGTTCGGTGGTGAGCAGTTCCGCGGTCTCCGAACTCCCCGGTCTCCCCCAGTGCCGCAGCAGCTCCCGGAGTGCGCGCCGCGCCTCGGGGACGGCTCTCAGGTCGGACCGTCCGATGCTGCGCCGGAGGAGTGTCTGCTCGTGCGATCGCGTCGGATCCCCGGTCTCCCCGTCGGTCGGCATCTCGGCTGTGCTCGTCGGGGAAGCCCCTGCAGCGCCGGGACCGCCCTCGCGTACCTGCCTCGTCATGATCCCCCGCCCGTACGACAGCTGCCGGTTGCTCCTGGCCGAACGCGTACACGGAATGCATGCCCCACGGGCAGGGCGGCACGCATGAACAGGGGGCGACGTGTCAGGGCCGCGGCATGTTGCGGAGGTTGGAGCGGGCCATCTGCACCATGCGGCCCACGCCGCCCTCCAGCACGATCTTGGAGGCGGAGAGCGCGAATCCGGTCACCATCTCGGCGCTGATCCTGGGCGGGATGGAGAGCGCGTTGGGGTCGGTGACGATGTCGACGAGCGCGGGCCCCTTGTGGCTGAAGGCGTCCTTCAGCGCGCCCGCGAGCTGCTTGGGCTTCTCCACGCGTACGCCGTGCACGCCGCAGGCGCGCGCCACGGCCGCGAAGTCCGGATTGAGGTTCGCCGTCCCGTACGACGGCAGCCCGGCGACGAGCATCTCCAGCTCGACCATGCTCAGCGAGGAGTTGTTGAACAGGACGATCTTCACCGGAAGGTCGTGCTGGACGAGGGTGAGGAGGTCGCCCATGAGCATGGAGAACCCGCCGTCGCCCGACATGGAGACGATCTGGCGGCTGCGGTCGGTGAACTGGGCGCCGATCGCCTGCGGCAGGGCGTTCGCCATGGAGCCGTGCGAGAAGGAGCCGATGATGCGGCGCCTGCCGTTCGGCGTGAGGTAGCGGGCCGCCCAGACGTTGCACATGCCCGTGTCGACGGTGAACACGGCGTCGTCGGCGGCGAGTTCGTCGAGGACGGACGCCACGTACTCCGGGTGGATCGGAATGTGCTTCTCGACCTTGCGGGTGTAGGCCTTCACCACGCCTTCGAGGGCGTCGGCGTGCTTCTTCAGCATCTTGTCGAGGAAGCGCCGGTTCGTCTTGGCCGCGACGCGCGGGGTCAGACACCGCAGCGTCTCCTTCACGTCGCCCCACACGGCCAGGTCCAGTTTGGAGCGGCGGCCCAGGTGCTCGGGGCGGACGTCGATCTGCGCGATCTTGACGTCGTCGGGCAGGAACGCGTTGTACGGGAAGTCGGTGCCGAGCAGGATCAGCAGGTCGCACTCGTGGGTGGCCTCGTAGGCGGCGCCGTAGCCGAGCAGGCCGCTCATGCCGACGTCGTACGGGTTGTCGTACTGGATCCATTCCTTGCCGCGCAGCGCGTGCCCGACCGGGGACTTGATCTTTTCGGCGAACTCCATGACCTCGGCGTGCGCGCCGCGCGTGCCGCTGCCGCAGAAGAGCGTGACCCGTTCGGCCTCGTCGATCATCTCGGCGAGCTTGTCGATCTCAGCGTCGCCGGGCCGCACGGAGGGGCGGGTGGTGACGATCGCGTGCTCGACTGCCTTGTCCGGCGCGGGCTGGTCGGCGATGTCGCCCGGGAGCGAGACGACGCTGACGCCGGAGCGGCCGACGGCGTTCTGGATGGCGGTCTGCAGCAGCCGGGGCATCTGCTTGGGGCTGGAGATCAGCTCGCTGTAGTGGCTGCACTCGCGGAACAGCTGGTCGGGGTGGGTCTCCTGGAAGTAGCCGAGGCCGATCTCGCTGGACGGGATGTGCGAGGCGAGGGCGAGTACGGGGGCCATGGAGCGGTGGGCGTCGTACAGGCCGTTGATGAGGTGGAGGTTGCCGGGGCCGCAGGAGCCTGCGCAGGCCGTGAGCTTGCCGGTGATCTGGGCTTCCGCGCCGGCCGCGAAGGCGGCGGTCTCCTCGTGGCGGACGTGGACCCAGTCGATGGCGGAGTTCCGGCGGATCGCGTCCACGATCGGGTTGAGGCTGTCGCCGACGACGCCGTACAGGCGCTTGACGCCGGCGCGGACGAGGATGTCGACGAACTGCTCGGCGACGTTCTGCTTGGCCATGCTGCACGCACCTCGAGGAGTGGCTTCACGGACGGACTGGCGAACAGTCGTCCTTCCATGAATCCACAGCGCCCGCGGTTACGCCTCCCACACGGCGGCGGCCGTACGGTCATCGGCGTAGCCCTTCACCCTGACCTGGGTGTCGGCGAGGAACGCGGCCAGGCCCGGCGGCTCGCCGTCCGCCCAGCGCGCCCTGAGGTGTTCGGCGAGGCGGGGCTCGCCGCGCAGGGGTTCGGCGAGGCCGCCGGTGCACAGCAGCAGCGTGTCACCCGGGCGGGCTACGGAGGCCCGGAACCGGAACGGTTCACGGGGCGGCTCCGGCGGAGGGTCGTAGGGACTCGGCGGAGTCGTGATGCCGAGGTCCATGGTGAGCCGGTCGCCGTCCGGGGTCTCGTGCGGTGTGTCGGCGAGCGTCTGCGGGGGCGGCGAACCGTACCCGACGACGGCGGCGCCGGTCGTCTCGGTCTCGGCGACGTGCGGCTCGATGTCCTGCCACTCGCCGTCGCGCAGCCGGAACAGACCGCCGCCGCCGACGCCGAAGAAGACGCGTGCACGGCACTCGGGGTCGGCCGGGAGCAGCAGGCAGCGCAGCGTCGCCGCGTATTCGTCGGGCTGGACGCCCAGTTCGGCGGCGGTGGCGCGGAGCTTGCCGAGGCTGCGGTCGGTGAGCCGGTGCAGGCCTGACTTGAGGTCGCCGCGGCGGGCGGCCCGGATGTCCTCGGTGAGCCGGACGTGGCTGCGTCCGACGGCCCGCCCGATCCAGTGGCAGGCGTCAGCCGCGGCGCGGTGCGCCCCTGGCGTGGCGCGGGCGCCGGTGGCCATGGCGACCAGCACGAGTGCGTCGCTGCCCGTGCCGAAGCGGGCGGTGAGCAGTGCGTCGCGGCGCGGCTCGCCCCGGAAGCGCGCGGAGTCGCCGCGCACGGATGCGGCGCGCAGCGTGCACGAGCCGTAGCGGGCTCCGTCCAGGACGGTGTCGGCGACGAGGTCGTCGAGATCGTCCGGGTCGGCGGGCGGAAGGGCGGTGGGCTCGGCCTCGTAGGTGGGCGGGCCGTCGCCGACATGGACGACGGTGGGGGGCGGCCCGGCGGGGGCGACGGTGGGG
>NZ_LOHS01000164.1 GCF_001642995.1 Streptomyces jeddahensis
AACGAGGTCACGCCACCCCGCTGACCAGCCACTTCAAGATGGCGGAGCTTCACTGATCGGCGAGGGGCTGACCAACCGGCAGATCGGCCGACGGCTCTACCTCGCGGAGAAGACCGTCAAGAACCACATCTCCCGCCTGCTGGCCAAGCTCGGCGTGGAACGCCGCATCCAGGCCGCCGTCATTGCCACCCACGCGCAGGACCGGCAGGAGCGGGACGCGCACCGCGACTCCGCGCACGTTCACCGCGAGAGGGGGCAGTGAACGCCGGTCATGGCGAGGGGCGCGGTGACACGCGCAGGGTCGTGAATGCCGGATTTGAGGCAGAGCTGGGCGGGACGGTGAGGCGGCGCCCGCAGCCTCCCCCGGCGTTTCTGTCCACGAGATCGCCCGCAAGCTCGTCATTCCATCCGGGAAGAACCCCTCCGGTCACCGTCCCCGATCGCTCCGCACCCGGGGCGGTGGCGCCCAGCCGATGAAGCCGATCTCGCTTCACCCCCATCCGGAAACGGTACGGTGGCAAATGAGCGCAACAGTCGGCCGTCGGTTCATCGAGGCTGGTGACTGGAGGAACCACCGGTGGTAAGCACCGAGGGGGCCCGCCTGCGACTGCTGCAGGAGGCCCGCCTGAATGCGGCGCGCGGCACCCTGGACCGGGTGCACAGCCTGCTGGAGGCGGTGCTTTCGGTCGGGCGCGAGCTGGACCTTGAGCAGGTGCTGCGGAGCATCGTGGAGGCGGCGGCGGCGCTTGTCGAGGCCGAATACGCCGCTCTGGGCGTGATCGGGCCGGATGGGAAACGGCTCTCGGACTTCCTGACGGTCGGAGTGAGCGACGAGCAGAATGCGCAGATCGGGCACTTCCCGGAGGGGCACGGCATCCTGGGGGAGCTGATCCGCAACCCGGAGCCGCTGCGGCTGTCGAAACTCTCCGAGCACCCCGCCTCGTACGGCTTCCCGCCGCATCACCCGCCGATGAACACGTTTCTCGGCGTTCCGATCCGGGTGCGCGACCAGGTGTTCGGCAACCTCTATCTGACCGAGAAACGCGGAGGGGCGCAGTTCGACGAGGAGGACGAGTCCGTCCTGTCAGCACTGGCCGTCGCCGCCGGGGTGGCCATCGACAACGCCCACCTGTACGAGGAGTCCAGGCGCCGCGAGCGCTGGTTGCGGGCCAGCGCGGAGATCACCCACAGCTTGCTCTCCGGCAGCACGCGCAGCGAGGTACTCAGCCTGATCGCCAAACGGTCCAGCGAGATCACTGCTGCGGCGCTTGCCGTGGTCGCGATCCCGCTGGAGAAAACCGGCACGATGACGGTGGAACTGGCGATCGGCCAGGAGGCGGAAGCCTACCGCGGACTGGTGCTGCCGGTGCAGGGCACGCTCGTCGGCGAGGCATTCTCCACGGCCGCACCCATCACCAGTCCCGACGTCTCCCAGGACGTGCGCAACGAGACGGATGTCTTGCCGGCAGAGAGCCGAGAGAGGGGCTCGCTGGACCTCGCACCCTTCGCCGGACTCGGACCGGCAGTGGCGGTGCCCATCGGCACGGGTGACAGCGTGCGAGGCGTTGTGCTGCTGGTCCGGAAAGTGGGCGAGACGGTGTTCACGGAGCAGGAGACCGAGCCGCTTCAGGGGTTCGCCGCCCAGGCAGCGGTGGCGATGGAGCTGGCGGAACGGCGCAGCAACGCCGAGCAGGTCGCGCTCCTGGAGGACCGTGACCGCATCGCCCGGGACTTGCACGATCTAGCCATCCAGCGGCTCTTCGCGACTGGCATGACACTGCAGAGCGCGGGACGCCTCATCGAGCACCCCCAGGCGTCCGAGCGCGTACTGCGCGCCATCGACGACTTGGACGAGACCATCAAGATCATCCGCTCGACGATCTTCGGTCTTCGCGCCCGCGAGAGCGCCCGAGGACAGAGCCTGAGGGCACGGGTGGTGCGTGTGGTAGGCGAAGAAGTCCCGGCACTGGGCTTCCCGCCCAGCCTGCGCATGGAGGGCCTGCTGGACACCCAAGTGCCGAGGGAGACCGCCGATCATGTGGTGGCGGTGCTCTACGAGGCACTGACCAACGTCGCCCGGCACGCCCACGCCGACAGGGCCGACGTGGCGCTGGAGACCGACGGCCGGGACGTACGGCTGACGGTCTCCGACAACGGTGTGGGTATCGAGCCCGAGGGCCGCCGCAGCGGGCTGCGCAACATGGCCGAACGGGCCGAACGGCTGGGCGGAGAAATGAAGCTGAGTTGCCCGCCCGGCAGCGGGACCACTTTGGTGTGGCACGTTCCGATAGCGACGCAGTAGCGCGTCGGCTGGTTCACAGGTCGTCGGGCCCATGGCATGGGGCCGGGCTCGGAATCTGTCGACGCCCACACCCACCAGCGCGCTCGCGTCCACCACCCCGTTCGGTGACGCCACCGTCGCACAGCGAAGCCTCCCAGGCAGGGGCGGTGCCCGTCGGTCCCGATCACGCCCCGGGCGGGTACCACCACGCACCCACTCCCCCAAGATCCCTTCCCCCTCCCGGTCCTGGCCAGGGACATGCAAAGAACCATTCCTGCCTGGACAACGGCCGGTGGGGCAGCAGCGGTGGAACCGCCGGTGGAGCGCATCGAGCGGATATCAGACGGCACCGTGACACGGCCGCGCGCGGTATCCGCTGGGAAGGTGAGAACGTCGGCAGCCCGTAAGGGCCGGTCGGCCCAGCTGCTATGCACCCGTCAGGCCCTGGGACCGGGCGCCTGCGCGACGGAGGGTGGAGTCGTCGGGGAAAGGAAAGCAGCGACCCGACACTGACAGCCGGCCCCGGCCGGAGATGCGTGCCGAAAGGAGCCAGTGATGAAGCACAGCAAGATCGGCAGTCTAATGGTGACCGACGTGGTCTCAGTGGTTGGGCAGACCCACTCCAGCCTCCAGCCAGCCGAAGAGACGCTGCTCGATCCCGCCGACGAAGACGAACGTGCCGCCAGGTGACGGCCCGTGATCGCACACGTAGCCCCCCGTCACCTCGGGGCAGTGTGCAGAAAGGAACCCATCATGATTACGAGGACTGGTGTTTTCGGATCCCTGCCCAAAAGCCATCACGATCAGCTCGTGTCCCTGGCCCGCAAGGTGTCGTTCCCTATTGACGCGCGCATCTTCAACGAGGGCGGCCAGGCCGACCGCTTCTGGATCATCCACACGGGCACGGTCGCGCTCGACCTCCATGTGCCAGGCAGGCGCGCTGCGGTCATCGAGCGCCTCGGCGCTGGAAAACTTCTGGGCTGGTCCTGGCTCGTCCCGCCTCGTCGCTGGCAGCTGGGGGCCCAGGCCAACAGCCCGGTGCGAGCCTACGAGTTCGATGCAGCGGCGGTCCGCCGTCTGTGCGAGAAGGACCCCGTATTGAACCATGCATTGTACAGCTATGTCGCCGGCATGATCGCAAGGCGGCTCCAGGCTGCCCGTACGCGGTTGCTCGATCTCTATGCGCCCTACGGCGCCGGACCCGCGCCCTGACAACCGAAACGAGGAGGATCCCGACGGCTACGGCGCGCCGCCCTCACGGGCGGCGCGCCGTCCCCGTGACGACTGTTCTTCGCATGTCATGCCCTGAAACTACGGTGCGCCGAACCGCACACTCACCTCGTGAACATCCGCGGGCCCACTGATCGTCAACTGCCGCCGCAACTCGGTCGACGTGACTGTGCCCGACGTGTCAGACCGCTGTCAGATCACCCCGAGCTCGAGCATGGTGTCCGCCACCTTGACGAAGCCCGCAATGTTCGCCCCGACGACGTAGTTGCCCGGGGCCCCGTAGTCCTCCGCGGTCGTGCGGCAGGTGGTGTGGATGCCAGCCATGATGGCCGCGAGCCGCCGGTCGGTGTCCTCGAAGGACCATGCCTCGCGCGCAGCGTTCTGGCGCATCTCCAGTGCCGAGGTGGCCACGCCGCCGGCGTTGACCGCCTTGCCCGGGCCGAACGCGACGCCCGCCTCCTGCAGCAGCCGTACGGCCTTCGGGGTGGTGGGCATGTTGGCGCCCTCGGCGACCGCCACCACTCCCCCGGCCAGCAAGGTCCGCGCCGCGTTCTCGTCGAGTTCGTTCTGGGTGGCGCAGGGCAACGCGACCGAGCACGGTACGTCCCAGATGGAACCGCCCTCGATGTACCGGGCCCGGATCATGGTCTGGGCGTACTCCTTGATCCGGCCGCGGCGGACTTCCTTGATGTCCTTGACCAGTTCGACGTCGATGCCGCATTCGTCGACCACGTAGCCGTCGGAGTCCGACATCGCGACGACTCTGGCGCCGAGTTCGTGCGCCTTCTGGGCGGCGTAGATGGCGACGTTGCCGGAGCCGGACACGACGACCTTCCTGCCGTCGAGGTCTTGGCCTCGTTCGGCCAGCATCTCGGAGACGAAGTAGACGGTGCCGTAGCCCGTGGCCTCGGTTCGTATGTGGGAGCCGCCCCAGCTCAGGCCCTTGCCGGTGAGTACCCCGGCCTCGTAGCGGTTGGTGATGCGCTTGTACTGGCCGAAGAGGTAGCCGATCTCTCGGGTGCCGACCCCGATGTCGCCGGCCGGTACGTCGGTGTGCTCGCCGAGGTGGCGGTGGAGCTCGGTCATGAACGACTGGCAGAACCGCATGACCTCGCCGTCGGAGCGGCCCTTGGGGTCGAAGTCGGCGCCGCCCTTGCCCCCGCCGATGGGCAGGCCGGTCAGCGCGTTCTTGAAGATCTGCTCGAAGCCGAGCAACTTCACGATGCCGAGGTCGACGGAAGGGTGGAAACGCAGGCCTCCCTTGTACGGGCCCAGCGCGGAGTTGAACTCCACGCGGAAACCCCGGTTGACCCGTACCTGCCCGGTGTCGTCGACCCAGGGGACACGGAAGACCAGCTGCCGCTCCGGTTCGCACAGGCGCTCCAGGATGCGGTGACGCGTGTACTCGGGGTGGCGGGCGAGGACCGGTTTCAGGGACTCCAGCACCTCGCGCGCGGCCTGGTGGAAATCGGACTGTGCGGGATCACGGGCCAGGATTTCGGCGTAGATCCCGGCGGTCAGGCGCAGGTCCTCGGCCGGCGCGTGCTGGACGGTCATGGCTTTACCTCCGTTGTACGGCGCGTTGCGTGTCTGACGATCTGCGGCTCAAAGGTGCCCGCGGGATCTCGGATGGAGTGATGCGGCGGCCCGTGATCCGCTTGGGCTGGATCGACACCCACATGTGGCATTTGCCTCCGCCCCATGGCTTGGTATAGGCGCGTCGGGTCAGCCGTCGTACGGCGTCCGGATCCGTGACCACCCGCGCAGGACCGACGATGAGCACGCTCCAGCCCTGACTCGTGGCGTCGTCCACGCGATCGACCTCGAATGCAACGTCCCTTCCCACGGCCGACGCAGCGGTCGATTCGGGCGGGGTCCGGAAGACGATTGCGCCGTCGACGACGTCGTAGTTCACCGGGATGACCGCCGGACCGTCGGGCGTTGAGACCGCGACGCGCCCCACGCCGTGGGTGGAAAGATGGGCGCGGCACTCGTCGGGGTCGAGTTCCCGCAGTTGAGGGTGCAGGAGCGCCTGGGCTTGTCCGGGTGGCAGATCAATGCCGCTGCCCCGTAGGGCTGCGACGCTGGTGCCCAGCGCGGCGGCCAGTCTGATGAGACTCGCCAGGCTCGGGTCGGATGGCTGTTCTTCGAGGTACGCCAGGTATTCCGGTGCCATTCTGGCGCGGCGGGCTGTTTCTGACCGGGTCAGTCCCTGCCGCTTGCGTTCGGCGGCCAGGCGCCGGCCGATGTCGCTGGCGTGCCCGGCGCGGGGTCGGTCGGACACATGGGCGGCCTTCTCCTCGGCCGTGTTCGGCCGGGGGCGCTGATCCGTTGCCGCGGGCCCGGGTTCGACGTGATGGACATGTGCGTCGGGCGCGGGTGTCACGAGCGTGACTTGGTCCGTGTCCGGCCAGCGCACGTCGTAGGGCGGTGTTCCGTCCTCGTGGTGGAGTCTGTCGATCTCGCCGTCGCGCCTGGTAGCGCCGGTGCTCGGGCGTTCGACGACGAGTTGATCGCCGAGTTGAGCGTGCATGACCATCACCCTTCCTTCCCGAAAGCGTCGATGTATCGAACGTGTCACATCCGGCGTGCCAGCCGCATGGGACAACAGGCCCACGGCCATGAGGGCCGATCGGCCCTCAGCAGGGCCCTCCCGGATCAAGACGAGCCTGGACGGTCGCGGCGAAGAGGCGTCCGCAGTTAGTGATGACAGTGGCTACCCGACGGATGCGGCCGGTGGGGACATGGCCGGGCTATGGTTCGATCAGTCCGACTCGATCACGTAGCGGGTGAGTTCAACCGGTCCTTCAGGCCGAGTTTCTGCAGCAAGTTGGCGCGGTGGCGGTGGACAGCCTTGACGCTGATGACGAGGATCTCGGCGATCTCCTGGGATGTGTGGCCTTCGGCGACGAGTTTGAGGATTTCTTCCTCCCGTTTGGTGATGGCCCGTTCGGGGATGGTCTCGCCTTGGCGGGCGCGGTCGAGGTAGTTACGGATGAGCGCGTTGACGGCGCCGGGGTAGAGGAAGGACTCGCCGCGCATGGTGGCGCGGCAGGCTTCGACGAGGTCGCGGTCGGCGACTGATTTCAGGACGTAACCGGAGGCGCCGGCCGCGAGCCGTCTCGCCGAAGGCGCCGACATCGAGGGACGCCGGGTGCTGGTCGTTGAGGATGTGGTGACCAGCTGAGGACAGATCGTGCTGTCGACCGCGGACCTGCGTGGTCTGGGGGACCAGGTGCATGAGGGTCTGTGCGTGATCGACCGGGAGCAAGGCGGTGCCGATGCGCCCGCAGCCCACCCGCATTCGTACTCATGCAGAGAGTCGTCCAACAGCCGAGCTTGTCGACTGCGCGTCCGCCAGGAGATGGCTTTGCGGGTTGAGAGTGATCGTCAGGCCCCCAGTGACGTGAAGCCTCCCACGATGGCTCCGTAGCCGACGTGGGCGAGGACGGTGACCAGTGGTGTGCTCGGGCCGTAGTTGAGCAGCAGGAAGCCCGGCGGTTCGACCAGGGCCACCTGCGGGACGCTGGTCAGCGGGGTGCCCATCCGGGGATGGACAACAGGCAGAAGGATGTTCACCAGGGCGGTGCCTGCGAACAGGCCGTGCGACAGACCGAACAGGGCGCCCAGCCACCAGCCGGCTTGGCCGATGGCGAGGAAGACCGCGTAATACGTGAACGCAAAGATCTGGCCGTTGAGGAAGTGCATCAGGTATCCGATGGCCTTCGCCCGGGTGCGGTTAACGGTCACCGCCGTGCCCAGCAGGAACGGCAGGTCCATGCGGGTCAGGCGCAGCTCACTGGCGGCGCGCAGCACGGTCGTCAGCACGAGCGTGCCGACGAAGGCGCCCGCGGCGGCTCCCCAGGCGCTCACTGGGGCGCCTCCTTCTCGGCAGCGCTGATGGTGCAGGCGGCGCTGATCAGCGCCAGGTGGCTCAGGCCCTGAGGGAGGTTTCCCAGGAAGGCGCCGGTGGCGGGGTCGATTTCCTCGCTGTAGAGGCCGACGTCGTTGGCCAGAGCGACCAGGTCGTCCATCAGCTCGATCGCCTGACGAACGCAACCGGTGCGGGCGAGGGATTCGGCGAGCCAGAAGGAGCACGCCAGGAAGGCTCCTTCGCTACCGCTCAGGCCGTCTTCCCCCGCGTAACGGTCGACGTAGGGACCGTGCCGAAGCTCCCTGTCGAGGGCACTGACCGTGGCCCGCATGCGCTGGTCATTGTCACCGTATCCGTAGAGGTGGCCCAGCAGGACACCAGCGTCCAGGTCCTCGCTGCCGGCGGCACGCACGTAGCTGTTGCGGCGGGACGAGAAGCAGCGGGTCTCGACGAACGTGGAGATCTCCTCGCGTGCGATGTGCCAGCGGGCCCGGTGCCGGCCGGGGATCAGCCCGCGGTCGGCGAGGTCGACGGCACGGTCGAGGGCCACCCCACACATCATCTTCGACTGGGTGAAGTGGCGGGGAGCGCTGCGTACTTCCCAGATGCCGGAGTCGGGTTGCTGCCAGGTCTTACACACGAGGTCGGCCAGCTCCCCCAGACGGCGGGCCACGTCCGCGTCGAGCCGTCCAGTAGCCCGGGCGTACAGCCAGGCCGTCTGCAGCAGCTCGCCGTAGGTGTCCATCTGGATCTGCCCGGCTGCGGCGTTGCCGCTGCGGACCGGCTTTGAACCGCGGTATCCCTCCCAGGGCAGCGTCTTCTCCGGGGTGCGGGGGCCGCCGTCGAGCCGGTACAGCACGTTCAGGTCCGGGTGGGTGAGCTGGGAGGCGTGCATCAGCCACCAGAAGTAGCCATGGGCTTCCGCGGGGCAGCCGAGCCGCAAGAACGCGGCCAGCGTGAAGGCGGAGTCGCGCACCCAGGAGAAGCGGTAGTCCCAGTTGCGCTCGCCGCCGATCTCCTCCGGCAGCGAGGTCGTCACCGCAGCCGCCACCGCGCCCGATGGGGCGTAGACCAGCATCTTCAGCACCAGCAGGCTGCGCATCACCGCCTGATGCCACCGTCCGGTGTAAAGACGGTCGTGCGCCCAGCTCCGCCAGGCCGCACATGTGCCCGCCAGGCGCCTCTCGCACTCGGCGCGGCCCGGGAATACGAGGGGCTCCTGATCGGCGAACGGCATCGCGATCATGGCATGGCGGCCCTGGCCCAGTTCGAAATGGCCGCTGATCGAATCCCCGTGGCAGTCGGGTACCCCGGCGTCCCAGGCGCAGACCGCGAGTGCGTCCCGGCCGGATGTCGCTACCGGGACACCGGCGCGCCGGGCAAGCCGCGTGCGGCGAGTGCCGTAGCCGAACCGGGGCTGCACGCTCCAGGTGAGCGGAACGCAGCCCGAGAGCCCGTCGAGACGTCGCAGCAGCTCCCGCATCGGTGTGAGCGCTGAATCATCGCGCAGGCTGAGGGCGTCGGTGAGCCGGACCCTGCCACCGCTGGTGACAAATGTCGTCTCCAAGACATTGGTGCCGGGCAGGTAGCGGCGCTCCGCCCGGTAGGGAACGGAGGGCTCGAGCCGGAACTGGCCGCCGCGGGCGGCATCCAGCACGGCGCCGAAGACCGCGGGCGAGTCCAGGTCGGGCAGGCCCAGCCAGTCCACCGACCCGTCGCGGGCGACCAGGGCGGCTGTCCGGCCGTCACCGATCACCGCGTACTCCCGCAGCGGCGCGTAGCCGCCGATCCGCAAGCCTCCGACCGACGGACACCGGTCGGCCCCTGTTCCGGGAGAACCACTGGTGGTTCCCATGGCACCACCTTCCCATCAACCCCCGGTATGCCGCTTGCGGCTCCGGTCCCCGCACGAGCGGTCGACCCAGAGCGGGACTGCGATGGCACAGGGAGGTGGGTGAGCCCCCGGGCGCTCACCCATCTCGTGGCGATCGGTCCGCTGAGGGCTTCAGCGCGGCTGAAGCTTGCCGTGGTAGCGCTGGGCGAGCCGGGCGAGGGCAACCGCTGCGAGCAGGAGTCCGAAGTCTCGCAGTGCGATGTCGTAGTGACCTGGGATGGTCAGCAGATTGACGATGATGCCGGCCAGCCATCCGGCCACCAGCCAGCCCCCGAAGCGTGGGGCGAGGGCCACGGCGATGCCCGCGACGATCTCGATGGCACCGACGGCGTACATGGCTGCCTGGGCGCTGCCGGGAACGACGTCGTTGATCCAGGGCGCGAGGTAGGTGGGCCAGTCGACGAGCAGGTTGGTGAATTTGTCCAGGCCGAACAGGATCGGCGCCACGGTGAACCCGGTGCGAAGGATGACGAAGGCCTGGTAACCGGGGTCGGTGAGTACAGCCGGCCGAGGCTTGGCGGACGTGGTGTTGGTGGTTGCGGACGACATGACGTCTTCCTTCTATTGACAACTCTTACTAACGATAGAAGCGCGCAATCCTTCTTTAGTCAATAGCCGTTTGTTTTACAGTGGTGTCGTGGACCACCCGGAAGAAGCACCCCACCCCGACGTCTCCGCCATCGCCGCGCTCGACGAACCGACCCGCAGGAGGCTCTATGACCACGTCGTGCGCCAGCCGGTCCCGGTCAGCCGCGACGAAGCGGCCGCCGCCCTCGGCTTGGCCCGGCCGACTGCGGCGTTCCACCTGGACCGCCTGGTCGACGAATCACTGCTCGACGTCGTGTACGAACGCCGCAGCGGACGCACCGGCCCGGGCGCAGGCAGGCCTGCCAAGCTCTACAAGCGCTCCACCAAGCAGGTCACCGTCAGCCTGCCCGAGCGGCACTACGAACTGGCCGGGAGACTCCTCGCGCAGGCCATGGAGGAATCCGAAGCCACCGGCCAGCCGATCCGGACCGTGCTGCACCACAAAGCCCACGAGCTGGGCACACGCCTCGCGGGCCATGACCGCACGGGTGTGTTCGACGTGCTGGAGCGGTACGGGTTCGAGCCCCGCTATGACGGTGATGCCGTCGTCCTGGGCAACTGCCCCTTCCACGCGCTCGCCCGCGAGCACACCCAGACGGTGTGCGGCATGAATCTCCACCTGCTCCGCGGCGTGCTGGAAGGGCTCGACGAAGACGGCCTCCAAGCGTGCCTGGCGCCCAGCCCCGGCCACTGCTGCGTCCGCCTGGAGCCGGCCTCCTCCCCGCCCGCGGCCCCAAAGCCTTCCTGACGCACACCCGCCGCCCCACCGGTCCGCGCTGCGCCTAGCGGCTGCGGTGCCCGGGGGTGGCTGGCCTGCCCGGAGCGCCGCTGGTGCTTATCGTGAAAGAACACGTGATCGACATTGCGTCGCGGGCAGGTGGCATCGTGAACGCATCCGGGATCGACTACGAGGCGGTATTCCAGGCGCTGCCGAGTGCGGTGGCCCTGTTCACTACGGACCTGGTGTACGCCGACGTCAACGAGGCGTTCCTGAGCAGCATGGGGCGTAGTCGTGACGAGGTGGTAGGCCGCCGTCTGTCTGATGCCTTCCCCGACGACCCCAAGGACCCTGCCGTGACCGGCATGCGCAAGCTGCAGGCATCGCTGCGGTGGGTGGCCGCCACCGGGCAGCGCGACGCCATGACGCTGCACCGCTACGACGTGGAGTACCCGGACCAGCCCGGGGTGTGGGAGGAGCGGTACTGGAGTCCGGTCAACGTCCCGATCTTCGGCCCGGACGGGCGGGTGGTGCTGCTTCTGCACCGGGAGGAGGACATCACCGAGCTGATCCGCACCCGCAGTGACCGAGGCGGCGGAGGCCGAGCGACGGTAGTGGAAGCCGAGCTGTACAACCGGGCCCGGGAGCTGCAGGAGGTCAACGAACGGCTGCGCGAAGCCCATGCCCGCGAACGCGAAGTCGCCTTGAGCCTGCAAGAGGCGATGCTGCCCGCCCCCGGGCCCTTGAGGCGTCACCGCGCAGCCGTGCGCTACCGCCCGGCGGTCGGGACTCTGAACGTGTGCGGGGACTGGTACGACCTCGTCGACCTGCCTGGCGACCGCATCGCGGTGGCCGTCGGCGACGTCGTCGGCCACGGCCTGGCCGCCGCCTGCGTCATGGGCCAGCTGCGCAGCGCCCTTAGCGCCGCGTCCCGTGTCGCCGACGGCCCCGCCCGAGCCCTGGAAGTCCTCGGCCTGTACGCCCGCTCGGTCGACGGCGCGGAGTCGACCACGGCGGTCCTGTCCGTCATCGACGGCACCAACCGCACCATCGCCTACAGCAGCGCCGGCCACCCTCCACCAGCCCTGCTGCACCCCGACGGTCGCGTGGACTTCCTCGACCAGGCCACCGACCCCCCGCTCGGAGTCCGCCCCGAACACGTCCCCCGCCCGCAGGCCGAGACCGCGTTCACCGAGGGGGCCACCCTTGTGCTGTACACCGACGGGCTGATCGAACGCCGCCGCGAGGACATCGATGTCGGCCTGGCCCGGCTTGCCGACTCCCTCACCCGCCACCAGGGCGCCAACCCCGAAACGCTCGCCGACGCCCTCCTGGCCGACTTGACCCCACCTGCCGGTGCCACCGACGACACCGCCCTGGTCGTCCTCCGCCCGTGACAGAGGCGGCCACCACAGACCCTCACTTCACGAAGCCTGGTCCGTCCGCTCGGCCGGCACGACGACGACTGGGAGATGGGCGTGATGCACGACCTCTGTGCTGGTGGAGCCCAGGGTGAGGCGACCCCATACGCCTGAGCCGCGGCTGCCGACCACCAGGAGGCAGGCGTCATTGCTGGCGTCCAGCAGGACCTGCGACGGGCGGCCCCGTTCGACTCTGATCTCTACGTCCACCGGTGCGCCGCCGACCTGCTCCCGCGCCTCCTGAAGCGTCTTGGTAACCGCCTCCAACGTGGCGTCGCGCAGCTGCGTGTCCAGATCGTAGAAACCCGAAGCGGCAGGCCACTCGAAACCGCTGTACCGGGCGGCGAAGTCGTACGCGCATACAGCGCGGAGCCCCGTCCCGCGTAGTTGTGACTCCTGAAGGGCGAAGCGTACGGCCCACCCGGAGGCGGGGGAGCCGTCGGTGCCGACCACGATCGGTGCGGGAGGGGCGGCGTTCGTCATCGAGGATGCCTCCAAACCGTGTCGTCTTGTGCGCTCCCTTTGCGGGAGGCACCTGCTCAGGCTGCTGCCCTGCGGACCACGAGCGCGGTGATGTCGTCCCGAAGTTCCCCTGCCGTGTGGCAGCTGAGATCGTCGACCAGGTTGCTGGCGAGCTCCCATGGGGAGCCATCCGCCCAGGCCCGCAGGCGCTCTTCGAGGGGATAGAAATCACCGGTGATGCTGCGGGCCTCGGTGACGCCGTCACTGCAGGCAACAAGGGTGGCGCCGGAGGGGAACGGGAACCAGACGACGATCCTGGGTATCGCAGCCAGGTCCGCAAGACCAAGTGGCACGCCTGGGTCGCCGAGCGGCACGGGGCTCACCGGTCCGGCATTCAACAGGTAGGGCGGTGGATGGCCGCAGTTGACGGCCTGCGTCTCGGTCGACTCGTCGATCCCCAGGATCAGAGCGGTGACGAATCGCTCGGGTTCGCCGATCTGTTGCGCGAAGGCGTTGTGCCGGACGACTGCTCTCTCCAGGTCATCCACGAGTGCGGTGAGCGTCGGCTCACGCAGGGCGGCCTCTCGGAACGCTCCGAGCGCGGCGAAGGCGGCTCCGATCGCCGGCAGCCCCCTGCCCTGGACATCGCCGAAAAGCAGCCGCGTACCGTACGGCGAGGCCACCGCTTCGTAGATGTCTCCTCCTACCAGCCGGTCCTCCTCCACCGGCAGATACACGCCGTCGACGATCACCCTGTCGGTGAGAATCGGCAGGGGCCGCAGCACCTGTCGTTGGAGGGCGACAGCCGTGGACCGCACTCGGCTCAGTTCCCGCTCACGGCGGATCCGCCAGTGGCAGGTCAGGACGCACAACACGCCCAGCACTGCGGCCAGCACCATGATGATCACGTAGTTGTACCAGGAGGACAGCGGCCGGTAGATCAGTACTCCCGTGATGACGATCAACACCCAGCCCACTGCGTAGATGGTCTGACGCACGGTGCCGAGCGCCGCCGGGAAGGCGGGCAGCAGGATCAGCAAGGGGATGAGCCGCACCGTGCGGTCGTCGATCACCAGCTCCAGTGCCACAATCGGCACAGTCAACGCGACGATATACGCCATCGGGGCCTTGACCGTGCTCGTGGGCGATGGCTCGGCCTTGCTCTCGGCACGCGAACTCTGCGGCGCGTCGGGCGCCCGGAACGACACACGCCGATGAATCACACATCCAGGCTCCCGCAGGCCACCCGCCCCGGCAAACTCCGGGCATGCGCGGCTTGCGAGCACCATCTCCTGCCGTTCGTCTCGTCGGCACCGCCCACGCCGGCTACCTCGCCGAACAGCGCATTCTGGACCTGTCGAGACTCGCCGCGTCCCCCACGTTGGGCGTCCAACCGCCGCTGTCTTCTCTGGCGCCTACACGTTTGGGCCTGCGGTAAATGGATCCTGCAGCCGATGGCCCCCCGCGACCGGGCCGAGCAGGGTAGGAGCCATGAACCACACATGTCATCCAACGCCCCGGCCGCAGGCATCGGCGGATGCGGACTGTCCGCATTGCGGTAATGCGAAGCCACCGTTACGTCTGGTCCGCGCGACGCCGGAAGAACCCGTCGGAAAGATCCGCGTGCTCGGAGTCGACCCTGGCAGACCACAGATCGCAAAGCACGCGTGTGCGTACAGCGTGCTGCACCGCCGGCGGTCCTGGAGAGCTAGCTGGTGGTTGCCGCGCACCCCAGCGTTAGCCTGCGCAGCTTCCTTTTCTCTTGACGGCTCAGCAAGGGGAGGCCGCACGAACCCTCCTCGGCTACGTGATCTCGCTGTCGCTGCCGACCTCTGATGCGCAGGTATTCGCCACCGTTGTGGCCATCCGGGCCGCACGGGGCGGGGCCGGCAACCTAACTGGCACGAACCTGTCGTCTATGCGTCTGACCGATGTGCGCAGTGCCGTTGATGCAGTCCGCCCGGACGCACGACGCCCGCCCCGGTTGTCCGGGAGCGGGCGTCGTGGCGGATCGGTTCAGGCGGGGGTGATGTTCTCCGCCTGAGGGCCCTTCTGGCCCTGGGTGACGTCGAAGTTCACCTTCTGGCCTTCCTGGAGCTCGCGGAATCCCGAGGCGGCGATGTTGGAGTAGTGGGCGAAGACGTCCGGGCCGCCGCCGTCCTGCTGAATGAAGCCGAAGCCCTTTTCCGAGTTGAACCACTTGACGGTTCCGCTGGCCATATGTCCTCCAAGGGGACTCGAAGTCGGCTCCCGCACCGTGCGGGGACCGGAGGTGATCGCCCTGGTCCTCAGAGACTCTGAACAGCAAGACGCCCGCGAACTCGCGCTCACGGGCGACCGGTACTTCGGGAACCATGACAGCTGCTCTGACGCTACACGGACAGTTCTACTGGCACCACGAGAATCCTCACGTGGCGTGAGTCAGGCGCGCAGGTCCTCGCTTCGGTCGGGCTCCGTACGCACGCGATGGTGGCATCCAACCGGGCCGAAAAAAGGGCGGCCCGCCGCGCTAAAGGTTGTCCCATAAGCAGTCACCCATCGTTGGCCTGACCCTTCCCCAGGCCAGCACGCTAGCCTGCTCGGGCTTGAACGTCGGCTAGCGCCAAGGAGGATGCGTGGGCGGCTCGATAGCGGCATTGCCTATCGCTGCGTTGGGTGTCGTCGGCACCCTGGCTTCCGGACTCCTGACGCAGCGCGCCGCTGCACGTGCCCGGATGGTGGAGCTGGAACACGACCAGCGGCACCGGCGGGACGAAGAGGACTGAAATCGGCGCCAGGCCATGTTGGAACGGCGTCATGCCTGCTATGTCGCACTGAACATGGCCGACCGGCAGTTTCACTCGACGTTGCTCCTGTACGTCGATGCCCTGCGCACCGGCGTGGACATCGAGCGGGCCAAGGCCGACGCGGAAGCTGCCCGTGACGCGATGCGGGAGCGGTGGGGGAGGCGCAGCTCGTGCTGCCGGACGCGCTGCTGCCGGTGGCGGCGGTGGCCAACGGCGACCTGTGGAAGATCTACGAGATGGTGCGCCGGATCGAGCGCGGTCATGAGGAGTCCGGCGAAACGCTGGAAGCGGCACACGATCGTCTGCGGGAGGCGACGAGGTCCTCCCTGTTTGACCTGCGCGAGGCGATGCGCAGGGACCTGGGAGTCAGCGCCCTGTCCGAAGGCGCCGATAGGCCAGCTCGCCGGTCTCAGCAATGAGGGCTCTGCAAAGGGGTATCCGGTAACTGTGCTGGTCGCAGGTGGGATGATCTTGCCGTGGCTGGTGTGATCACGGCGTCGGAGCCGTCCTGGATAGCCCCGTTCACCGGGATGAGTCCGCGTCAGTTCGGCAAGCTGATCAGCGCGCTGCGACAGGAGGGCGCGGAACCGGTACGCAAGGGCCGGCCGTGGAGCCTTCCGCTGGAGGACCGGATCCTGTTGGTCGCGGCCTACTGGCGCACGAACCTGACACTCCGGCAGTTGGCCCCGCTATTCGGGGTCTCAAAGTCCGCGGCCGGTCTCATTATCGGCCACCTCGCACCGTCGCTGGCGCTCCGGTTCCGCAGGGGCACGGTGCTGATCGTGGACGGAACCCTGGTGCCCACGCGAGATCACGCGGTCGCCGAGCAGTCGAAGAACTACCCTCCCCGTTTCGCTTCGCGTGGCTGAGTTGGTCGGATCGTGGTGAAGCGGTGGTTTCGGTTGCTCGTGGCTGCTGGGCATGGCTGGGGCCCGACGCTCGGGTCGGGTTCTCCAGGGTTCCTCGGGTCGTGGGTGGTCAGGGGCGGTGCCGCGGTTCAGGTGGCCGGCCGTGGCAGGGCCGTGAGGCGGGCGAATGCGCTGGTCAGCGTTTCGCCAGGGCCACGTTGCGGAGATCCTCAGGTGCAGGCGGCGACCGCCGCGGGTGATGCGGGCAGCTGCGTGCAGCAGCCGGTAGCGGAGCTTCTTCGTCTCGGCGGTGGCCAGTTCGCCTTCCAGCAGCAGAGTGCGCATCCAGGCGAGCAGGTCGAGGGCGGTCAGGGCCAGCTCCAGCCAGGCGGTGTTGATGGCGAAGTGTCGCGAGGGAAAGCGGCCGAAGCCCGTGGTCTTGCCGCAGCGGATGCGGTCCTCGACGCGGGCGTGCGCCCGGTGGCGTACTTCCAGGTGCTGCAACGAGCCTTCGCCGTAGGGGGTGTCGGTGAGGAAGACCTGGTGGCGCATGCCTTCGTCGAGGTCGAACAGGGACAGTTGGGCGCCGGGATGCGGGTGCTCACGCCGCACGATGATCCGCGTGCCGTCGGGGTGGCCGTCCAGGTCCACAAGGCCGGTCAGCTCGGCGACCTCCGCGCCGGTGCGCAGGGAGCCTTCCTTCTCCAGCGCGGGATGCCAGACGTGTTCGGGCAGGGCGCGGATCGCGCGGCGGACCGGTTCGGTGACGGGATGACCGACCGAGAAGGACGTGTGGATGCCGCGCGAGCGCAAGCGGCGCAGGTGGGTCAGGAATGCCTTCGCGCTTCCGGCGCTGTCGGTGCGGATGAGGATGTCGGTGCCGTGGCGGTGGGCGTCGGGGATCTGGGCCAGGGCCTGATCGAGGACAGCGATGTGATCGGCGGCGGTGTTGGCCCCGGCGATGCCCGGCCGCAGTACTCCGGCCAGGGCTTCTCCGGTGTTGTCCAGGAAGCACAGCAGCGGGTGGTAGCCGAAGCCGCGTTTATAGGTGGCCGCCGCCTGCTCCTTCTCGGAGTGACAGGTGACGAGTGTGGCGTCGATGTCCAGGACCAGGCCCGCAAGGTCGCGTCCGCCCGCGTGGGCCGTGGGTATCCCAGGGCCGGTGTCGGCAGCCTGCATCCAGGCGACTTCGCGGGCGGCGGCGCGGGCCGCCCGCAGTGCCGCGAGGGCGGCAGGATCGATGCCGGCCAGCAGCCGCCAGGCGGTCGGAGTGGAGGCCACCGGACCGAACACCTCGGCCTGATCGCGCAGTAGAGCCAGGTCCGTGATGGCCTCGCCGCCGTCGGCGAGCATCACCGCCAGATCCACCGCGATTCTTCCAGGGGCGTGCCCGGTACCGCGTGGCCGCAGCCGACGCAGAGCGTCGGTGAAGGATGCGGTCAGGCCGGTGGCGTCGGCGAGATCGGCCAGCAGGCGGGACCCAGCGTGGTTGATCACCCCGCGCCCGTCGGACGAGACGACGAGCCTGGGGCGCGACCCGGTAGTGTGCACGCAGAAAGTGCCTTCCTGCTGGAACGACGACCTTAGACAAGCCTCATCGTCCCAGCTCAGAAGGCACTTTCGCGTTTCCGCTCAAGATCCGGACACCGTGGCAAGTGAAACGCGCAGGCTACCGGTACTCAACCAATCACCAGGTCGTCATCGATGCGGACACCCGGCTCGTGGTCGCCGTGAGCCGACCGGTGCCCCGCAACCGCAACGACTGCAAAGCATGGGAGCTATCCGGCGCGAAGGAAGCCGTCGGCAGCACCACGGTGATCGCGGACGGTGGCTACCGGGGCACCGGCCTGGTCATCCCGCACCGCCGCGAGCGTGGCCAGGCCGAACTGCCTGCCTGGAACGAAGAGCACAACGCCTCGCACCGCAAAGTCCGCGCCCGCGTCGAGCACGCCTTCGCCCGGATGAAGGGCTGGAAGATCCTGCGCGACTGCCGTCTGAAGGGAGATGGCGTCTACCACGCCATGCTCGGCATCGCCCGCCTGCATAACCTCACCCTCGCCGGGTGACCGGCCAACGACAGATCCGCCACCATGTCGTAGGTCATTTACGGGACAACCTTTAGAGGCGATGGCCGTGCTGCTCGGTCAGAAACCTGACAGCCGGTCGCAAGATCACAAATGGCTCCCGTCCGATCCGTCCTACCGGCTCCCACTCGCCCCGTCCGGAATAGCCCCTCCTTTGCAGCGCCCGTCTGCAAGCCAGCGTGCACCGTCCACCTGCCCGTCACCGCGGGGAACGATCAACTCACCCACGGGAAACAATCTTGAAAACGCTTCATTCGCCCTGCTCAACCCCACTCGTGAACACCCCGGAGGTGCCCCCCTGTCAGATCGCCGGCGCTGAAGGGCCGGCCTCTCGGCTCAGGCACCGCCGTCGCAGTTCTGTCCCGAGAGCAGCGCGAAAGAGCGTTTTCGCGGAGAAGGTGTCCTGGGTGTGGCTATTTATAGGCCACCTCTGCCTACCGTCGCCTCGTGTCGCAGCCCACCAGCGGGTCTCCGGGACGAGCCCGTACGCCCAGCACACCGCCTAACCCGTCGGATCTGCCGATCAGGGTTCCGATGGTCCAGGGCGAGAGCAACGCCTCGTACCTCGCCCGCACCGCCACTGCGAACGGGCTCGAGCTGCCGCGCCTGCTGAAGGCGCTGCACCAGGAGCGGCTGCCACGAAATGCGGCGGACGTGCTCCCCGCCCGGCAGGAAGTCATGGTCAGCGCTGAGGCGATGGCGCGCCTGTCCGGGCTCGTGGAACGCGATGGGGAGCAGCTGCAGCGCTCCCTTCCCGGTCTCCAGGCCGAGAAGCTGCTGGACGCCGCCGCGGGCACCGTACGCATCATCGCGTGGCCCAAGGAGCCGGGCGCCGCTCCGCTGAAAGCCTGCCCTCTGTGTGTGGAGGAGGGGGCGTGGCTGGTCGCGGCCGGGCGCCGGTGGCGGCCCTGCGGCTGCGGCCGGCGATGGCAGTGCGGCGACGACGGCGGTATCTCATCGACACCGCACCGGTCCCCGACATCGCACACGCTCTCCAGCGGCACCGGGCCTTCAACCACCGCCTGGGACCGGCCGGGGACGCGCTCGTGGCCGACGCGCACCGGTGACGCTGTGGTGGTGGGCCTCCAAGCAAGTCGCCCGGGAGGTGTGGCGGGAGCGGGAGAACGCACTGCCGTCGGCCCCAGGCTGCGACGCCGCCAGGCCGCCCCGGCCGTCGTCTACCCCGAAGCGGTCGACCTCGCCGAAGCGATGGACCAATAGGAAGAGCTACGCGGCAAGACCGGTGTCTCGCCAGACGACTGGCTCGCGCAGGTCGCTGCTCAGTTCGGCGTACCCGGCATGGCTGCCGGCCCTCCACCACCAGGTCGGCGACCGCGGCCCTTTCCGGGCGAACTCCTGCCTGCGGTGGGTGTTCGGCTGGCACCTCACCTCCACCACCGAGCTGTGCCCCTACTGCCGCGGCCGCGAACTCGGCTGCCGTTGCTTGTTGGTCAGACCCGAGGAGGCGGGGATCGGTGCGACCCCTGCGAAGGAGGCGAAGGCCGCTTCGCAGCGGAACCGGCCCGGGTGCGACCAACTGACCAGTATCTCCGTTGCGGTGATCGCGCCGATGCCGAGCAACTCCAATAGTCCTGGCCCATGTTCGTGAACGAGCTGAAGGAGCTCTCTCTCCAGCTCGCGGGCCTCGACCTGCAGATGGCGGATGCGCTGGGCGGTGGAACGCAGTGCACGGATGGTCATGCGGTGCTCCGTGGACAGCGCGGAGCAGTCAAGGAGGCCCGCGCAGTGCGTGACCTGTGCGGGTCGGCTCAGACGGCGCAGTTCCGCGCGGAGGTCGTCCCGCGCGGAGATGATCAGAGCCTTGAGCTGGTTGATGGCCGCGGTAGAGGCGTGCACGGCGCCCTGCCGGGCGGCCAGCAGCACGCGCATGGCCTCGCTTTCTCCGCGTTTGCGGGGCTGGATGACGTGCTCCGTGGCCAGGGCCTCGCGAGCCGCGCGAACAGCGTCGAGCATGTCCGTTTTCCGCTCGCCGCGGACCGGCGGACGCTTGGGGCGGCAGACCTCAACGACCTGTTCGCCAGCATCTTCGAGGAAGGCAGCGAGGCCAGCGCCGTAGCTTCCTGTTCCTTCGAGCGCCCAGCAGCGTCGGCCGGGCACGTGTGCAGGCGAAGTCGAGAAGACGCCAATAGCCGCGGCCGTGAGCGGGTGCCTCCGTGGTCTCCAGGACAGCCACGATGGGGCTGACGACAGCGCAGCAAGCGTGTCGCGGTGGGTGTCGACACCGATGACGCCGTCGACGTGTTCTGCGAGCATGGTCACGCGGTTGTTCTCTCCGGGTCGGATGGCCGTGGTCGGCGTCGGCCTGGGTGGAGTCACCACGTGGCGGAACTGTGATGAGTCACGCCGGAAGGCGGACAAGCTGCTGATCAAGCCAACGGGTGGGCCAGGCCGACGCCCGCGTCCGGCAGACATCTCGGAGGAACGGCAGTCCCTGACGGGACGCCAGTTATTTTGCGAGTCATGCCGGATCACGAGCGCTGACCCTGGCAACAACCCATCCCGGGCCGAAGAAGAACTCTCACAGTTATCCTCTTGGCAGTCCTGCAAGGGGACCGCTGGCCTCCGGGGCGTCGAAGAACGGGGGGCGCGGAGGGGATTGTCGGGAGCGAGGTGAGCACGAGGGCCTGCTCCGGGCACGCCGTCGGTGACACGGGGCAGTGAGGGCCGGTTCGGGCGACCGTGCCCGATCGTCGACCTGCGCGGGCAGCGGCCGGGCGGCAGGACGGGCACCCTCCCTGGAGCTGCTTCGAACGCCGGCTCCAGCACTGGTCTCCTCTGCGAGGAGGGTGAGCGGGGACAGGCCGGCGTGGCACAGAAGGTACCCGCCCGACAGCTCGCGCTCATTGGCCTGGCGCCGCCCAATTGACTGCACTTGGGCGGCTCCGTGACCGGTGAATGCTCAGCCGTTCGGCCCTGCTGGGCTCGTGGTGGTCTTGAAGCCCTCGGTCTTGTTGGCCTGGATGGCGAAGTCATTGGTGAACGTCTTGCTGAGGTCCACCGACGACTTCACGTCCCCGACCAGCTTCTCCGTCGCCAAAGAGGTCTTCGGACCGCCGGACGGCATGATGCCGTCTGGGAGGAACTGACCCTTGTCCTCCTTGAGGGCTGCGATGTAGTCGGCCTTGGTCACCAACTGGTTCGACACGAACGACGCCGGCAGCTTGTTCGCGATGTCGGCCGCGCTGTGGGAGTTGATCCAGTGCATGGTGGCGACGAGCGCGTCGACGACCTTCTGCACCGTGTCCTTGTGCGCATTCACCCAGTCGGTGCGGGCGAGCACACTGGCAGCGGGATAGGCACCGCCCATCGCCGCCGTGGCACCTTCCGTGGTCGCCAGGTCGATCGCGGAGGTACCGACGCCCTTCTTCTCGATCGCGGCCACCGTCGGCTGCGTCGTCATGACGCAGGCGACCTTGCCGTTCTGCAGCGCGGCGATGGCGGTGGAGCCCGCGCCGACCCCGATCCGGTGGTATTGGCTGGTCTTGACGTCCTTCTTGGCGGCCAGGAACTGGGTGAGGGTGTCGGTGCCCGAACCCAGGTCGGTGACGCCGAGGGTCTTTCCCTTGAAGTCGGCCGCCGAGTGGACGCCCGATTTCTTGGTGCACATCTCGCGCTCGCCCGGCGCGCCGGAGAGCTGGACGACGTCCTCGACGGCCTTGCCCTTCGCCTGGAATTCGATCGTGTGGTTGTACCAGGCGCCCGCCATGTCCACCTGCCCCGAGGCCATGGCTTCCTCGGCGCCGACACCGCCGTCCTGCTCGGTGCTCAGCTGGACGTCGACGCCGTATTTCTTGTAGTAGCCGAGGCTCTGGGCGAGTTGGTACGGCAGGTAGATCTGCTTGTCGATGCCGCCGACCATGAGCTTGACGGTCGGCGTGCCGCCGGAGCCGCTGCTCGCGGCGGTGCTGCTGGAGTTGCTGGAACAGGCGCTGGCCGCGCCAAGGGCGAGAACGGTGAGGAGAGACGCGGCGAGGGCGGCGGGTCGTCCGGACATGGCTGGCCACATTCCTTTCTGAGATGGAACAGGGAAGGTACGGAGGGGTGGGACGGGGAGGAGGGGCGGCGGTCAGATGGTGCTGGAGGCCTCGGACGGGGCCGGCGGGCGCCAGGACAGCAGCCGGTGCTCGAGCTTGCCGATCAGCCACTCGGCGCCGAGCACGATGACCGAGATGACGAGCATCGTGGCGAACACGCCGTTGGGGTCGAAGTTGTTCTGCGCAGTCTTGATGACCAGGCCCAGGCCGCTCTGCGCGCCAAGCACCTCGCCGACCAGCGCGCCGACGATGGCGAAGCCGAAGGCGCTGTGCAGGCTGGCGATGATCCAGGTGAGTGCGGAGGGCACGGTGACGTGCCGGATGATCTGCATCTGCGAGGCGCCGAGGACCTTGGTGTTGGCGAGGATGTTGCGGTCGACCTCGCGGACGCCCTGGAAGGCGTTGAAGAAGACGATGAAGAACACCAGCACCGCGGCGAGCAGGATCTTCGGCAGCACGCCGATGCCGAACGCGACGATGAAGATGGAGCCGAGGACGATACGCGGGATCGCGTTGACCATCTTGATGTAGGGGCCGAGCACGTCGGCGAGGAAGCGGCTCCGGCCGAGCGCGACGCCGAAGATCACTCCGGTGACGGCCCCGAGGGCGAAGCCGACGAGCGCCTCCTGGATCGTGGTCCAAATGTTGGAGTAGAAGGACCCGAACTCGGTGCCGTGCCGGAAGAGGTCGACCAGCCGCTGGGCGATGCCGGACGGCTGCCCGAAGAAGAATTTGTCGACGATCCCCCAGGTGGTGAAGGCCTGCCAGCCGCCGATGACGAAGACCGCGAGGCCGATGCGACCCGCCCACACCAGCGCGGTGCGCCGCCGGACGGCGCTCTTGGCGGCGGCCGTGGCCGAGAGCTGTGCGCCGTCCTTGACCGGTGCGGTGGAAACGGTGGACGTCGTACTCATGCCGTACCTCCTGCGGTGCGTGCGTAGGCTCGCTCCACCTCCTCGCGCAGCGAGTCCCAGATCTGGTGCTGAAGTTCGATGAAGCGGGGCTGGAAGCGGATCTCCTGGACCGAGCCGCGCGGGCGCGGCAGGTCGATGTCGAAGACCGCCTTGACCGAGCCGGGGCTGGACGTCATGACGACGACCCGGTCTGCGAGCGCCACGGCCTCGTCGAGGTCGTGGGTGATGAAGATGACCGACGGACGGATCTGCTCCCACAGGCCGAGCAGTTCGGTCGACATGATCGCCTTGGTCTGCACGTCCAGGGCGCCGAACGGCTCGTCCATGATCAGGATCTTGGGTTCGTTGATCAGCGCCGCGGCCATCGCCACGCGCTTGCGCATGCCGCCGGAGAGCTGGTGCGGGTAGCGGTCCTCGAACCCCGTCAGGCCCACCCGGCGCAGCCAGTCGCGTGCCGCGGTCTGGGCCTGCTGCTTGGGCACTTGGCGGAAGACCGGGCCCATCAGGACGTTGCCGAGGACCGTCTTCCAGGGCAGCAGCGCGTCGGACTGGAACATGAAGCTGACGCCGTCGGTGACGCCGTTCACCTCACGGCCGCCGACCTTGACCGAGCCCTCGCTGGGCCGGTCGAGCCCGGACACCAGGCTCAGCGTCGTCGACTTGCCGCAGCCGGTCGGGCCCACCACCGCGCAGAACTGGCCCGGCTCCACGGTGAACGAAACGTCCTGCAGTGCCGTGAACACCTCACCCGCAGGAGTCAGAAATCGTTTGGTGAGTCCTGAAATCTCGACTCGCGCGCTGTCCCGGCCGATCTTCTCGGCGAGGGGGCCTGCCGCGACATCGTTTCGCGAAGCCATCTGAGGCCGTCTCCTTCCTAAGCTCGGAGGTCGAAGAAGGCAGACGCTAAAAGGCCGCTCGGTATTACGTCGCTGTTTCAGGCGTATCTTGCGTTAGTCGTGTTACCAGGGGTTCTGCGCGTTCTGCTCAGCGGGCTGGGGGGTGGGCAAGCTGCCCTCGGTGGGACACAATCACGCCACCACGGGTGCGGCGAAGGGGCCGAGCCCGGCAGCACGACAAGGGCGAAGGCACCTGTGATGCCCATCCGTATCCGGATCGGCCGCGGCGGGAAGGGAAGGCTCTCCGCGCGGATCCTGGCCAACCAACTGGCCATCCTGGCCCTCACCGGAGCCATCGGCTTCATACTGTTCGCGTTCGCCCAGCGAGGCGAGATCGACCGTGCCTACGAGCAGCGGGCGCTGGCCATCGCGCAGACCACGGCCGCCGAGCCGCAGATCCAGCGGGCCCTGGAGTACGGCGGTGGCGGCGACATCGTGCAGACCGTCGCCGAACGGATCCGGAAGGCGTCGGGGGCGTCGTATGTGGTCGTGATCGACCTGCACGGCATCCGCCACTCGCACCCCGACCCGGCGCTGATCGGCGAGCCGGTGGGCGATCCGATCGTGGTGCTGGACGGCGGCACCCACGTGGGCTCCGACCAGGGCGCGACCGGGCGGTCCGCCAACGGCAAGGCTCCGCTTTACGGGCCCACGGGCACGCTGGTCGGCGAGGTGTCGGCCGGCCTCCCGGAACGCGCTGTGCTCGGCGAGCTGTGGCGGGAGCTGCCCACCTTCGGCCTGTATGCCGCGATCGCCGTCGCGCTCGGCTCGGCAGCGGCGTTCCTGCTGGCCAGTCGGCTGAAGCGGTCGACGTTCGGGCTGGAACTCGAGGAGATCGCCGGACTGCTCCAGGATCGCGAAGCCATGCTCCACGGCATCCGGGAAGGCGTGATCGCCTTCGATCCGGACGGCCGGATCACTGTGATCAACGACGAGGCCCGCAACCTGCTCGGCCTCGGCACGGCGCTCGGCAGCAGGCTCGAGGAGGTGTTGCCCGACGGGCGGCTGCGCCGCGCCCTGGACGGCACCCTGACCGGCACCGACCTGAGCGTGCTGACCGACGACCACTGCCTGGTGGTCAACCGGATGCCGGTGAGGCTGCACGGCCGTGAACTGGGCGCGGTGGTCACCGTACGCGACCGCACCGAGCTGATCGGGCTGCTGCGCGAACTGGACTCGGTGCGCGGGCTGACCGACGCCCTACGCGCCCAGCAGCACGAGTTCACCAACCGCATGCACACCGTGGCCGGGCTGCTGGACATCGGCAACCACGACGCCGCCTACCAGTACGCCGTCGAGTCGGCCGGCGCCGACCAGGCGCTGACCGAGTCCGTCCGCGAACGGATCGGCAACGCGCTCCTCGTGGGGCTGATCGTCGCCAAGACCACGGTGGCCGCGGAACGCGGGGTACGGATGGTGCTCAGTGACGACTCCGCGCTCGGCGAGGACCCCCCGCATCTGCGCCGACTGCTGACCATCGTCGGCAACCTGCTGGACAACGCGATCGACGCGGCGGCAGGCGGACCGCCCCCGGGCGGTGGCCGCGAGGTGCGGCTTTCGCTGGTCGAGGCCGTCGACCAGGTGATGGTGCGGGTCGAGGACAGCGGCCCGGGGATTCCACCGGGCGCCGCCGAGTCGATCTTCGAGGACGGCTGGTCGACCCGGCCCGACCGCGGCACCGCCCGGCGCGGGCTGGGGCTGGCCCTCGTGCACCGGCTGACACAGCGTCACGGCGGGACGATCACGGTCAGCGAGGGGCCGGGCGCGGTCTTCACGGTCGCACTGCCGCTGCCGGACGCCACCCGCGTACCAGCAGACGCAGAGTTCACGATGGCCTCGCCGACAAGAGGTGACCGCGGATGATCCGGACCCTGGTGGTGGACGACGACTTCCACGTCAGCCACATCCACTGCGACTACGCGTCCCGCGTCGAGGGCTTCGAGGTGGTCGGCCGGGTGACGACCGTGGCCGAGACGCTGGACGCGGCGCGCACCCTCCGCCCCGACCTGCTGCTGCTCGACGTCTTCCTGCCGGATGGCAGTGGACTCGACGTGCTGCGGCAACTCAGTGGAGACGAGGGCGGCGCCCGCCCCGACGCGATCATGATCACCGCTGACAGGGACATCACCTCGGTACGGACGGCCATGAAGCTCGGCGCCGTGGGCTATCTCGTCAAGCCGTTCGGCGCCGCCGACCTGGCCGAGCGGCTCACCGCCTACCGCGAACTCCAGCAGCGCGTGGACGCCCTCGGCCTGGCCCCTCGAACCGACCAGGCCGACGTGGACGCCCTCTTCAGCGCCGCCCGGCCACCGGCCGTCCCCCGGGTCCCGGCCAAGGGGCACTCCGCGCCGACCCTCGCCCTCCTGCACCAGGTCCTCCGCACAACCCACGACGCCCTGTCCGCAGCCCAGGCCGCCGAACTCACCGGCGTCTCCCGCGCCACGGCCCAGCGGTACCTCTCGTACCTCGTGCGGGAGGGCATGGTCCGCCTAGAACTTCGCTACGGAGCCACAGGCCGTCCCGAACACCTCTACCGGATCGTCCATTGAGCCGGCCGCCGAGCCCCACCTGACAGGGGCGCAGCTCACCGGGGCCTCGTCGAGGCCGAGTTGAGCCCACAAGGACAGGAACAGACTGGCAAGGGCTGAGAAGCACCGACCCCATCTGACATGCTGAAACTGGCACATGGTCGTAGACGACGACGGCCTCGCCGCAAGTCCCGAGGCCGTCGATTCGGCAACGGTCCGGGTCGCAGTACAAGGAGCGCCCGGCTTGGTAGTGCACGACGACGCATGTACTCAGACACGGCCCGCGGCGGCGGACTTCAGCACGGCACCGGCCAAGGACCCCGTCCAGGAGGTGTACGCGGCGAGCACACTGCCCAGTGCTCCCTGACAACGGGCGAGTTCAGGATGCCAACGACGGAGGCACCCCAGCGTTGGAGCCTGCTGGGGTCGGGAGATCCAGTGGCGGCCTCGGTGACCAGGCGCGCCAAACTCACCGCCGACAAGCTCCAGCAACTCGCCGACCTCAAACTCCACTGGGCCGCGGCGTGAGGGGCTGGGTATGCGGGGTTCGGTAGGTCGCGCTGTCCAACCCTCACGCTGAGGTGGCGCGGTCTATCGGGGCGGGCAACGGCAACGACGTCGCGGTCGCGGTCGCACACGGCGCCCGGCGGGTGGACACCGTCGAGATCGACCCACGGCTGCAGCAGATCGGCGAGCAGCTGCACCCGGCAAGATCGAGGGCATCACGCTCGCCGACCCGTCCACGCTCGTGGTCGCGAACGACAACGACTTCGGGGTCGGATCCTTCGATTCGGAAGGACAGCTGGTCGACAGCGGTGTGCGCTCCAGGCTCATCACCATCCGGCTGCCTCAGCCAGTCCACGCCTACCTGCCCCGCTGACTTCCCATCCGCGACCGATCCGAGGCCGGCGCGCACCCGCTACCGGCCGCCATCTGGGCCAGGCATTCCTCGCCGAGGCAGCGACCGGTGAGCAGATCAAAGCATTGCGATCCGCACGCGACGCCGCCGCCCGAGGGCCGACCTGAACGCCCCGAGAGGCTGCGCCGCCAGCGCTTCGAAGCCGTCACCACGGCCACCCCACCCAAGCGCCTGGGCGCACTGAGCACCGCCCAGCCCGACGCCCACGGCACAAGGCGTTCGTGTGCCCCGCCGGATCGGTTGGTTCGCCTGCTTCAGTGGGTGTGGCCTGATGTCTCGTTCTGCGTGGGCGCCGAGGACGTTTCCGGTGCGCTGGGCCGGTCCTTCGTCTGCTCGGCGCGCACCGTGAATGCTGCGGTGTGGACGTCACCGCCGTGCTTGAAATCGAGGAACAGCCTGTATGTGCCGGCGCTGGGCGCCGTTGCGGTGAAGGAGACCTCGGGACCGGGCTTGGTCTTGCCGTCGCCGGGCTCGCCGTTGGGGTGGACGTGCAGGTACGCGAGGTCCCCGGAGCGCAGCGCTACGAGGTGGCCGTAGGCGCCGAGGTAGGGCTGGAGGTCACGCACCGGCTTGCCGTCCTTGGTCACGGTCAGTGTCAGTTCGCTGGGTTTGCCGGGTGCCAGTTGGCCGTGGAGCTGGACCTCGTAGCCGTCTGCCTTGGCTGTCGCGCTCGGGGCTGGGGTACGGGCGGGGGCGTAGGTGCCGGACACGGCAAGGTCGGTACCGAGGGTGAGCCCGTCGCCGCCGCGGGGTGTGAAGTCGGCGAAGAGGCGATAGCTGCCGGCCTTGGGCAGGTTGACGGGCGTGGACCAGGTGCCGTCGGCGGCGCGGGAGGGGTGCAGGTGGCGGTAGATGGTCAGGTCGCGTGAGGCGACGATCAGGTGCAGTTCCTTGTCGTGCTCGCGCTTGTAGGCGGTGACCGCACGTCCCGTGGCCTCTTGGACGACCGTGAATTGCAGGTCCGCGGGCTTCCCTGCCGGGATGCTCGGGGTCTTCAGGTCGAGGGTGTAGCCCCGGTCGGAGACCAGGAGTCCTCCAGGGGGTGCGGCTTGATGGCCTTGCTCGTGGTTTTCGCTCGCGTCGCCGCCCGGAGCGGCCGCGTGGCTGTTGTGAGCCGGGCGTTTCGGCTCGGGTGAGATCTGGCCGACGCTGCTGCCCACGCCGTAGGCGGTGCCGAAGGTGGCGGCCAGCGCGGCGGCGAAAGCAGTGATCCGCACTCCAGTGTTCACGTGTCCTCCTGGGTCTTACCACCGCCCGTCGGTGGCTCTCTCAACGCTCGCCAACATACCCCCTAGGGGTATGAAGTCAAGCGGGAACGACCCCTTGCGTCCAATACCCCCTGTGGGTATATGTTAGCGGCGCCGCAGGATACCCCCATGGGGTATCTAAATCGTCTGAGGAGGACCCCCATGTCCGGCTGCTGCACCACCGACGGAAGCTGCCCCACCCAGGCCGAGACCAAGGCCGTCTACAAGGTCAACGGCGTTGGCAGCGCCCACTGCCAGGGCGTCGTCGCCAAGGCCGTGGGCGCCCTTAAGGAGGTCACCGCGATTGAGGTCGAGATCGGTACCGGTCTGGTCACGGTGACGACCGCCGCCGAGCCCGACGAGGCGTTCGACGCGCTGATCGCCAAGACCGTCGACGAGGCCGGCTACGACTTCGCCGGCCGCGTGCCCGCCTGACGCACGACCCGGGCGGGGCCGCCGCTCTCCGGCCCCGCCCTCCGTACCTGCCGTATATCGCGTCCGTGAGCTGCGAGGAGCTGACATGACCACCACCACGCCCGGCGCCGCCGAGGCTGAACTCGCCATCGGCGGCATGACCTGCGCCTCGTGCGCCGCCCGGATCGAGAAGAAGCTCAACCGCATGGACGGTGTCGAGGCCACCGTCAACTACGCCACCGAGAAGGCGAAGGTCACCTACCGGGAGGACGTCACAGTCGCGGACCTGATCGCCACGGTCGAGGCCACCGGCTACACCGCCCAGGAGGCCCAGCCCGAGCCCGTAAGCACCAGCGAGTCCGCGTCCGGTGCGGGCTCGGCGCGGGAGGAGGGCGTCGAACTGCGGCCGCTGCGACAGCGGTTGACCGCCGCCGTCGTCCTGACCGTTCCCGTGATCGCAATGGCCATGGTGCCGGCGCTGCAGTTCGAGTACTGGCAGTGGCTTTCGCTGACCCTGGCGGCGCCCGTGGTGACGTATGCCGCCTGGCCGTTCCACAAGGCCGCCTGGACCAACGCCAAGCACGGCGCCGCCACCATGGACACGCTGATCTCCGTCGGCACGTCGGCGGCGTTCCTGTGGTCGCTGTGGGCGCTGTTCTTCGGCACGGCCGGTACGCCCGGCATGACGCACCCCTTCGAGTTCACCATCGCCCGCACCGACGGCGCCGGGAACATCTACCTGGAGGCCGCCGCCGGTGTCACGGCGTTCATCCTGGCCGGGCGGTACTTCGAGGCGCGGTCGAAGCGGAAGGCGGGGGCGGCGCTGAAGGCTCTGCTGGAGCTGGGCGCCAAGGACGTCACGGTGCTGCGCGACGGCCGCGAGGAGCTCATCGCGGTCGGCGAGTTGAAGGTCGGCGACCGGTTCCTGGTACGGCCCGGTGAGAAGATCGCCACCGATGGTGTGGTCGTCGAGGGGTCGTCCGCCGTGGACGCCTCCATGCTCACCGGCGAGTCGGCGCCGGTCGAGGTCGGCACGGGCGACAGCGTCACCGGGGCCACGCTGAACGCCGGCGGCCGCCTGGTCGTCGAGGCCACCCGCGTCGGCGCCGACACCCAGCTCGCCCGCATGGCCAAGCTGGTGGAGGACGCGCAGAACGGCAAGGCCGCCGCCCAGCGGCTCGCCGACAAGATCTCCGCGGTCTTCGTCCCCATCGTGATCGCCCTGGCGCTCGGCACCCTCGGCTTCTGGCTCGGCAACGGCGCGGGCCTGACCGCCGCCTTCACCGCCGCGGTCGCCGTCCTGATCATCGCCTGCCCCTGCGCCCTGGGCCTGGCCACGCCGACCGCCCTCATGGTCGGCACGGGGCGCGGCGCCCAGCTCGGCATCCTCATCAAGGGACCCGAGGTCCTGGAGACCACGCGCAAGGCCGACACCATCGTCCTGGACAAGACCGGCACCGTCACCACCGGCAAGATGACCCTGCTCGCCGTCCACACCGCCGAAGGCACCGACGAGGCGGAGGTCCTGCGCCTGGCGGGCGCCCTGGAGCACTCCTCCGAGCACCCCATCGCCCAGGCCGTCGCCTCCGGCGCCGCCGCCCGCATCGGCACCCTGCCCGCCCCCGAGGACTTCGCGAACATCCCCGGCCTCGGCGTCCAGGGCATCGTCGACGGGCACGCCGTCCTCGTCGGCCGCGAGCAGCTGCTCGCCGAGTGGGCCATCACCCTGCCGGTGGAGCTGCAGCGCGCCAAGGCCGAGGCGGAGGCCAAGGGCCGTACGGCCATCGCGGTCGCCTGGGACGGCGAAGCCCGCGCCGTCCTGGAGGTCGCCGACGCCATCAAGGAGACCAGCCCGGAGGCCATCAAGCGGCTGCGCGCCCTCGGCCTGACGCCCATCCTGCTGACCGGTGACAACAAGGCGGTCGCCGAGGCGGTCGCTGCGGAGGTGGGCATCGCTCCCGAGCACGTGATCGCCGAGGTCATGCCGCAGGACAAGGTCGACGTCATCAAGCGCCTGCAGAGCGAGGGCCGTTCGGTCGCGATGGTCGGCGACGGCGTCAACGACGCGGCCGCACTGGCCCAGGCCGACCTGGGCCTGGCGATGGGAACGGGTACGGACGCCGCGATCGAGGCCGGCGACCTGACGCTGGTGCGGGGCGACCTGAGGATCGCGGCGGACGCCATCCGCCTGTCCCGCAAGACGCTCGCCACCATCAAGTCCAACCTCTTCTGGGCCTTCGCCTACAACGTCGCCGCCCTGCCGCTCGCCGCCGCCGGCCTGCTCAACCCGATGATCGCGGGCGCGGCCATGGCCTTCTCCTCGGTCTTCGTGGTCGGCAACAGCCTCAGGCTGCGCGGCTTCCAGCCCGCCGACCGGTAGTCCACCGACTGCACCAGCACGCGAACCCCCACCCTCTTTCCCCACCGGGGGGACACGTGCCTGCCCTTAATACCCCTTGGGCGTATATCGGAGAGGAAAAGCAATGCCACCCGTCAACCCTCGGCGCTGGTGGGCGCTGATCGTGCTCGCCACCGCCCAGTTCATGGTCATCATGGACACCTCGATCATCGGAGTCGCGCTCCCCGAGATGCAGAGAAACCTCGGTTTCTCGCAGGGCGAGCTGCAATGGGTCTTCAACGCCTACGTCATCGCCTTCGGCGGACTGCTGCTCCTCGGCGGGCGCCTGTCCGACCTGCTCGGCGCCCGCAGGGTGTTCACCGCCGGCTGGACCGTGCTGATTGCGGGCTCGGTCGTGGCGGCCGCCGCGCAGACGGCGTGGGTCGAGGTCGTCGGCCGGGCCGTCCAAGGCGTCGGGGGCGCGCTCATCGCGCCCTCCGCGATGACCCTGCTGATGATGCTCTTCGCCCACGACCCCAAGGAACTCGCCAGGGCCATGGCCCTCTACGGCGCCGCGGCCCCCGCGGGCGGCACCGCGGGCGTCTTCCTCGGCGGCGTCTTCACCGAGTGGCTCAGCTGGCCCTGGGTGTTCATCATCTACATCCCGATCGGCCTCGCCACCCTCGCGGCCGTCAAGCTGCTGCCGGCCGTCGCCCCGAAGCGGGGTGCGGTCGACGTGCTCGGCGCTACCGCGGTCACCGCCGGACTTGCCCTCGCCGTCTTCGCCCTCGTACGGGCCCCGGAAGTCGGCTGGGGCTCCACGCAGACGGTACTCGAACTCGTCGGCGCCGCCGCCCTGCTGGTCCTCTTCTTCGTAATCCAGAAGTCCGTGGGCCAGCCGCTGATGCCGCTCGCTATCTGGCGCGTGCCACGGCTGGGCTCGGCGAACCTGGCGATGACGCTGCTCGGCGCCGCGTGGATCCCGATGTGGTACTTCCTCAACCTCTACCTCCAGCAGGTGCTCGGATACGGGGCGTTCGCCTCGGGCGCCGCGCTGCTGCCGATGACCGTCCTGCTGATGGTCTTCATGACCGCGATCACGGCGCGGCTGCTGGCCCGCTTCGGCGCCAAGCCGCTCATCGGCGGCGGCCTGCTCGTCCTCGCCGCCGGTCTGCTGTGGCTGTCGGCCGTCGAACCGACCGGCACCTTCGCAGTAGACGTCCTGCCGGCCTCGCTCGTCGCCGCGCTCGGCATGTCGCTGGCGTACATTCCCGCGATGATGGCCGCCATGTCCGGCGCCCCAGCCGAGCAGGCAGGACTGGCCTCCGGCATCGTCAACACCACCTACCAGGTCGGCTCTGCGCTCGGGCTCGCCGCGCTCACCGCGCTCGCCACCTCAATGGGCGCGGAGGAACTCGGCAACCTCCCCGCTCTTACCAACGGCTTCAGCGCTGCATTCACCGGCGCCGCGATCGTCGCCGCGGTCGGTGGACTCACCACGCTGCTCGTGATGCGTTCGCAGAATGCGGTCACCGCTCAACAGCCGCAGCGGGGCGCGCAAGAACAGGCGCACGTCTAGGGCGTCGGCTGCCGCCACACGGCAGCCGACCGCGCCGAGGAGCTGGGCCAGCAGCTTCAGCCGGCCCAGGCGGAGCGGGAGGAGCTGGCGATCGCTGAACGGGTGCTGCACCGTCTGGCCGGGCAGGACCGGGTCGAGGCGGAGGCCGCCGCCCGGGCGGCTCCGATGAAAGCGCAGGTGAGAGGGCGTGCGGCGCTGCTGATCCCGCACCATGGAGACAGTCTCGACGAGACCGCGCTGCCCGTGACAACCGTAGGATGCCGGCGATCCTTTGCGGGCCGCCGACGGCCCCATGCAGGTCAGAGCCGCGGGCGAGGAGTTAGTGAGGCCGCCCGGAACCGCCCGCTCACCCGCTCTGGCCCAGGAAGCCGGCCAGCAGCGCGTCGTCCCATATCTGCGCTTCGATGTACCGCTCGGGCCCTTGGCTTCCGTCGGGGTTCCAGTCCTGCGGCAGACCGTACTCATCGATCAGTTGGAAGATCTCGTCCCTGGTGTACACCTGGCCTCGGTATGGCCTTCCATCGCTGCACCGCATCGTCGGGAACAGATCGCCATAGTTGAATCCTCCCCTCCTTGAAGGGAGGGGATCCCTGGCTCAGGCTGCCTCTTGGAGCAGCGCTCCAGGTGGTCTTCCGCCATCAGCGCCAGCCGGGTTGAGACCAGCCCGGACGAGCATCACGCGTGCGGAGTTCTTGTCCCGTGGTGACACGGTTCCGCAGGCGGTGCAGGTGTAGGTGCGCTCACCCAGCGGCAGTGCGTGCTTGGCTCTCGCATCGCAGTGCGCGCAGTCCATCGTGGTGTGCGCGGGATGTACGAGGCGGATGTCTCGCCCATGCTTGCGGCCCATCTCGATCAGAGCGGCCTTGGTGGCGCCGATGGCGGCGTCGGCGGCCTTGCGTGCCATGGTGCTCTTGGCCAGGAACTTCGGGCGGAAGTCCTCGACGGCGATGGCGTCGTGGTCGCAGACAACCTTCTTGGCCCACTTACGGCCCGTGTCCTCACGCTGCCTGGCGACCTTCTTGTACGCCTTCGCCCGCCACTTCTTCGCCTCCCGGTAGCCCTTCGAGGCCACCTGGCCCTTCTTCGGCTTGCGGCGGGCCATCATCCGGTCGTACCGGGTCAGCTTCGTCTGGGCCTTCTTGCCGTGCTCGGCGTGCGGCAGGTCGTGCATCCCGGCCCGCCGTGCCATGGAGTCCCCGGCCCAGACGCCATGACATCCCCAACCCTCCGAAGGACCATACGCACGACCGCCGCACACACGTACACCGACCCCACAGTCACCACGCCAACCAGCGACCACCGGTACGCCTGTTCGCATGCGAAAGAGCCCTCTCCAGCTGCTGACCAGGCCGCGGCCGGTAGTTCAGAGGTCAGTCCCTGGCCTCACTCGGCGCGCTGTCCGACACGCAGGACGCTCAGATAACGGCGTGATGCTCGGTCGCCCATCCGCGTGCGGATGCGCTCGGCGATGGCGTCGAGCAGGGGCTCACGGACGTCGCGGTCGAGCCTGCGATACGGCGACAACGAGCGAAGATGATCGGCAAAGCCGTCACCGTTGAACCACTGAACGGTTGGATACCAGCGCACGATCGCCTGGCCGAATAATCCTCCGGGATCCTCGACCAGTCCCCAGCCCTCGTCGGTGGTGCGCACGTCGTCCTCCAGGGGCGGATGACCCCAGTCGGGGTTCCCGGGGCAGAACCGCTCGTGGAGATCGGCGGTCTCGGCGTACACCTCCGGCTCTCCCGGCCGGCGGACAACGACGTGGCCGAGCAGCGCCATCCAACCTCCGGGAGAGAGCACGTCGTGCGCTCGCTGCCAGCCAATCGACGGGTCGACCCAGTGCCACGACGACGCAGCCACGAGAACATCGAAGCGTCGACCGCGGTCGTCCCACTCCTCAAACGTCGACGTCTCGACTTCGACGTTGCGGAAGGAGGCCATCCGGCGGCGAGCGAGTGCGGCCATGTCCGCGCCCGCCTCGACGGCGGTCACTGAGCATCCGAGCGCTGCCAGCGAACGCGTCGCCTGACCGGTACCGCAGCCCACCTCCAGCACAGACGACCTTTCGTCCATGCCGGTGACGGCGACAAGGTCCGCGAACAGCTCGTCGGGGTACCCCGGCCGGACCCGGTCGTAGAGCTCGGGCACCTCGTTGAACACCCGGCCGAGGTCGTGAGGATTCGGGCGCATCGTCGGGGGGTCATCAGTCACGAGCGCACAACCTATGAGGCTCATCCACGGAGACGCCACTGGATTACCGGCAGCCGCCGGCGCGCCGCCGCCGGCAGTTCAGAGAAGCAGGCGTGCTCGCGGACGCATGGGGTGCCGAAGTCGCCCTACACCGCCGCAGCGTCCCCGGCCGACGCCGGCCGCGCGCTCCGGGCGGCCGGCTCACGCTGCGCCGGCGGCACGTCCTTAAGGTGCTGGGCGGCCTCGGCGGCGGTGTAGGAGGAGGCGAAGGTGAACGCGCGTGGGGACGGCCCGTGCGCCTGCAGGTCCGCCAGCCGCTCCAGGGCCTCGCCGACGCTCGGGAGATGACCGGCGGGGACCCACCAGAGCACCAGATGCGCCTCGACGTGCCGCTCGAACCATTCGCGTCGCCGCCGCATCACCTCCAGGTGCCCGCTGCGATAGGTGAAGTCCCACAGGGCCTCCTGGGTCTCCCACACCGTCAGGTTGACGATGACGTCCTCTCCCGCCGGGCGCAGGGCGGTGGCGTCGGCCGCCCCCTCCTCCACGAGCCGCCACACGAAGCCGGGCGCGCCGTCAGCGGCGGCGTTGACCGGGTCGAGCATCTCGACGAACGGCGCCATGCGCGGGTCATCGAGGGGGTGGCGAAGCGTGGCGACGTTGAGTTCGGCGAGGTGGGCGCCATGCGCGGATGCGGTCATGGCCACATCCCAGCACGGCCCCCCTTCTATGTCAATCACGATTGTTTTTAGAAGTCTCGACCACCACACAGCACTCGCCCGGCCGGGCGTCCATGCGGGCACGGACGGGACCGTCCGTGCCGAGCAGCCCCTCCAGCAGCGCGAGATTCATGCCGCAGACGAGCGGCGGGAAGCGTTCGGCGACGGCATGGAAGGGGCAGTTGCGCATACGGACGACCCGCGCACCCGCCCCGGTCGCCCCCCCGGCGTCTTCGGCGCCTTCCAGGTACGGCTCGTAGCCGCGGGCGGCCAGCATCTCCATGGCCTCTTCGAGCCTGCCGCAAGGCGCCGCCGAGCCGCGCAGGGCCTCGCCACGGCTCCGCGCGGCCGCCCAGAGCCCGGCGTCCAGCCCGGCCTGCTCGGCGGCCTCAGCGAGCAGCTCGGCGGCGGTGCGGTAGTCGCGGGCGGGCAGCGACACCGCCCGCTCGGCCCGCGCCCGCGTGTACACCTTGGCGGGACGGCCCGCCCCCGGCCCCGAGCGGCCCGTCAGGCGGCGGCTGCCGCTCTCCAGCAGCCCGGCCTCGGCCAGCCTGTCGAGATGGTGTGCAGCGAGCGTGCGCGCCACCCCGGCCGCCTCGGCGGCCTCGTTCCGGCCGACCTCGCGGCCCTGCGCCGCCACGTACTCGTACAGGCGGCGCCGCACCGGATCCTGCAACGCCGCGATCGCGTCGATGTCCTCCACCCCACCATTCTAGGAACAACACAAGTTGGAGATAGAACCGGCAGGACGCGGCCCCCACAAGACATCCCAGCAATGCCCCAGCCGCGCCCTGACCCTCCTCCAAGAACCCCGCCCAGCGACCCCACAAACCCGGCGACCCCATCGCCCACCACGAAGGCATCTGGCGCCTTCCCCTCGAAGCGCGCCGCGACGACCTCCACACCGTCCCCGGCTTCATCGACCCAGGCGCCGCCACCTTCCTGGGTCGCCGGCACGTCCCGTATCGACGACGTTCTCGCCCGGCGCCCGTAACGCCGGGCGCAGTCGGGCGGGCGAGCGCCACGTCGGTCCGCCGCCGCGTCCGTTCAGCGGGCTCAAAGGCTCCAGATGGGCGCCCTTGACCCAAGACCCCAGCAGGTCGCGGTGCCGGGCCCACGATGTCCCGCCCCAGCCGACCACACCAGGGCCGGCGTGGCCACCGGCTCCGGCACAACTTCCGCACCATGGGCGGCGACGTGATCGGAGCGGCGGCCGCCTGGGTCAACATGAACTGGCACGCCTGGACGACTGGTACCGGGGCGGCGGCTGGTACACCGACGGGGGCGGGCAGAAATTCGACTACTACAACGCCTGGGCACTGCTGTGGGCGCGCATCGCCGGACCCCGTGCCGACACCGCACTCGTGGCGACGCACCGTGCCCGCCTGCGCGAGTTCCTCGACGTCCACCAGTACTTCTTCGGCTCCGACGGCGCACCCGTCCACCAGGGCCGCTCCCTGACCTACCGCTTCGCCACCACCGCTCCCCTGTGGGCAGGCGCCCTCGCCGAGGCCACCCCGCTGCCGCCGGGCCGCACCCGCCGCCTGGCCTCGGGCGCCCTGAAGCACTTCGCCGACCGCTGAGTGCCCGACGAGCAGGGGCTTTTGAGCCTGGGCTGGTACCGGTCCTTTCTCCCCGTCGCCCAGGCCTACTCCGGACCGGCATCCCCGTACTGGGCCAGCAAGGCGTTCCTCGGCCTGCTGCTCCCCGCCGACCACGCGGTGTGGACAGCGCCCGAGGAACCCGGCCCCGTCGAGACCGCGGACCGCTGTCTGGCCCTGCCCGCCCCCGGCTGGCTGCTGCACTCCACGGCCGCCGACGGGATCGTACGGCTGGTCAACCACGGCAGCGGCCGACTGCCGCCCCCGCCTACCCCTCCGCAGGACAGCCCGCACTACACCAGGTTCGCGTACTCCACCGCGGCCGCACCGGAGACCCCGCCTGATGACGAGTCGCCCGGTCCTGACAACCACATAGCGCTGCTGGGTTCGTCCGGACCCTCCCGCCGGGGCCGCATCCACCCGCTGTATGTCCACGGCCGTCAAGCGGCGTCGTGGCACACACCTCTCGCCGGGCTGGTGATCGCCGTCGCGCTCGCCCTCGGGGCCCTGTACCGGTGGACCCGGTTCGGGCTCGCCACCCGCGCCGCCTCGGAGAACGAACAGGCGGCCCTGCTGGCCGGTCTGTCGCCCAACAGCGTCTCCCTCGCCAACACCCTGCTGTCCGCGCTGATCGCGGGGCTGCTCGGGGTCCTGGCCGCGCCCATCGTCCAGGTCGACTCCGTCACGCTCCCGCTGCAGGTCGTCCCGGCCCTGGCGGCGGCTCTCTTCGCCGGCTTCACCTCACTGTGGATCGCCTGCAGCGCCGGCATCCTCATCGGCGTCATGCAGTCGGTCGTCTACTACCTGTCCACCCAGAGCTGGTTCCCGACCGACAACGGCAACGCCATGCCCGGACTCCAGCAGCTGCTGATCTTCATCCTGATGATCATCGCGCTCTACGTGAAGGGGGCGGGCCTGCCGCGCCGTGGTGAACTCGTCGAGCAGCGGCTGCCCGCCGTACCGCTGCCGGACCGACTGCTACGACCGGCCGTACTGGCCACCGCTGCCGCCGCCCTCGCCCTGATCGTGCTGCCGTTCGACTTCCGCCAGGCGCTGACGAACTCGCTGATCGGCGCGATCATCGTCCTCTCGTACGTCGTCATCACCGGCTACGTGGGACAGATCTCCGTGATGCAGCTCGCGCTCTCCGGCACCGCCGGTTTCGTCCTGTCCCACCTGGCGACAGGACTGCACATCCCCTTCCCCTTCAACGCCCTCGGCGCGACCCTCCTGGCCACCCTGCTCGGTGTGGCGGCCGGCATCTCCGCCCTGCGGGTCCGCGGCGTGAGCCTGGCCGTCGTCACGCTGGCCGCCGCGCTCGCGATGGAACAGGCCCTGTTCACCAACACCTCCTTCGGCGGCACCGCCGGAGTGACCGTGCTCCCTCCCCGCCTGTTCGGGGTGGACCTCGGTCCGGGGGCGGCCTTCCGCGGCCTGGACGGCAACGAACCCAGCCCCCTCTTCGGCTTCCTCGTCCTGTCCGTCGCCGTCGCCCTGGGGCTGTACGTGGCCAACCTCAGACGCACCGGGCTGGGGCGGCGCATGCTCGCCGTCCGCTCCAACGAGCGCGCGGCCGCGGCGGCAGGCGTCAACGTGCGGGGGGTGAAGATCGCGGCGTTCGCCGTCAGCTCTTTCATCGCCAGCGCCGCGGGGACCCTGTACGGCTACAACTTCGGCTCCGTCAGCGCGGTCCGGTTCACCGCGCTGGCCGCACTCGGCCTCATCGGCTTCGCGTACATCGGCGGCATCACGATGGTCTCCGGAGCCGTCATCGCCGGCCTGATGTCCACCGAGGCACTCATCCCGCACGCCCTGGACAAGTGGTTCGGCATCAAGGGGAGCTGGGCCCTGCTCTTCGGCGGCATCTCCCTGATCGTGACGCTGATCGCGAACCCGGACGGCATCGCGGGCGCCAACCACCGCCGCAAGAAGGCCAAAACAGCCGCCCGCGCGGCGAAAACCGCCCAGGCCCTCGCCGAAAACGCCACGTCGGACACCGCCGGGGCCGAAACGGCGCCCGCCCCCGAGGAGGTCGCACGATGAGCATGTTCAAGGTCCGTTCGCTGGGCGTCAGTTACGGCGGCGTCCACGCACTCAGCGACGTCACCCTGGATGTCGCCGAAGGCCAACTGGTGGGACTGATCGGCCCCAACGGCGCGGGCAAGACCACCTTCGTGGACGCGGTCAGCGGACTGGTCGGCGCCCGGGGCCGGGTGGAACTGGACGGCGAGGACCTGACCGGCATGCCACCGCATGCCCGGGCCCGCCGAGGTCTCGCCCGCACCTTCCAGAGCAGCGAACTCTTCGAGGACCTCACGGTGACGGAGAACCTGCGCGTGACGGCGGAACACCCGAGCTGGGTCAGGGTGTTCGGCGAGACCTTCGGCCGCCGTACACCGCCGCCCTCCGCCGTCGCCGATGCCCTCACCACTCTGGGCCTGCAGGATTTCGCCGACGCATCCCCGGGCGAGCTGTCCCAGGGACAGCGCAAACTCGTCGGCGTGGCCCGGGCGCTGGCCGCCCGCCCCCGCATCATCTGCCTCGACGAGCCCGCCGCCGGCCTGGACACCGCGGAGAGCGCCGAACTCGGCCGCCGCCTGCGTGCCGTCGCCGACGCCGGTACCGCACTGCTCCTCATCGACCACGACATGGGCCTGGTGATGGGCATCTGCGACCAGCTGGTCGTCCTGGAGTTCGGCAAGGTGATCGCGGCGGGACCCCCGAGCCAGGTCCGCGACGACCCCGCCGTCATCACCGCCTATCTCGGCGCGTCCGCCGTCCAGCCCGCCGACGCACCCGTACACGACGGCGGCACTCCTTCCTCCCTCACCACCGGCCGGCCCGGGGTCCCCAGCAGCGCACCGGAGACATCATGAGCACACCCGTCCTGGAAGTGGCCGGACTCACCGCCGGCTACGACGGAGCCCCCGTCGTCCGCGACCTCGGCATCACCGTCGGCGCAGGCGAGGTCGTCGCCCTGCTGGGCGCCAACGGCGCGGGCAAGACCACGACGCTCAAGGCCGTCTCCGGGCTGCTGCGTCCCTCCGCCGGCACCATCACCTTCACCGGAACCCTCTTGGACCAGGTGCCGGCGGCGGCCCGCGCGCGACGGGGCATCGCACACGTCCCGGAAGGCAGGGGCATCTTCTCCGGACTGACCGTGGCGGAACACCTGCGGCTGCGACACCGGGGAGAACGGCTCGACGAGGAGGCGGCGTACGCCTACTTCCCGGTATTGACCCGCCTGCGGGACCGCAAGGCCGGACTGCTGTCCGGCGGAGAACAGCAGATGCTCGCTCTCGGACGGGCCCTGGCCCGTCGCCCCAAGCTGCTGCTGCTCGACGAACTCAGTCTCGGCCTCGCCCCGGTCATCGTCGAGGAACTGCTGCCCGTCGTCCGGCGCTTCGCCGACGATTCCGGCTGCGGGGTGCTGCTCGTCGAGCAGCACGTCGGCCTCGCCCTGGAAGTCGCCGACCGCGGCTGCGTCCTGTCCCACGGCGAACTCACCGTGCAGGCCACGGCCCGGGAATTGAGAGCGGACCGGTCCCGGATCGTGGCCGGTTACCTGGGCGAAAGTTCCTGACCGCCCCACCGGCACGGACCACGCCTATCCACTCACCCTCTCCCAGGAGAATCATGTTCACTTTCGACAGCGGCAAGGACGGCGTACGCATCCGCGTGCACGGGTGGCAGCCCGCCGGAACGCCGCGCGGCGTGGTGCAGATCTCGCACGGCATGGGCGAACACGCCGGCCGATACGCCGCGCTCGCCGAGGCGCTGACGGCCCGGGGCTTCGCCGTGTACGCCAACGACCACCGGGGACACGGGCTCAGCAGGCATGCCGCCCCCGGCCATCTCGGCGAGGACGGCTGGAACAGCCTCGTTGATGATCTGGTGACACTCTCCGAGACCATCCGGGAGCGGCACCCCGGCTTGCCCCTGGTGCTGCTCGGTCACAGCCTCGGCTCCTTCGCCGCGCAGCAGTACGTACTGCACCACTCCCACCTGATCGACGCCCTGGGTCTGGCCGGCACCACCGCGGTCGACGTGATGATCGCCAACCAGGCGGCCGACACCGGGGACCCGCTCGTCGCCCTCAACAAAGGCTTCGAGCCCGCTCGGACGCTGTTCGACTGGCTCAGCCGTGACCCCGAAGCCGTCGACGCCTACCTCGCGGACCCACTCTGCGGCTCCAGCCTCGACGCCGAGGGAATGCGGCAGGTCGCCGTCGCCTCTGCAGCACTCGCGCAGCCCCGGGGCATCCCAGCACACCTGCCTGTCTACGTCCTGGTCGGCGACCGGGACCCGCTCAACGCCGGGCTCACGCTGAGCGACCTGCTCGTCGACCGCTACCGGCAGGCCGGCCTCACCGACATCACCTACCGCATCTACCCCGAAGCGCGGCACGAGCTGTTCAACGAGACCAACCGCACCGAAGTCGAGGACGACCTGCTGGCCTGGCTGGAGCGGGTACTCGCTCACCAAACCCACTGACCAGCGGGGCCAGCTCACGCTGTCGAAGCCACACCCTGGCCGTCCTGCGCCTGCAAGTGTCCTAGGGCACCAGGACGACCTTCCCCTGATTGGCCCGGCCCTCGATCGTCGCGTGCGCTCGTGCCGCGTCTGCAAGGGCGAACTCCGCGTGGACCGTGGGTCGCAGGGCACCCTCACCGAACAGCCTCCACAGCTCCTTGATCCACCCTTCATACCGCTGTGGCTGGGTCCGGGCGACGATCGCCACCTGGAACCCGGTGGCTGACTTGCCGCCCACGAGGAGGTCGTACGCCTCGATGGTGCCGCCGCCCGAGCTGTACGCGACCAGCCGTCCACCAGGCGCGAGCGCCTTGACGGCGGGCGTGAGCAGTTCGCCGCCGACCGCGTCAAGCACGATATCGACCGGATCGCCCCAGCTGTCTTGTCCGTATGTCACCACGGCATCGGCACCGAGGGAGCGCACGAAGTCCGCCTTGGCAGGGTCGCCCACGGCGGCGACGACGCGTGAGGCACCCCTTAACCGAGCGATCTGCAGGGCGAGATGGCCGACCCCGCTCGCCGCCGCGGTGACGAGAACCGACTCGCCCTTCTCCGGGCGCGCGGCCTCCAAAGCGCCGAGGGCCACCACACCGCTGCGGACCAGGGCGACGGCGTCCCTGGCGGTGGCGCCCGCCGGGATCGGTGAAGCCATCGCAGTGTGCAGCAGCGCGTACTCCGCATACCCATGCCCGAAGCAGAGGCCGGTGACCCGGTCACCCGGCGCGTATCCGCTCACGCCTTCGCCGACGCGCACCACTTCACCGGCCAGCTCGCCGCCGAGCGGGGTGGGCTGCGCACCTTCGCGCACTTTGCGTACGACGGGGAGCGTGACGCCGATCGCCTCGGTCCTGACGAGCAGTTCACCGGCTCCGGGCTCCGGGACGGGGACCTCTTCCTGGAACAGAGTTTCGGGTCCGCCGATGCGTTCATACCGTATGCGCCGCATGCGCGATCGCCTCCCGACTCCCTTGGGATTCGCTGGACTTCCCAACGATATTGAGGAGATCATTGGGGAGTCCAACGTTTTCTCGGTATGCTGCCGCGCATGGCAGAGAACCCGCCGGCGCCCAGCCGAATCCGTGCCCTCCCGAGCTGGCTCCTCGGCCGGGCGGCGGCCCGTGGGCGCGGCCTGGTCGCGGAGGCGCTCGCGCGACACGACATGAAGATGTGGCATCACGTGGTCCTTGCGGCCGTCGCGGATCTCGGTCCGGTCGCCCAGGCGGAACTGGGCAGGACGGTCTCGCTCGACCCGAAGGACGTAGTCGGCATCCTCAAGGATCTTCAGACGGCGGGCCTCGTCGTGCGCGCCCCCGACCCGGCCGACCGCCGCAAGAACGCGGTGACTCTCACCACCGCGGGCGAGCGGCGCCTGGAGGAGTGTACGAAGGCGGGGAAGTGGGCCAACGACGAACTCCTGGCCCCGCTGTCGGCAGCCGAGCGGGAACAGTTCCTGGAGATGCTGCGGAGGATCAGCAGGGTGCGATGATCCGGCAGGAGGCGCTGGCTCATCACAGAGAGAGCCGGGCCCTTCACAGGGCCTAACGCCCAGGCGACAGAGGCTCGCGTCGCGGCCGGCGGGCCGTTGCCGGTCAGTTGCGGCTAGTTGCCGGTCAGGTGGAAGCCGAGCGCGAGCCGTTCCCGGAGAGTGTGCCGCGAGCGTCTGCCAGTGCGGCGAGGACATGGTGGGCGGCTGCGCGGACAGTGGCCTCGGCCGGTTCGGTGGCGGGTTCGAGGGCTGCTTGGATCGTGTGGCCGAGCAACGCAGCGGTCTGCCGCGGCGCGCAGCAGAGGCAGTAGGCGGCAGTAGTTCGTCGCGGGCGGCGTCAACTGGCCTCTTCTCGGGCGCAACTTCGGCACCACAAACCAGATGGACGCCCCACAATTCATGCATGAGTTGCTATATATTGATGTCTGGATCGAAGCCCGGAGAGCATCACGGGCAACCCGCAGCACAGCACTCACAGCACAGCACAGCAAGGAGCCCCCCATGGCCACCGCCACCGATCACCGCACGCACGAGGACCACACCCACACCCACGGCGAGGGCTGTGGCCACGTCGCCATCCCGCACGGCGACCACACCGACTACGCCCACGACGGCCACATTCACCGGGCACACGAGGACCACGTCGACGAGTGCAGCGTGGGCGAGCACGCCGTCCACGATGGCCACGACCACCAGCACGGCGAGGGCTGTGGCCACGTCGCCATCCCGCACGAGGACCACACCGACTACGTGCACGACGGCCACCGCCACGCCGCCCACGACGGGCACTGGGACGATCACTGACACCCGCGCCTGACCGGCAGCACCCCAGTCGGGCACCGGGAAGCCACAACTGGAAATCGTTGCCATATGCTAATGTCTGCATATGGCAACAGCTTCCCCCTCTCCGACGGACGACCCAGCCTCGGACCTGCAAGCCGCCAGCGACCTGCTGCGCGCCCTGGCCTCACCTGTACGCCTGGGCATCGTGCGCGAACTGTCCGGCGGCGGGAAGTACGTCCACGAGCTGGTGAACGCCCTGGGCGTGAGCCAGCCGCTGGTCTCCCAGCATCTGCGGGTGCTGCGCACCTCCCGGATCGTCACCGCCCGGCGTCAGGCACGCGAAACCCAGTACAGCCTGACTGACGACCACGTGGCGCACATCGTGCTGGACGCCATCCGGCACGCACAGGAATAGTTCCGGCACGCACAGGAATAGACAGCGCACGCGTAAGTCGGCACCACCGCGACGGCCGTCCATCCTTGGGCGGCCGTCGCTGCACGCGGCCCATCCTCTGGTTGCTCAGGGAAGCTCCGTCGTCGGGTGGCCGGAGTTCAGGATGGGGTGACCGCCAGGACGCGGCCCAGCGCGCTGCCGGGATGGGCGGTGAGTTCATCCCACGTGCCTTCCTCCGTGATGCGGCCGGCTTCGAGCACGGCGATGCGGTCAGCGCGGCGGATGGTGGCGGGGCGGTGGGCGATGACGATCGTGGTGCGGCCTTCCTTGCCGAGTGCGGTGGCGAGTTGGGCGTCACTGGCGTTGTCCAGGTGGGCGGTGGTCTCGTCGAGCACGAGGACTCTCGGTTCGGCCAGCAGCGCGCGGGCGAGCGCGATCCGGGCGCGCTGGCCGCCGGAGAGCGTGGAGCCGCGCTCGCCGACGAGGGTGTCCAGGGGGGCGATCCGGTCGACGCCGCACAGCCGGGCCGTTTCGGCGAGGAGGTCTTCGTCCGCCTCGGGTGCTGTGAGCCGCAGGTTGTCGGCGAGGGTGCCGTGGAAGAGGGGGGTGTCCTGGCCCACCACGGCGACGGCACGCCGGAGTTCGGCATCGTTCACGTCACGCACGTCGACGGGATCGCCGTCGCCGGGTATCAGCTGGACGGCTCCCTCGGACGGATCCCAGAAGCGGGCCAGCAGGTGCGCGCAGGTCGACTTGCCGGCCCCCGAGACACCGACCAGGGCGAGGGTCTGCCCTGCGCGGGCCGTCAGCTCGAGTCCGTCCAGCACGGGTTGGCCGCCGTAGTCGAATCGCACCTGGTGCAGGCGGACGCCCAGCGGACCGGAGGGGAGCCGGCGGGGTGAGGCGGGCGGCGGGGCGAGAGCGGGGGCCTTCACGGCTGCGTCCACCCGGGCAGCGGCAGCGCGCAGTCCCACAGCCTGGCTCAGTGCCCTGGCCGACTCGGCGACGGGACCCAGCACGGACAGTGCCAGCGCCATCGCCGCCGGGGCCCATGCGCCGTGCAGCCGCCCGGAGGTCACGGACTGCGCGGCGGCGGCCACCACGCCGAGGACCGCGAGCACGATGAGGAGGTCGCGGACTGCGGCGGCCATGGCCTCCCAGGTGGCCTCGGCACGCTGGGCCTCCCCCACCCGCCGGCCCTGCTCGGCGAGACGGGTCCGCCGCTCGGCCAGCCCACCGAAGGCGAGCAGCTCGCGCAGCCCGTCGACCGTCTCCACGGTGTCGGCGGACAGCTTCGCGGCGGCTGCCCGGGTGCGGGCCCCACGCGCCGCGCGTCCGCGCGCGTTGGCGAAGGGCGCCACGGCGAGCAGCGCGGCGACGGGCAGCACCGCCACCAGCAGCCAGGGCTCCACCGTGGCCAGAACAGTGGCCCCGCCGGTGAACACCACCCCGGATGCGAGGAGTTGGGCGGTGGTGTGGGCGTAGAAGAACTCCAGTGCTTCGACGTCGGCCATGGCGGTGGCGGCGAGGTCCCCGCTGCGCCGGCCGGCGACGCGGGCGGGCGCGCTGCGGGCAAGCCCGTCGAAGACGCGCACGCGCAGTTCGGCCAGCACCCGGTAGGCCAGGTCGTGCGAGAGGTCCATCTCGCGCCAGGTCATCAGGGCGCGTACGAGGACGAGGAGGATGAGCGCGGTGACCGTACCGGCCGAGGGGGCGCGATCCTCGATGACGGCGGTTCCGACGGTGTGCGCGGCCAGCGTCAGCAACGTGACCAGTGAACCCTGTTCGATCAGCGCGGCGGCGCAGGTACGGGCCATCATGGCGCGGTGCCCGGCGAGGGCGGGGAGCAGGGCGCGCAGTGAGCCGCGCGCTGGCACGTCGGCGGGACCGCGCTCGGTGGTACCGCAGTCTGTGGTGCCGCAGTCTGTGGTGCTGCTCATGCGACGAGCCCTCCTTCGTACGTGCGGCCCGACTTGGCGAGCTCCGCGTAGACGCCCCCGGCTTCGACGAGGGTGGTGTGCTCGCCGACGGCGTCCACCCGTCCGTCGTCCAGCACCACGATGCGGTCGGCGTGCCGGACGGCGGCGAGCCGGTGGGCGACCACCAGGATGGTCCGGCCGCCCGCGGCGGCGAGCAGTGCACGGACGATGTCCGCCTCGCGGCGTTCGTCGACCGCGCTGGTGGCTTCGTCGAGGACGAGGACCGGCGCGTCGGCCAGCAGGGCCCGGGCGAGGGCGAGCCGCTGCCGCTGGCCGCCGGACAGGGTGGCGCCCCGCTCGCCGAGGACGGTGGCGTAGCCATCGGGAAGGGCTGCGATCTCGTCGTGGATGCCGGCGGTTCGTGCCGCGCGCATCAGCTCGTCGTCCGTCGCGTCCGGCCGGGCCAGGCGCAGGTTGTCGGCGATCGTGGCGTGGAAGAGATACGTCTCCTGGGAGACGACGGCGATGCCCTGCCGCAGCGAGTCGAGCGCGTACGCGCTCACGTCACGGCCGTCGAGGGTGATCCGGCCGCCCTGCGGGTCGTGGTGGCGCAGGAGCAGCGCCAGGAGCGTGGACTTGCCGGCGCCCGACGGGCCGACGATCGCGGTCGTACGTCCCGCCTCGGCGGTGAAGGTGACACCGTGGAGCGTCGGCGTCTCGGCACCGTCGTAGGTGAACTCGACGTCCTCGAAACGCAGTTCGGGCGGGCCTGTCCAGTGCGCCGGTGCCGTTCCCTCGTCGGGTACGGCGGGCTCGGCGGTACGCAGCGCCGCCAGTCCGTCCGCGGCCGACACGCCCAGGTACCCGGCATGCCACTCGCGGGACAGGTCACGGACCGGCCGGAAGCACTCGGAGGCCAGCAGCAGCACCAGGTAGGTGCCGGTCGCCGCGGTGGATCCGGTGACGGCCGACCAGCAGGCCAGGAGCGCGGCGGCCGCGGTGCCGCCCTGGATGGCCAGGTCCGTGATGCCGGTGTCGACGAGGGACACGCGCAGCTTGGCGACGGTCGCCCGGTGCAGCGCCGCCGACCGCTTCTCCAGCCGCTCCCGGGTGCGCCCGACGGCGCCCGCGGCCCGCAGAGCGGACATGCCCTGCAGTGCCTCCAGATAGTCGGCACCCAGCCCCTCGTACGTGTCCCAGTGCTCTTTGCCGCGCTTGGCCAGCAGCCGGTCCCAGGCACGCGGCCCGAGCAGGGCGAGCAGCAGGGCGGGGACGAGGCCGAGGAGGGCGGCCGGTTCGACGGCGGCCAGGGCGGCCAGTAGCAGGGGCGGCACGGTGAGGGTGATCAGGAGCTGGGGCAGGTAGCGGGAGACGTAGGCATCGACGCCCTCGACGCCGTCGACGAGGGTGGTGCGGACTGCCCCGGCGCGCGCGGTGGTCAGGTGCGCGGGTCCCAGCCGTCCGAGGTGGGCGAGGAGTTCGTCCCGCAGGGCCACCCTGACCCTGGCCCCGGCGCGGGTGGCGGTGCGCCGCTGCCAGTTGGCGAGCCCGGCCCGTGCGGCGACGACACCGAGCACCGCGCCGAGGAGCAGCGGGAGCCGGTCCGTGCGGCCCCGGGCGACGTCGGCGAGCGCGACGGCCAGCAGAACGGCCTGCGCGAGGTGGGTGAGGGTGACGGCCGCCTGCAGGAGGGTGGCCGCGAGCAGGGGGCACTGTGCGTGCCGTGCGGCGCGGCGCAGCTCGGGGTGGACGATCACGAGGTCTTCCCCTCGTCGGAGTGGGTGGTGCCGAGGGCCAGGCCGTGGACGATCCAGTCCCGGCCGGGTGGGGCGCCGAGCGCGGCGCCCAGGTCCGCCTGCTGCCAGGAGCCGACGGGGCGGGCCGCGAGCCCGTGTCGTACGGCGGCCACGTGTGCGAGGTGGGCGGCGAAGCCGGCCCGTAGGTGTATCCGGCGGATCCGCTGGGCGTCGGCGTCCGACGGGCAGCCGTAGGCGAGCAGGACGGCGCCCGCCTCCGCGATCCACCCCTGACGTGCGGCCCATACGGCGAGCGTGGGCCGGGCCTCCCCCGCGGCGAGCCGCCGCAGTGTGCCGTCAGGGGCCGCCAACTCGACCAGTTCGGGCCGCGGTTCGCCGACGGCCGCGCACCAGGCGAGCTCACCGGCGCTCGCCTGGACGGCGGTGGCCAGCACCGCCCGTAGAACGTCTCGGGGCGGGCTGCCCCGCAGCGGTGGCGGCGCGCTGCGGCGGGCCAGCAGCTCGTGGGGCGTGGGCGCGTGCGCGGCCGAGCGCTCCTCGGGCGGGTGGGTCCCGTCGGGCGGACGCGTCCCCTCGGGCAGGGCGAAGTGCACTAGGGCCACAGGGCCGTCGGCAGGACCGTCCAGTCGAAGCACTGGCTCGCGCATGCCCAGCACACGCCCCGCCAGCCAAAGCGCCGCGACAACGTGCCCGGTGTCCAGCAACATCAGCGGCCAGGCGCGGTGGCCGTAGTGGGAGACCGTGCGCTGCGGGGTGACGGAGAGTTCGACGGTCGTCCCGGGCAGCGTGCCGTCGGGTTCCGGGCCGATGCGGTGCACACGGTGGCGCAGCGGGTCGTAGCCGTAGCGCCCGGGCGGCAGCGGGCAGCCGGGGCCCACGAGAAGCTCGGCGTCCACCGGGTGCAGCGCGCCCGCGGAGGGGGCGGGCCGCAGCCGTCCGGAGCCGTCCGAGGCCGCCAGGGAGAGACGGAGCAGAGCTTGCAGGTCCAGCTCTCCGGAGCTGGCCTCCGGGATGGGGCGCGGCGGTCCAGGCCAGTCACGGACGGCGGGCCCGGCGGGTGTGTCGGGGCCGGGCTCCTCCGGGGAGCGGGCGCGGGCGAGGGCGGTGACGAGGTCCACCGGGCCGTGCTCCTTCGACTCCACGGGGTGTGCTGCATGCGCGTGCTTCACGAGGTCAGCCCTCACATGTGAGGCGGAGGAGCCAGCGTGAAGTCCTCCGGTGCGCTCGGCGCGGTCGTACGCCAGCCACGGGCGACGGCGGCCTCGGCGAGGCGCGGGCAGCCGAAGTAACCGAAGGAGGCAGGGGCGTTGGGAAGAAGTCCGGAGACGAGAACCCGGGCGACGCGCAGCGGCGTCTCGGCCACGTCCTCGGTCGTGAGGTCGAACGTCATGATGCGGTGGCCGCCTTGGCGGAGCGCGCGTTCCAGCCGGTCCCGGCTACCGGGCTCGACCGCGTCGATGGGCACGGTCCCGTGCGCGGGCTCGGTGAACCGCCGGGCCTCGGGCGCCATCCGCTCGTCCAGCCACACCTGGACGTGCGCGCCCAGGTCCCGCACGTTCTCGAACTGTTCGCCGCACACATCCAGATAGCGGCCGTCGGCCCGGTGATCCAAGTACAGCCCGCGGGCGAGCAGCCCGGCCTCGACGGCCTGGAACACCCAGCCGCCCGGGTCGGTAAGGCCCTGGGTGAAGACCCAGGTGTGGACGGCTTCGAGGACTGCCTTGCGGGCGGCTTCGGCCGGGTCGTACTTGCAGGCGAACCCGGCGGCGTACAGGCCGAGCCGGGGATCGTGGACGAGCGCGGCCATGCAGGGGGCGAACTCCGAGGGCATCTCGACGAGATGGACGTCGAGCGCGGTTCCGGCGAGGTCGTCGGTGAGGCCGGGCACGCTGGCCGGGTCGATGCCGCGGGTCGGGCCGTCGAGGTGCCACCACAGTTCGAGCGCGTCGCGTTCGACGATTTCCAGCAAGCCGCGCTCGACGGCGTCGTCGAAGCCCTGCCCGGTGGCGATCCCCGCGTAGTTGAGGTGGTGGGTGCGCGGCAGTGACCGCAGCTCACCCTGGCGCCAGTTGAGGTGGGTGAGTGCGACGGGCGCCCAGACCTCGGCGGTCCGTCCCCCGGGCAGCCCCTCTGTGCCGCGCGTCCACAGGGACGGCGTGTCGGCCGTGAGGGGGCGGTAGGGGAACTTCTCGCGGGCGTACTGCCAGTCGGCGTAGGCCGGCAGCTCATCCGGCCCGTACAGCCGCAGGCCCTTCTCGGCCAGTTCGCCGGCCGTGGCACGCAGGGGGGCGTCGGGGTGGCCGGGCGGCGGCACGCGGTTGCCGCAGTACCGCTCGATTCCCTCCGCTATGGCGGCTGTTCGGGCGCCTTCGGGGTCGCCGAAGGTAGTGCCGAGCGACACCCGGTCGGCGGGCCACAGGCCGAGCCTGCGGGCGTCGGAGATCTCGGCGGTGAGCGCGGTGTAGCGGGGCGGCGCGCCAGCGGGGTGCTCGACGGGCTTGACCTTGCGGACGATGCCGCAGACGGGGTCGACGAGTGCTTCCAGCGGCAGCGCCGTCATCGCAGGATCTCCTCTGCGGGATCGGTGGAGGTGGGACGGGAACGGAGCACGGGGAGCCGGAGCGCCACGCTCCCGGCCTCGACCTCGCGCCGGGAGGCGAGCATCCGAGTGGCCGTGACCGGGTCGTCGCCGGTGTGGGGGTTGCGGGCGTGGGCCGGGAAGTGGTGCCCGGCGATCTCCAGACGGAGCCGGGTACCCGCGGGCAGTCGCCGCGCGAGCCGGCCGAGCCGTACGGTGATCTCGGCGTGCCTTCCTGGTGGTTCCTCGCGTCGGACGACGCCGACGGCAAGCCGCTCGGCCACCCCTTCCGGCGTGAGGGCGACGAGCCGGACGGCCCAGTCGGCCGACGGCGTGTGGGCGGTGGCCCGCAGCCGCACCTCTGCGGGCCCGACCACGTCCAGCGGACGCGGCAGTGGCGGGGTGACCAGCACACAGCGGTCGGGCTGGCCGTCCGTGGGGACGGCCAAGTCCGCGGACGACACGGGGTGTTCCGGGTCGGCTGTGAAGGAGGCGCCGTGCAGCAGCCGTACGCGGGGGCCGTACGGCTCGCCCTCCGTGCCGGCGGGCACCCACAGGGGGCTGCCGCCCAGCGCGACCGCGCCTCCGTGCCCGTACCCGAGTTCCCCGGCGAGGGCGAGGCGGGCCCAGCGCACGTAGAGGTTGCCAAGGCCCACCCGGTGCGCGGGCTCGGCGTCCGGTCCGGGCTCGGCGACGAGGCCGTGTCCCCAGGGGCCCAGCAGGAGCCGTGCCGACGGACCGCCCCAGCGGTGCCACAGGGCGACGGTGTCCTCGGTGAAGTGGTCGTGGTGGCCGCCCACCGCGAGCAGGGGCATCCCGGCGTGCTCGGCCTCCGAGAGGAGCCGGCCGCGCTCGTGGTGCCGCCACAGGCCCGGCCAGGAGGGCAGGCTCCGGCCGAGCCTTGCGGGGATGCCCGTCAGCGGCAGGTGCGTGAGCAGTCCGGGGTCCGCGGCGAGGGCCTTGTCCAGTGCGCTCTCGTCGGAGTCCTGCCGGTCCCCGTGAGCCGCCCACCACCCGGCGCGCGCCAGCAGCCGTTCCACGCCCGAGGGCTCGCGCGCCGTCTCGGCGATGCCGAGCGCGGGCACGGCGGCGATGACGGCCTCGGGCCGGGCGTCCTCGGGCGCGTCGAGCGCGAGCGCGAGGGCGCAGTGGGCGGCATAGGAGGCGCCGACGGCGACCAACCGCCCGCTGCTCCATGACTGCCCGCGGATCCAGCGGGCGGTCGCCGCCCCGTCGGCGGCCTCGTTCGCGTACGGGCGCCACTCCCCCGGCGACGCGTGCCGGCCCCGTACGTCCTGGACCAGTGCGGCGAACCCGCGGCGGGCCCAGCCGCGCGCCTCGGCGCGGTGCCGTCTCCGGTCGTAGGGCGTGCGGATGAGGACGGCCGGGAAGGGACCGTCGCCGTCCGGTAGGCGGACGTCGGTGGCGAGCCCTTCGACGGCCACGGTGAACGGCGTCATCCGGCCTGCTTCGGCATCGGGGCGACCTCGGGGACGGGCAGCACGGGGTGCTCGGTGACGGTCAGCGTGCGCAGGTCGACACGCCGGAGCCGGCGCCGGGCGGGCAGATCGCCGATGTCGGGTGCGCCGGTGATCCACCGGCTGAGGTCGTCGGCGAGCAGGGCGGCCAGCAGCCCGGCAGCGGGAGCGGTGAACCGGACGGGCAGTCCGGACGTACGAGGCCCGCTCCAGTAGGCGGCGAGTTCGCGGTGGGCGGGTGTGGCGGCGAGCCGGCGGGCCCGGACGTGAGCCGAGGTGACGTCCCCGGGAGCGGCGGCGAGGGGCTCGACGTACGCCTGCCAGCCCTCGCGGTGGCAGCGCAGCCAGGCGATGCCGCGCTCAGGCAGCCGGTCGGCGGCGTCCCACAGCCCTTCGGGCACGGGCCCGTCGAGGCACCACACGACGGCAGCGGGGCCTCCGGCGGACAACTCGTCAGGTGACGCTGACGTGCTGCTGTGCACGGCCGTTCGGGGCTCGGCGCCCAGGCCGCGCAGGATCGCGGCCAGCGGTTCCGTCAGTACCGGGTCGCCCAGCAGCCGGATGTCCCGGCGATCGGCGGGCCATTCCGGTCGCTGTGGTCCGTCCGCCAGGTACCCGGCGTCCTCGAAGGCCCGGACGATGCGGTCGAGTTCGCCATCCGGATCACCCGCGGCCGTACCGGAGAGGCGGGAGAGCAGGGCGTCCTCGTCCGCGTCTCCCGTCCTCAGGCTGAGGAACTCCCCGTCGGCCGTACGGACGGCGAGACCTCGCTCCGGTACGGCGACGACCTCCACACCGGGTACGAGCTGGCTGTGGGACACGTCGATCCTCCTGTGGGAAGGGCCTGGATGGCGTGGGCCCGCCCAGCAGACGGCGGGCGGGCCCACAGACGAGAGCGCTGAGCCCTCGCTTACTCCTCGGTGTCCTCGAAGGGGTTCTCGACGAGCGCGTTGGAGTGTGACGCCGAGTCGTGAGCCAGCTGGCCCGGGTCGGCGATCGGCGCGAAGACCTGCTCGTTGTCCATGAACTCTCCTTGTTCGTCAGGGAGATGCGGCGTTCGGATGAGCGCCACGCGTCACTCTAATGAATATGATTTTCATATTCTAGAGCTGGGAGAGGGTGATCCGGGTAACACACCGGCCAGCCCCCCTCGGGGTCCCGGCCGACCCGGCCGGCCACCCGGAGAACGTCCGCCAGCAGCCCCGGCGTGACGACCTCCTTCGGTGTACCGTCGGCCACCACGCGGCCCTCGCGCAGCGCGACGATCCGCTCGGCGAACCGGGCGGCGTGCGCGAGGTCGTGCAGCACCATCACGACGGTGAGGCCGCGTTCCTCGCGCAGGCGGACGACGGTCTGCAGCACGTCGAGCTGGTGGTGCAGGTCCAGGTAGGTGGTCGGCTCGTCGAGCAGCAGGACGCGGGTGTCCTGGGCGAGCGCCATCGCGAGCCGGACCCGCTGCCGCTCGCCCCCGGACAGGGCGTCGACGTCACGCTCGGCCCAGTGCTCCACGCCGACGTCACGCAGTGCGCGGCGTACGACGGGGTCGTCGCCCTCGCGCAGCATGCCGAGCGGACCGCGCGCCGCGTACCGCCCCTGCCGGACGAGATGACGCACCGTCATGCCGGGGACGGCCGGGGCCGACTGGTGCAGCAGCGCCACACGCCGAGCGGTGGCGCGCCGGGACAGCCGGGCCAGGTCGTCTCCGCCGAGCAGAACGCGCCCCTCGTCGGGCCGCAGCAGTCCGGCGGCCAGACGCAACAGGGTCGATTTCCCGCAGCCGTTGAGGCCGATGAGGGCGGTCAGCTCGCCCGGTTCGACGCTCATGTCGACGCCGCGCAGCACGGGTTGGCCGGGGTAGCCGAAGTGGACCCCCTCGACGCGGATCCCCACGGACTCGGTCATCTGGATTCCTCCATGGATACCCCCGCCTTCAGACGGGGGAGGAAACGGACTCCTGCGGAGCAGGGCAGAGAAAGCCGATTCGCCCTCCGGGCGGATCGGCACCCATCACCAACCGTGAGAATATGGCCACATATTGTGATGATAGTTTGTGAGTCGTGGCCACTCACGTGAAGCGGGCGTTCAAGTACCGCTTCTATCCGACCGATGCACAGGCAGCCGAGCTGTCGCGCACGTTCGGATGCGTGCGCAAGGTCTACAACATGGCGCTCGCCGCCCGCACCGAGGCGTGGGCGCGGCAGGAACGGGTCAACTACAACCAGACCTCGGCCATGCTGACCGAGTGGAAGAAGACCGAGGAACTGGCCTACCTCAACGACGTCTCCTCCGTCCCGCTGCAGCAGACGCTGCGGCACTTGCAGGCCGCTTTCGCGAACTTCTTCGCCAAAAGGGCCAAGTACCCGCGTTTCAAAGTGAAGAAGAAGTCCCGCGCGAGCGCGGAGTACACCTCCTCGGCGTTCCGCTTTCGTGACGGCCGTCTGACGCTGGCGAAGATGGCCGACCCGCTGGACGTCGTCTGGTCCCGCCCCCTGCCCGACGGGGCATCGCCGACCACGGTGACCGTCAGCCGGGACAGCGCGGGACGCTGGTTCGTCTCCCTGCTGTGCGAGGACCCGCGGGTGAAGCGGCTCGCGGCTGCCGATACGGCAGTGGGTATCGACGTCGGCCTGGACCACCTGCTGACCCTCTCCACCGGGGAGAAGATCGCCAACCCCCGGCACGAGCGCCGCGACCGCGAACGCCTGGCCAAGGCTCAGCGGAAGCTGTCCCGGAAGGCCAAGGGCGATGGCGCCAACCAGCGCAAGGCGCGCCGGAAGGTCGCGAAGATCCATGCCCGGATCGCCGACCGCAGGCGTGATGTGCTGCACAAGCTGACCACTCGACTCGTGCGCGAAAACCAAACGCTCGTGATCGAGGACCTGACCGTACGCAACATGGTCAAGAACCGGAGCCTGGCCCGCGCCATCAGCGATGCCGCGTGGGCCGAGTTCCGGAGCATGCTGGAGTACAAGGCCGGCTGGTACGGGCGGGACGTGGTCGCGGTCGACCGCTTCTTCCCCTCGTCCAAGCTGTGCTCCACTTGCGGCACCCTCCAGTCGGAGATGCCGCTGAGCGTCCGTACCTGGACGTGCGTCAGCTGTGGCACGGCCCATGACCGGGACGTGAACGCGGCGAAGAACCTTCTGGCCGCCGGGCTGGCGGTGTCTGTCTGTGGAGCCGGTGTAAGACCTCAACGGAGAACTCCGGGCGGGCAGTCGGCGGTGAAGCAGAAAACCCCACGGCGTGAGCCGTAGGAATCCCCCTCGTTCACGAGGGGGAGGAAGTCAAGCTCTGTCCTTAAGTCGACATCAGAACGTACGGTTCGGCGCGCGGCGCACGACGACCAGCAGCAGCGCGGCCCCGAGGCAGGCGGTCAGGGCCCCGACCGGCAGCGTGAACCGCCCGGCGTCCAGCCCGGCCGCCAGCAGCCGCGAGGACAGCTGTGCCGCCGCGTCCGCCCCGCACACCACCACCGCGCCCACCAGGGCGGAGCCGGGCAGGGTCACCCGCAGGTCGGCGCCGAAGACGGCCACGGCGAGGTGCGGTACGAGCAGCCCGACGAATCCCAGCGCCCCCACGGCCGCTACCGCACCTGCCGTCAGCGCCACCGCGCACAGCAGGGCGAGGGTGCGGGCCCGTCGCACGGACAGGCCGACGGCCAGGGCGGTGTCGTCCCCGCAGCGCAGCAGGGTCAGCGGCCCGGCCAGCAGCCAGGCCGCGGCACCCCAGGCCAGCGCCCACGGCCACAGCAGGTGCCAGTGCTGCCACACCCGGCCTTCCGTCGTGCCGACGAGCCACTGCACGACGCTGCCGAGTTCGCCCGGTGCGACGAGCAGCACCATGGCGGTGAGCCCGCCGAGCACGGCCGACACCAGCACCCCGTGCACGGCGGTCTGCGCGGGGTCGCTGCGGCCGCGCCCGGCGAGCAGCCACAGCAGCGCGGCCCCGGCGCAGCCGCCCACGCATGCGGCGACGACCACGGCGAGGGGTGATTCCCACCCCGCGAGTCCGAGGCCGGTTGCGGTGACGGCTCCGAGCACGGCGCCCGGCGTCACACCCGTCACCTCGGGTCCGGCGAGGGGGTTGCGCAGCGCCGACTGCAGGACCAGGCCCGCCACGCCGAGGCACGCCCCCGCACCGAGGGCCACCAGCAGCCGGGGCAGCCGGAGCTGGAGCAGGATGTGCCGTTCCGTGGTGTCGCCGGCGCCGCCCAGGACGTCCCAGACCGCGGCCGGGGACATACCGCGCCCGGCCACGAGTTCCACCCCGGCGCATACGACGGCGAGTGCGGCGAGCACCGTGAAACGCCGGCTCACCGGACCTCCTTCTCCGAAGGGTCGGCTTCCACACCCTGCGGCGCCGGGCCCACGGCATCGGAGCCCGCCGCTCGGCGCCGGGCCGCGGGCCTGCGGTTGCCCGACCGGAGCAGGGCGACCCCGGCGGGCACGCCGAGCAGGGCCGTCCACGCGCCGACCGGCGTCTCCACGGGTGCCAGCGCGAGCCGGGCCGGGACGTCGGCGACGGCCACGACGACGGCGCCCCAGACGGCGGACCAGGGCAGCCAACGCACCGCGTCCGCCGCGGGGTTGAACCATCGCGCCAGGTGCGGAGCGAGGAACCCGACCCACGCCACCGGTCCGCACACGGCCGTCACGGGCGCGATCAGCACGACGGCGATGGCCAGCGCGGCGAACCGTGCCCGCTGGGCGCGCACGCCCAGCGCCGCGGCGTCCTCGTCCCCCAGCCGCAGCACCGAGAGCACCGGCGCGCACAGCACGAGCGCGGGAACCGCGACGAGCAGCCACGGCCACAGCCCGGTCACGTCCTCCCAGGTACGGGCGGAGAGTGAACCGAGCAGATAGCGGTAGATCAGCTGGAGGTCGAGCTGGTCGGCCATGACCATCAGCACGAGCAGCGCGGCCTGCAGCGCGGCGGCGACCGCGGCGCCGGTCAGCAGTACGGCGGACGGGCTGCGCCCCAGCCCTGCGGCGAGCAGCGTGAGCCCGCCCCCGAGCGCGGCCCCGCCGATGGCCAGCAGGGGCTGGACAGCGGCGGGGAGGGACACCGACAGAACCAGCGGAGCAGCCACCCCGAGCGCGGCCCCGGACGAGACACCGAGCATCTCCGGTACGGCCAGGGGGTTGCGCAGCGCCTCCTGGAGCACGAGCCCCGCCGCGCCCAGGCAGGCCCCGGCGATCAGCGCCAGCACCAGGCGGGGCACGCGCAGTTCGGTGACGACGATCCCGGCGAGGGTACTGTCGGCGTGCAACAGCGCGCCGGGCACCTGGTGCAGGGGGACGTAAGGAGTGCCCAGGCTCAGCGCGCAGACTGACGCGGTGATCAACAGGGCGACCGCGGCGGGCAGTTGCCACCTGCCCGCCGAACGCGCGGACCGCCGTGTGCCCGATGCCGTGTCACCTGCCGCGGTGCGTGTCGCGGTGGGGGCGCTCACCGCAGCGCGGCCGTGGCCTCATCGAGGAGGATGCCCAGCGAACGGGTACCGCGTCCCTTGGCCCACACCTCGGAGTCGACCTCGTGGACGTCGCCGTTCTTCACTGCCGGGATCTTGCCCCACAGGGGGTTCTTCGCCAGCTTCTCCGACAGCTTGCCGTCCGCCTCGCCGAAGCTCATCGTCTCGACGAACAGCACGTCGACGTCCGCGGCGAGGATCTCCTCGAGGCTGTAACTCCCCTCCACCCCACGTGACTTCCAGGGGTAGTCGGCAAGCTTCGGGAGCAGGCTGGCGCCCACGTCCGTCTCCGGGGTGGCGACGCCGAAGTTCTCGTCGCTGCCGTAGATGATGAGCGCGGTCTTGTCGCTCTTGTTCTTCTCGGCCTCGGCGAGCTTGGTGCGGAAGGTCTTCTCGGCCTTCTCGCCCTCGGCGGTGCGGCCGGTGAGCGCTGCGACATCGCGCAGGTAGCCCACGCTGTCCTCCCACGTCTCGGGCTGCATGGGCCAGAACGTGGTGGCGTCCTTCAGCGCCGGGGCGAGTTTGCCGTGGGTGTCCTCCAGGCCGATCACGAGGTCGGGCTTGTGGGAGAGGATCGCCTCCACCTCGGGCGCGATGAACCCGCCGGGGATGACATCGACCTCCTTCGCCTTCTCCTTCCCCAGGAAGTCGGAGTGGGCGAGGAGTGCGCTGTTCGTGGCCGTGGGGACGATGCCCAGCTCGGTCAGGATGTCGTCGCAGAGCGCGAACAGGCAGACGATCCGCTCGGGCTCCTTCTCGAGGGAGACGTTGACGCCGTTCGTGTCGGTCAACTCCTGTGCCGCCTTGATGGGTTCGACGGTGACATCGGTCTTCTTGGCGGCAGTGGTCTCCTCGCCGGCGGGTTCGGCGGACGCGCCGCAACCGACCAGGGCCGAACCCACGATCGCTGCGGTGATCCAGCTTCGGACGAATCTCGACGGTGAGCGCAGCATCGATGCCCTCGCTTCTTCTCAGGGTCCCCGGAACGCACCGAAGATACATGATAATCGTTTTCACCAGACCCTGTTTTCCTGGAGGCATCGATGACCGCCGCACCTCCCCTGCTGATCGTGTCCGATCACGTGGACGGATCCGTCCACGTACTGAGCGTGCCGGACGGCACCGAAGCGGGCCGCCTGACCGGCCGTCACCTCTCCGAGCACGCCGGGTTCCTGGCGCTGCCGGGCGGGCGAACGGTCTGCGTCGACGACCGCAGGGGCGAGCTGCTGGTGCTCGACCCGTTCGGCGACGAGCTGGTGGAGACCGCCATCCCGGTCGCCGTGCCGGCCGAGCACCTCGCCTGCGACCCACCCGGCCGGTGGGTGGCCGTCACGACGGGCCTGGGCAAGAACGGCGAGCCGTGGTCGGACCTGCTGACGGTCGTCGACCTCACCACGGGAGACGCTGCCCGGGTGCGCACGCGTGTGGGTGAACCGGGTGTGACAGTCCTGGGCAACGGCGATCCACTGATCGTCCTACGACACCGGGAGCCTGGCGCACTGGCCGTCCACCGGTTCACCGACCTGCTCGGGGCACCGCCCGGCTGCCCTGCGGTCACGCCCCACGCACACGTTCCGCTGCCGGACGACGGGCACGGAGACGCCCAAGTCCCTGACCGCAGCCAGGTGTTCGCGGCCACGGGCGAGGGAGTGCACCGGGCACGCCGTGAGGGCGACGCACTCGTCCCGGAGCTGGTGATCCCGTGGGGTTCGCCCGCCCGGGGCTGGTATCTGCGGCTCGACCCGCGGCGCCCGGCACTGTGGTCGACCCTGCGGGGCGGCCCGGCGGATGCCCTGCGATGGCCGGAGTGGACGAACCAGGCGTGGTGCCACGACCTGGCCGCCGACCGTACGACGCTGACGGAGCTCGGCCCGGGGCTGGTCTTCCGGCTGGCCCTCGCCAAGGACCACACCGCGTTCACCCGCATCCACCCGGACGGCGACGAACTGATCCTCCTGGATGCCGACGAGACCGCCCGCCGCGTCCCCCTCCCCGCCATGGACGGCGCGCCCCGCCGCGGCGGCACCCCCTGGGAGGGCGTCCAACGCCGTGCGGTGGCCGCATCGCCGGGCTCCGACTGGGTCGCCGTCACCCGCGGCGGCCACGGCGAAGTCCACGTCTTCGACGCCCGATCAGGCAGCGAAGCAGCCCGATTGAAGCTGGACACCCCCTTGCATCATGGCGGCCACGCCATGATGCGCACACAGACCGACGGCGCCGAAGGCGATCCCGTAGGCCGGTGACAGCCGGCCCCCGGGTCCCGTGGCGCAACCACCCGGGCACCGACCACGCCTGGCAACTCGACCGGCTGTGCGCAGGGACCGCCTACTCGGGCGCCCGGTTCACCGTCCGTACGACAGACTGCCTCGGCCCCTGCGACTAGGCCGTCCACCACATCGAGCACCTGCGCCTCGGAGTGCGTGACGTCGATTGAGCCGACACCCAGCCACCATTCGGCATGTGGTCCTGCGGGAAGGGCGTCAACCAGGCCGAGACGCATCACCGAGGCCGGCGCGCGTCAAGCGTTGCTCGCGGGCGGCGCCGTTGTGCCGCGCACCTCGAGGACGGGAGGGGCGAGGTCGAGCTCGCTGGGGCGGTCGGGGTCGTCGAGCCGCTCCAGCAGCCGCTGGGCGGCGCGTCGGCCGACGTCATGGCTGGCGTTGTCCACGGTGGTCAGCCACAGATGCCGAAGGCGGGAGAGGTAGGTGTTGTCGTAGCCAACGAGGGAGAGGTCGCGGGGGACCTGCAGGCCGCTCTCCTCGGCGGCCGACAGCGCGCCGACGCATGACATGTCGTTGACGGCGAAGACGGCCGTGGGCCGCGGTGAACGGTTCAGGAGCCGGACGGTGGCCCGGTAGCCGCCCTCCTCGGTGAGATCGCCCTGTTCCACGACCGCCGTGCCGTCCAGGCCGTGCTCGCGCATGGTGGCCTCGAAGCTGCGGCGGCGCAGGTCTCCGACGGCGCCCTGGCCGGCGATGTGGGCGATGTGCCGGTGGCCAAGGCCGATGAGGTGTTCGGTGGCCAGGCGGGCGCCGTGCTCGTCGTCGTTGGCGACGATGTCCACGGCGGGCAGCACCGGCTCGCGGGTGCCCGCGACGACGGTGGGTATCTGCCCGGCGGCGGTGCGCAGCACCTGGGGATCCTGCAGGGTGCCGACGGCGATCAGGCCGTCGACGCGCAGTTCGGTGAACGTGCGCGTGAGGTCCTCGCCGAGGCGCCGGTTCAGGTGGCCGTCGGCCAGCAGCATGTGCAGTCCGCTGTCGTACAGCCGGGAGTTCAGCCCGTCGAGGAGTTCCACGAACCAGGGGTTGCGCATGTCGTTGAGCAGCACGCCGACGGTGCGGGTGCGGCGCTCGCTGAGGCTGCGCGCGGCGGCGTTGGGCCGGTAACCGAGCTCCTCGACCGCGGCGAGGACGGCCGCCCGCTTCTCGGGACGCACGCCCTCGGCGCCGCGCAACACCAGCGACACCAGGGACTTGGACACGCCGGCCCGCGCGGCCACGTCACGGATGGTCGGAGTCCTCATGGCGTGGACCGTTCCATACGCTGCTGGCTCTTGTAAAGAGCCCTTGACACCTCATAGGGGCAGGAATCAGGGTGGGCCGCACGTTCTGGATCGGTCCAAAGAAGGGCTGTCATGGTGAGTACGCTCGGCATCGCCGTCGTGGGATTCGGCTGGATGGGTCGCGTGCACACGCAGGCGTACGCCCGCCTGCCGCACCACTTCCCGCAGCTGTCCCTGCGGCCCGAACTGGTCGCCGTCGCGGACGAGGTGCCCGGCCGGGCCGAGGAGGCGGCAGGGCAGTACGGCTTCGCGTCCGCGACCCGTGACTGGCGGGACGTGGCCGCCGATCCGCGGGTGCAGGCGGTGAGCGTCACCGCCCCGAACTTCCTGCACCGCGAGATCGGCGTCGCCATGGCGGAGGCCGGCAAGCACGTCTGGATCGAGAAGCCCGTGGGCCTGACGGCCGAGGACGCCCGCGCGGTCGCCGACGCCGTCGGCAAGGCGGGTGTGCAGGGGACGGTCGGCTTCAACTACCGCAACGCGCCTGCAGTCGAGGCAGCCCGCGAGCTGGTCGCCGCCGGCGAGATCGGCAGGGTCACCCACGTCCGCATCCGGCTGTTCAGCGACTACGCCGCCCACCCCGACGGGGCCCTGACCTGGCGCTACGAGCGCGAGCGCGGCGGCAACGGCGTACTCGGCGACCTCGCGTCGCACGGAGTGGACCTCGCCCGCTACCTGCTCGGCGACATCAAATCCCTGACCGCCGACACCGCCATCTTCGTGCCCGAGCGGGCCCGCCCCACCGGCGCCACCGCCGGCCACACCCGTGCGGCGGGCGGCGAACTGGGAGCGGTCGAGAACGACGACTACGTCAACTGCCTGCTGCGTTTCACGTCCGGCGCGCGGGGCGTCCTGGAGGCCTGCCGGGTCTCGGTCGGCGAGCAGAACAACTACGGCTTCGAGATCCACGGCACCACCGGTGCGGTGTTCTGGGACTACCGGCGCATGGGCGAGCTCGCTGTCAGCCGCGGCAGCAGCTACCAGGACCAGCCCGTGAGCACCGTGTACGTCGGCCCCGGACACGGCGAGTACGGCGCGTTCCAGCCGGGTGCGGCCAACAGCATGGGTTACGACGACCTGAAGGTCATCGAGGCGTACCACTTCCTGCGCTCGATCGCCGAGGGCATCCCGTACGGGGCGACGCCGGCCGACGCCGTGGCGAGCGCGGTCGCGCTGGACGCCATGGCGCGCTCCGCCGCGCAGCGGACGTGGGTGAGCCTGGCATGAGCGCCGTACGCATCGGGGTGATCGGCGCGGGCAACATGGGCGCCGATCACGTGAGCACCCTGCACCGCTTCGTCTCGGGCGCCGAGGTGACCCTGGTCGCCGACGTCGATAGGGAGCGGGCCGATGCCGTCGCCAGCACCGTGCCCGGTGCCCGGGCCACCGACGACGCCCACGCGCTGATCGCCGACCCGGGCGTCGACGCCGTCGTCATCGCCTCGCACGACTCCACGCACGCCGACCTGGCCATCGCCGCGGTGAGGGCCGGAAAGCCCGTGATGTGCGAGAAGCCCCTCGCCCCCACCACGCGGGAATGCGTCCGCGTCGTGCGCGCGGAACAGCAGGCGGGCGGCGGGCTGATATCGCTCGGCTTCATGCGCCGCTTCGACCCCGCGTACATGGAACTGAAGGCGGCGGTCGCCGCGGGAGCCTGTGGGAGCCCGCTGCTGCTGCACTGCATCAGCCGGGGCGTCTCCTCCTCCCCGGGGTGCACCGACGAGTTCAGCGTGACCGGCTCGGCCATCCACGAGTTCGACACCGTGCCCTGGCTGCTGGACTCCCCCATCACCGAGGTGAGCTGGCACGCGGCCCTCACCACCTCGGCGGTGACCGGACTGCGGGACCCGCAGCTGATGCTGCTGCGCACCGCCGACGGCGCCCTGACCACCGTTGAGACGTTCCTCAACGCCGGCTACGGCTACGACATCCGCTGCGAGATCGCGGGCGAGCGCGGCACGCTGGCCCTGGCCAACCCGGCACGGCTCGTGGCGGACGCCGACCGGGCCCGGTCCACGACCTACCCCGCCGACTGGCGTCCGCGTTTCGCCGACGCCTACCGCCTCGAACTGCAGGCGTGGACCGACGCCGTGGCTCAGCAGCAGCCCTCACCGCTGGCCACCGCACACGACGGCCTGACGGCCTGCGCGGTGGCCGAGGCCGTCATCACGTCCATGAAGAACGGCGGGCGAACCATCGACGTCGAGGTCCCGGAGGTCTGAGCGACGATGCCCGCGTTCCCCACCGCCCTGCCCGCCGCCCGCACCCCGGATCCGATGGACGCCCCCGTCCTGCGCTGGGGCGTGCTCGGCACCGGCTGGATCGCGGAACGGTTCGTCCGCTCCGTCCAGCGCCACACCCGCCAGCGCTTCACGGCCGTCGCCTCCCGCGATGCCACGCGCGCCAAGGACTTCGCCGGCCGTCACGGCATCCCGGCTTCCCACGGCTCCTACGAGGACCTGGTCGCCGCCACGGACGTGGACGTGGTGTACGTCGCCACCGAGCACACCGCCCATCTCGCCTGCGCCCGCCTCGCGCTGGAGGCCGGCAAGCACACACTCGTCGAGAAGCCGCTCGCCCTGAATGCGGCCCAGGCTTCCGAGATCGCCGAACTCGCGGCCGAGCGTGGCCTGTTCTGCGCGGAGGCCCTGTGGACCTTCTTCCTGCCCAAGTTCGACGTGGTGCGCCAGATCCTCGATTCGCGCGCCCTCGGCGACATCCACACCGTCCAGGCCGAATACGGGGAGCACTTCACCGCCGGCCACCGCATCCTGCGCGCCGACCTGGCCGGTGGCCCCCTGCTGGACCTCGGCACCTACCCGCTCTCCCTCGCCACGTGGATTCTCGGCTCCCCGGCCGAGGTCATGGCCCAGGGCCAGCCGCACCCGGCCGGCGTCAACGGACAGACCTCCGCCATTCTGCGTGACGCCGACGGCAACCAGGCCGTCGTTCACACCACCCTGTTCAGCGACACGCCCACCACCGCCACGATCGCCGGCACGCACGCCACCCTGAGCCTGCCCGGCCCCTTCTACCAGCCTGGCGACCTGGTCCTCACCGCGTTTGGCGGCGGTACACAGCTGACCTACACCGAACCCCGCACCGCCCACGACGCCCTGCACTTCGAGGCCGCCGAAGTCGCCCGGTGCATTACCGCCGGTCATCTCCAGACCCTGCTGCGGCCGCTGGCGGACTCGGTCACCTCGCTGCGGGCTATGGACGAGATCCGGGGACTGTGCGGCATCACCTTCCCGGGCGAAGCCCCAGCGGACGGCGGCCGCCGCTGAGGGGCGCACTGCGCCTCAGCGGTAGCGGAAGAGATCACGACCCTGGATCGGCGGGCAGGACCGTCAGCAGCTTCCGTAGGTGGCGGAGTGCGTCCAGGAGCGGTGGGCCGCCAGGGTGCCAGCGGGTCTCCAGTTCCAGGGAGAGTTGTCCGTGGTAGCCGATGGTCTGGAGGGCGGTGAGGATTTCTTCCAGGGGTACCGTGCCCTCGCCTGGCAGGACCGGAGTCCGGTCGTGCCGTCCCGGAACGTCCTTGAGCTGGACGAGCCGGAGCCAGGGACGAAGGAGCGCGGCCGACTCGTCGGGGTTCTCTCCGGCGAGCCAGGTGTGCAGTACGTCCCAGATCGCGCCGACCGAGGGATGGTCGACCTGCTTCAGGACACGGGCGACGTCACGGGCGGTCCGGTGGGAGTCGTGTGTTTCCAGCAGGAGGAGGACGGGGCTGGTCGGGGCAGCGGCTCTGAGCCGCCGTATCGCGCGGTCGTCGGCCGCGGGACCCGGCTCGGCCGCGCCGGGGAAGACGCGTACGGCGGCGGCACCCAGGTCGTGGGCGAGGGCGGAGTGCGCGCGCAGACCGGCGAGGCACGCCTCGTCGGAGATCGTGCCGTCGGCCACCCGGACGTAGGAGGCGACGCTGATCAGCTCGATGCCGGCGTCGCGGAACTCGTCGGCGATTCTGCGGCGTTCGGCCGGGCCGAGGGCGACGGAGAAGGGCTCCTCGTCGGCCGCCCGCAGTTCGACGGCCCGGCAGCCGCTCTGGTCCGCGATGCGGATGATGTCCTGCGTGGTCGCGCCGGGACAGCCCAGTGTGCTGAAGCCGAGGGTGGCAGGGTGGGGCACAGAGGTCTCCTCGAGGGCGGGGTCAGGCGATCCGGGCGAGGTCGTCGGCGTGGACGGCACCTGCGAGTGGCTGCCCGGCGACGAACCGTTCGACCTCGGAGACGGCGAACTCGCCCAGTCGGCGCAGCTCGCGGCCATGTGCCCCTGCCACGTGAGGGGTGAGCAGGACGTTGGGCAGCGAGCGCAGCGGGTGGTCGGCGGGCAGCGGCTCCGGGTCGGTGACGTCGAGGATGGCGTCGATCCTCCCGGCGGCGCATTCCTTGGTCAGGGCGTCGGTGTCGACGAGGCTGCCGCGCGAGGTGTTGATGAGCACCGCGCCGTCGCGGAGCAGGGCAAGTCTGCGGCCGTCGAACATGTGCCGGGTCTCGGGCAGTTCGGGCGCGTGGATCGAGACGATGTCGCCGGCCGACACCAGGGTGTCGAGATCGACGAGTCGCGCTCCCAGGGACCGGGCCTCCTCTTCCGTTACGTAGGGGTCGGTCAGCAGGACGTTCACGCCCAGCGGCAGCAGCCGGTCGATGACCAGGCGGCCGATGCGGGAGGCGCCCACGATGCCCACGGTGGCGCCGTAGAGGCCGATCCCGTCGGGGCTGTGCTCATCGAGTTGGGTGTGGGGGTCGCGGGCGAGGACGAACACCCGCTTGGCGGCCAGGATCATGGCGGCGACGGTGTAGTCGGCCACCGGTCCGGCGTTGGCGGCGACGGCGGAGGAGACGGCGATCCCGTGCTCGAACACCGCCGGGGCGAGGTGGTGCTTGACGGTGCCCGCCGCGTGGATGACGGCGCGCAGCCTCGGGGCGTGGCCCAGGACCTCGGCGTCGATGAGCGGGCACCGCCAGCCGGTGATCAGGATCTCCACGTCGGCGAGCCGCGCGAGGGCCTCGTCGGTGTCGAACCGGGTCAGCGGGCCGGCGGAGTCCAGACGCACCTGGCGGGCGAGACGGTCCACCACGTCGGGAGGGAAGATGCCGGGCAGGAACATGGGCGCCAGTGCGAAGGCGGCGGTCGTCACTTGAGTGCCCCCGCGGTGAGGCCGGACTGGATCTGGCGGTGGAACAGGACGTAGACGATGAGCAGCGGGATGACGGAGATGCTCAGGGCCGCGAACAGCCCGCCCCAGTCGGCCTGGTAGCCGGCCTCGACGGAGATGTTGCTGATGCCCTGGGTCAGGACGAACTTGTCCTCGGCGTCGCCGGGCAGCAGCGCAAGCGGCAGGAGGTACTGGTTGGCCTGGCCGATGACATTGAAGATGGTCAGGCTGACAAGGCCGGGCTTGGCCATCGGCAGCATGATCTGGAAGAAGATGCGGACGTGGGAGCAGCCGTCGATGAGCGCGGCCTCGGCCACTCCGGTGGGCAGCGTCTTGAAGAACGCGGTCAGGAAGAAGACGGTGAACGGCAGCGAGTAGGCCGCGTAGGCCAGGATCAGCCCGGTGTGCGTGCCGAGCAGCCCGAGGTTGCGCACGACGAAGAAGAGCGGCACCAGGGCGAGGAACATGGGGAAGGTCATGCCGGCGACGAACAGGTAGTACACCGCGCGGTTGCCGGGGAAGGTGTAGCGCGCCAGTACGTAGGCGGCCATGGAGCCGAGCAGCATCGTCAGCGTGACGCCGCCGGTGACCACGATCACCGTGTTGAGCAGGTAGCGGCCCACGTGCGCGGTCTGCCATGCGCGGACCCAGTTGTCGAGGCGTATCTCGCCCGGCAGTGACAGCGGTGAACCGAAGATCTCCGTGTTGTCCTTGAGAGAGCCCAGGAAGACGAACACCAGCGGCACGATGACCATCAGTGCCCAGAAGGCGAGGGCCACGTGGGCCAGCCGCATGTAGACGGAGATCTGCTTGCGGGCGGTCCGCGCGGGAAACGCGGCGCGGGGCCGGACTTTGCTTATCGATACCACGTCAGAACTCGATCTCTTCACGGTTGCGGGTGAAGCGCATGGTCACCATGGCGAAGGTCATCACGATGAAGAACAGCACCACCCCGAGGGCGGAGGCGTAGCCGAAGTTGTAGTTGGTGAAGGCGCTCTTCCAGACCTGCATGCCGAGCACGGTGGTGGCCCCGTCGGGACCGCCCTCGTCGACCGAGAGCACCTTGATCAGCACGAAGTAGTCCAGGACGCCGATGCCCAGGTAGATCCAGCCGGTCTGCACGTGGTTGCGCAGCAGCGGGAGCGTGACGGTGAAGAACGTCCTGGCCCGGCCGGCGCCGTCGATCGCGGCGGCCTCGTACAACTCCTTGGGGATGGCGGCCATGCCGGCCGAGAACAGCACCAGGTAGAAGCCGACGTGGGACCAGACCATGACCGCGATGATCGACCACAGCGCCAGGTCGGGATCGGTGAGGAACCCGACGGGTGCGATTCCGGCCTTGCCGAGGAGGCCGTTGAGCAGGCCGCCCTCGTCGGGCCGGTAGACCAGCTGGAACAGCACGCCGAGGACGGCGATGGACAGGACCTGGGGGAAGAAGAAGATGATCTTGTAGAACGTCGAGCCGCGCAGCCCGCCTATCGCGTTGCCCGCGCTGCGGCCCGCGACGTTGAGGAGAAAGGCGAACAGCAGCGCGATCGCGAGGGTGAACAGCGGCACGGTGAGCAGCAGCTGCCCGTGGTTCCTGAGCGCCTTCCAGAACATCTCGTCCTGGAACACCCGGGCGAAGTTGTCAAGGCCGATGAGCCGGACCTCGGGTGACAAGCCTCGCCAGTCGGTCATGGATATGTAGAAGGACTGCAGGTACGGCCCGATCACGAAGACCAGGTAGAGCACCACCGGTGGGATCAAGAACCCGTAGACGAACGGATACTTACCGTGCCGCATGATCAACGCGCTCCGTTCAGTCTCAGCGAGAGAACTTCTTGATGGACGAGTCGGCCTTGATCGCCGCCGCCTTCTTCTCCATCCGGTCGGCGAACTTGGCGGGGGTGGTGTCCTCGAAGAGCAGCGCGAGGGTTGCGGAGATGAGCTCCTCCTTCATCGGCGCGTACCACTCGGTGAGCCGGACGTTGAAGACGTCCTTCCCGGCGGCCGCCAGCGCGTCGGCGGCGCTCTTGGTGCCCGGCGTGAGCGTGAGGCCCTCGTAGCTGTCCTTGACGACGGTGAGCGCCCCCGTCTGCTTCGTGAAGCCGGACGCACCGGCCTTGGAGACCATCTGGCGCAGGTACTCCTTGCCCGCGCCGGGGTTCTTCGCCTTGGCCGGGACGCCGAACGGCTCTCCCGCGGTTGCGCGGACGGCCGCCCCGGGCAGGGCGTCGGAGGGGGTCAGGCTGGGCACCGGCATCATGGCGAAGGTGAAGCCGGACGGGGTGTCCTTCTTCATCTCGCTCTCCAGCCAGCTGCCGGAGGGATAGAAGGCGAGTTTGCCCTGGACCTGGCGCAGTTGGGCCTCCGCGTGCATGAGACCGGCGTAGCGCGCGTCGACGTACTTCCGGGCGAACTCCTTCCACGCGGTGAGCGTCTGAATGACGGCGTCCTGCTTCCAGGCGCCGTCCTCCAGGTTGTCGATGCTCTTGAGGACGTCCAGGCCGCCGGCCTTCCCGGCCTGGGCGAGGATGGCGAACGAGGCGTAGTCCGCGGCGTTCTTGCCGCCGACGCCGAAGGGGTCCATGCCGGCCTTCTTGATCTCGCCGGCCAGCTCGGTGAAGGCGTCCCAAGTGGTCGGGACCTGCCAGCCCTTCTTCTGGAACAACTGGGCGTCGTACCAGAGGCCGTAGACGGTCTGCACGTACATCAGCCGGTAGAACTTGCCGTCGACGGTGCCGGCCTCGATCGCGCCGGGGGCCAGGACGTCACGGACCTTCGTGTCCGGGTCGTCCACCGTGGGGGCGTCCAGCAGAGGGGTCAGGTCGGTCAGCGCCCCGGACTGGATCAGGGCGCCGAGGTCGAGCTTCTGGAGGCTGCTGACGTCGGGCACGTCGCCGCCGACGAAGCGCGGCTGGAGTGCCTCGACGATGTTCGGGGTGCTGGAGTGCTTGATCGAGAGCTTGGGGAAGGCCTTGTGCAGCAGGGGCTGGTGCACCTTGGTGGCGTAGGCGTCGCCGTACCCGCCCTTGAAGATGACCGCCTCGAGGGTGCCGCCGTTGGCGACACCGAACGGGTTGGCCTTGCTGGTCGCTGCCTTCGACGCGGCGGTTGCGGTGGGAGAGTCGCCGGGGGTGGCGCAGGCGCCCAGGACGCCGGCGGAGGAGACGGCAAGGGTGGAGGTCCCCGCCCAGCGGAGCAGCTGCCGCCGGGAGATCTGCGAACGAGACATGTTTCTCCTTGGTCAGAGACGTGGGGGACGAGTGCCGCGCATTTCCGGGAGGCAGGTCACGGCTTCCGTGGATTTTGAGGGCCGGTCCAGACCATCGGCAAGAGGCAATCCGAACATCGAACATGAACGAACATGAAGCCCGTAACGACCGCTTTGACCAGGTGTTATACGGATGGTGCGGGGCGAGATGGGCTGTCAGATGCGCGATGCGATCGGTAAGGTACGTTCGAAAGAACATCTGACGGGGGGTCGAACATGCACGCCGCCCAGAGGCAGGACGCCATCCTCCAGCTCCTGCGCAGGTACGGCTCTGTCCGCGTGACCGCGCTGGCCGAGCGGTTCGGGGTCGCTCAGCTCACCATCCGCCGGGACATCGCCCTGCTGCACGAGCGCGGCGATCTCGTCCGCGTGCACGGGGGCGCGGTCCTGCCCCGGCCCGGCGACGACAAGCCGGCCGGAGCCGCCGAGCCCGCCGCGCCCAGGCTCGGCAAGCAGCGAGCCATCGGGATGCTGGTCCCGGCGGCGACCCTCTACTTCCACGAGCTGATCCGGGGCGCGCAGACGGCCGCCGCGGCCCACCATGTCAGGCTCGTCGTGGGGGTCTCCCGGCACGATCAGCAGGAGGATCTGGTCCAGGCCGAGAGGCTGCTGGCCGCCGGGGCCGAAGGGCTGCTGCTGACGCCCAGCGCCGCCGCGCCCGTACCGGCATGGGCGTCGACGTTGCCCGTGCCCGTGGTGTTCGTGGAACGCCGCCAGCCGGTGGACGTGGATTTAATCGAGTACGTGGCGTCGGATCACGAGCTGGGCGCGGTCCAGGCCCTCCGGCACCTGGCGGAACTGGGCCACCGCAAGATCGCGGTCATCACGCAGACCACGCCGACCTCGGCTCTCATCCACCGCGGATTTCAGATGGTCGCGGACGCCATCGGGCTCGACAAGGACGTCCCGCTGGTCGACATGTTCAGCATGGAGGGCCTCGACGACGTGCTGGAGGAGGCACTGTCGGCCGGGGTGACCGCCGTCCTCGCCCATTCGGACGACGTTGCGATCACCGTGCAACAGCGGTTGCTCAGCCGCGGCCTGGCCGTACCCGACGACGTGGCCCTTGTCGCCTACGACGATGTGTTCGCCGCGCTCGCCGACATCCCCATCACCGCCGTGTCCCCACCGCGCCGGGCCATCGCGCGCACCGGGGTGGAGATGCTGCTACGGCGCATGCGCGCGGGAGAGGGCCTGACCAAGCGCCATGTCCGCCTCATGCCCACCCTGCGCGTCAGGACCTCAACCGTGGGCGAGCGGGCGCCTCTTCCCGCTCCTGAGCGGGAAGAGGCGTGAGGCGTCGCCCGTCAGCCGCGGTGAGGCGTGAGGTGTCGCCCGTCAGCCACGGGTGACCGAGACCCGGCAGCGCAGGATGTGCTCGCCCGGTTCCAGCGTCCCGCGGAGCATGGGCAGGACGGTGCGGGGATGCACCAGGTGCGAGCCCGCCATCGGCGTCATGGCCTCGCCGGCGCGCCTGCGGCCGCCCGCTCCGTGGCACACGATCTCGCTGGAGACCCCGTCGGCCGCGGCGCTCGCGAATCCGTTTTCCTCGACGGTTCCGGAGGGTGTGCGGCCACGCGCGCGTAGCGGGACGCAGAAACCGCCCTCGGCTGTGTGCAGCGTGCGGGCGGTGGTGATGCGGTGCTCGCGCAGGTGCCCGCCGCCGTCCGGGGTCAGGCGGGTCTCCACGGCCACGTCCGGCCAGGGCCTCCAGCGCACGACGAGCGTCTCGCCCTCGACGACGGCCTCCCCGTCGGTCCGGGTCCGCCAGTGCGTGCCGTCGTCGGACAGGGCCAGCGTGCTGTCGAAGGCCCCCTGGTGCAGGCTCGCCGTGTCGAGGGGGACGCTGAAGGCGGCCAGTGAGGAATAGGCGAACTTGGCGTACTTGGCCGCCGCGCCACGGGGGTTCCAAGCGGGCGGACACTGCCCGGCCAGCGCGACGACGTCGCCGTGCGCGTCCCGGGTGAGGACCATCGCCGCGGCCGGCTGGACACTGACGGTCTCGGTCGGCGCCGGGCCGGCGGGCTCACCGGTCCAGAAGGGATGGCCGGCGGGCGCGCCGAGGGCGGCGAACACCTTGGTGCCCCAGTACGGCGAGCCGCCGCCGATGTACTCCTCGACCACTGACGCGTTCGGATAGCCGTAACCCTGGGTCAGCGAGCCGTCCTCGGCGGCCAGCGGCTGCCGCCACCACCAGGCCAGGTTCCGTTCCGCCAGCCCCCGCGCCACCGGCCAGTCCACAGCAGGCAGATCCGCCGCGGCGAGCGCGGACCAGAACGAGCCCTGGGCGAAGCGGTAGGCGAGGCTGCGGCCGAAGGGCACCGCCGCGCCGTCCGCGGCGAACCAGTGCCGGAACTGCGCCGCGAACTCCCTCGCGCGGCGGCGGTACAGCGTGGCCCTGTCGTCGTCCACGGCCTTCAGCGATGCGAGCAGCAGGCTGTAGAAGTGGAAGCCGAACGGTACGTAGTAGTCGCGTGCCCCGTGGTCGCCGTCGGCGTACCAGCCGTCGGAGAGGGCGAAGTCCTCGATCATGTCCAGGTGCGCGTCGGCGACCGCCTCGTCGACGGGAACGCCCACGGTCCGCAGCCCGGCCGCGGCCAGCACGGGGAAGAAGCGCCAGTTGTTCTCGTGCGGGCGCCTCAGCGCGGCCGCCGACAGCCAGTCGGCCAGGCGCTCTTGCTGCCCGGCACTCAGCGGATCCCACAGGTACTGCGGGGCCGCCGCCAGGGCGTAGCCGACCGCGGCGGATTCGACCAGGCGCTGCTCCAGGTCCATCGGCGGGCCGATGTACCAGGCGTGGTCGGGATCGACCGCGGCGGCCAGAGCCGTACGCGCCTGGTCCCACTGGGTTTCCGCGCCGGTCAGCCCACCGGCGGCGTGGGCGGCCAGCCCCCACAGCGGGCGGGCGACCAGCTCGAACCAGGTGGCGCCCGGGTCGTTGGTGCTGCCGTGCACCGGCTGGCGCCCGGGGCCGAGCGCGGCCAGCCGGGTGGCCGGGGCGGCGATCGCGACCAGGGCGTCGGCCCAGGCCTCCCGGCCGGTCGGAGCGGGACCGTGCAGTTGGAGCAGAGTCGGCATGATTCGTTGGCCTGTCAATCGGTGATTCAGTCGGTGATGAGTGGAGGAACGCGCGATTCAGTCGTCATTCAGTCGGTGATGAGATGGAGGAACGGCTGGTTCGCGGCGTTCTCGCGGCTGTTGAGCAGGACCACGAGCCCGGCGGCCTGCTGAGCGAGGGCGATGGTGGCGGTGCCATCGCCGGAGTACTGGCTCCGCACATGCGCGGTGACGTCGAGCGGCACCCAGTCGTTGACGGAGCCGATCGGGCGGGAGGACAGGACTGTGCCGAGGGTGGGCTGCCTGTCCCAGGTCAGACCGGTTTCGGTCCAGCTGTCGCTACTGACGGAGTACGCGCTGACCGTCGACTGGTTGCCGCCGTTGTCGGCGGTCCTGCCGTACACCCAGAGCACCGCGCGGCGGGGCGCCGCGGGCAGGCCGGACACGTCGAACTTCAGGAACGAGCGCCGGGCGTATCCGGCCGTGGTGTTCTTGACGACCAGCGTGGTGTCCGTCCCGTAGTTGGCCGCCGCGTAGGAGCCGTCGCGGACGTAGGCGTCGGCTGTCGGTGCGAGAGACCGCGGGCGCCCGGCCGTGACCGCCGAGCCCGTGCCGAAGGTGATGGTCCGGGACGCGCCCTGGCTGCCGCCCACCTCGACCACGAGGGTGATGGGGTCCAGCCCCGTCACTCCGATCTCGGCGTCGCCGCTCGCCGTGGCGTAACCGGAGCGGTCGATCGTCACGGTGACCGTGGTGGCGGCGCGGGTGGGGTCGGAGACGCTGACGCTGAGCGTGCCGCCGCTCTCGCGCATCAGCACCGAGCACGGCTTGGAGACCGTGATCGGACCTGCCGCGCCCGCGGTGAAGAAGTTGGCGGCGGTCACCCCGGTGGCGCTGTCGGTGACGGCCTGCACGTTCGCGGTGTTGGCCAGGACGCTGACCGTCGGGCTCACGGCGCGCGCGGCGGTCGTCGCGGAGGTGGCGCCGGGCAGGAGGATATAGGCGTAGGAGCCGCTGCCCGGGTCGGTCCCGTGGTCGAACCAGAGAGTGACGTAGGGACGGGTCAGCGAGGTGGTGGAGGCGTCGGTGTTGATGTCGTGCCACGACCCGGTGCGGGATTCCCGCAGAGCCTTGAACGTGGCGCCGCCGGGGAACACGTAGCCGCCGAAGCCCTTGAGCGCGGCCCACGAGGCGCCGGTGAACGTGGCCGACCAGCCCAGTGTGGTCGGCTGGGCGGTCCCGTCGACGGTGAGGGCCGTCGAGCTGGTGGCGCCGAGGTTGCGGTTGTCGATCGTGGTCTCCACCGCGTACCCGTCGCTCGACGTGATCCCGGCGCCCAGGCAGACCACCTGATCGTCCAGGCAGAACCAGGACTTCTTGGCCGCCAGCGTCGAGGTGAGTCCCCTGGTGTCCTGGCCGACGGCGGAGTACGTACCGTCGGTGGCGCCGCCCACCCACACGGCGCCGGTGGGCACCGGTCTGCCGAAGGAACCGCCCTCCGCGTCGGCCAGCGGCTTGCGTGACACGGTCGTCCCGGGAAGCCGGTACGGGTCGACCGTCGGCCAAAAGGCGTCGGAGTACTGCCCGTTGCCGAACGTGTCGCCCCACCAGTACGTCATCCCGGAATTGGTGTGCCAGCCGCGCAGGTTCTCGCCGTTGCCCGTCTCGTAGAACGTGGTCCTGGCCGAGCACATCGCCACCGCGAACGCCCATCCCGGCCTGCGGTGCGTGGCCCGGTCCATGCTGCCGAAGACCTGGCTGGCGACGGGCTCGGCAGCGGGAGCGATCGAGGTGTCGTCGAGCACCGCCTGCCCCCGGGCCAGCGCCGGGACCTGCAACGACCTGTCAGAGAGGAAGGGGCTCCAGTAGTCGCGCTGGAGCCAGCCCTTGGCCATCGCCTTCCACCGCGCCGCCTCGTCGGCCGACGCCGCCTCGGCCAGCAACAGCAGACCGCTGATCATGGCGTGCCCGCGGGTGTGGTCATCCTGCTGGATGCCGAGCGGGTTGCCGGAGCTCTTGATCCCGCGGCTGATGGCACGGCCTGACTGGCCGTCCATCATGAGTCCGTTGAACAGGAAGGGTGCGGTCGCGGCGATGGCCGCGTCGAAGAGAACCTGCCGGCCCGTGTCGGTGACCGCCCAGGTGGAGCCGGTGAGCAACACCAGCAGCCCGGCCATGCCGTTGATCAGGATCTGGCCGTACGTGCCGACGTACGGGACGATGTGGTGCTGGAGGAACGAGCCGTCGGCATAGAAACCGTCGTCGTCGCGCACCAGAGGGAACACCGGCGACAACGCGTCCCGCCCGGTCGTGATCTTCGCCGGGCTCTTGCCGAGGATGCCGCGCAGGATGAGCACCTGGCACAGGTCGACCCGGTTGCCGCCGGTGCTGGAGCCGCTGTAGGAGGCCACCGCCGAGTCGGGTACGAAGTGATCGACAGCCGCCAGAAGGCCGCTGATCTGACTGCTCGACAGCGACGCATACACCAGTGCCATGGTGTCCAACAGCGGCTTCGGCGCGCCGATCTGCCAGTCCCACCAGTTGTCATACGTCGTCGTCGTGGGTGTGTAGGCGTTGGCCTTCGTCCAGTCCAGACCGCTGATGATGTCGGCGAGCAGGCCGGCGTCACCGGTCAGGCCGGTGCCGGGCAGCGCCCAGGCCTGCGCCATCGTCCTCAGCCTGGTGAAGCACGAGGTCACGTTGGAGCTGTCGTACGCGCTGCCGATCGGCAGGTCCGGCCACAGCGACGAGGAGGCCGGGGCCATGGATGACTGCAGGGTCGAGGCCGTCGCGCCGATCTGGGCGAGCTGCCCGGCGAACGGCTCAGCCGAGGTGTCGTAGCCCGAACCGATGATGGTCTTGCTGACCCAGCGCTCGCGCAGCACGTCGTACTCGTCGGCGGCGAAGGCCGGACGGGAGACGGAAGCGAGGCCGAGGCCGACGCCGGTGAGCGCGGCGACGCGGAGCAGCCGCCGACGGCTGATCTGGGACATTACGGCTCCAAAGTAGGTGCAACAGTAGGTGCAACTGCCGAGGGGTGAAGCCGTCCCAGGCCCAGCACGGTGGCATGGCTCAGTGCTGTTCGGCAAGGGCGACCGAACAACTTACGTGTTCGGGTGTTCGTTTGTGTGCGATCGACTGTTCCAGTCTTGACCGCTCCCGCACGCCGGCCAGACCATCTGATCCCTGGCCGTCCCGCCGGACCACCTCGTTCAAGCCGTTTCCGTACCTTTCGGGGGCGAGCGCCGACGCGCTGTGGGCAGGTGCTCGTTCCGCAGAGCACCGGCACAGCCTGGCGTGCCTCGTTGCCCGCACCGGGTCCCATGCAGGACGATCTGGTCCCGTCCGAACATGATTCCTCGTCGGCATCGGGCCCGCCCGGCTGCATCTCGTCCCCACGTCCCGTTGGTTTGCCGCCCTGCGTCGCGAGTCGGCGGCCCCCGTCCTGTGCAGTGGAGGCCCGTGTGGTCGATACCGGAGGCCATTCCCGCCCGTACATCGCCGTGGTGGGGCCAAGCGAAGCCTCCGCCCGCGAGAGAACACTGGCCGAAGAAGTCGGCTCCCTGCTGGCACGGCAAGGAGCCGTCGTGCTGTGCGGGGGGCTGGGTGGTGTGATGGAGGCGTGTGCCCGCGGCGCCAGCATGGCGGGTGGAGTCGTGTTGGGCGTGCTGCCTGGTCTTGACCGCACCGGAGCAAACCCCTATCTCACCGTCGCCCTGGCCACCGGGCTGGGCGAGTTGCGCAGCGGTGTGCTGGTCAATGCCGCCGACGCTCTGGTCGCGGTGGGAGGCAGCTGGGGAACCTTCAGCGAAGTTACCCTGGCGCTGCACGCGCACAAGCCAGTCGTCGCACTGCACAGTTGGAGTCTTCCACCTCAGGCGGTCGCGTCTCCCGGCGCTCACCTGCTGACCGAGGTCACGACCGCTGCCGACGCGGTCCGCACCGTCCTGACACACCACCGGCAGTACCCGGCCGAGAACACCTGAGCACAAGCCTGAGCCTCACACTCGCCGGTAGGGATGGCGGGCAGCGAGTCCCGGAGCCGGCAATGTCCGGGCGCCGCCTGGCCGACGCCCGAAACAGCTCAACTGGGATCCACGCCGGCAGGACCGCAGCTGAAGACAGCCCTAGTACAGGACCTGGCCCATCGGAGAGCTGTCGCCGACGATGTAGGCGCGGATCGACGCCAGGTACGCGTCTCGGCCGACCCGGCCGTCGCCGTCGGTGTCGAGCGCGTCGAACGCGGCGGCAGCGTTTTCCGACGGGTTGTTGAGTGCGGTGCGCAGCGTCGTGAACTCGGTCTTGTCCAGGGCGCCGTCCCCGTCGGCGTCGGCGAGGTCGAACAGCGCGCCGAGCGCGAACCGGCAGACGTTGTCGAACTTGTCGGCGCCCACCCATGCGTCGTACTCGTCGAAGGTCAGCTTCCCGTCGCCGTCCGCGTCCATCACGGTCCAGGCCTTGAGGCCTTCCGTTCGGGCTGCGATGACGAGCGGATCGTCTTCCGCGCGCCCCGTGGCCTGGACGGCCCGGTCGACCCGGGAGAGGTAATCGTGCCGCGAGATGACTCCGTCCCCGTCCGCGTCCATCATGGCGAAGACGCGCCCTCGCGCGGTGGTGGCGGCTGAGGCGGTCGTACGGCCCATTCGGGTTTCCTCCTGCTCGGTTCCTGCTGGGTTTCTGCTCGGTTCCTGCTCGTGCTCGACGAGGACTCGTCCGGCGCTTCCTACCCTGCGCGTTCCGGATTCCAAGCGGCCCGCCGGGAGGAGAGGCGCGCGCGACCGCGCGCCGGGCGGGGCTTGCGCGGGCGGTGTGCTTCCAGGCGCCTGAGCAGCAGATGTGTCTCTGGGTAGGCAAGGGCCAGGAGCGGTCCAGGCTTACTGGAGGGCATGTGTTTGATAGGCGTGGCACGACGGTGACGCTGGGGTCCCTGGTGCTCGTGGTCGCGTCGTTGGTGTGGGCGCCGGCCGGCCAGGCCGGGACGAGCGGGAACGAGTCCGTCACCTGCACGGGCGACTCCAGAAGCCGCTACGACCCACCGCTCACCCTCGAGCCCCGAAAGACCCACAACCACGCGGACGTCTGGTACACCTGCACCACCGCTCCCGGCCGAACCGTCCCAGCCACCGGCTCCTTCGACGCCGTCGCGCCGACGGCGTCCTGCGTCTCGTTGTCCGGGGCGAGAGGCACGGAGACGGTCCATTACGCCGACGGCGGCCGGTCGCTGATCGCCATCGACGGCGCAACCACCGCGCGGGTCGCGGGCATTCTGGTCGTCCTGCAATCGGGCCGGGTCACCGAAGGACGCGGCGAAGGCCACGTCGTACGCCGCACCGTGACGGCGCTCCCCGGACAACTGCCCACGGACTGCCTCACCTCCGGCCTCCAGGGCACCGAAAGCGCGGTTCAGCTGGAAATCCTGCCGTAGTGGCGAGTCGGCGGTGCCGGGGAGCGTCTGAACTCCGCGGCATCCGGCACCTACACGTCGATCCCCGCCTCCCGCAGCACCTTCGCCGCGCTTCCCCACGACCCGTCCAGCGGCTCCGGTTGCTCGCGCCCGCCCACCGTCAGGTCCTTGAAGCCGCTCGACGTCGAGATCACCACCACCGGACCCTCCTCCGGGGAGGTGTGACGCTGGCGCAGGCCCGCCAGGCCCGCCGCCGACGACAGCTCCGTCCACAGGCCCGCACGGCCCAGTTCGCCCCGGGCCGCGCGTAGTTCGTCGTCTGTCACCAGCAGCGAGGCGCCGCCGCTCTCCCGTATCGCACGGACGCCGCGGTAGCTGTTCACCTGGCAGCTGATGCCGTACGCCTGCGTCTCGCCCACCTCCACCGGCAGGGCCGGTGCCCCCGCGGCCAGCGCCGCGTGCAGCGGCCCGCCCGCCGCCGGCTCACACGCGTACATCCGCGGCACCACCGTCGTCTGGCCCAGCAGCCGCAGCTCCGCGAAGCCCTTCCGAAGAGGTTCTCGCCGTAGCCCGTGGGCACGTACACCGCCTTCGGCACGCCGATCTCTTGGAAGATCTCGTACGCGATCGTCTTGTAGCCCTCCGGGCCGAACGGGTGGCCCGTGTGCGTCACCGTCCGGTTGCTCACCGGGTGGAAGCCCAGCCGCTCCACGATCTGGGTCGTCAGCGGCCACGAGTGCTCCCAGCCCACGGGCAGCACCACCGCCCCGTACGCGCGCATGAAGTCCCGTACCGCAGGCGGCGCCCACCCGTTGATGACGATGCACTGCAGGCCCGCCCGCGCCGCGTACGCCGCCGCCGATGCCGCGTGGTTGCCGGAGGACGCCACCACGATGCCCGGCGCCCCCGCGCCTACCGCCGCGCTGACCGCGACCCGGTTGAGGCGGTCCTTGTGGCTCCACGTCGGGTTGCGCGATTCGTCCTTGACGTACACCCCGTCCGCCAGCTCGATCAGCGGCGTACCGCCCTCACCCAGCCCGGGCGCCGCCAGCGGCGGCAGCAGCGGGGCCCAGCGGTCCAGACCCGCCCGCAGGGGCGTCGGGGACGTGAACAGATCCGTGTCCAGGGCCTCGTAGGCGTAAGTGATCTCGAGCGGATACGCCACGTCATGCGTGCTGGTCTGGGGGCAGCCCGCGGTCAGCGGAGGCCACAGCGGATATTCGACGCTGGCGTTCCCCAGCGAGCGCTGACCGGTGGCCAGGGACTCCGAAGACGGCGCATCAACCATGATCCGCAGCCTAGACCTGCCGCCCGGGGCGTGCTTGGAGGTGTCTCCATGCGCTTGGCACGGGTGCTCGCCGTCTGGGCGGCGCGGCGTGCCCGCCGTGCGGCCGCGCCGGTCTCCGTGGCTCGGTGGCGTGCGTTGTCGAGGTCGGTACGGCGTAGTACACGTAGGAAGTCTCACAGACCCGTTCGCTCTCGCTTGGAGTCGATCGATGGCCGTTCGCCGCGTCGTGCCCAACGTCCAGTCAGAAGCCGTGCAGGAGAACCGTGAGTTCTATGGGCTGCTGGGCTTCGAGGAGGTCATGAACCTCGGGTGGATCATGACGCTCGCTTCCCCCTCCAGTCCGACAGCGCAGGTCAGCCTCATTGCCCGCGACAAGACGGCATCAGTCACGCCCGACATCAGCATCGAGGTGGACGATGTGGACGCGGCTTATGCGCTCATGCGGAACAGCGGTGCGGAAATCGTGCATCCCCTGCAGGACGAGGAGTGGGGAGTACGCCGGTTCTTCGTCCGTGACCCCAACGGCCGAGTGGTCAACGTGCTGGGCCACATCTGAAGCGCACCGCCACCGCCACCGCCACCGCCACCGACGAAGAGCTGGCACAGCCACTCGTTCGTACTCGCGTACTCGCCATGGGGTCGTGCGCTCAGCAGCACCACGTGGTCGAACAGCGCATAGAACCGGCCCTGGTTGGTCTTGCAGCCCGCCATGAAGAGGTGCCCCTGGTCGTGGCTGCCGAGCAGATCGATGGAAAACGACACCTGTCGCAAGCAGCCGCCGGCGACGCCGTCCGCGCCCCCGTCGCCCCGAGCCGCCGTCCGCGACCGCCCTCCCCTGGGCACAGCATGACCGTGAAGGGCGGGCCATCACAGGTACGTGAGCCGACCGTCCATATGTGCTTGTCCACCATTCCGGCACCGCACTACCGTGCCGATGTGGATCTCTTCTCTCGCTCGTGGACAGCGTTGCGCACCGCGGTCGCCGAGCTCCCGGACGAGGATTTCGCGCAGCCGTCCGGCTGTACCGGCTGGCTCGTACGGGATCTGGTGTGCCACCTGATCATCGACGCCCAGGACGTCCTGATCACCCTCGTGACCCCCGCCGAAACGGAACCGACCCGCGACGCGGTGACCTACTGGGACGTCGCCGAAACGCCGCCGACAGGTGAGGACCCCCTCGACGCGCTGATCGTCCGCCTGGCCGCCGCATACCAGGAGCCGCGGCTGCTGAAGTTCCACCTCGACGACGTCGGCTCCGCCGCCGGTCGCGCTGCCGAACTCGCCGACCCGCACCTCCTGGTCAGCACCCGCGACGAGGTCCTCACCGCGGGCGACTACCTCTCCGCGTACGTCCTGGAGTGGACGCTGCACCACCTCGACCTGGTCGCGCACCTCCCGGACGTGCCGGGACCCCCCGCGGAAGGGCTTGCCCGGTCACGCGAGATGCTGGAGATGATCGCTCGGGCCGCGTTCCCCGCGTCGTGCTCCGACAAGGATGCGCTGCTGATCGGCACCAGACGGCGTGCACCGACGGACGCGGAGAAGGCCGAACTGGCTGAATTGGGCGACGGCGAACTGGCCGCGAAAATCCCGCTCGTCCTCGGATGACCGTCTGGCTGAATTCCGGCCTTCGACCGCGGGCAGGACCACAACGGCGGAGGAGCTGGTCGCCCGGTTTCGCGATGAGACTGTTCATGTGAGAGCCAGTGTCGGTGGCCCTGTTGGCAGCCTTGGCAAGCGGAGCTGGTCAGGCTGGAGGAGATGACGACTGACCCGGACCGTGGGCAGGCGCCGAGCACAGCGCTGGCTGTACGGGCCGCACTGGACGCGGACTTCCGTATGGATCTGCGGCAGTGGCACGAGCATGCGAAGTTGGTCCGAACCAGCGATGGCGAGGTGCACAACACCACCAGCGACGGCAACTTTCCCGGGCCCGACGGTGCAGGTCCCGCAGGGTGTGCTCCCCGGCCGCGGGGGTCCGAGTCTGCCCGCGTTGCGCAGCACCGTGGGCGCGACCAGGTGTGCCATGTCCTGACCTGTGCACGGGTGCGGAACTCCATGCTCACGTCGACGGCGACCACGACGTGGTCGACCCGCGCCCACACGTGGCCGACGGGGATCTCCGCCAGGCTGCCCATGCTCCACCGAACCGGCAGCCCGCTCGCCCCCAGCCGTTGCGCACCCGTGATCCCCGGCAGGCCCGCGGTACCGAAGCCCCCAGGGCCTGTCCGGCGGTCTTGCCGGACAGGCCCCTGGTCCCGAGGGGGCTCAGCGCTTGAGCGTGAAGGTGAAGTCGCCGGAGAGCTTGCCGCTCAGCCGGACTGCCGAAACGAGTTTCCCCTCCGTGATCAGTCTCTCGACCTCGGCCCGCGAAAGACCGCAACCTTCAGCGATCAGTCGCACCGGCCGGACAGGGATCTGCGCCGCAAAGCGGACCGATACATCGATCACATCGCTCACCTCGCGTTCCAGGTGATCCGATCCGCCGGTGTCGAGGCGCCAGGCGTTGTCCCAGTCGAGGGCGATGCGATTACGGCGCCGCACGACCGGATCCTGGAGCAGCGCAGCTGCCAGGCCAGGGTCGTTGTCATGCATCCGGTCCAGCAGCTCAGGTCGTACGGAGCGCACGTTCATCCGCTCCAGGACCGTGAGCTTTGCCGTGCCCCCGCAAGCGGTACAGAGCACGAGGAGCCAGGCGTCGAGGAGCTTGTGGTTTGCGTTGACGCGAAATTTACCGTTTGCCCGGAAGCGCTCGGACGCGCACGCGTGGCAACGGCGGAGAACGAGCGGCAGGCAGGTGGGCATGACCACCCAGTTATTGAGCACAGAAGTACACCGGTTTCAGTGAGAAGTCCGCAGCAAAAAGCAGCGCGGCGCACATGCGCGACGCGCGACGATTCAGCGCTCGGGAGGTCTCACAGGGTGTACAACGGCAGGTCCTTGACTAGACAACTTGGTTCGGCAGCACGGTAATGGCGCACTGCGGCGCTGCTCCACTGGTTTTCGAGCGCCTTCTCGGCGTGTCCTCAGATAGTCCGGTCAACACCTCGGTGACGCCCGCCAGCGCACCCCATACAAGATCTGGTGAGAGCCCAGAAGGGGGTGGGGGATTTCTCGCTCCGCGGCTGGATCCGTCGCAAGGAGGAAAAGACAAAGGCAAGGAGGTCACAGTCTCCTTGCCATGTTCAATGTATAGCGCATGGGGGGCCTTGCGGCAAGGCCCCCTTCGTGCCGCAGAATCTCCGGCCTAGGCCAGAACCTGCGGAAATCGGGAGTCGCGAAGTGCGTGTGCTGTTGTCGACGTATGGGTCGCGCGGGGACGTCCAGCCGATGGCAGCGTTCGCGGTGCGGTTGCGGGAACTCGGCGCGGAGGTGCGGGTGTGCGCGCCGTCGGACGAGGAGTTCGCGAAGCTTCTGGCCGGTGTCGGCGTGGAGTTCGTCCCGGCCGCCGAGCCGGTGCGCACGCTGGTGACCGGGAAGCAGCCTCTGGCGCCGGAGCGCCTGCCCCAGCGCGCGGCAGCGCTGACCGCCGCGCAGTACGAGGCGGTCCACGCGGCGGCCGAGGGATGTGACGCGGTGGTGGCGACCGGCTTGGTCCCGGCCGTGGCCGGGGCGCAGTCGGCGGCCGAGAAGCTGGGCGCCCACTTCGTGTACGTGAGCTACTTCCCGACCATGCTGCCGTCGCCGCACCACGCGCCGATCCCGCTGCCGCTCTGGCCGTTCCCGCCGGGAATGACCGACAACCGGGAGCTGTGGGACCTCAACGCCCAGAGTTTCAACGCGCTGTACGGCCCAGGGCTCAACGCGCACCGGACGTCTGTCGGCCAGCCCACGGTGGACGACGTCCGCGGCTACGTCTTCACCGACCGGCCATGGCTGGCGGCGGACCCGGTCCTTGCCCCCTGGCGGGAGCCGGCGGACCTCGACGTCGTACAGACCGGCGCATGGATCCTGCCGGACGAGCGCCCGCTGTCGGCCGAGTTGACGGCGTTCCTGGAGGCCGGCGCACCACCGGTGTACGTGGGCTTCGGCAGCATGCCCATGCGCGCCTCGGAGGACATCGCCCGGGTGGCCATGGAGGCCGTCCGCGCCCAGGGCCACCGCGTACTCGTAGGGCGCGGCTGGGCCGACCTGGCCCTGATCGACGACCGGGACGACTGCTTCGTCGTCGGCGAGGTCAACCAGCAGGCACTGTTCGGCCGGGTGGCCGCCGTCGTGCACCACGGCGGCGCGGGCACCACGACGACGGCCGCCCGGGCCGGTGCGCCCCAGGTGGTCGTACCCCAGATCGCGGACCAGCCGTACTGGGCCGGCCGGGTGGCCGAGCTGGGCATCGGCGCGGCACACGACGGTCCGACGCCGACCTTCGAGTCCCTGTCGGCCGCGCTCAGGACGGCTCTGACTCCCGAGACCCGCGCACGAGCGAAGGCCGTGGCCGGCATGATCCGCACCGACGGTGCGACGGTGGCCGCGAAGCTGCTGCTCGACGCGGTCAGCCGGGACAGGCCGCCGGTGTCCGCGTGAACCAGGGGATCGTCCAGCCAGGACCCAGAACACGAGAACCCGCACACCTTGACGCGCTCACTGGTCGCGAGAGACCCCGAACGCGAGCGACCTCACATTCGGAGCTGATGAAGAAGTGAACCCCCTGACCACCAGCGCGTTCGACCTTCCCGACCGCCTCTCGCCCAAAGCCGACCAGACGCTCATCGCCGGCGACGAGCGGCACTTCGCGGCCATCGCCGAGTGCCTCGAGCAGTCGATCGCCGAAGTGTCCGAACGCCTCGAAGCCGAGCGCAAGGCACCCGGTGGCAAGGGCCGGCAGGCCATGGACCGGGACATGGAGATCCACCGGCTGACCGCTCGCCTGCGCGTGTTGCGGCGCTTCGGTTTGGACCTGTGCCTCGGACACATGGTCAGCGCGGACAACCCCGAGCCCATGTATGTCGGACGAATCGGCCTTACGGACAGCGCGGGTCGTCGGCTGCTGCTCGACTGGCGCTCCGCCGCGGCCGAGCCGTTCTTCGGAGCCACCCACGCCAACCCGATGGGTCTGGTAAGCCGCCGCAGGTATCGCTGGACCCGCGGCCGGATCAGCGACTACTGGGATGAGGTGTTCGCCTCGGACGGGTTTGCCGGGCACGCGGCGCTCGACGACCAGTCCGCCTTCATCGCCAGCCTGGGCAGCGACCGTTCGCCACGGATGCGCGATGTGCTCGGCACCATCCAGGCCGACCAGGACGCAATCATCCGCGCGGGATCCCGCGGCGCTCTCGTCGTCGACGGCGGTCCGGGTACGGGGAAGACCGTCGTCGCTCTGCACCGCGCCGCCTACCTCCTCTACTCCGACCCTCGCCTCGGTCACCGCCGGGGCGGCGTACTGTTCGTCGGTCCGCACCAGCCCTACCTCGCCTACGTCGCCGACGTCCTCCCCAGCCTCGGAGAGGAGGGCGTGCAGACCTGCACCCTGCGGGACCTCGTCACCGAGGGAGCCGCAGCAGCGATCGAGACGGACCCGGACGTGGCCCGCCTGAAGTCGTCCGCGAACATGGTGAAGGCGATCGAGACGGCGGTCAGGTTCTACGAGGAGCCGCCCACCGAGGGGATGACGGTCACGACGCACTGGTCCGACATCTGGCTGAGCGCCGACGACTGGGCCGTGGCCTTCGAAGCAGCGGAGCCGGGTACTCCGCACAACGAGGCGCGCGACCAGGTCTGGGAGGAGCTGCTCACGATCCTGGTGGACAAGCACGAGGGCGACGTCTCGGGCCATGACGGCGAGGTCTCGGCCGATCTGCTCCGCAAGTCGCTGAGGCAGAACAGGGAGCTGCTCACGGCGTTCAACCGCGCGTGGCCGCTGCTCGAAGCGGCCGACCTCGTCGGAGACTTGTGGTCGGTACCCGCGTATCTGCGGATGTGCGCTCCCTGGCTCGGCCGCAATGACGTTCGGAAGCTGCAGCGCGAGGACGCCCAGGCCTGGACGGTGTCCGACCTGCCGCTCCTGGACGCGGCACGGCAGCGGCTCGGCGACCCGGAGGCGGCACGACGAAAGCGTCGGCAGGAGGCCGCGGTCGCCGCCGAACGCGAATACCGGGCGCAGGTCACCGACAACCTGCTCAGGACTGATGACGACACCTTCGAGGCCGCGGTGATGACGATGCTGCGCGGGCAGGACCTTGAGAACACCCTGGTCGACGAGACCGCCCTGCCCACCGCCGACCCAGACCTCCTCGCGGGCCCGTTCGCGCACATCATCGTGGACGAGGCTCAGGAACTGACCGACGCGGAGTGGCAGATGTTGCTGCTCCGCTGCCCGTCCCGGAGCTTCACCATCGTCGGCGATCGTGCCCAGGCCAGGCACGGGTTCACGGAGTCGTGGCAGGAACGGCTCGAGCGGGTCGGGCTCGACCGGATCAACCTGGCCTCCCTGAGCGTCAACTACCGGACGCCGGAAGAGATCATGGCCGAAGCCGAGCCGGTCATCCGGGCGGTGCTCCCGGACGCCAACGTGCCGACCTCCATCCGCAGCGGCGGCGTCCCCGTCGTCCACGGAGCTGTCTCGGATCTGGACTCGATTCTCTCCACCTGGCTCGCCGCACATGCCGAGGGGATCGCCTGCGTCATCGGCGCTGGTGACATCGAAGAGGGCACGTTCCGGTCGACGTCTCGCGTCCGGTCGCTGACCCCTGAGCTGTCGAAGGGGCTCGAGTTCGACCTGGTCGTCCTCATCGACCCGGAGAACTTCGGCACCGGCATCGAGGGAGCAGTCGACCGCTATGTCGCCATGACGCGAGCGACCCAGCAACTCGTCATCCTCACGAGCTCCTGACGTCGCCAGTGCCGTCATCGGACACCCGGGGGTTCGGGCCGGGCACGCGGAATGCGTTGTGGGGATGGCGCCCGGAGGCCGGTCGCTCAACACTGGGGGACGGGCGACGGGGAGGGCTCGGGCATGGCGACGCGCACAGAATCGACGCAGGCGGCGTTACCGGAGCGGCGGCCGGAGTTGGACGCCATCCGGATGCTGGTCGTGATCGGGCTGGTCTTCTTCCACTCGGCGCTGGTGTTCGCCACCGACGACGACTACTACGTCAAGAACGCGGAGACCACCGAAGCCATCCTGATCATCGCCGGGTTCGGGGTCGTCTGGGCCATGCCGCTGCTGTTCCTCATCTCCGGCCTCGGCGCCTGGCACTCGCTGCGGCGCCGCGGCGCGGGCGGTTTCGCCAAGGAGCGGCTGCTGCGGCTCGGCGTACCGCTCGTCTTCGCGACCCTCGCCCTGAACCCGCAGCCGCAGTGGCTGCGGCAGCGCTCGGCCGAGACCGACCACCACGAGTCGTACCTCGGCTTCCTCCCCGACTTCTACGACGTGCACCTGGAACCCGAAGAATTCCCTTTCCTCGTCCAGGGCCAGCACTTCGAGACCGGCCATCTCTGGTTCGTCGTACTCCTCCTGGCGTTCTCCCTCATGCTGGCGCCGCTGCACCGGTGGCTGCCGCGCGAGCGCGTCCGCCGTACCGGCGACCGGGTGGCGCAGGCGACCCTGCGCCGACGCGGCGTCGTACTCCTGCCGGCCCTTGCCTTCGCGGCGATCTGCGCCTTCGCGGGGATGGAAGAGGACTACGCGGGCTGGCACCGCTGGTCGTACCTGCTGTTCTTCGTCGCCGGCTTCGCGCTCGCCGCCGACGACCGCTTCCGTACCGTGATGCGCCGCGACGCCGGGCCCGCAGCCTGGCTCGGCGTCCTGCTGTTCGCGGCGGCCGGCCCCGGTGTCGCCCTGTCCGACGAGCCCTTCACGGAGATGACCCCCCTGGCCACCGTCTCCCGGGCGCTGTTCGGCGCGGCCGGATGGTGCCTGGTGGTCGCCATCCCGGGCCTCCTCGACCGTTGGCGGCAACAACAGCGAAAGGCACAGCAGCAACCGCAACCGCTCACGGCGCCGAACCCGGCCCCGACCACCCGCCGACGCCTCTACGGCTATCTCGCCGCCGCCGTGCTGCCGCTGTACATCCTGCACCAGCCGATCGTGGTCGCCGTCGCGTACTTCGTGGTCGGCTGGTCAGCGCCGATCCTGGTCGAATACGTCGTGCTCGTGACGATCGCCCTCGCCCTCACCCTCGCCGCGTACGAACTGCTGGTTCGTCGCACCCGGGTGACCCGCTTCCTGTTCGGGATGCGGGCGGTGGGGTGAAGGGCCGGCCGAAGTCAGGAGGCGGGTTCGATGGTGACAGCGGCCGTGTCTGTGGCGGCCAGCTGCTCGGTGACGCTCTCAGGAACGTGGCCCAGGATGATCACGCCGTAGGCGTAGGAGGCGTCACGGTAGTAGATGGCCAGGTTGCCCCAGGGTGCGTAGTAGGCGAGATCGCCGACGCGGGGGTCGGCTCCCGCCGGGGCGCCGGAGGTGGACAGGCGGCGGGACAGATCGGCGATCTTCTCCGTCCCGTGGAAGTCCGTGAGGGTCAGGTTGAGGGGCAGCTGTTCGGCGAAGTCCCGGGCGGCGGCGCTGTCGTTCAAGGTGACGTCGACGGGGGCGCCGTCGATGGTGAGCCTGATGGTGTTCACGGTGGTCCTGCCAGAGGGTGTCGTCGGCGCGGGGGTCGCCGTCGTCCGCTGCGGTGTGGTGGGGGCGGGCGCTGTGGTGAGGGCTGAGCTCGCCTTCGTCCGCTGCGGTGTCTTCGTGGAGGGAGACGAGGCCTGGGTGCAGGCGGTCACGCTGAGCAGCAGGGCAGCGGTCACGGCGGCGCGGGTGCGAGTGGGGAGGGCGGCCGGCATAGGCGTCCAGGCATTCAGTCGGGTCCAGGGATTCGGCCGAGTCAGGGAGGCCGCGCCCTCGCCGGGCCGGGCAGCGTGGACGCCCGGCCCCCGGGGGCATCGGCTTACGGTCAGGGCTTCAGGAGGGCCTTGATGGCGCGGCGCTCGTCCATCGCCTTGTAGCCCTCGGCGACCTGCTCCAGGGGCAGGGTGAGGTCGAAGACCTTGCCCGGGTTGATGCGGCCGTCGAAGACCCGCTGGATGAGGTCGGGCAGGTAGCCGCGCACCGGAGCCGGACCCCCGCGGAGGCCGACGTGGGAGAAGAACAGCTCCTGGCCGTCGAACGCCACGCCGTGCGGAACGCCGACGAAGCCGACGTTGCCGCCCGGGCGGGTGGAGCGCAGCGCCTGGCGCATCGACTCCTGCGTGCCCACGCACTCCAGGCGCCGGGGGCGTGGATGACCGCAAGTCAGTTGGCAGGGCTGATGAAGCCGAGGGGACGTGTGTCGGTCTCAGTCCGGAGGTCGCAGGAAATCCTTGATCCGGGCGAGGGTGTGCTGGGTGCTCGTATGCACGTGACCGGTCATGCCGAGTGATCGGGCCGTGGCGACGTGGCCTGGAGTGTCGTCGATGAACAGGGCATCGGCGGGGTCGGCATCGATGCGGTGGAGCGCGGCCGTGTAGATGCGGGGGTCGGGTTTGGCGCATCCGACTTCGCAGGACAAGACGATGGCATCCACGATGTCCAAAAGTCCGGCGTTCGCCATTCTGGTGCGCATCTGCGGCCAGGCGTTGCTGACGATGGCGGTCTTCACCGAACCGCGGAGGCGGCGAAGGCACGTCACGAGGGCGTCGTCCCAGGTCTCCTTGGAGGCCAGGTCACAGCGGATCTCGGCGATGAGATCCTGGCTGATCCCGAGCCGGTCTCGGACGATGTTCCACCAGGCTGCTTCGCTGATACGGCCGATGAGTACCTGTTCGTCGTTTCCGCCGAACAGAGCAGATGTAAAGGCGTGTTGAGAAGTGCCGAGCCGGTTGCTCCACTCGGTGGCGGCTGCGGTCAGGTGGTCCGGGACGAGTACCCCGCCGATGTCGATAAGGATCGCTGGCGCGGCGCTGGGGGCGGTGGTCATCTCTCGGGTCATGATCTCCTCCAGCCTGGTTCTCCCCGTCCTTCACGTACTGCTCGGCGTCGCCCGCTGGAGGTCGCCGGGGTGGGCGTGCACTCCGGCACCGGGGCCGAGATCACGCTCCAGTGCCCGCACGGCCTGCGACAGCGACGGCTGCGACACATACAGAGCCGAGGCCGCACGGTTGCCCCCCACGATCGACGATCGCAGGAAAACTCCAGCTGCCGAATGTCCATAGGCGTCCCATGCCTCTCAAGAAAGCGCCGACTCGACTGGCCCGATGCTCCCGACCATGGTTGCGCGAAGGACCGCCTCGGATCTTCTACGACGTCGACCGAGTGCCGAAGTGGCTTCCAATCTGGAAGTCCAGCGGCGTGAGGCTGCCTTGCAGCATCGCCTGCTCCGGTTCTCCGGGTCGAGAAGAACTCGATAATTGAGGTGATCGGCAAGGGCTGGTCGGCCAGACTGGCACTGTGCAGCACGATGAAGAGCAACCACTGTCGGGCGGGAACGTCAGCGCCGGCGTCGTCCGCGTCGGCGATACCGTCCGCCGCCCGACGGGGCCCTGGACTCCAGCAGTGCACGCACTGCTCACCCATCTCTACGAGGTGGGCTTTCGGGCGGCTCCTCGCCCCCTTGGCATCGACGAGCAAGGCCGGGAGGTACTGACCTTTGTGGCGGGTGAGGTGGTCTGGCCGGACCGATTCGCGCTGCTGGAGCCCTCACAACGGTTGGCTCGTGTCGCGCGTCTGATCAGGGACTTCCACGATGCCGTGGAGGATTTCACGCCGCCGGCCGACGCCCACTGGCAGGTGCTCATCCCAGCCGAGGGAGCAGACATCATCGCCCATCAGGACCTGGCGCCGTGGAACCTCGTGGCCGACGGAGACGACGCGTGGGCCTTCATCGACTGGGACACGGCCGGCCCCGGCACCCGCCTGTGGGACATCGCCTATGCGATGCACGGCTTTATCCCGCTGTCCGCGCATCCCCGCTGGCAACGTACCGATGCTGACGATCGTCTGCGGATCTTCGCCGACGCATACGGGCTCGAGGAGACCGAGCGGCGTGACCTGGTGCCCTTGCTGGGCCGCCGCACCCGCGCCATGCACGACTTCCTGCGTGACCAGGCGACCCAAGGTAACCAGCCTTGGGCGACACTCTGGTCGGAAGGCCACGGCGACGCCTGGCGAAGCGACGCCGAGTACATCGAACAACGCGAAGAACAGTGGGCACGTGCCCTACTCGCTGGCTGAGCTCGACCACTGTGCCGGAGGGGCATCATGCGCACCGGGGCAGGCCCCGGAGCCACCGACGTCCGAGCCCCGGTCGGCGTCGGCTACGGCGCGACCTCTTCGAGGAGCTGCGGGCCGTTGTTGCGGACGTTGTTGACAGCCGTGGAGACCGGGCGGGCGTCCAGATGACCCCCGCCGGGCTGGGTCAGCAGCTCGCGCAGTTCGTCGGGGTCCTGGTGGGCGGGGTCGAGCCAGGCGTCGTAGTGGTCTGCCGTGAGCGCGAGCGGCATGCGGGGGTGCACTCGCCCGGCCGCGTCGGTGGCCTCGGTGGTGATGATGGTGCAGGTCATCCACCAGGCGGCTGGGTCGTCGTCCTGCTTGACCGCGGGATCACGCCAGTATTCGTACAGGCCGGCGAGCGCCATGACCTGGTCGTCGTGGAGGTGGATGAAGTACGGCTGTTTACGGGTCTTTCCCGTGCCCGGGTCTTTGGCTTGCTGCCATTCGTAGAAGCCGTCGGCCGGCAGCAGGCAGCGGTGCTTGAGGAACGCGCGGCGGAACGCGGGCTTCTCGTGCACGGTCTCCACCCGGGCGTTGATCATCCTCGCGCCGATCTTCACGTCCTTCGCCCACGACGGCACCAAGCCCCAGCGCAGCGGCCGCAATTCCCTCCGCGCCGGCGCGGCATCGTCCTTGTCTCGCCGGGTGCGCTCGAGGACGGCCCACACGTCGTCGGTAGGGGCGACGTTCCAGTTCGGCGCCAACGCCTCCTCCGCGCGCCAGTCGGCGACCTGGAAGAGCTGGACCAGGTCCTTGGGACTGCGGGTGGAGACGTAACGACCGCACATACAGCCACTGTGCCACCAGTGACGCCGCCGCCCGTAGCGCTGTTGGACGCATGTTGCGGGCGCGGCGCGGCTGGGCCGCCGGGCGGCCGCTGCAGCCGCACCGGGAGCCCGCGCGCAGGGAGCACCACGCCGCGGTCAGCTGGGTGGGCCCGGCATCATGGGACCCGACCCGCCCCCCCATTGCATGATCATGCGGGATCATGCATACTCTTCCTATGTCCAAGGTCCTCACCTCCCTCCCCGCCGGCGAGCGCGTCGGCATCGCCTTCTCGGGCGGACTCGACACCTCGGTCGCGGTCGCCTGGATGCGCGACAAGGGCGCCGTCCCCTGCACCTACACCGCCGACATCGGCCAGTACGACGAGCCCGACATCGCCTCGGTGCCCGGCCGTGCGAAGACCTACGGTGCCGAGATCGCGCGCCTGGTCGACTGCCGGGCAGCGCTGGTCGAGGAGGGCCTGGCCGCGCTCACCTGCGGCGCGTTTCACATCCGCTCGGGCGGCCGTGCCTACTTCAACACCACGCCGCTCGGCCGCGCTGTCACCGGGACCCTCCTGGTCCGGGCGATGCTCGAGGACGACGTACAGATCTGGGGCGACGGCTCGACGTTCAAGGGCAACGACATCGAGCGGTTCTACCGCTACGGCCTGCTCGCCAACCCGCACCTGCGCATCTACAAGCCGTGGCTGGACGCGGACTTCGTGACCGAACTCGGTGGCCGCAAGGAAATGTCGGAGTGGCTTCTCGCCCACGGCCTGCCCTATCGCGACAGCACCGAGAAGGCCTACTCCACCGACGCCAACATCTGGGGCGCCACCCACGAGGCCAAGACCCTCGAGCACCTCGACACGGCCATCGAGACCGTCGAGCCGATCATGGGCGTGCGGTTCTGGGACCCCGAGGTCGAGATCGCTGCCGAGGATGTGACGATCGGCTTCGAGCAGGGTCGCCCGGTGACGGTCAACGGCAAGGAGTTCGCCACCGCCGTCGACCTGGTCATGGAGGCCAACGCCATCGGCGGCCGCCACGGCCTGGGCATGTCCGACCAGATCGAGAACCGGATCATCGAGGCCAAGAGCCGCGGCATCTACGAGGCCCCCGGCATGGCCCTGCTGCACGCGGCCTACGAGCGCCTGGTCAACGCCATCCACAACGAGGACACCCTCGCCCAGTACCACAACGAGGGACGGCGCCTCGGCCGCCTGATGTACGAGGGCCGCTGGCTCGACCCGCAGGCCCTGATGATCCGCGAATCGCTGCAGCGCTGGGTCGGCGCGGCCGTCACCGGCGAAGTCACCCTGCGGCTGCGGCGCGGCGAGGACTACTCGATCCTCGACACGACCGGACCGGCGTTCAGCTACCACCCGGACAAGCTGTCCATGGAGCGCACCGAAGACTCGGCGTTCGGCCCGGTGGACCGGATCGGCCAGCTCACCATGCGCAACCTCGACATCGCCGACTCGCGCGCCAAGCTGGAGCAGTACGCCGGTCTTGGCCTGATCGGCAGCGGCAGCCCCACCGTCGGCGCCGCCCAGGCGGCCGCGACCGGGCTGATCGGCAGGATGCCGGAAGGCGGCGCCCAGGCCATCGCCTCCCGCGGCAAGACCGAAGGCGACGACGACCAGATGCTCGACCGCGCCGCAATGGAATCCGGCACCGACTGACCCACCCCCTCGATCAGAACCCGCCCGGCGCCCCGGACGGGGGAATACATCACCGCAGAAGGCCGGCTCGACGCCAACGTCGT
>NZ_LOHS01000165.1 GCF_001642995.1 Streptomyces jeddahensis
CGCCCGCGACCGCCCGCGACCCGCGACCCGCGACCCGCGACCCGCGACCCGCGACCGACACGATGCCCTCCGAGGAGGCCTCCCCCGTGACCCGCCCACCGTCCCGCAAGCCGTCCGACGAGCCCGACGCTCCGGCCGCGCCATCCGCACCGACCGCGCAGCCCGCGCCGCCTGCGCCGCCCGCTCCGCGATCAGCGGAACCGATCCCCGAGGCCCGGGGCTCCGGTGCCGCCGCGAAGGAGACGAGGAAGACGTCGGCGAAACCGGCAGGCGGCTCCGCGAAGAGCGCGTCGTCGAGGAGCACGTCGCCGAAAAGCACGCCGAGGACGTCCGGCAAGGGCTCCGCTGCGAGGGGGGCGAAGGCGGAGCCGCGGCGGCAGGCGGATTCGGGAACGGCGGATTCCGGGAAGGCGGGGCCGGTCGGGGGCGCCTCCGAGACGGCGGAGACAGCGGTGCCGAGCGGGCCGGTAACGGCGGTAGCGGCCGCATCAGCGGCATCGCAGGAGACGAGTACGACGAGCGAGACGGCAACGGGCACGGCAGTGACAGGCAAGGCAGTGACGGGCCAGGCAGTGACCGACACCGCGGCTTCGGAGAAGACAGTGACTGGGAAGCCCGCTTCAGGTAAGGGACGCAAGGAACATCCCGAGACCGCCCTCAGCGAGGCGGCCCCGGAGTCAGCCGCCCAGGGTGCGACGGCCCAGGCGGCGGCAGCCTCCAGCGGGGCAGCCCGCGCCACACGCGCCTCGGGCAAGGCGGCCCCCGGCACGAGCGGGGCAGCCCGGGCGACACGCCCCTCGGGCAACGCAGCGGAGGCGAGGGGCGGATCGGGAGGGACGGCCCCCGGGACGCCCGCGTCGGGCGACGCGTCGGGCGCGTCCGGCGGCGGCGCGGCCCACGGCGACGCTGCCCCGGAGAAGGGATCCGGGACGGCCGATGCCGGGAAGGGCACGTACGGCAACGGCGCCGGCCACAGGAACTCTCCTCCGGGGCGGCCCGGCGGTCGACCCGCCGATCCCATGCCGTTCGAGGACCGGGAGCGGCTGCTGAGCGGCACGCACCACGCCCCGCACTCGGTGCTCGGTGCCCACCCGGTGCGCGCCGGCGTCGTGTTCCGTGTGCTGCGTCCGTACGCGCGGTCGGTCGCCGTCGTCGCCAAGGGGCTGCGGGCGGAGCTGCACGACGACGGCGAGGGTTTCTTCTCCGGTGTGCTGCCGCTGCGGGACATTCCCGACTACAAGCTGCTGGTGGCGTACGAGGGCACCGAGATCGAGACCCACGACCCGTACCGCTTCCTGCCCTCCATCGGCGAACTCGATCTGCATCTGATGGGCGAAGGCCGGCACGAGCAGCTGTGGAACGCGCTGGGTGCGCGGCCGATGGTGCACCAGGGTGTGACCGGCACCCGCTTCACGGTGTGGGCTCCGAACGCGCGCGGTGCCCGGGTGGTCGGAAACTTCAACTACTGGGACGGCACCGGTTACCCGATGCGCTCGCTTGGCTCGTCCGGCATCTGGGAGCTGTTCGTGCCGTCGCTCGGCGAGGGCGAGCTGTACAAGTTCGAGATCACCCGGCCCGACGGGTCGAAGACGATGCGCGCGGACCCGATGGCCCGCCGCACGGAGGTGCCGCCCGCCACGTCTTCGATCATCGACGAGTCGCACCACGTCTGGCGGGACGACGAGTGGGTGGCGAAGCGCGGCGAGCGGGCCGTGCACGAGTCCCCGTTCTCCGTCTACGAGGTGCATCTGCCCTCCTGGCGGCCTGGCCTGACCTACCGCCAGCTCGCCGAGCAACTCCCCGCGTACGTCAAGGACCTGGGCTTCACGCACGTCGAGCTGATGCCCGTCGCCGAACATCCCTTCGGCGGCTCCTGGGGCTACCAGGTCACCGGGTTCTACGCCCCGACAGCCCGCATGGGCACCCCCGACGACTTCAAGTACCTGATCGACGCGCTGCACCAGGCGGGCATCGGCGTGCTCATGGACTGGGTGCCGGCGCACTTCCCGCGCGACGACTGGGCGCTGGCCGAGTTCGACGGGACTCCCCTGTACGAGCACCAGGACCCGCAGCGGGCCGCCCACCCCGACTGGGGCACGCTGGAGTTCGACTACGGCCGCAACGAGGTCCGCAACTTCCTCGTGGCGAACGCGGTCTACTGGTGCGAGGAGTTCCACATCGACGGGCTCCGCGTCGACGCCGTCGCCTCGATGCTCTACCTCGACTACTCGCGCGAGCACGGCCAGTGGACCCCGAACGTGTACGGCGGCCGGGAGAACCTGGACGCGGTGGCGTTCCTGCAGGAGATGAACGCGACGGTGTACCGGCGGGTGCCGGGCGTCGTCACCGTCGCCGAGGAGTCCACAGCCTGGGACGGCGTCACCCGCGCCACGCACCACATCGGCCCCGGCGGCTTCGGCGGTCTCGGCTTCGGCCTGAAGTGGAACATGGGCTGGATGCACGACTCGCTGGGCTACGTGTCCCATGAGCCCGTGCACCGCAAGTACCACCACAACGAGATGACGTTCTCGATGGTGTACGCCTACAGCGAGAACTACGTGCTGCCGATCTCGCACGACGAGGTGGTCCACGGCAAGGGCTCGCTGGTGTCGAAGATGCCCGGCGACTGGTGGCAGCAGCGCGCCAACCACCGCGCGTATCTCGGCTTCATGTGGGCCCACCCCGGCAAGCAGCTCCTCTTCATGGGGCAGGAGTTCGCGCAGGGCGCCGAGTGGTCGGAGAGCCACGGCCCGGACTGGTGGCTGCTCGACCCGGCCTACTCGGCGGAGCCCGACCACCGCGGCGTACGGGACCTGGTCCGCGACCTCAACGCCGTGTACGTCCGCGAACCCGCCCTGTGGGAGCGGGACACGGACCCGGCCGGGTTCGCCTGGATCGAGGGCAACGCCGCGGAGGACAACGTCTTCGCGTTCCTGCGCTATGACGCGCAGGGCTCGCCGCTGCTGGCCGTCTCCAACTTCTCGCCGGTGGTGCGGCACGAGTACCGGGTCGGTGTCCCCGACGACGTGCCCGCGTGGCATGAGGTGCTGAACACCGACGGTGCGCGGTACGGGGGCAGTGACGTGCGCAACCCGGACCCGGTCAAGCCGGAGCCGCAGGGGGCCCATGGCCGTCCTGCGAGCATCCGGCTGACGCTGCCGCCGCTTGCCACGGTGTGGTTGCGGCCGGCCTAGGGTCGCCCCCTCCGCCCCTTCCCTTCCCGTCCCCGGGGGGCTTCGCCCCCCGGCCCCCCTTCATCGGCCTTGACGGCCTCGTCCTCAAACGCCGGACGGGCTTAGGTGCAGCCCCTCTGGCAACTCGGTGCTGTGGATCACGCCCAAAACCTGGGTCGCCCTCGTCAGCGCCACATACAGATCGCTCGTGCCGTACCGCGACGGCTCGACGACCAGGACCGTGTCGAACTCCAGGCCCTTCGACTGGCGCGGGTCGAGCAGCACCACCGGGTGGGTGAGGTCCGGCTCGGCTCCGGCCGTGATGCCCGGCAGCTGCGCGGCCAGTTCGCGGTGCAGGTCGCGAGGGGCGATGACCGCGAGACGGCCCTCGTCGGGCGTTGACTCGGCGACGGCCTTCGCGACCGTTGCCGCGAGCTCGGCCCGGGATGCGGCGCGCGCCCAGGGACGGGTGCCCGTCGACCGCACCGAGCTCGGCGGATCGAACGCCGGGTTCGCCGCGCGGACCACCGCCGCCGCGACGTCCATGATCTCGGCGGGCGTGCGGTAGTTGACGCCGAGCCGGTTGTGCTCCCAGCGGTCCTCGACGTACGGCTCGAGGATCTTCTCCCAGGAGCCGACGCCCGCCTCCTCCGCCGTCTGGGCCGGGTCGCCGACCAGCGTCATCGAGCGCGTCGGGCAGCGGCGCATCAGCAGCCGCCACGCCATCGGCGACAGCTCCTGTGCCTCGTCGACGATGATGTGGCCGAACGCCCAGGTGCGGTCGGCGGCGGCACGCTCGGCGGCGCTGCGGTGGTCCGCCTCCTCGTGCCGCTCCGCCATCCGCTCGGCGTCGATGATGTCGTGCGCGCCCAGGACCTCGGAGTCCTCATCGTCCTTGTCCTCGAACTCGTACGTCCGGGAGGCGTACGAGACGTCCAGGACGCCCTGCGCGAATGCGATCTGCTCACGGCGTTCCCGCTCCGCCGCGGCCTTGGCCATCCGGTCGTCCTCGCCGAGGAGTTCGGCGGCCTCGTCGAGGAGGGGGACGTCGGCGGGGGTCCACGCGCGCGTGGCTTTACGGCGGATCACTGCCGCGTCCTCGTCGGACAGGTGCGTGGGGTCGGCCAGGAAGTCGGCGACGAGCTGCTGCGGGGTCAGCCGTGGCCAGAGCTCGTCGATGGCCGACCACACCGCGGGGTTCTCGGCGAGCTCGTCGCGGATCTGTGTGATGTCGCTGGCATCGAGCAGGTTCGTGCCGTCGTAGGGGTCGGTGCCGATGCGTTCGGCGACCATGTCGGTCAGGGTGTTGAGGATGTGGCCCTCGAAGTGCTCCCGGGCCGCGTTGTGCGGCAGACCGGTCGCGCGGGTGCGGTCGCGGGCCACCCGTACCAGGTCGTCGTCCAGCATCAGCACGTCCCGGTCGTGCTCGATGGCGAGCACCGGGTCGGGCAGCGCCTGCCGGTCGCGGACGACGGCCGCGAGGACGTCCGCCATCTCCGCGCGGCCCTTGACCGCGGCCGCCCGCGGGGTGTCCGTGCCGGTGGCGCGTACGCCGGGATACAGCTCGCCCATCGTCGCGAGCAGCACACCCGTCTCGCCGAGGGACGGCAGGACCTCGCCGATGTAGCCGAGGAACGCCGGGTTGGGGCCCACGATCAGTACGGCGCGCTTGGCGAGCAGCTCGCGGTGCTCGTAGAGGAGGTACGCGGCCCGGTGCAGCGCCACCGCCGTCTTGCCCGTGCCGGGGCCGCCCTCGACGACGAGGACGCCACGGTGCGGGGCGCGGATGATGCGGTCCTGTTCGGCCTGGATGGTCTGCACGATGTCGCCCATGCGGCCGGTGCGCGCCGAGTTCAGGGCGGCAAGCAGCACCGCGTCGCCGGCCGGGTCCTCGTGGCCGGTCCGGGTGTCGTCGTCGAGGTCGAGGATCTCGTCGTGCAGTTCGGTGACCGTCCGGCCGTTCATGGAGATGTGCCGGCGGCGGCGCAGGCCCATCGGCGTATGGCCCGTTGCGAGATAAAAGGGGCGGGCGACCGGGGCGCGCCAGTCGATCAGAATCGGGGTGCGCTCTGCATTGTCCTCACGGATTCCGACGCGTCCGATGTGGTGGCTCGTTCCCTCGGTGAGATCGATACGGCCGAAGCAGAGCGAACCGTCCACCGCGTTGAGCGCGGCGAGCAGGCCGGAGCGTTCGGCGACCAGCACATCCCGTTCGAGCCGTGCCTGCAGACCGTTGCCGACCGGGGCCAGCGCGCCCGCCAGTTCGGCCTCGGTGCCGCCGCGCAGCGCGTCCACGCGCGCGTACAGGCCGTCGATGAATTCCTGCTCGCGCTGCAATTCCTCGTCCATAAATGGCGCGTTTGACAATTCCACTCCCGCCCGGATACACTGCCGTCAGTGAACTTCTCCGTGACTCAACTGGCCTGAAGTCACGAAGGATTGAATATACGCAAAGAAATCCCCCGACGCAATTGCGCCGGGGGATTTCTTTGTTGGGTCCGCTGCGTCGTTGCGTCCGCTGCGTTGTCGGGTCCGCTGCGGTCCGTCCGCGGTCCGCCGGACTCAGAGCACGTCGGCCAGCTCCTCCAGCAGCCTCCTCTTCGGGCGCGCGCCCACCATCGACTTCACGGGCTCCCCGTCACGGAAGAGCATGAGCGTCGGCGTCGACAGCACGCCGTACGCGATCGTCGTCTGCGGATTCGCGTCCACGTCCAGCTGTACGACCTTCAGCCGGTCGCCCTCCTCGCGGGCGATGTCGCTCAGCACCGGCCCGAGCTGCCGGCACGGGCCGCACCAGTCCGCCGTGAACTGGACCAGGACCGGGATCCCCGCTCCCACCACCTCCGACGCGAAGTCCGTGTCGGTCACCTCGGCCACGCCTGCCGCCTTGATCACTCCGTCACCCTCCCAGCTCGCAGTGCGGGTCCGGACCACCCGGAGCCCCTGCCTCGGCCGCCAGCTCGTCCCGTGCCCGCTCCGCCCGCTCCAGCTGCGCACGGACGCCGTCCCGCACGGCCGCCAGCTCGCCGATGAGCGCGTCCAGTTCCGCGAGCTTGCGCCGGTAGACGGCGAGCGACGCCGGGCACGAGTCCCCGGCCGGGTGCCCGGCCCGCAGACACTCCACGAACGGCCTGGTCTCCTCCAGGTCGAACCCGAAGTCCTGCAGGGTCCTGATCTGCTGGAGCAGCCGCAGATCGCGCTCGTCGTACGTGCGGTACCCGTTGCTGCCCCGCCGCGCGGGCAGCAGCCCCCGCGACTCGTAGTACCGCAGTGCCCGCGTGGTCGTCCCGGCCCGGGCTGCCAGTTCGCCGATTCGCATGCGAGCGACGGTAGTCCTTGACGCCGACGTCAAGGCAAAGGCCGGAACATGAAGGCGCCGGACGGGCTGGAGGAATCCAGCCCGTCCGGCGACCATTCAGCCCGTCCGGCGTTTGAGGACGAGCCCGAAGGGCGATCCGGGGGGCTGGGGG
>NZ_LOHS01000166.1 GCF_001642995.1 Streptomyces jeddahensis
CCCCCCCGTGCCGCCCCAGCGGCACGACTGCCCACAGCGGCGGCGGCGCGACTGCCCACAGGCGGGCGCGGCGCCTCAGTCCAAGTAGCCCCTCAGCTGGTCTGCGTAGGTGTGGTCGCGGAGCTTGTTGAGGGTTTTGGACTCGATCTGGCGGATGCGTTCGCGCGTCACGCCGAAGATGCGGCCGATCTCCTCGAGGGTGCGCGGGCGGCCGTCGGCCAGGCCGTAACGGAGCTGGACGACTTTCCGCTCGCGCTCCCCGAGCGTGGACAGCACCGCGTCGAGGTGCTCGCGCAGCAGGAGGAAGGCCGCGGACTCGACGGGGCTCGCCGCGTCGCCGTCCTCGATGAGGTCGCCGAGCGCGACCTCGTCCTCCTCCCCCACGGGGGCGTGCAGCGAGACCGGTTCCTGGGCGAGCCGCAGGACCTCGCTGACCCTCTCGGGCGGCAGGTCGAGATGGGCGGCGACCTCTTCGGGCGTCGGCTCGTACCCGCGCTCCTGGAGCATGCGCCGCTGGACCCGCACCACGCGGTTGATGAGCTCGACTACATGGACTGGTACGCGGATGGTGCGGGCCTGGTCGGCGAGGGCCCGCGACATCGCCTGGCGGATCCACCAGGTGGCGTACGTCGAGAACTTGTAGCCGCGTGCGTAGTCGAACTTCTCGACGGCCCTGATCAGGCCCAGGTTTCCTTCCTGCACCAGGTCCAGCATGGTCAGGCCGCGTCCCACGTACCGCTTGGCGACCGAGACGACGAGCCGCAGGTTCGCCTCAATGAGGCGGCGCTTGGCCATGCGCCCCATGACGACGAGCTTGTCGAGGTCCACGGCGAGCTGGGAGTCGAGGTCGGGCGTCGACCCGAGCTTCTCCTCGGCGAAGAGCCCGGCCTCGACGCGGCGGGCGAGCTCGACCTCCTCGGCGGCGGTGAGCAGGGGGGTGCGGCC
>NZ_LOHS01000167.1 GCF_001642995.1 Streptomyces jeddahensis
CCTCCGCGGCGCTGCTCCGCATCACCCGCACGGAACCGGACGCTCCCTGAGCGCCATCCCTGCTGCCCACCCCACGAAAGGACGACCAAGGGTGCCCGCCCAGAACCAACCCACCCGCGCCGCCAACCCCGTGCTCCCCGGGTTCCATCCCGACCCGAGCATCTGCCGTGTCGGCGACGACTACTACCTCGCCTGCTCCAGCTTCGAGTACTTCCCCGGCGTACCCCTCTTCCACAGCCGTGACCTGGTGCACTGGCGGCAGATCGGCAACGCCCTGGACCGGCCGGAGCAGTTGCGCCTGCCCGCCTCCATGCCGTCCTCGGGCGGCATCTACGCCCCCACCCTGCGCCATCACGACGGCCGCTTCTGGCTGATCGTCACCAACTGCAGCGAGGGCGGCGGCAACCTGATCGTCACGGCCACCGACCCGGCCGGACCATGGTCGGATCCCATCTGGGCGCCCGGCGTGCCCGGCATCGATCCCGACCTGGCCTGGGACGAGGACGGCACCTGCTGGTGCACGGTCGCGGGGGTTTCGCAGGTCCGTCTCGACCCGTCCACCGGCCAGACGTACGGAACACCGCACAAGGTCTGGTCCGGTGGCCCCGGCGCGAAGGCTCCGGAGGCGCCGCACCTGTACCGGATCGGCGACTACTGGTACCTGCTCATCGCCGAGGGCGGCACCGAGCGCGGTCACGGCGTGTCGATCGCCCGCGGCCGTACGCCCAACGGCCCGTTCGAGCCGTGCCCGGCCAACCCGATCCTCACCCACCGCGGCACCGACCACCCCATCCAGAACACCGGTCACGCGGATCTGGTCCAGGGCCCCGACGGCTCGTGGTGGATGGTCTTCCTCGGCGTACGGCCGCGCGGCGGCACGCCCGGCTGGCACGTGCTCGGCCGGGAGACCTTCCTGGCTCCCGTGACCTGGGAGGACGGCTGGCCGGTCGTCGGCGAGGTCACCTTGGACCTGTCCGCGCTCCCCTGGCCGCTCTCCCCCGCTCCCGCCCATGAACGGCGCGACGACTTCGAGCTCAGCGAACTCGGGCCGACCTGGATCTCCGTGCGGGACCGCACCCCCGAGCTCTGCACCACCAAGGAGCGCCCCGGATGGCTGACGCTCCACGCGCGGGGCGGCTCCCTGGACGAGCCCGACGTGGTGTTCACCGGCCGCCGCCAGCAGCACCTCACCTGCCGGGCCCGCACCCTGGTCGATCCCGCGGAGGGGCGTGGCGGGCTCGCCATCCGGCTGGACGAGCGGCACCACTACGCGATCGAGGCGTCCGGCACCCAGGTACAGGTGATCGCGCGCGTCGGCTCCCTGCGCACGGTCGTGGCCGAACGCACCGTGCCCGCCGGGCCACTGGTGCTCACCATCACGATCTCGGACCCACCGCCTCCGCACGGACCGTGCACCGGACCCGACGTCGTCTCCCTCGGCATCGAACAACCCGACGGCACATTCACCGAGTTGGCGGCCCTCGACGGCCGCTACCTGTCGACCGAGGTCGCCGGCGGCTTCACCGGCCGCGTCATCGGCGTGTACGCCGCCGAAGGCACCGTCCACTTCGACTGGTTCGACTACGAGCCCCTCGATGACTGAACCCGACTCCTCCTGACCGCTGAACCGGTCCCTTCCTGACCACGCGGGGACCACTCGTACCACCAGCCGAAAGCCACGACCGACCGAAAAGGCACGACCGACCGAAAGGGACGACTAATGAAGGACATACGGCATCTCCCGCGCCACCGCAGACGCGGCCCCGGGCGCCTGGCCTCCCTGCTGCTGACGCTGCTCGTCATGCTGGGGCTGTCCGGCGGCACCGCGCTGGCCGCGCCCGACGGTGCGGGAGAGGCGTCACGGTCGACGGTCACGGTCCCGGCCTCCGCCATGGACGCCGTCGCGGCGATGCAGCCCAGCTGGAATCTAGGCAACACCCTGGACGCCATTCCCAACGAGGACTCCTGGGGCAACGGGCAGACCACCAAGGCGACGTTCGAGAAAGTCGCCGCGGAGGGTTACCGCAGCGTCCGCATCCCGGTGACCTGGAGCGCCCACCAGTCCGCCACCGCGCCGTACACCATCGATGCCACCTACATGGCTCGCGTCAAACAGCTCGTCGACTGGGCGCTGGACAGCGGACTGTACGTCGTGCTCAACGTCCACCACGACTCGTGGCAGTGGGTCGAGAAGATCACGAGCGACCACGACAACGTGATGGCCCGGTTCAACTCCACCTGGTCCCAGATCTCCACGACCTTCCGTGACGCGCCGCGCACTCTGGTCTTCGAGGGCATCAACGAGCCGAGATTCGCCGGCGCCACGGATGCGCAGAAGTTCCAGTACCTGAGGGAGCTGCAGACCTCGTTCCACTCCTTGGTCCGCGCCTCGGGCGGCGCGAACGCGAACCGCCTGCTGAGCTTGACCACGCCGGACGGCAGCCCCGACCAGGCCTTCATGGACGACCTGTACACCACGATCACCTCGCTGAACGACGATCAGCTCGTGGCGCAGGTGCACTTCTACAGCTGGTACCCGTTCAGTGTGAACATCGCGGGCGGCACCCACTACGACGCCACCGCGCAGAAGCACCTGGACGACACCTTCGCCAACATGCACAAGACCTTCGTCGCCAGGGGCATCCCGCTCTACGTCGGCGAGTACGGTCTGCTCGAGTACCCCAATCACTTCCACCCCTCCCGCGTCGAACGGGGCGAGGCGCTGAAGTACTACGAGCATGTCGGCTACGCGGCGCGCAAGTACGGCATCACCACTGCCCTGTGGGACCCGTTCTCGTACCTGAACCGCGAAACCCTCCAGTGGCGTGACCCGGCCCTGTTCGCCTGGATCAAGTCGAGCTGGACCACCCGCTCGGGCACGGCCTCCTTCGACAAGGTCTTCGTGCCGAAGTCCAACCCGGTCACAGCCAAGTCGCTCACCCTGAACCTCAACGGCACCAGCTTCCGAGGGGTGTGGCAGGGCAAGACCAAGCTGAACGCGGGACGGGACTACACCGTCTCCGGCAACCAGCTGACCTTCACCACCAAGGCACTGACCCGCCTGGTCGGCGATCGCGCCTACGGCGTCAACTCGACGCTCCAGGCCCGGTTCACCAGTGGGCTGCCCTGGAACATCGACATCGTCACCAACGACGTTCCGGTGCTGTCGAACGCCACCGGCACCACCAGCTCGTTCACCATCCCCACCGAGTACCGGGGTAACGACCTGGCGACCATGCACGCCACGTACGCCGACGGCACCAACGCCGGCCCGACCGACTGGACGCCGTACCAGGAGTTCAACAAGGCGTTCTCGCCTGACTACCCGAACGGCACGATCATCCTGACCCCCGAGTTCCTCAACTCGCTCCGCGACGGGGAACCGGCGACGCTGGTCTTCCACTTCTACAGCGGCGCCACCGTCACCTACCACGTCACGAAGTCCGGCACTTCGGTCACCGGCACAGCCTCCTGACCGACTGACCGGCCCCTCGCCCTGGTTGCCCTCCCCGGCAACCAGGGCACGCGTGTCCACGGGCTCCCTCACTCCTCCTTCGGCGAAACCGTGCTCTCCCGGACGGTGAGGCTGGTCGCGATCTCCAGTCCCACCTGCGGCACTTCCTCGCCGCGGCCGAGCGCCAGAGCCAGCTCGGTGGCGCCCGTCGCCATCTCGGCCAGCGGCTGATGGACCGTGGTCAAGGGCGGGTCCATCCAGGCCACGGCCGGTACGTCGTCGAAACCCACCACGCTGAGATCGTGCGGGATGCGCAATCCGAGCTCGCGCGCGGCCTGGTAGACACCGAGCGCCTGCATGTCGTTCGCAGTGAACACGGCGGTGGGACGATCGGGCCGGGACAGCAGCTCCCGCGCCGCGGCCTACCCGTGCTCGCGCGTGAGCTGGGTGTTCACGACCAGATCGTGATCCATCGGCAGGCCGGCCTCCGCCAGGGCGGAGACAAAGCCGGAGAGCCGGGCGCGACAGAAGTCGTGGTCCGGTCCGCTGATCATGGCGATGCGCCGGTGACCCAGGTCGACCAGGTGCCGGGTCGCCGCCTGCCCCCCTCTCCAATTCGTCGCTCCCACGAAGGGGACGCCGTCGGGGAGTTCGTCGATCGGGTCGAAGACGACGAAGGGGATGCCTTTGGCGGTCAGTTGCTCCCGCTCCGCTTCGGAGAGCTGGGCCACCGACAGGACGGCCTGCCGCCGTCCCAACGTGTCGTCGAGGCTGCTGCTCTCGGGGTCGGGAAGACCGAACTCCGATACCAGCACCCCGATACTGTTCTTGCGCACCACCCGCTCGACACCGCGGATGATCTCCACGGACCACATGTGCTCCAGCTCGCGGAACACGAGTTCCACCAGATTGCTGCGGCTCTTGGGAGGCTTGCGGTAACCGTACTGGTGGATCAACTGCTCGACGCGGGCCCGGGTCTCGTCCGAGACCCCGGACCTGCCGTTGAGCACCTTCGACACGGTCGGAACGGAGACGCCCGCGGACTCGGCGATGTACGCGATCGTCACCGAAGCGGGCCCCGTGCCAGGCTCACGGTGGTCGCCCGCCGAAGGTCTTCCCGATCGGTTCTCCGGCACGGTCGCCCTTCCCCATCCGCTCGCCTGCCGCCGCCGCCATGCTCGCACCTCGCGGTGGAAGCCACGCATTGCGTTCGGCACAGCGCCACCAGCCTCAACGGGACCACCTGCACCAAGACGTGACCTGACCGGCGGCGGACGCTCTCGTGCCGTCCGGCGCCATGACAGCCATCCGCGGCGACGGTACCCCGCCGCGGATGGCACCAAGAAGACAGACCTTCTGATCAAGTACACACACCTCGGCCGGACAGCAGGCGGCATCCCCGGCTGCGTTGTCTCCGGCCAAACCGCCTGGTCACTTCGGTGCACTCGCTGTGACAGCGCAGGGAGTGCCGTTGAGGGTGTAGGAGCTCGGCGGGGCGGTGTTTCCGGTGTGGGCGGCCTGGAAGCCGATGTCGACCGACGCGCCGGGAGCGATGGTGGCGTTATGGGAGAGGACGGCTACTGATCCGGGGCCGAGGTCGACCGCGCCTGAGAGGGACGCGGACGACCTCGGCCCTGGTGTCGGTCAGCCGCCACGGCCCTGCGCCGGGGACTCGGGCCAAGACGGCTCAGCCCTTGATGGCGCCGGTGAGCATGCCCTTCTTGAAGTGCCGCTGGACGAAGGGGGAAGCGACCGCGA
>NZ_LOHS01000168.1 GCF_001642995.1 Streptomyces jeddahensis
CGCACACCGGCCTGACTCTCTACCAGGTCCTCGACGTTCTTCAGGACCTGCTGAGGTGCTGGACCGGTACCTGCACCACCTGCGGACGCCCCCTGCCCAGCCCTCGAAGAAGCCGCAGAAAGCCCGCAACCTAACGAAGCACTACTAACCGAAGGGCTCCAGGAACGCATCGGTGCCGAGATCCACTACCGCATCACCGCCGTCTGTTGGAAGGAGGAAGGGCTCGCGTAGCTGGGCTCCCAGGATTCAAGACCAGACGCCTGGCGTTAACAGTCTGCACCCGATGGTCCCGACGCGTTCACCAGCGCGCTGCGGAGGCCGCAGCCGCGTGACACGGGACGGGCCCGGGGCGGATTGCGGTTGATGTAGAGATGATGCCATCGACGGCGTCAAGAACCACGTGTAAGGCGTGCCGGTGCAGCCCACGCTGCTCTCCCTCAGAGAGGCGGGCAGAGGTTACCAACAACACATTCACCGGCCGCACCCCGTCCTCGGCGTCCCTGCTGGACGTCTCGCGCGTTTCGAAGCTCGCGGGACGCCTCCTTCGCCTACTCCTCCCTCTCCGGCTGGGAAGGCCAGGGCCGCCTTGGCCAGGCAGCAGACTGGTGTCGCCCCGCGTCCGCGCCGCTGTGGTCCTCACCCCCGACGCCGACCCGGCATCCACCGAGCGGGTCCGCGCCCGGACGTCGTGCTCGCCGCGTCGTCCTGGAACCCTCGAAGCAGCTTCCAGGCCAGATGCGTGACGGTGCCTGTGCGGAAGAGATCCGCACAGGCACCGGCTCGAACCGCAAACCATCAATTGAGTAGCCCCGAGGGCGAGGAACCAGGCCCGTGGAAGCGGCGCCGGTTCAGGCACAAAAGAGTGCGTCAGCCGCGCAGGGCCTGGACTGCGGCCTCCAGACGTTTTCCGAAGTCTCCGTCGGCCTGACGGAAGTTGCTGATCGCGCGCTCGGCGATGTCCTCGCGCGAGACCTTGGCGATAGAGCCCGCCAGGTTGGTGATCAGGCGCGCCTTCTCGTCCTCCGACATGAGGCGGTAGAGGTTTCCGGCCTGGACGAAGTCGTTGTCCTCCGCGTGGGCGGGGGCCTCGTGGTTGCCGGTGCCGGCGGTGAAGCCGGTGAACGGCTGCCACAGGGGGCGGTCCGTCTGGGCGGGGCCGCCGAAGCTGTTCGGCTCGTAGTTCTTCGCGCCGCCGTGGCGGCCGTCGTACAGGAAGCCGTCGCGGGAGTTGGTGCGCGCCTCGGTGGCGTGCGGGCGGTTCACTGGCAGGTGGTCGGCGTTGATGCCGACGCGGTAGCGGTGGGCGTCGCCGTAGGCGAAGAGGCGACCTTGGAGCATCTTGTCGGGCGAGGGGCCGATGCCGGGCACGAAGTGGGCGGGGCTGAAGATGGACTGCTCGACCTCGGCGAAAATGTTCTCCGGGTTGCGGTTGAGCTCCAGCTTGCCGATCTCGATCGGCGGGTAGTCCTCGTGCGGCCACACCTTGGTGAGGTCGAACGGGTTGAAGCGGTACGTCGCCGCGTCCGCCGCCGGCATGATCTGCACCTGCACGGTCCAGCTCGGGAACTCCCCGCGCTCGATGGCCTGGCGCAGGTCGCGCTGGTGGGAGTCGGGGTCCTCACCGGCGAGCTTGATGGCCTCTTCCTGGGTGAGGTTCTTGATGCCCTGGTCGGTCTTGAAGTGGTACTTGACCCAGAAGACCTCGCCGGCCTCGTTGTTCCACTGGTAGGTGTGGGAGCCGTAGCCGTTCATGTGGCGGTGCGAGGCGGGGATGCCGCGGTCGCCGAACAGCCAGGTCACCTGGTGCGTGGACTCGGGCGACAGGGACCAGAAGTCCCAGACGTTGTCGGCCTCCTGGCTGCCGGTGTACGGGTCGCGCTTCTGGGTGTGGATGAAGTCCGGGAACTTGACGGCGTCCTTGATGAAGAACACCGGGGTGTTGTTGCCGACGAGGTCGTAGTTGCCCTCCTCGGTGTAGAACTTCAGCGCGAAGCCGCGCGGGTCGCGGACGGCATCCGCGGAGCCGAGGTTGCCGGCGACGGTCGAAAAGCGCAGGAAGACCTCGGTCTGCTTGCCAACCTCGGAGAGGAACTTGGCGCGCGTGTACGGGGTGACGTCGGCGGTCACCGTGAAGGTGCCGTAGGCGCCCGCGCCGCGGGCGTGCACCACACGCTCCGGGATGCGCTCGCGGTTGAAGTGGGCCAGCTTCTCGAGGAGCAGTTGGTCCTGGACGAGAACCGGCCCGCCGATGCCCGCGGTCTCGCTGTTCTGGTTTTCGGCGACCGGCGCACCGGCCTCCGTCGTGAGTATTTGCTGTGTCACGTTCGCCTCCTGCGTTGTTGCTGGCAAAACCTGTCCATTGTCGAAAGCCGGTTTACTTAGACTATGTCTAAGTCGGGATTTAACCTAAAAATGCTACTGCGGTGACGGGGGCGCTCGGCGGGTGGAGACGCCCAGCGGGTAGGCATGTGGGCGGGAGCCCCCGGTCGTCCCGCAGATGCGCTACGCCCCGTGCCGGGATTCCCCCTCCGAAGGCATTGCTCCGCGCCGGGGTGATCCTGCTGCCTCAGTCGGCAGGGCGGGGAGCTCGGTAGCGGCCCAGCCCGCCAGGAAGGTGAGGGCCTGCGCGCTCGGCGAGTGCGGTTCCGCCGTGTACACGAGCAGGCTCTGGTCCGTGGAGCCCCGCACATCAAGCACTTGGAAGTCCAGGCTCAGCTCCCCGGCGATCGCGTGGACGAACACCTTGCGGCCATGCCGCTGGGCCCGCACCCTGTGGTCGGACCACCACCGGCGGAAGTCGGGGTCCTTCACGGACAGTTCCCCGACGAGGCGGGCGAGTTCGGGATCGTTCGGGTAACGGCCGGCATCCATGCGAAGGTAGGCCACACACTCCTGCGCGACCGTCTCCCAGTCCGCGTACAAGCCGCGGACGTCGGGGTCGAGAAAGGTGAGCCAGATGTGGTTGCGCCGCTTGGCCGGCAGCTTGGAGTAGTCGGTGAACAGCGCGGCGCTCAGGCTGTTCCACGCCAGGATGTCCATGCGGCGGCCCAGCACGAGCGCCGGTACGTTCACCATGTTGCCCAGAAGGGCCTGGGTCGCCTGCGACATCTGCTGGTTCCTCGGTGTGGCCGACGTCGCCCCGCTGGAGACGCCGGACTCGGCCGCACACCGCAGCAGGTACTCCTCCTCATCGGGGCGCAGTTCAAGGGCCCTGGCCAGAGCCGTGAGAATGGCGGGCGAGGCCGACTTCACGCGACCTTGTTCCAGCCTCATGATGTAGTCCACGCTGACGCCCGCCAGCGACGCGAGTTCCTCACGTCGCAGTCCGGGCACGCGCCGGTGCCCGGACGTGGGCAGCCCCACCTGCTCCGCACTGACCCGGGCGCGGCATGCGCGCAGGTATTCACCGAGTTCCGTCACGGCAGCCTCCTTTTGGTACGAACCGTGGGGGTCAGACGGCGACCTTCGTGTCTTCGTGGTCCGTGGACAGGGCCAGCTCCCGCCAGGTGCCGGCCTCCTCGCGAAGCTGGGCGATCTTACGGTCCATGGCCGCAACGCAGTCGCTGCCGAGCTGGGCGCGCAGCGACGGGTTGGCGGCGTCGGCGAGGGCGAGGATGGCCGTGGCTCCCTTGACCGGGTCACCGGGCTCGGCGTGATTGAGCCCGGGGACGGCCTGGCGCACGGCGCCGGCGGTCTCGGCGTAGTCGGGGATGATCTGGCCCTCCGTGAGGAGGCTGGTGGCGTCGAGGAAGTCGGTCCGGAAATATCCCGGCTCGACAATCGTGACCTGGATACCCAGCGGTGCAAGCTCGGCGCGCATCGCCTCGGAGAGGCCCTCCACGGCGAACTTCGTGGAGCAGTAGACGCCGAATCCTGCCGCGCTCTCGAAGCCCCCGATGGAGCTCAGGTTGAGGATGCGGCCCGACCGCTGCCGGCGCATGAACGGCAGTACGGCGCGGGTGACGTTGGCCAGACCGAACACGTTGGTGTCGTAGACCGAGCGGATCGCGGCGTCGGACGTTTCCTCCACTGCGCCCAGCACGCCACGTCCTGCGTTGTTGACCAGGACATTGATCGTCCCGAAGCGCTCGACCGCTGCCTCGACGGCCGCACCGGCCTGCGCTTTGTCGGTAACGTCCAGGGCCACAGCGAGCAGTCGGTCCCCGTACCGGGAGAGCACATCTTCCACGTCCTGGGGTCTGCGCGCCGTCGCCACGACGTTGTTGCCCCGCTCCAGTGCCTGGCGTGCGATCTCCAGACCGAAACCGCGGGACGCACCGGTGATGAACCAAGTGGCCATGCCACTGCCTCTCATTCGTTTGAATTCAGAAAAATGGCGTCAGATGGGGCACGTTTTGCCTATGCGCTGCTATAGATCAGCACTCACTGCTCTATCGGTGGGCGACAGGCCTGGTTTGCAGGGAACATCCGTGGGCTCCTCGGCGGCCGCAGTGAACCGAGGAATGGCCGTTGACCCTGACCTTCCCGGCTGGGACTCGAGCCGACCCGAGCGGACGGCGATGGCCCCTGCCACCATGGCGAGCAGTGCCACCAGCAGCCCGAACCACGAGAAGGCGGCCGCAACGCCGAACCGGGAAGCGGCGGCGCCCAGAACGACCACCGGCACACTCACCGCCA
>NZ_LOHS01000169.1 GCF_001642995.1 Streptomyces jeddahensis
GCCACCAGCCGCCGGGATCCCCGGTGTGCAGAAGCCGGGCCAGCACGCCGCGCAGCGACTGATTGGCGGTGTCCTCGGTGCGCCCGACACGGCCCGTCTCGAAGACCATCCGCGTCCAGAAACGGTGCGAGTCGTACGGCAGGACGGCCGCCGCGAGCAGTGTCGCGCCGGCGAACGAGGCGGCCGCCACGCACGCGTGCCGCAACCAGGGCCGCCCCGCGCCGTGCCGTACCGCTGCCACGATGCCCGTCAGCAGCAGGAAGACGATGAAGAGCGCGGGTGTGAGTTTGATCGCAGCCGCGACGCCGATGCCCGCACCGGCCCAGCGGTGGTGCTCCCTCCGCGACAGGTCCCACAGCACCAGTACGGCCAGCAGCAGGTTGACCTGCCCATACCGCAGCGTCGTCCACACGGGCTCGCACCAGACGGCGAGCGCCGCGGTCCACCAGGCGACCGCCACGCGCGCGTGCCCGACGAGCCGCAGGGCGAGCCAGACGAATGTGACGAGAAGCCCGAGGTTTCCGGCCGTTGCCAGCATGCGCATGCTCGCCGTGTCCAAAAGCGTCAGCGTCGTGAACAACAGTGCCGCGAACGGCGGGTACGTCGTGGGCAGACGGGCGTCGGTGGCGCGCAGAGCGTAGAGGTCCTCGCCCGCACGGACCGCCTCGCCCTCCGCCCGGTAGACCATCAGATCGATCATCGAGACGTCGGCGATGCGCTGCGCGACGCAGAAGGCCGTGAAGGAGACCAGGCAGGCCCCGACGGCCACAGGCACACGCAGGCGGGTGCGGGGGAATGCGATCACGGTCACGAAGGCCGACAGTACCGGCCTTATCGGTACATCCCGGAAACGATTTGGTGATGCACCGGGATGACCGTGTAATGTTGGCGGAGCCGCCGGGGAACCGGACGGAACAATGCAAGGGGCTATAGCTCAGTTGGTAGAGCGCCTGCATGGCATGCAGGAGGTCAGGAGTTCAATTCTCCTTAGCTCCACGAGTGCGAGGGCGACCTTGTCCGCGGAAAGCGCGGACCGGGTCGCCTTCGTCGTTTCTGCGGGGCTGCGCCGCGCGTTGCGGGGGCAACTCGCGTGAGCGCCGGAAGAGATGAGAGGCGCGTCACCGAATCGGGTGACGCGCCTTTCGTTGCGGGCCTTTGACCGGCGTCAACCCCGTCCGCTGCCAAGCGCCCTGCGGCCGCCTCCCGGGGGCAGGACCGGCAGGTTCGAGCGCCTCGGAGCAGGCGGCTGCTCCTGCTCGATCCGCAGCGCGAGTGCGGGGCAGCGGCGCACGGCCCGCATGGCGCGTGCCGCCGAGTACTGCGGCACGGATGCCTCCGCGACGGACGGAAAGCCGTCAGGGCCCAGCTGGATGAGTTCCGGGACGATGTCCGCGCACAGGCCGTGGCCCTGGCACAGCGTCCAGTCGACGGCGAGCCGCTGCCCGGTCGGCGCGTCACCGGCTCCGCCTCCGGCACCTCCGCCCGCGGTGCCCGCCTCCTGGAGCGGCAGGACACCCGCGACGCGTCTGCCGCAGCCGCTGCCGAGGACATGTGCCGCGAGATCATCCGTGAACGCCGAAATGGTGGAGTCCAGGAAGGCGGCCGAGCCGTCGGGATGCTTGCACGCGCCGCGCCGCTTCACGGCCTGGGTGACCTGGCGCAGGGCCTCCAGCGCGGCCGGACCGCCGCCGTTGAGGATGTCGGCGAGCCCCCGGGCCGCCGCGGGCAGGCCGAGATAGCAGGGGCCGCACTGTCCGGCGCTCTCCGCGGCGAGCCAGTTCGCCACCCGCAGCGACTCGCCGAGCGGGCAGGTTTCGGGGCCGATCGGCAGGATGGCGCCCGCGCCGAGCGCACCCCCGAGAGCGTCCAGCGACGCACGTGAGACGACCGCGTCGTGCACGGCGGACCCGTCCAGCCACTTGCCGTGGTAGCCGCCGGTGAGCACGCCCTGGGGCACCGGCGGCGCACCGGCCAGCTGCAGTACGTATCGCAGTGGCACCCCGGTGGGCACCTCCACGACCATGGGGCGGGCGACAGCGCCGGAGATGGTCAGCATCACTGTGCCCGGCTCGTCGTGGAGGCCGGTGTGGCGGTAGCGGTCGGCGCCGATCCGTGCGGCGACCGCCAGCTGCGCGAACGTCTCGGCATTCGACAGCAGCGTGGGGGCGCCGCCGACGCCGCTGTCGGAGGCGCGCACCTTGCGCCCGGGAGGCAGCGGCGGGCCGCCGTCCGCCGAGCGGATCAGTGCCGACGACTCTCCGGTCACCATGCGCGCCGGATTGCGCTGCACGCGCGCGCGTAGCGGCGCTCCGCGCCGGTTGGTGAGGCCGCGCTCCGTGAGGGCGGCATGCATCGACGCCTCGGTGGAGTCGCGGGTCACACCGACGACCAGCGTGCGGGCCCCCAAGGCCTCGGCGACCAGCAGGGCGCCGTCCAGGATCAGGTGCGGGGCACGGTTGATCAGCACCGTGTCCTTGCGGCAGGCGGGCTCGTCCTCGCTGCCGTTGACGACTACCACCGGACGTATGCCTCGGCGGATCGCCGACTCGGCGACCGCTCGCAGCTTCTTGGCGAAGGGGAAGCCCGCTCCGCCGCGGCCCTTCAGGGAGATCTGCTCCGCGAGCGCGGCGAGCTGCTCGCCGGCCATCGGCTCGAGCGGGCCGTGCACCTTCAAGTGCATGGCGAGGTCCAGGCGTTCGACGAGGTCGAAGCCGGAGGTGAGCTGGGGGAGCCCGACGACACGGACCTCGGGCACGTCCGGCAGAGCGGCGTTCACTTCACGCCTCCGGTGGGCGCGTTCCAGGGCTCGCCTGGGCTGGGCGCCTGGAAGGTGCCGGGGAGGGGCTCGGTGGCGGGGCCGCTGTCGTACGCGGGATCGGCGGCAGCCGTGTACGGGGTGCCGTTGGCGGGGGTGTCGTACGTGGTGTCGTAGGCGCGGGCGGAGGGCCTTTCGTACGAGCCGTACTCGCCGTACGAGTCGTTGGTCCTCCCGTACGAGAGGTTCGAGCCGTACGAGGTGCCGGATCGGCCGTAGGAGCCGGACGGGCCGTAGGCGTCCGGCGAGCCGTAGGGCGACGGGGCAGCCTCGCCGGGCGGGGGCGGGGACGGCGTGGGCCAGCGGCCCGTGGTCGCCGTCGTTGCGGTGTCGTCGAGGCGCGGAAGGGTCTCGGTCGGCCGGCTGTCCAGGGGCAGGTCGTCGATGCGCTCGGTCGTGTCGTGCTGCAGACCGTCTCGCGCGCGCGGGATCGACGAGACCGCACGGTAGGCGGCCGAGATGCCGGCGCCCGCGCCGGGCCGGCGGGGGGGTGCCGAGGGGCGTGGCGGGGCTTCGTAGAGCGGTGGGG
>NZ_LOHS01000170.1 GCF_001642995.1 Streptomyces jeddahensis
CCGCTCCCCCGGCCGCCGCGCCCGCCGCCCCCATGCCCGGCACCGGGAAGATCAACCTCGACAAGGGCCGCGTCAGCCTGCAGAAGAACCAGACGGTGTCCCTGGTCAAGGGCGGCCGCCCGCTGCTGTCGCAGGTCAAGATGGGCCTGGGCTGGGAGCCTGCGTACCGCGGCAAGGACATCGACCTGGACGCCTCGGTCATCGCGTACGGCCCGCAGCGCAACCACATCGACAGCTGCTACTTCGGCAAGCTGTCGATCGTGAACGGCGCGATCAAGCACTCCGGTGACAACCTCACCGGTGAGGGCGGCGGGGACGACGAGGTGATCGTGGTCGACCTGGGCCGGCTGCCCCAGGACGTGACGGGCCTGGTCTTCACGGTCAACTCGTTCTCGGGCCAGAAGTTCACCGAGGTCGCCAAGGCGTACTGCCGTCTCCTCGACGCGGCGACCGGCGAGGAGCTGGTCCGCTTCGACCTGACGAACGCCGAGCCGCAGACGGGCGTGATGATGGCCAAGCTGATCCGCCAGTTCTCCGGCGAGTGGGAGATGACCGCGATGGGCGACTTCGTGAAGGCCCGCACGGTCCGCGGCATGGTCAAGCCGGCGGCGCAGGCTCTGTAGCGCTGCGCGCAACAGGCGGCCGGACGGACGAGGGCCCAGGCCCGTCGGGGCGGACCTGGGCCCTCGTCCGGGGCTGTCTGTCAGAGCTTGACGAGCTTGGGAAAGGGACTCAGAAACCTCCCCTGGCGGCCCGCGAAATCGACGAGCACGGCGTGATCGCCCTCGATTCCGCTGACCCTTCCGAGCCCGTACTGATCATGTGAGACCCGGTCGCCCACAGCGAACTGTTCGATGGGCTCGGCGGGCGGTGGCGGAACATTGAAGGGGCTGGTGGGGAGGTGGCGTCGCGTACCTGGTGGCTTTGTCATTAGTCGCAGTATGCGCCCCGCGGGCGACCCCACGCCAGGTTTACGGTGGTGGGCCGAGGGATGCACCCCTCGGCTCACCGTCCTTTACTTGCTGCGCTGGCGCTTCCAGGGACCGGTGATCGCCAGCAGGATCCCGGGGTCCTGGATGTTCGCGTACAGCGTCTTGCCGTCGGGCGAGAACGTGACTCCGGCGAACTCGCTGTACTCCGGCTCCTCCTCGGTGCCGACGTTCAGGTCGTTGCGCGCGATGGGGTACGTACGGCCGCTCTCGGTCGCACCGAAGAGGTGCTGGATGCCCTCGCCGTCCTCGGCGAGGATGATGCCGCCGTAGGGCGAGACGGTGATGTTGTCGGGACCGTCGAACGCACCGTCGACGGACGGGTCCGGGTTGACGCCCAGCAGCACCTTCAGCGTGAGGGTGCGCCGCTTGGGGTCGTAGAACCAGACCTGCCCGTCGTGCTGGACGGGGCTCTCCTCACGGGCGTACGAGGAGACGATGTACGCGCCGCCGTCGCCCCACCACATGCCCTCGAGCTTGCGGGCGCGGGTGATCTCACCGTCGGCGAACTGCTTGCGCACGGGCACCGTCGTGGCGTCGCGGTCGGGTACGTCGACCCAGTCCACGCCGTACACCGTGCCGATCTTCGTGGCGCGGGACAGGTCGTCGACGAAACGGCCGCCGGAGTCGTAGCACCTGGGGGCCTGCAGCACGCCGGCGTCGTCGGCGAGGGTGCGGAGCTTGCCGCGGCCGTGCTCGAAGCCGGCCGGCGGGGTCCAGCGGTAGAAGAGGCCGTTGGGGCCCGACGCGTCCTCGGTGAGGTAGAGGTGGCCGCGCTTGCTGTCGACGACGACGGCCTCGTGGGCATAGCGGCCGAGGGCCTTGATGGGCTTCGGGTCGCGGTTGGCGCGGGCGTCGCGCGGGTCGACCTCGAAGACGTAGCCGTGGTCCTTGGTCATGCCGTTCTTGCCGGCCTTGTCCTCGGTCTCCTCGCAGGTCAGCCAGGTGCCCCAAGGAGTGCTGCCGCCCGCGCAGTTGGTGGAGGTGCCGGCGATGCCGACCCACTCCGCGACCTCGCCGCCGGGGCGCACCTCGACGACGGTGCAGCCGCCGGACGCGGCGGGGTCGTAGACGAGACCCTCGGTGAGCGGCACCGGGTAGTCCCAGTTGGCGCGCGGGCCCTTCAACTCGTGGTTGTTGACGAGCAGCGTCGTGCCGCGCGGGCCCTCGAAGGTGGCGGTGCCGTCGTGGTTGGACGGGGTGTACTCGCCGGACTCCAGCTTCGTCTTGCCGCTGTAGGTGATGATGCGGTACGAGAAGCCGGCGGGGAGGGCGAGGATGCCCTTGGGGTCGTCGACCAGGGGGCCGTAGCCGATGCCGCCGAGGTCGTCGGCGGTGTCCTCGAGCTCCGCGCCGTCCGCGGTCTCGGTGTCCTGGGTGGCGAGGGCACCAGGGGTGGTGGCGAAGGCTCCGACGCTGCCGACCAGCGCGACACCGGCTCCGGTGATCGCAGATCGTCTGGCGAAGTCTCTCCGGGACAGCGACATGGTTTCTCCTGAGGCCTGGGGGCGCGGACGCCTGGCTGGCGTTGTCGGGGATGGCGCGGCGGGACGTTTCCGCGGTCACCGTGCCGCCCGCGCATAAACGCCAGTTGAACGCTGCACGACTTCTCCGGCCTCTGGAGGCGTCGTTCCGTGACAGGGCGCCCGCCGTCGTGGGGTGCGCCCCCCCTACGCGGGGGCACCTGCAGAGGCGACGCACCGTACGTCGTGGGTTGTGCCCACCCGTTCCGCCCTGCGGAACGATTGCCCACAACGGTAGGGGCCGTCCCGCAGCCAGCCGCCCTCCGGCCGAAGGGGACGTGGCGGGATGTGCGCCCGCAGCGGCTGGCGCAAACTCCGGGCTC
>NZ_LOHS01000171.1 GCF_001642995.1 Streptomyces jeddahensis
CTTGTCCATCAGCACCAGCTGGTGCCCGATGTGCAGGGACGAGCCCGCGAACTGGAGTACCGCCGTGTGGTAGAGCGGCGAGCACACGAGGTGCACGTTGTCGTCGAACGGCTTGATGCCGAAGAAGCCGAGGAAGCCGCCGAGATGCGCCTCCTCGGGCAGTTTGCCGGGCAGCGGCCTGCGGATGCCGCGCGGGCGGCCGGTGGTGCCCGAGGTGTAGTTCATGACCCAGCCGAGGGTCCGGTCGGCGGGCGCGGACGCGGGCTGTCCGTCGAGGAGTTCGGCGTAGGGACGGAAGCCTTCGACGGCCCCGACGGCGTACCGCTGGCCGGCCGGGAGTTTCGCCTCGTCGGCGGCCTCACGGGCGGCGTCGGCGAACCGTTCGTGCGCGAGGAGCACCTTGGCGCCGGAGTCCGCGACGATCCAGGCGATCTCGGGGCCGACCAGGTGGTGGTTGACGGGCACGAGGTAGAAACCGGCCTGCTGGGCGGCCAGATACGCCGTGAAGAACTCGACGCCGTTGGGCAGCACGACGGCGAGCGCGTCGCCCCGCTCGAGGCCGGCCGCGCGCAGCCCGTGCACCAGGCGGTTCGCGGCGGCGAGCAGGCGGCCGGAGGTCCACTCCTCGCCGTCGGGCGCGATGAGGATCGTACGATCCGGGTCCGCGGCCGCCTGTGCCCAGAAACCGTTCGGACGCCCGCTCATGACCGCCCCCTTCCCGCGATGCGGTCGAGTCGGGCGACGGCACGCTCGAAGCCGCGGGTCAGGTCGTCGAAGACGGCCTGGACGCTGCGTTCGCTGTTCATGCGGCCGACGATCTGCCCGACGGGCGTGCCGAGCAGCGGCTCGACCTCGTACTTCTGGATACGGGACACGGCCTCCGCGACGAGCAGGCCCTGGAGGGGCATGGGAAGCGGGCCGGGCCCGGCCGGGTCGTCCCAGGCGTCGGTCCACACGGTGCGCAGCTGTCGCGCGGGCTTGCCGGTGAGGGCGCGGGAGCGGACCGTGTCGCCCGATCCGGCGGCCAGGAGCTTCTGCGTGAGCGCCGGCGAGTGAAGCTCGGCCTCGGTGGTGGTCAGCCATAGGGAGCCGAGCCACACGCCTTGAGCGCCCAGAGTGAGAGCGGCCGCCACTTGCTCGCCGCTGCCGATGCCGCCCGCGGCGAGCACGGGCAACGGCGCGACGGCCTCGGCGACTTCGGGGGTGAGCACCATGGAAGCGATCTCGCCGGTGTGGCCGCCGGCTTCGTATCCCTGGGCGACCACGATGTCGATGCCGGCGTCGGCGTGTTTGCGTGCGTGCCGTGCGCTGCCCGCGAGGGCGGCCACGAGCACGCCCTGGTCGTGAGCGCGCGCGATGACGTCCGCGGGCGGCGAGCCGAGGGCGTTGGCGAGGAGTCTGATGGGGTAGTCGAAGGCGACGTCGAGCTGGGTGCGGGCGACCTGTTCCATCCAGCCGGTGATGCGCCAGCCTGAGGCCTCGCCCTCGGCGAGTTCGGGGACGCCGTGCTTGGCGAGGGTTTCCTTGACGAACTGCCGGTGGCCTTCCGGGATCATCGCCTCGACGTCGGCCTCGGTCACGCCGTCGACCTTCTTGGCGGGCATGACGACGTCGAGGCCGTAGGGCTTGCCGTCGACGTGGGCCTCGATCCAGTCGAGGTCGCGTTTCAGTTCGTCGGGGGCCGTGTAGCGGACCGCGCCGAGCACCCCGAATCCGCCGGCCCTGCTGATGGCGGCGGCCACCGCCGGGAACGGCGTGAAGCCGAAGATGGCGTGCTCGATCCCCAGTTTCTTGCTCAGCTCCGTCTCCATGGGCGCAGGATGCCGCAGCCGCGCGGACGACGGAAGAGATTTTCTGATGCAGTGTCAGATTCTTTGCATCCTCGGATCGTTGCGGTGCGCGCTGCGGTCGATGCGTCGCTACATGCCCAGTACGGCCATGGCCGCGTTGTGCCCCGGGATTCCGCTGACGCCGCCGCCGCGGACGGCGCCCGCACCGCACAGCAGGACGTTCGCGTGCCGGGTCTCCACGCCCCAGCGTCCCGTGCCCTCCTGGGCGTACGGGAAGGCGAGGTCGCGGTGGAAGATGTTGCCGCGCGGCAGCCGCAGGTCCCGTTCGAGGTCGAGCGGGGTCTTGGCCTCGATGCAGGGCCTGCCGTCCGCGTCGGTGGCGAGGCAGCCCGCGAGGGGTTCGGCGAGGTGGGCGTCGAGCTGGGCCAGGGTCGACTTCAGCAGTTCCTCGCGGGCGCCGTCGTTGTCACGCTCGAAGAGCCTCGCCGGGGTGTGCAGGCCGAAGAGGGTGAGCGTGTGGTAGCCGCGTTCCACGAGGTCCGGGCCCAGGATGGTCGGGTCCGTGAGCGAGTGGCAGTAGATCTCGGAGGGCGGGGCGGAGGGCAGCCGTCCGCCCGCGGTCTCCGCGTACGCGGACGCCAGCTGCTCGTAGCCCTCGGCGATGTGGAAGGTCCCGGAGAACGCCTCGCGCGGGTCCACCGCGGTGTCGCGCAGCCGCGGCAGCCGCTTCAGGAGCATGTTGACCTTGAGCTGGGCGCCTTCGGCGGGGGTGGGCGGCTCGTCGCCGAGCAGGGCTGCCAGGACCTGGGGGGAGGCGCCCACGAGGACGTGCCGGGCGGCGACGGCGCCTTCGCGGTCCCCCGTCCGGTACGTCACTTCGGCGTGCTGCCGTCCGTCGGTCTCGATACGGGTCACCTCGTGACCGGTGAGGATCTCCGCACCGGCCGTCTGCGCGGCCAGGGCGAGGGCGTCCGTCAGAGCCCCCATGCCGCCGACGGGCACGTCCCAGTCGCCGGTGCCGCCGCCGATGACGTGGTAGAGGAAGCAGCGGTTCTGCTTCAGGGACGGGTCGTGGGCGTCGGCGAAGGTGCCGATGAGGGCGTCGGTGAGGACGACGCCGCGCACCAGGTCGTCGGAGAAGCGCGCCTCGATCGCGGCGCCGATGGGCTCTTCGAAGAGCATGCGCCAGGCCGCGTCGTCGTCGATGCGGCGGCGCAGCTCGTCGCGGTCGGGCAGCGGCTCCGTGAGCGTCGGGAAGACGCGTTCGGCGACGTGGCTGGTCATGCCGTAGAAGTCGAGCCATGACGCGTACTCTGTGGTGCCGCCCGTGAGCCGCTCGAACGACTCCCGTGTGCGGTCCGGGCCGCCGCCGACGAGCAGTCCCGTCGGGCGGCCGCCCCGCTCGACGGGGGTGTACGAGGAGACGGTGCGCTTCCGGGTGGTGAAAGACAGGTCCAGGTCGCGGACGATCTTCTGCGGGAGCAGGCTCACCAGGTACGAGTAGCGGGAGAGGCGGGCGTCGACCCCGGTGAAGGGCCGGGTCGACACGGCGGCACCGCCGGTGGTGCCGAGGCGCTCCAGCAGCAGCACGGAGCGGCCGGCGCGGGCGAGGTAGGCGGCGGCGACGAGGCCGTTGTGACCTCCGCCGACGATGACGACGTCGTAGTGGTCGCGTGCGGGCATGTTTCTTCGTAACACGGGAGGGGGTGTTGTGGGCAGGCGTCCCCCGCCACGACCGTTGTGGCGGGCGCCCCCGCGCCGGGCGCCCATCGTTGTGGGCAATCGTTCCGCAGGGCGGAAGGGGTGGGCACAACACCACGACGGCGGGTGCC
>NZ_LOHS01000172.1 GCF_001642995.1 Streptomyces jeddahensis
CCGGGGGAGCGGGGCGGGCTGACCAGGGGGCGCGGCTGCCGCCGCTGGGAGGAGGCCCGCACGATGAGTTCTGTCGGTATCACCTGCTCGACCGGTTCATCCGAATCGACGCCTTCGATGGCGTCGATGAGGAGTTGCACCACTGCGGTGCCGATGCGGCGCGGCTTCAGGGAGAGCGTCGTGATCGGCGGTTCGGTGTTGGCGTAGACGGACGACTCGCTGCAGCACACCAGCAGCAGGTCGTCGGGTACGCGCAGGCCGTACCGGCGTGCCGCCGCCAGGAGATCGGTGCCGTTGGGGTCGAAGAGTCCGTAGACGGCGTCGGGCCGGTCCGGGCGGGCGAGCAGCCGGTCGGCGGCCACCGCTCCGGCGCAGGGGTCGTGGGCGGGGTAGGCCTCGTACACGGGGTCCTGTCCGACACGCTCGCACCAGTTCAGATACGCCGTCGTGGAGAGGTTCGTGTACGTGTCGGTGGAGGTGCCGGTGAGCAGTCCGATGCGGCGGGCTCCGGCGGCGGCGAGGTGGTCGAGGATGCCCAGGACGGCGGCCTCGTGGTCGTTGTCCACCCAGGCGGTCACGGGCAGCGAGCCGGCCGGGCGTCCGTCGGAGACGACGGGCAGGCCCTGGCGCACGAGTTCGCTGACGACCGGGTCGTGGTCGGAGGGGTCGATGACGACGGTCCCGTCGAGCGCGACGTTCGACCAGACGTCGTGCCGGGATGTGGCGGGGAGGATGACGAGGGCGTAGCCGCGGGCGAGCGCGGCGGAGGTCGCGGCTCTCGCCATTTCCGCGAAGTACGCGAACTCCGTGAAGGTGAA
>NZ_LOHS01000173.1 GCF_001642995.1 Streptomyces jeddahensis
GGCGCTCAGGGAGCGTCCGGTTCCGTGCGGGTGATGCGGAGCAGCGCCGCGGAGGGCGCGGTGGGCAGGGTCACGGTGAGGTCGGCGGTGTCCGGGTTCCAGACGGCAACGGCCTGACGTGTGGCGGGGTACAGCACCTCGGCACGGGCTGCGCCGTCCGCCCGTTCGGGCAGCTGGAGGGTGGTGGTGGCGTCGCCGCCCGGGCGGCGCCAGACGGTGAGGTAGGTGGTGGCGGGGGTGTGCAGGGCGAGCGCGATCCAGGGGTCGTCCCAGCCGGGCAGCCCCAGGGGCCAGGACGGCACGGCTTGCGGCAGGGCGGCGCGGATGGCCTTGTACACGGCGACCGCTTCGTGGACCAGGGCGCGAGCCTCGGGCCCCAGCTCCGGCAGGCGGCCGGAGAGGTGGATGCGGCCGAGGAGGGCGCTCGCCATGGTGAAGGCGACCTCGTCGAGGGAGTCCTCCGGCTGTGGGTAGGCCCAGACGGCGCCTTGCTCGGGGGTGGCGGCGGTGGGCGCGGAGGCCGCGATGGGCGCGTAGAGGTTGAGGTTCTGCTGGTCGCTGGTGGACTGCAACTGCAGCCGCGACAGCAGGGCGTGGTCCCAGCGCATCCCGCCGGAGGCGCAGTTCTCCACCACCAGGTGCGGATAGCGGTCGAGGACGCCGTCGAGCCAGTCCAGCTGCGCCCGGTTGTGGCCGAGCAGGCCGGCGCCCGGGGTCTCGCCGGGGTGGGCGCTGGTGCCGGAGCCGGGGTCGACGTTGTGGTCGAGCTTGAGGTAGCCCACGCCCCACTCGCCGACCAGGCGGTCCACGACCTGGTCCAGATGGGTGCGGGCGGCTGGGTGGCGCAGGTCCAGGTGATGCCGGCCGGACTCCACGACGCGGACGCCGTCGCGGCGGAAGAACGCCTCGTCGGGCAGGGACTTGGCCATGGGGCTGTGGACGCCGATGACTTCCGGCTCCAGCCACAGGCCGGGCACCATGCCGCGTTCGCGGATACGGTCCAGCACCTCGTGGATCCCCTTCTCGCCGGGGAAACGTGAGGTGGATGGTTCCCAGGCGCCGACGCTGGTCCACCAGCCGTCACTGTCGTCGTACCAGCCCGCGTCGATGACGAAGTACTCGGCGCCGGCCTCGGCCGCCGCGTCGATCAGCGGCAGCAACTTGTCGGTGGTGGGGTCTCCCATCAGGCAGTTCATGTAGTCGTTGAAGATGACGGGCAGACCCCGGTGGTCGGGGTGCGGGCGGCGGTGGGCGCGGCGGTAGCGGGTCAGCGCGGCGAACGCGGCGTCGGGGCCGCCGTCGGCGCTGAACGACAGGGCGACGGGCACGGTGTGGAAGGCGGCGCCGGGTTCCAGGGGATGGCGCCAGCCGTGGTGGGTGTCGGTGGGCCCGAACAGTGCCGCGTAGGCAGCGTTGTCGTGCTCTTGGCACTCCCAGCGCCAGCCCCCGCCGTTGTGCTCGATCTGCCACATCCAGGTGCGGCCGGTGCGCCGGTCGGTCAGGCCGCCCATGGGCAGGTGTCCGCAGCTGGACCAGGTGCCCTGTCCGGTCAGTTCGAAGCCGGCCTTGCCGTGCCCGTACTGCACGTGTCGTCCGCTGGGGGCGGGTGTGGTCCGGCGCATCGGCTGTCGCTGCCAGCGGCATTCGGAGAGCCAGTCGTTGTCCGCCCACAGCAGGTCGGCGGCGTCGATGGCCGCCGGGTCCTGGGGGGTGAGGCAGCCCACCGCGAGTGAGCTGACCGACTCCAGGTGGAGCGTGGTCTGCCCTTCGTTGCGCAGGGTCACTTCGCTGCGGAGCACGGGGATGCCGTCCGGCGACCGGTAGGTCACCTCCGCGACCAGCCCGGTGTCCGGGTCGTGGAGATGCACCGTCAGCGTGTGCCAGTCGCCGTCGCGGGCCGCGTGGTGGGCCCGGTGGCGCAGCCGCCCGCCGAGAGCGGTCCCGATCAGGCGGCTGCCCGACCAGCCGCGGCCGTGACCCGCGGCCGTCACCTCCACCAGAGGCAGGGACGCACGGGGGTCGCTGCCCGCTTCGCCCGGCAGTCCGAGATGCGTCAGGCGGGCGCTGCCGTCGTCGCCGAGGAGGAACTCGAGATGCAGGGCCTCGTGACCCCAGCGGAAGCTCCGCTGTTCGTTGTCCATGGTGTCCTTTTCCAGGTCAGTGTTGGCGCAGGACCGCGCAGCCGCCGGGCGGCAGTTCGTGGTCTGTGGTGCCGGTGAGCAGGTCGTGGGCGGGCTCCGGCAGGGGCACGGTGTCCGTGGTGTGGTTGATGAGGACGTCCCAGCGGCGGCCGTCGGCGGCGTGCCGGGTGACGGCTTCGACACCGGCGGGCAGGCCGGGTACGTCCGGTTCGACACCGGCTTCCTTCAGCAGGCGGCCGACGAGAGCGCCGTAGTCGGCGTCGTCCAGGCGGGTGGAGAGATACCAGCCCTGCCCGGTGCCGAAGCGGTGCCGGGTGAGCGCCGGGCTGTCTGCGAGCATGCCGTGGGTGTAGGCGGCGAGCGTCTCCGCGCCTTCGGTGCGCAGGGACTCGCTCCAGACCGTGCCGTGCGATCCGTCCGACAGGGTGATCCGCTCGTCCGTCCGCAGCGGCCGGTACTCCTCGACGCGGATGCCCAGCGCCTCGCGCAGCGGCTCG
>NZ_LOHS01000174.1 GCF_001642995.1 Streptomyces jeddahensis
CCGCCTCGTCCTCAAACGCCGGACGGGCTGAATATTCAGCCCCGGATGGGAGAAGGCCCCGCCGGCGGGGCCTTCGGAGCGGTTCGGCAGCGCCCCAAAGGGGCGCGGGAACTGCGCGACCAGCCACGACGGCGCCGCAGCGTAACGACGGCCCATCGCGGCACTCCCAGCGGAGCGTCAGATGTGGACTCCGCCCGCGCCCGCCTCCGCGTTGGCGCCGCGCTTCGTGAGCACGGCGACCAGGGCCGCGATGACCGCGATGATGCCGGCGACCGTGAAGGCCAGGCCCATGCCGGTCATGAACGTGTCGTGGATGACTCCCGTGATCCTGCTGAGGATCTCGGGCGTCATGCCCTGCGCCTTGGCGATCTCCTCCGGCACGTAGCCGATGGCCGCGGCCTTGTCGAGGCCGGGGGCCGGTGCGTCCGGCAGGCCGGCGCTCTTCCAGTTGTCCGCCAGCTCGGAGCTGACCTTGTTCGACATGACGGCGCCCAGCACCGCCGTACCGAGGCTGCCGCCCACCTGCATCGCCGCCTGCTGCAGGCCGCCGGCGACGCCCGAGAGCTCCAGCGGCGCGTTGCCCACGATGACCTCGGTGGCGCCCACCATGACCGGGGCGAGGCCGAGGCCCAGGAGGCCGAACCAGACGGACATCGGCAGGGTGCCGGTCTCGGTGGACATCGTGGTCATGCCGAACATCGAGACGGCCGTCAAGGCCATGCCGCCGACCAGCGGCACGCGCGGGCCGAACTTGGTGATCAGCGCGCCCGCGAGCGGCGAGGAGACGATCATCATGGCCGTCAGCGGCATCAGGTGCAGACCGCTGTCGACCGGGCTCATCCCGTGGACGTTCTGCAGGTAGAAGGTGACGAAGAACAGTCCGCCCATGAAGGCGAAGGCCATCAGCACCATCAGCACCGTGCCCGCGGAGAGCGCCACGGACCGGAACATGCCCAGCGGAATGAGGGGTTCCTTGACCTTGGTCTCCCAGAGGGCGAAGAGCGCGAAACCGATCAGCGATCCGACGAGGAACGCCCACGTCTTGCCGCTGCCCCAGCCCCAGGAGTCACCGGCCTTGATGAGCCCCCAGATGAGGGCGAACATGGCCGCCGACAGCAGGAGGATGCCGGGGATGTCGAAGGAGCGCGGCGCGTTCTCGGCGCGGTGGTCCTTGAGGATCCACAGGCCGACGGCGACCGCGAGGATGCCCACCGGCACGTTGATGAAGAACACCGACTGCCAGCTGACGTGCTCGACGAGCACACCGCCGAGGATCGGGCCGCCGGCCGTGGAGGCGCCGATGACCATGCCCCAGATGCCGATCGCCATGTTGAGCTTCTCGGCCGGGAAGGTGGCCCGCAGCAGGCCGAGCGCGGCAGGCATGAGGAGCGCGCCGAAGAGGCCCTGCAGCACACGGAACGTGATGACGAGCGCGACGCTGCCGGAGACTCCGATGGCCCCGGAGGCGATGGCGAAGCCCGCGACGCCGATGAGGAAGGTCTGCCGGTGGCCGAAGCGGTCGCCGAGCTTGCCTGCCGTGATGAGTGCGACGGCCAGCGCGAGGAGGTAGCCGTTGGTGATCCACTGGACGTCGGCGAGCGAGGCGCCGAGGTCCTGCTGGATGGCCGGGTTGGCGATGGCCACGATGGTGCCGTCCAGGGCGACCATCATCACGCCGATCGCGACGGAGATGAGCGTCAGCCATGGGTGGCCGCGCAGCCCCTTGGCCGGAGCCGGTGCGGGCGCGACCGAGGGGGCCTCGTCCGCCGGACCGGTCTTGTCGATGGTGGTCTGACTAGTCATACCGGCGAGATTATGACAGTTACTGACAGTTTACAAATCGTTTCACAAGTCGGTAACTGTCACGTTGCCCACCGGTATTCTGAGCTGCACATACGGGCGAAAAGGGGCCTTGAGTGAAGACGCGGCAACAGGCGGCGGACGTCGCGGAACGAGCGCGAACGACCGACACGGCAGCGCGGCCCGGACTGCGCGAACGCAAGAAGCAGCGCACACGCGACGCCCTCCTCCGCGCGGCGCTCGAACTCTTCACCACCAAGGGGTACGAGCAGACGACCGTGGACGAGATCGCGGACGCCGTCGACGTCTCGCAGCGCACGTTCTTCCGGTACTTCGCCAACAAGGAGGAGACCGCGTTCGCCGTCCAGGACATGGTGGAGTCCCGCTTCGTCGCAGCCGTGCGCGAAAGGCCCCCGCACGAGGCCCCCTTGGAGGCGATGCGCCGCGCCGTCCTCGACAGCTGGAACACGCTCGGCGAGGATGTCGCGGCCGTCGTCCCGGTCGAACTGCACATGCGTACGTTTCAGTTGATCGAGTCGACGCCCGTCCTCCTCGCCGCCCATCTGCGTCGCTCCGCGGAGCTGGAGGAGGAGCTGGCGCGCGTGATCGCCGAGCGCGAGGGCATGGACGTGGACTCCGACCCGCGACCCCGTGTCGCGGTGGCCGCCTTCAGCGGGGTGATGCGGATGACCGGGCGACTGTGGGGTGCCGGTGAGGACATCAGCATCGACTCCATCCGCAGGCTGACGGAGTCGTATCTCGACCAGATAGGACCGGCGTTGGCGGAGGACTGGGCCTGAGCGGAGCGCTCCGCTGGGGGGCCGCGATGTGCCGTCGGTTCGCTGTGGCGCCGTTGTGGCTGGTCGCGCCCACGCGGCGGAGCCGCATATCGATACAGCCCCGCACCCCTTTGGGGCGCTGCCGAACCGCAGCGACGTCGCCGACCCGCTAAGAGCGGCCGATTGTTACCTGTGAGGCGAAAGTTGCCTGCACGCTCTGTGATGGCCTCGTGCAAGGTGCGCCCGGTTTAGCCCAATTACCCCTCGCGAAACGTGATCTGCCTCACCCGTTGCATGGGTTGGCGTGCGGTTCTCCTAGGGTGTCCCGCAGTGACTTCTTTCGACTCGCCCCCGCAACTGAACGTGTGGCGCGCGCTGCTTGCGCTCGCCGTCGTTTTCGTCATGCTGGCCACGACCGGCTGGACGGCCGTGCGCCACCAGCGGGGCGCGTCGTCGCCGCTCGAGGCCGCCCGGTCCGCCTGGGCCCACGGCCACCTGGACGGGCGCCGGCTGCCCGGTCTCGACTCCTCGCCCCAGAGGATCGCCCGCTTCTTCGCCTCGCTCAGCGCGCACCAGCGCACCGGCCTCGCCCAGCGCTATCCGCTCGCGGTGGGCAACATGAACGGCGCCCCGGTGAAGCTGCGCTACCGCGCCAACCGCATCGCCCTCGACCAGGCACGCAGTATCGAGAGCAGGCGCATGCACGACAGGAGGCTCTCGGCCACCGGTCAGCTTGACGCCGGCCGCAGGATGCACCGGCTGGAGTCGCTGATGCGGCCGGACCGCAAGATCCTCGCCTTCGACCCCCTGGGTACCGGACGCGTCGCCGAGGTCATCGGGGATCTCAACCGGGCCAAGCGCGTGTCGGTGGTGGTACCCGGGGTCGACACCAATCTGCTGACCTTCCAGCGGAGCGACGACCGCGAGTACTCGGCCCCCGTCGGCATGGCCCGGGCCCTGTACCGCGCGGAGCACTCGGCCAGCCCCCGAAGCCGTACTGCCGTGATCGCCTGGGCCGACTACACCGCGCCCGCCGGGCTCGGCATGGAGGCGGCCACGGCCATGCGGGCCGAGAGCGGCGCAGTGCGCCTCAACGCGCTGGTACGGGCGCTGCCGGGCCGCTCCACCGTCGCCCTGTACTGCCACAGCTACGGCTCCGTGGTGTGCGGCGTCGCGGCCCACGACCTGCCGGACCGGGTTACCGACATAGCCGTCGCGGGCAGTCCGGGCATGCGTGCGGAGAAGGCCTCGAAGCTCGGCACGGGCGCGCGGGTGTGGGCCATGCGGGACCGCGACGACTGGATCCAGGACGTGCCGTACATGGAGGTCGGCGGGCTCGGTCACGGTGCCGATCCGGTCTCTCCGGCCTTCGGTGCGCGAGTCCTGTCCGCGGAGGACGCGACGGGCCACGCGGGCTACTTCGAGCCGGGCACGGACAGCCTCGCCAACCTCGCCGACATCGGCATCGGCGCGTACGGCGCGGTGCGGTGCGCGCACGAGGATGACGCGTGCCGGAGCGGTGTCTCCGGCAGGACGACGACCTGACGCGCGTAGAAATCGAAGGAACAACGGCCCGTCGCGGGAGGGACGCACGCGCGCGTGCCGCATACGATGAGCCGCATGGGTGACGTACTGGCCGGATTTCATGCCGCCTGGGAGTTCGAGTCGGACTCCGTGCTCATCCGCTTCGAACGGGGGATCAGGACGCCGAAGCTGTTCCAGGCGCTCGGTGAGCGCCGCATCCCCCACGAGGCGGTCGCGGCGGTGACGCTGACTCCCGGGAAGCGCGGGACCGTCGTCCTGCACGCCGTGCCCAGACCCGGCGCCGACCCGCTCATGGAGGCGGCAGCGGGCCAGCTCAAGGAGAGCGGTGACCCCTACCGGCTGGTGCTGCCGGCCGAGCGCGAGACGCTCGCCGAGTACTACGCGGACGAACTGCGGGCCGCGGTCGCCCGCGACGACGGCGAGCCCTCGGAGCGCTTCCTCGTGGCCGCGCCCGAGCCGCCGCTGCAGTTCAAGGCGTACGACGGGAAGGCGTCCTTCGACGGCGAGTCGGTGGCCTTCCGGTGGTTCTGGACGGGTGCTTCGTCGGCGAAGTGGAAGGCCGGCGACCAGAGGTTCCGGGTGACGGATCTCAGCGGCGTCGAATGGCGCTCCCCCGAGCTCTTCGAGGGTCATCTGCGGTTGCTGCACCGCGAGTCGTCCGTCGCGCGGCCCGCGCAGGCCGACCAGGATCCGGCGTCGGTCGTCTTCGGGCTCGGCTACGGCCCTGTGCACGAGTCGCTGCCCTTCGCCGCGTCGGTGCTGGCGGCGGTGCGGGCCTCCGGGGCGGCGGTGGACACCGGGGCGGCGGGGTCCCTGCCGGGCGCGGCGGTACGGGCTGCGCGGCCCGACCCGGCCGATATCGCGGACCGCATCCGCCACCTCGGCGAACTGCACAAAGCGGGTCTGGTGACGGACAAGGAGTTCACCGCGAAGAAGGCCGAGCTGCTGGCGGAGTTGTGAGCGGCGGGAGCACGCTCCCAGGCTCCGCGCCGGGCCGCCGAAGTGGCCCGGCGCGGACGGATTCCCAGCCCGTCTTCCCGGCTCAGATTCCCAGCTCGGCTTCCCGGCCCGGCGCGGACGGATTCCCGGCTCGGCGTCCTGGCTCGGCTTCCCGGCCCGTCTTACCGGCCCGCGTTACTCCCGCCCCGCCGAGGTGAACGACATGTCGGCGTAGCGGTTCCCCGCGACCTTGGCGGCGATGGGCTCCAGAAGCGCGAGCTCGTCGTCGGTGAGGGTGATACGCGTGGCGGCGGCGTTCTCCTCGACCCGGGTGCGCTTGCGCGTGCCGGGAATCGGGGCGACGGGCAGTCCGTGGACCTGGGCCCGCTGCTGCACCCAGGCCAGCGCGATCTGGCCGAGCGAGGCACCGTGCGCGTCGGCGACGGCGCGCACCGGCTCCAGCAGGGCCGCGTTGGCCGCCGCGTTGCCGCCGGTGAAGCGGGGGTGCTGGCGGCGGAAGTCGTCGGCGCTGAGCTCCTTGGCGGCGTCGACGAACGAGCCGGTGAGGAAGCCCCGGCCGAGCGGCGAGTACGGCACGAGGGCCACGCCGAGCTCGGCGGCGGCCGGGACCACGTGGTCCTCGATGTCCCGGCTGAACAGCGACCACTCGGACTGGACGGCGGCGATCGGGTGCACGGCCTGGGCCGCGCGCAGCTCGGAGCCGGTGACCTCGCTGAGGCCGAGGTGCTTCACCTTGCCTGCGGCGACGAGTTCGGCCATGACGCCGACCGTCTCCTCGATCGGCACCTTCGGGTCGCGGCGGTGCATGTAGTAGAGGTCGATGACGTCGACGTCCAGACGCCGGAGGCTCGCGTCGACGGCCTCGCGGATGTAGGGCGGGTCGTTGCGGATGATCCGCTTCGTCGGGTCGTCCGGCGGGATGGACAGCGCGAACTTCGTCGCGATGACGATCTCGTCGCGATGGGCCTTGACGAAGGGGGACAGGAACTTCTCGTTCTCGCCCGCGCCATAGGCGTCGGCGGTGTCGTACAGCGTGACACCAAGCTCAAGCGCCCGCTCGAGCGTCGCCCGGGCCTCGTCGGCGTCCGTCGGGCCGTAGGCGAAGCTCATCCCCATGCAGCCGAGGCCCTGAGCGCCCACCTCGGGCCCGCCCGTCCCCAGCTGCGTCGTCGGCATACCACTCATCAGGTTCAAACCCTCTCCGGCGCCGGCCTGGCGCCGCCGTAAAACTGGATCTTGTGGTCGAGCACGGCCAGCGTGTCCTGGAGCTCGGCGATACGGGCCAGCACGTCCCTGCGGGTCGACTCGAGCAGCTCCTGCCGCTCGTGGAACGTGTGGTCGCCCTCGCGCACCAGCTCGGCGTAGCGGACCATGTCCGCGACCGGCATCCCGGTCAGCCGGAGCTTGCCGACGAAGGCGAGCCAGTCCAGATCGCGGTTGCTGTAGCGGCGCTGGCCGGTGTGCGAGCGGTCGATGTGGGGCATCAGCCCGATCCGCTCGTACCAGCGCAGGGTGTGCGCGGTCAGGCCGGTGAAGGCGACGACCTCGCTGATCGTGTAGCGGTCCTGGCCGTCCGGGCGCGGATGGGCCTGCGGTGCCGAGGCGCAGACGTCGGTCTTGGTCGCGGTCTCGGTCGCGGTCTCGGTTGGGCTTGTGGTCGTGGTCCGTACGGGTGTGGCTGTGGTTTCCATCACCGTCATGGCCTCCACGCTATGGCCTTCGAGTGGACTCCAAGCAAGCGGGAACCGGTCAAGCCGCGGGAAAATCGGGAGACGGCCCGGCCCTCGGTCACTACGGTGCCGATCATGAGTCTTGTACGCCGCGCCCGGCCCGAGGACGCCGAGGAGATACTGAGGCTGCGTCAGATCATGATCGACTCGACCTTCGCCCCCGGCGAGCCGACCGACTGGCATGCGGCATCGATCATCACGGTACGCGGCAGACTCGCCGACCCCGGCGGGGACTTCGCGGCTTTCGTCGTCGACCATCCGGACCGGCCCGGTGCGCTGGCGACGATGGTGGCCGGGACGATGGAGTACCGGATCGGCCGCGCGGGCAATCCGCACGGCGCGGTGGGCCACGTCTTCAGCGTCGCCACGGACCCGGACCAGCGGCGGAAGGGATACGCACGCGCGTGCATGGGTGCCCTCCTCGACTGGTTCCGCGAGCGCGGGGCGGGCAGCGTGGACCTCAACGCCTCCAAAGAGGCGGAGCCGCTGTACGCCTCGCTCGGCTTCGTACGCAAGCCCGACCCCTCGATGCGGTTGATCTTGTAAGGCGCTTACGCTCGTACGCATGCAGAGCCTGGCGTTGATCGAGAACTGGCCGGTCCCGAACGCGGCCGCGGCCGTCGTCCGCGCGGACGGGACGCTCCTGGGGGCACACGGCCCCACGGGCCACCGCTTCCCGCTCGCCTCGGTCACCAAGCCGCTCGCGGCGTACGCCGTGCTGGTCGCGTACGAAGAGGGCGCGATCGAGCTCGACGAACCGGCCTGGCCCGAGGGATCAACCGTCCGCCACCTGCTCGCCCACACGTCCGGGCTCGCCTTCGACGAGCACCGGGCGACGGCGGCGCCGGGGACGCGGCGGCTGTACTCGAACGCGGGGTTCGAGGTGCTCGGCGACCATGTCGCCAAGGCGACGGACATCCCGTTCGCCGAGTACGCCCGGCAGGCCGTCCTGGAACCGCTCGGCATGACCTCCACGACGCTCGACGGCTCGCCCGCCAAGGACGGCGTCTCGACGGTCGACGACCTCGTCCGGTTCGCGGCCGAGGTGCAGGCGCCGCGGTTGCTCGACCCGCGGACGGTCGCCGAGGCGATGACCGTGCAGTATCCGGGGACGAAGGGCGTCCTGCCCGGGTACGGGCATCAGAACCCCAACGACTGGGGGCTCGGCTTCGAGATCCGGGACGGCAAGTCGCCGCACTGGACGGGGAGTTCTTCGTCAGCTCGGACGTTCGGGCACTTCGGGCAGTCCGGCACGTTCTTGTGGGTCGACCCCGTTGTGGGGGTCGCTTGCGTGGCCCTTACGGACCGGGCCTTCGGGCCCTGGGCCATTGAGGTGTGGCCCGCTTTTACGGATGCGGTGCTTGCCGAGGTCTGACAGCTGACGTTGCAAGGGCGTGCTCGGGGGTTTCAAGGGGTTGCCCGGCGTTGCGGGGTTCCGCTGTGCCCACCCGTTCCGCCCTGGGGGTACCTCCCAGGCCCTTAAGGCACTGGGGGAGGAACGATTGCCCACAGCGGAGGTCAGCCTGTGTCCGTCATCTCCCACATCAGTACCTCCGCCGGAGCCTCCGTGCCCGCCTCCAGTTCCAGGGCCTTCGCGTCGGCGATGCGGGCCGAGTCGCCGGGGCCCAACACCACGTGGTCCAGGTGGACTTCGCCCCTCACCACGTGGACGTAGGCGAAGGCGGCGTCCGGCACTGCGGTGCGCTCGCCCGCCGTCAGGCGCCGTACGTGCAGCATCGCGCCCGCCTCGGGCACCGCGTACGGCGTCGAGTCCGCGATGCCGTGGACGACCTCGTATGCGGGGTCGCCGCCCGGTTCCGCAGGGGCCAGCCACATCTGGATGAAGACCAGCGGCTCGGCGCCGTCGTTGCGCTCGACGTGCCGTACGCCGCCGCCCGCGCTGAGACGCTGCACGTCGCCCGGCCGTACGACGGACTCGTGGCCCTGCGAGTCGCGGTGGGTGAGCTCGCCCTCGACGACCCAGGTCACGATCTCGGTGTGGCTGTGCGGGTGCTCGGTGAAGCCGGCGCCGGGCGCCAGGCGCTCCTCGTTGCAGGCGATGACGGAGCCGAAGCGGAGATTGCCGGGGTCGTAGTGGGGCCCGAAGGAGAAGGCGTGCAGGGACTCGATCCCGGTGGCCGGGTCCCCTCCTCGATAGCGCTCGCCCGCGCGCCGTACGTCCATCACGGATCCCACGGTAGCCCCGGCCGGCCGCCCGTCCGTCCGGATGAGGCAGTCTTGTCCATGTGCCCGAACCAGAAGCCGCGCTGCCAGCGCAATCCGCATCCGTCCCGCATCCGCATGCCGCGACCCTGAAGCGGCTGGAGAAATCCTCCGGCAGCCTCGCCGCTCAGGCCATCGCACGGATGGACGAGACGCTGCCGTGGTACCGGGCGATGCCCCCGGAGAACCGTTCCTGGATCGGTCTGGTCGCACAGGCCGGTATCGCCGCGTTCACCGAGTGGTTCCGGCACCCGGACGCGCCCCAGGCCATCTCCACCGATGTGTTCGGGACCGCGCCGCGCGAGCTGACCAGGGCGATCACGCTGCGGCAGACCGTCGAGATGGTGCGTACGACCATCGAGGTGATGGAGTCCGCGATCGAGGAGGTCGCGGCGCCCGGCGACGAGTCCGTCCTCAGGGAGGCGCTGCTCGTCTACGCGCGGGAGATCGCCTTCGCGACCGCGCAGGTGTACGCGCAGGCGGCCGAGGCCCGCGGTGCATGGGACGCCCGCCTGGAGTCGCTGGTGGTGAACGCGGTGCTGTCGGGCGAGGCCGACGAGGGCGCCGTGTCCCGGGCCGCCGCCCTCGGCTGGAACTCCCCCGAGCATGTGTGCGTGGTGCTGGGCACAGCGCCCGACGGTGACAGCGAACTGACGGTCGAGGCGATCCGCCGGGCCGCCCGGCACGCGAAGCTTCAGGTCCTGACCGGGGTCCTGGGCGACCGCCTGGTCGTCATCGCGGGCGGCGACGACAATCCGCTGCGCGTGGCGAAGGCGCTGATCGGGCCGTACGCCCCCGGGCCCGTGGTGGCCGGGCCCATCGTGCCGGACCTGCTGGCCGCCACCAGGTCCGCGCAGGCCGCGGCGGCGGGGCTCAAGGCGTGCTCCGCATGGCAGGACGCTCCCCGGCCGGTGCTCGCCGACGATCTGCTTCCGGAGCGTGCGATCGCCATGGACCCCTCCGCACGCGAACAACTGGTGGAGGAGATCTACAGACCGCTGGAGGAGGCGGGTTCGGCGCTCCTGGAGACCCTGAGCGTCTACCTGGAGCAGGCGAGCTCCCTCGAAGGGGCGGCCCGGATGCTTTTCGTTCACCCGAACACCGTTCGCTACCGGCTCCGACGTGTGACTGACGTCACCGGCTGGTCGCCGTCCGATGTACGCTCCGCGTTCACGTTGCGCATCGCCCTGATTCTCGGGCGCCTGACCAACGGCGATCCTCAGTCGTAGCCAATTGTCGGGGGCCTACAATTCCCCCTGCGGTTCTTCGTCCCTGTCCCCACGGGCGGCTGCGGCCGTCCACAAGAGAGAGTGTGAGAGTGCTCGTACTCGTCGCTCCCGGCCAAGGCGCCCAGACGCCCGGCTTCCTGACTCCCTGGCTCGAACTCCCCGGGGCCGCCGACCGCCTCGCCGCATGGTCGGACGCCATCGGGCTCGACCTCGCCCACTACGGCACGCAGGCCGACGCGGACGCGATTCGCGACACCGCCGTGGCCCAGCCGCTGCTGGTCGCCGCCGGTCTGCTGTCGGCCTCCGCCCTGGAGGTCACGCCCGGCGCCGTCGCCGGCCACAGCGTGGGTGAGATCACCGCCGCCGCCTTCGCGGGGGTCCTGGACGACACCGCCGCCCTCCAGCTCGTACGGAAGCGGGGCCTGGCCATGGCCGAGGCCGCCGCCGTCACGCAGACCGGCATGTCCGCCATGCTGGGCGGGGACCCCGAGACCGTGGTCCCGCACCTGGAGAAGCTCGGCCTCACCCCGGCGAACGTGAACGGCGCGGGCCAGATCGTGGCCGCCGGCACCGTCGAGCAGCTCGCCGCGCTGGCCGAGGACAAGCCCGAGGGCGTGCGCCGCGTGGTGCCGCTGCAGGTCGCCGGCGCGTTCCACACCCGGCACATGGCCCCCGCGGTCGAGAAGCTCGCCGAGGCGGCTCAGGCCCTGACGCCCGCCGACCCGGCGGTCGCGTACGTCTCGAACAAGGACGGCCAGACGGTTGAGACCGGCGCCGAGGTCCTCGCGCGCCTGGTCGGCCAGGTGGCCAATCCGGTCCGCTGGGACCTGTGCATGGAGACGTTCCAGAAGCTGGGTGTGACCGCGCTGCTCGAGGTGTGCCCGGGCGGCACGCTGACCGGCCTCGCGAAGCGCGCGCTGCCCGGCGTCAAGACGCTGGCGCTCAAGACCCCCGACGACCTCGACGCCGCCCGCGAACTCATCGCGGAACACGCCGAGCAGACGGCCTGACAAGGAGCCTCGAGAGCATGTCGAAGATCAAGCCCAGCAAGGGTGCCCCGTATGCGCGCATCCTCGGTGTCGGCGGCTACCGTCCGACCCGGGTGGTGCCCAACGAGGTGATCCTCGAGAAGATCGACTCGTCCGACGAGTGGATCCGCTCGCGCTCGGGCATCGCGACCCGCCACTGGGCCTCCGACGAGGAGACGGTCGCGGCGATGTCGATCGAGGCCTCGGGCAAGGCGATCGCCGACGCCGGGATCACGGCCGAGCAGATCGGCGCCGTGGTGGTCTCCACCGTCTCGCACTTCAGCCAGACCCCGGCCGTCGCCACCGAGATCGCCGACAAGATCGGCACGAACAAGGCCGCCGCGTTCGACATCTCGGCCGGCTGCGCGGGCTTCGGCTACGGCCTGACGCTCGCCAAGGGCCTGGTCGTCGAGGGCTCCGCCGAGTACGTGCTCGTGGTCGGCGTCGAGCGGCTCAGCGACCTGACCGACCTGGAGGACCGCGCGACGGCCTTCCTGTTCGGCGACGGCGCGGGCGCGGTGGTCGTCGGCCCGTCCCAGGAGCCCGCGATCGGCCCGACCGTGTGGGGTTCCGAGGGCGACAAGGCGGAGCTGATCAAGCAGACCGTGCCGTGGGACCGCTTCCGGATCGGTGATGTGGCCGAGCTGCCGCTCGACAGCAACGGCGACATCAAGTTCCCGGCCATCACCCAGCAGGGGCAAGCAGTGTTCCGCTGGGCCGTGTTCGAGATGGCGAAGGTCGCCCAGCAGGCGCTGGACGCGGCCGGGATCAGCTCGGACGACCTGGACGTCTTCATTCCGCACCAGGCCAACATGCGGATCATCGACTCGATGGTGAAGACTCTCAAGCTGCCGGAGCACGTCACGGTCGCCCGTGACATCGAGACCACCGGCAACACCTCGGCCGCCTCGATTCCGCTCGCGATGGAGCGGCTCCTGGCGACCGGCGAGGCGAAGAGCGGCGACACCGCGCTCGTCATCGGCTTCGGGGCGGGTCTCGCATACGCCGCAACGGTCGTTACCCTCCCCTAGGCACCGTCCGGATCTTCCGGGCGGAAACCGCCACACCCTCTGGATACAGCGAAGGAGCGCCAACATGGCCGCCACTCAGGAAGAGATCGTCGCCGGTCTCGCCGAGATCGTGAACGAGATCGCCGGGATCCCCACCGAGGACGTCCAGCTGGACAAGTCCTTCACCGACGACCTGGACGTCGACTCGCTGTCGATGGTCGAGGTCGTCGTCGCCGCCGAAGAGCGCTTCGACGTCAAGATCCCGGACGACGACGTCAAGAACCTCAAGACCGTCGGCGACGCCGTCGACTACATCCTCAAGCACCAGGGCTGATCGACCGATCAAGGGCCTGGGCCCACCATGGGCATCGTGCCCGCCGCTCCGCCACCCGGCGGTGGCGCCGCTGAACCTTCGTATCCGTTGGAGAAAGAATTCCTGTGAGCTCGACCAATCGCACCGTGGTCGTCACCGGTATCGGCGCAACCACACCGCTGGGTGGCGACGCAGCTTCCACTTGGGAGGCTCTGGTCGCCGGCCGCTCCGGCGTCGGCCTCCTCGAGCAGGACTGGGCCGCCGAACTCCCGGTCCGTATCGCCGCGCAGATCGCCGTCGACCCGGGTGAGATCATTCCGCGGCCGCAGGCCCGCAAGCTGGACCGCTCGGCGCAGTTCGCGCTGATCGCGGCTCAGGAGGCGTGGAAGGACGCCGGTTTCACCGGCAAGGCCGGCGAGGACGCGTCCGTCAACCCCGACCGTCTGGGTGCGGTCATCGCCTCCGGCATCGGCGGTGTGACGACCCTCCTCGACCAGTACGACGTGCTGCGGGAGAAGGGCGTACGCCGCGTCTCGCCGCACACCGTCCCCATGCTGATGCCCAACTCCCCGGCCGCCAACGTCGGCCTGGAGGTGGGTGCCCGCGCCGGTGTCCACACGCCGGTGAGCGCCTGTGCGTCCGGCGCCGAGGCCATCGGCTACGCGATCGAGATGATCCGCACCGGCCGTGCGGACGTCGTCGTCGCGGGCGGCACGGAAGCGGCCATCCACCCGCTGCCGATCGTCGCGTTCGGCAACATGATGGCGATGTCCAAGAACAACGACGACCCGCAGGGCGCCTCGCGTCCCTACGACTCGGGCCGCGACGGCTTCGTCCTCGGCGAGGGCGCCGGCGTGATCATCCTCGAGTCGGAGGAGCACGCCAAGGCCCGCGGCGCCAAGATCTACGCGGAGGCGGTCGGCCAGGGCATCTCGGCCGACGGCCACCACATCACGCAGCCCGAGCCGTCCGGCAACGGCATCGCTCAGGCGCTGCAGAACCTGCTCGACGGGACCGACCTCAAGCCCGCCGAGATCGTGCACATCAACGCGCACGCCACGTCGACGCCGCAGGGCGACGTCGCCGAGATCAAGGCGCTGCGCAAGGTGTTCGGCGACGACGTCGACCACATGGCGATCTCCGGCACGAAGTCGATGACCGGTCATCTGCTGGGCGGCGCCGGCGGCGTGGAGACCGTGGCCTCGGTCCTCGCGCTCCACCACCGCATCGCCCCGCCGACCATCAACGTCGACAACCTCGACCCCGAGGTCAACGCCGACGTGGTCCGCGGCGAGGCCCGCGCCCTGCCCGAGGGCAGGATCGCGGCGCTGAACGACTCGTTCGGCTTCGGCGGCCACAACGTGGTGCTGGCGTTCCGCACCCCTCCTTGCGCCTAAACCGGCGCCGCTCTCGCGGACCTGGTTGCTCGCCGTTGGGGTTCCTCAATTAATGGTTGCGGTGTTCGTCGTTTCGAACACCGCAACCAGTACGTAACGAGAGAAGGCCCACCCGCATCACCGGGTGGGCCTTCTCTCGTTACGTGGGCTGAGTGCCCGTCAGACGACCTGGTGCAGCCAGCGCACCGGGGCGCCCTCGCCCGCGTACCGGAAGGGCTCCAGTTCGTCGTCCCAGGGCTTGCCGAGGAGCTTGGCGATCTCCGCCTCGAGGTCGGTCTCGCCGCGCTGTGCGCGGGCTAGGGCGGCGCGGAGCCGGTCCTCGGGGATCAGGATGTCGCCGTGGATGCCGGTGACGGCGTGGAAGATGCCCAGCTCGGGGGTGGCGCTGTAGCGTTCGCCCTCGGCCGTGGCGCAGGGTTCGGCCGTGACCTCGAAGCGGAGCAGGTGCCAGCCGCGCAGCGCGGAGGCGAGCTGGGAGGCGGTGCCCACCTGGCCCTGCCAGGAGAACTCGGACCTCCAGGTGCCCGGCGACGCGGGCTGCCTGATCCAGTCGAGGTTGACGCGCGTGCCGAGCACGCCCGCGACTGCCCATTCGATGTGCGGGCACAGCGCGCGCGGCGCGGAGTGCACGTACAGAACTCCACGTGTCGTCACCGGGACCTCCAGTGTGGGACGAGGTGCGCCATCGTCCGGCGGTCTCGCGCCCGTGCCAAGCGATTTTCCTCAAAAGGGACAGAGCAGACTTGTTGTAATTTAGCGGAACCGGTACAGCGGGGTGGACCGGCCGCCCTGTCGCTGCCGCGCCGGCAGCGTCCGGGCGCCACGGGGCCGAGGCTACCGTGCAGCGGGGCAAGGAGTGTGACGTACCGTCGGTCCCGCCGAAGGGAAACGCCCGGCATTCACCCGGCGGGACCCCCCGGGCCCCGGGAACGGCCACACAGGGCACATCGTTCACAGGGGGTGGACGGAACCACAGAGGGGAGCAGGCATGCGGAGCCGCAGCCGCCGCTTGTATGCCGCCGTCGCCGCTGTGACGGCGGCTTTGCTGGGCGCCGGCGGTCTGGTCGCCTGCGACGCCCTCGGTGGCGCATCCCCCGGTGCGACAGGTTCGACGAAGCGTCAGGCGGCGTCGCCCAAGCCGACGCCGGTCTGGGACCGCAGCCCGTCCTCGGTGGCCGCCGTGGGCGACTCCATCACCCGCGGGTTCGACGCGTGTTCGGTGCTCTCCGACTGCCCTGAGGTGTCCTGGGCGACGGGCAGCGACACGACGGTGCGGAGCCTGGCGGTGCGGCTGCTCGGGAAGCAGCGCGCGGCCGCCCACAGTTGGAACTACGCCGTGACCGGTGCCCGCATGGCGGACGTGGCCGCGCAGATGGAGAAGGCGGCGGCGCGCCGTCCCGAACTGGTGGCGGTGATGGCCGGCGCCAACGACGCGTGCCGCTCGTCGACGTCCGCGATGACCTCGGTGGCGGACTTCCGCGAGCAGTTCGAGAACGCGATGCGGACGCTGCGCCGCGAGCTGCCCAAGGCCCAGGTGTACGTGGCGAGCGTGCCGGACCTGAAGCGGCTCTGGTCCCAGGGGCGCACCAATCCGATGGGCAAGCAGGTGTGGAAGCTGGGCATCTGCCCGTCCATGCTGGGCGACGCGGACGTGGTGGACGCGGCCGCGACGAAGCGACGGGACACCGTGCAGAAGCGCGTGATCGCCTACAACAAGGTCCTGAAGGGCGTCTGTGCGCAGGACGACCGCTGCCGGTTCGACGGCGGAGCGGTCTTCGAGTACCGCTTCGGCACCCAGCAGTTGAGCCACTGGGACTGGTTCCATCCCAGCAAGGACGGGCAGGCACGGCTGGCCGCCATCGCCTACCGCACGGTGACGGCGAAGAACCCGCCCGGGTAGTACGGGCTGTGCCGTATCCGGGTGCCCGGAAGGTGCCCTGATCACGCGCCGCCACCGGCCCCGGCGTAGGGTCCTGATCATGCACAGCGAACTCTTCGGCACGCTCCCCGACGGCACGCCCGTCCACCGCTGGACCCTGGAACGGGGCGGTGTGCGCGTGCGCGTCCTGACGTACGGCGGGATCGTGCAGTCGGCCGAGGTCCCGGACCGGGACGGGCGCAGTGCCCAGGTGGCGCTGGCGCTGCCCGACCTCCAGGGGTATCTGGAGAACCCCGGGCCGTACTTCGGCGCCCTGGTCGGCCGCTATGCGAACCGGATCGCGAACGGCCGCTTCCAGCTCGACGGCTCCCTCTACCACCTGGCGCAGAACAACGGGCCGAACAGCCTGCACGGCGGCGAGGAGGGCTTCGACCAGCGGGTGTGGGACGCGGAGCCGGTGGAGTACGGCGTACGGCTGTCACGCGTGAGCCCGCACGGCGAGGAGGGCTTCCCTGGCCGCCTGGAGGTCTCGGCGACGTACTCGCTGGACGAGTCGGGCGCGCTGCGGATCGCGTACGAGGCGGTCACCGACGCACCGACCGTCGTGAACCTGACGAACCACAGCTACTGGAACCTGGCCGGCGCCGACGCGGGTTCCGCGGCCGCGGCCGGGCACGAGCTGCGGATCGCGGCGTCGCGGTACACGCCGGTCGACGCGGACCTGATCCCGACCGGTGAGCTGGCCGATGTCGACGGGACCCGGTTCGACTTCCGGGCGCCACGGAAGGCCGGCAGCGGATACGACCACAACTTCGTGCTGGAAAAGGGCGTGACGAGCGCTGCCGAGCAGGTCGCCGAGCTGTACGACCCGGCGTCCGGGCGGGTGCTGACCGTCGCCACGACGGAGCCGGGCCTCCAGCTGTACACGGCGGACCACCTCGACGGCGATCCCTACGCCCCGGGCGCCGGTGTCGCGCTGGAGACGCAGCACTTCCCCGACTCCCCCAACCGGCCGGAGTTCCCGAGCACGGTGCTGCGGCCGGGCGAGGTGTTCCGGTCGGAGACGGTGTTCGGGTTCGGGGTCCGGGACTGACATACCCCCGGCACGCTGGGCGGACGTACCCCGCACGCTGGGCGGGGTACCCCGCACCCCGTACTCAGACCTCGATCGTCGTGCTCAGGCGGCGGTCGGCGGCCGACCGGCCCGCCTGGATCTCGTACGCCCCGTTCACCACCGTCCAGGTGCCGGACTGCTCGTCCCAGATCTCGAAGGCACGGCGCGGAAGTGCGACGGTGACCTCGGCGGTCTCGCCGGGTGCCGCCTCGACACCCGCGAAACCGGCCAGCTGGCGCACCGGCCTGTCCGCGCCGGCCTCGACCGGCGCGACGTAGACCTGGACGACCTCGCGGCCCGCGCGCCCACCGGAGTTCCGGACGCGCACCGTCACCGTCGTGCCGTCCGTCTCGATCGATTCGTACGCCCAGTCGGTGTAGCCGAGGCCGTGGCCGAAGGGGTACGCGGGGGTGGTGCCCCTCTTGTCCCAGGCGCGGTAGCCGATGAACACATCCTCGGTGTAGTGCAGTTCGCCGTCGACCGGGGTCACCTGGGTGACGGGGGCGTCCTCGAGGGACACCGGCCAGGTGGTGGGCAGCCGTCCGCCCGGTTCGTATGCGCCGAGCAGGACGTCGGCCAGCGCGGCGCCGCCCTCCTGGCCCGGGAACCAGCTGAGCAGGACGGCCGCGACGTCCTCGCGCCACGGCAGCTCCACCGGCGAGCCGGAGTTGACGACCACGACCGTGTTCGGGTTCACGGCGGCCACGGCGCGTACGAGATCGTCCTGGCGGCCGGGGAGCTTCAGGTCCGTGCGGTCGAAGCCCTCGGACTCGACGCGGTCGGTGGTGGCGACGACCACGATCGCCGCCTCGGCGTCGCGCGCGGCCTCGACGGCCTCGGCGATCAGCTCGTCGGCGTCGCGCTGCGGCTCGCGGTGGACGAAGGAGAAGCCGACGGCCTGGATGGGGGCGTCGTCGATCTTGGCGACGACGCAGTGGAGGGAAACCTCGACCGGCTCGCCCGCCGTCAGCTCGGCCCGGCCGCGCTCGACCGGCGCCCCGAAGAACGCCTCGAACGGATCCGACTCCGTCCCGAGCCCCTGCGCCCCCTCGAAGAGCACCTCACCGGCGACGGTGAGCCGGAAGCCGCCGAGGCCGCGGGTGCCGAAGGAGTGGGCGCCGCTCTCGCGCGGGGTGAAGGTGCCGGTGAGTTCGACGCTGTGCAGGGCGTCGTAGGTGACGCCCTCGGGCAGGTCACTGCCCTGCCACTGGATCTGGCCCCCGGGCACGGAGGTCGTAGCGATGATCTCGCCGGCGGCGTCGCGGCAGACGGCCCGCAGCTCGAACCCCTTCCCTGCGGCGGCGAGTTCCTCGGTCGGGTCGGCGCCGAGCGCGTACGTCACGGCGCCCGCGGGCAGTGCGGCGGTGAGGCCGTCGAGCGGGGAGACGATGCGCCTGGGGAAGACGGTCGCGGAGCCGCCGCCGAGCACGCGCGCGTCGCGGGCGGCGGCGCCGAGGAGCGCGATCGTGCGGACGCGGGCCGGGTCGATGGGGAGGACGGGGTCCCCGCCCTGGACGGCTTCGTTGCGGACGAGGACGAACGACCGGCGGGCGACCTCGCGGGCCAGGGCCTCCCCGTCGATCTCGGCGGGCGGCTCGGTGACGACCGGTTCGGCGCCTTCCAGGGCGCCGACGCGGGCGGCGAGCCGCAGGACGTTGCGTACGGCCTCGTCGACCTGCGCCTCCTCGACCTCGCCCGCGCGGACGGCGGCCGCCAGCGCCTCGCCGTACACGGTCGCCGGGCCTGGCATGGCGACGTCCAGACCGCCCTCGATGGCGCCGGTCGTGGACCGGGCGGCCATCCAGTCCGAGACGTTGAAGCCGTCGAAGCCCCATTCGCCGCGGAGGATCTCGTTCACGAGCTGGCGGTGCTCGGTCATCGTCGTGCCGTTGACCGAGTTGTAGGCGGTCATGATGCCCCAGGGGCGGGCGTTCTCGACGATGGCCTCGAAGGGCGCGAGGTACAGCTCGCGCAGGGCACGGGCGGAGACCACGTTGTTCACGGTGAAGCGGTCGGTCTCGGCGTCGTTCGCGACGAAGTGCTTGACGGTGGTGCCGACGCCGCCGGACTGCACGCCCTGGACGTACCCGGTGCCGATGCGGCCCGTCAGATACGGGTCCTCGCTGTACGCCTCGAAGTGGCGGCCGCCGAGCGGCGAGCGGTGCAGATTGACGGTCGGCGCGAGGAGCACGCGGACGCCCTTGCGGCGCGCCTCCTGCGCGAGCAGGGTGCCGGCGCGGCGGGCGAGGTCCGGGTCCCAGGTGGCGGCGAGCGCCGTGGGGGAAGGCAGCGCGATGGACGGGTCGTCGGCGGTCCAGCGGACGCCCCGGACGCCGACGGGGCCGTCGGACATCACAAGCGACGCAAGCCCGATCTCCGGCAGCGCGGGCAGCGACCACATGTCCTGTCCCGCGAGCAGCCGCGCTTTCGCGTCGAGGTCGAGCTTGCCGAGCGCGGCCTGTGCGGCCGCCTCACGGGCCTGGTCTGCGTGGGTCTCCGCCACGGTGGCACCTCCTCGTTGAAGCCCCATGAGCGTCCTTCATCGCGCACCCGGCAACCTGTAGGGCGGTAGGTATCGTTATTTTCTCGTTACGGGGAGATGCCAGGGGCGGGAGCCGACAGGGCGCTGTTGACATGCAGCTGGTTGGCTGCCTATTTTTCATGCAGCCGAATGGCTGCATGAATGGGGTGGCGAGAGACGATGGACGAGGTGTTCAGGGCACTGGCCGATCCCAGCCGCCGCAGGCTGCTGGACAGCCTGAACGCGTGCAACGGGCAGAGCCTGCGCGAACTGTGCGCCGGGCTGTCCATGGCCCGCCAGTCCGTCAGCAAGCACCTCGCGGTACTGGAGGCGGCGAACCTGGTGACCACGGTGCGGCGCGGCCGGGAGAAGCTGCACTACCTCAACGCGGAACCGATCAACGCCATCGCCGAGCGCTGGATCGGCCAGTACGACCATGAGCGGGTGCGCGCGCTCGCCGACCTCAAGCGAGCATTGGAGCAAGAGCCCATGACCAGCAACGAGTTCGTCTACACGACCTACATCAACACCACACCGGAACGGCTCTGGCAGGCCCTGACCGACCCGGCGTTCACCCGCCGCTACTGGGGCGTGGCGTTCGAGACCGACTGGGCTCCCGGTTCGGCGATGGTCTGGGAGCAGGGCGGCGAGAAGACCGCCGACCCCGCCCAGGTCGTCCTCGAGTCCGAGCCCGGCCGCCGGTTGTCCTACACCTGGCACACCTTCACACCGGAGTGGGCGAAGGCCGCCGGGGTGAGCGACGACGTGCTCGCCCGGGTCTCCGCCGAGCGCCGCTCCAAGGTGACCTTCGAGATCGAACCGCTCGGGCAGATGGTCAGGCTGACCGTGGTGCACGACGGCTTCGATCCCGGGAGCACCGTGCTGGACATGATCCGCGGCGGCTGGCCGGCGCTGCTGTCCAGCCTCAAGACGCTGCTGGAGACGGGCGAGGCGCTGCCGGAGCCCGCGTCCGAGTAGCCGCGGCTGCTGTACTGGTCCGGCTGAGCCCCCACCGGCGAACGAGACGGCTGCAGCGGAACGGAAGGAAGCCCACACCATGGCCACCAGGGCACGAAGCGAGGAGCGCCGTGCGGAGATCCTGCGCGCCGCTCTCGAGGTGATCGCCGAGCGCGGTTACCGGGGCGCCAGCCTGGCCGCGGTCGCCGAGCGGGTCGGCCTCACACAGCAGGGGCTGCTGCACTACTTCCCCACCAAGGAGGCGCTGCTCATCGCCGTACTGGAGGAACGCGACCAGTGGGACTCGGTGCCCGACTCCCAGTGGCGGCTCGACCTGCTGGGCTCGCTCGTCGAGTACAACGCGATGCGGCGCGGCATCGTGCAGACCTTCTCGGCCCTGCTGGGCGAGAGCGTCGCGGAGGGGCATCCGGCGCGGGAGTTCTTCACCCGGCGGTACGCCGCGGTGCGCGGCAGCATGGCGCAGGTGCTGCGCGCCGAGTACGGCGACCGGCTGCCCGGAGGGCTGACCCCCGAGCAGGCCGCTCCGCTGATGGTGGCGGTGATGGACGGGCTGCAGTTCCAGTGGCTCCTCGACCCGGACGCGGTGGACATGCCGGACGCGTTCCGGGACTTCCTCCGGCTGCTGAGCGGCGACTGACCCGCGAACTGGGGTGCGGGAGCCGGTGCGACGGGGCGAACGTCAGGCTGATGCCCAGACCCGCGAGGACCGTGATGACGGCGACGGCATCAGTTCGGTCATGAGACGGCTGACTCCCCCTCCGCTATCTCCTCGTCGGCCTGGTCGCGCTGTTCCTTGTCGGCGGGGTGGTCCCGGGTGTCCTCGCCCAGCAGATCCCGCGCCATCAGCGTCGCCCCCGCCACCGCGCCCGGCATCAGGAACACCGCGACGAAGGGAACGAGGAACGAGACAGCCAGCGGAGCGCCGAAGCCCCAGGCCAGAGGCTTGCGGCCGCGCAACAGAGCGAGGCGGTCGCGGAGTTCGACGCCGCGGCGCTGCATCGCGACCGACACGAGCTCCTGGCTGAGGAAGAACCCGGTGACGAAGAAACCGAGCACGGGGATCACCGTCTGGCCGACGACGGGGATGAACCCGAGGGCGAAGAGCAGCACGCCCCAGAGTCCGGCCCGTACGAGGACGCGCAGGCTGTCCCGCGCGGAGATCCACAGCTCCCGCCAGAGCGGCAGCCCCGACTCCGGCGCGGTGCCGTCCGGCGACACGGAGCGGTCGACCCTCTCGGACAGCGCCTCGTAGAAGGGCTGTCCGACGAGCAGGGTCACCGCCGTGAAGGTGAGGACGGCGAGCAGCAGCCCCAGCGCGAACAGGACGGCGGTCAGGAAGCCGCGGAACAGGCCGAGCCAGGGCGAGGACCAGTCGTCGGCGAAGGGCGTGGCCCAGCCGACGAAGTCCCCGCCCCAGAGGGCGAGCGCGGTCAGTGCGGCGGCGTACAGCAGGAGGGTGATCAGGCCGGGCAGCAGCCCGAATCCGTACTGCCGCCCGTGCCGGGCCACCCACCGCTGTCCCTTGACCAAGTACGCGAATCCCGCCCCAAGATCGTGCATAGGGCGCACCTTACCGGGCGAGCCCCTTGGTCGGGCGCCTTGGGCGGGCACCGGTCTGGGCACACATCAACGCGGCATCAGCAAGGCCCTCCCCACCTGTGCGAACAGGCCCTTGGGATGGGCCCGGAACAGCGGCTCTGTGCCGAAGAGCACGACACGCGTACCGTCGGCGTCGCCGCTCACCACGGACGCCTGCCCGGCGGCCGCCGCAGGCCCGCCGCTCCCGTCGTCCAGAGCCCGCCAGTGGCCCGACACGAGCGGATCCTCGGCTGCGTACAACTGCTCGACGCGCACCCCGGATCCGAGGTCCGTGAACCACATCGGCGAGTACACGAAGCTGTGGTCGGGCGCGCCCGCGGTGACGGTGCCGCCGGCCGTGTTGACCACGCGCACCACGCCGTTGGCGTCTCCGTTGCCGGTGACGGGCTTCACCGCGAGCAGCCCGGCGTCGGCGTTGAGCGCGGCGCCGGTCGCCCCGCGTCCGACGAAGCCTCCGCCGGCGGCGAGGAACGCGTCGAGCCCGGCCCGCGCGGACGGGTTCAGCTGGTCACGGTCCAGCCCGGCCGAGACGAACAGCACGTCCGCCTTCGCCCAGTCGAATCCGGCGTTGAGGATCGCCGTGGACACCGGCACCACGTCGAAGTTCATCTCCCGCAGCGCGAAGAGTTCGCCGGCCGTGACGGCGGCCGCGACCCTGGTGCGGTGCAGCACGGCCCCGCCATCGGTCTTCGTGGCGTCGAAGGCCACGCCGTACGTCTCCGCGAGCGCCGCGGCCTTCGTGCGGGCCGACGACGGCACGATCACGCCGCTTCCGTCGTCCGCCTGCCGCACCGGAATCCCGTCGGCGAGGAGGGAGTTGAGGGCGGCGATCTCCCGCGGGTCGTCCAGCCGCAGCCGCAGGTCGCCGCTCGGCGCCACGTAGCCGGTGTTCGCGGCAGCATGGACCGTACGCGCCGGGACCGCGGACAGGTCCCCCGGCCCGCGCACCGTCTCGACCGTCGCGCCCCACAGCCGCCCCAGGCTCCACCCGGAGATGTCGTACATCGTGGACACCTTGTCGCTGATGTCCCGCCCGTCCGCGAGGATCACGTTCGCGAGGCCCCGCTTGGACTGGTGCATGTCGACGACGTACGAGCCCTTCGCGTACGACCGGCCGGCCAGCCGGAAGGCGCGGGTCGCGCGCTCCACGCTGACGTCGTTGGCGAGCAGGTGGTCCACCAGCCGTGCCGCGGCCGTCGCCGACCGCTGGGCGCGCCCGCCCGCCGGGATGACGTAGGCACGCGGGAAGTCGGTCGTGTACACGTCCTCCGGGCCGATGCCCGGCACGCCCGGCACCGTCTCCTCCGACACGGGCACCTGGGCGGCGCCCGCCGCGCCCCGCCGGAAGACCTCGATCTGGTCGGCGATCAGGGCGGTCCTGTGCGCCTCGGTGTAGGCGAGGGTGGCGCGCATGGCCGCGCCCGCGATGTCCACGTTGATGCCTGCCCTGCGCCGCAGTTCGCCGACGGGCAGCTCGTCGTACTCGTCGTTGTTGACGGCCATCGGGAACTCGATGGTGTGCGCGGCGACCGCGCCGTGGAACGGCATGTACTGCGGCGTGAAGATCGGCGGCCAGTCGTCCCAGCCCTCCGCCTGGTCCCGGAACGGGATCTGGGCGGGCTCGACGCCGTCCTTCGCGGGCGTGTAGCCGAGGCCGTTGACGGCGGCCTCCATGCCGAGGGCGTTGGCGTAGGTGTGCTTCAGGAAGAGGTCGTACTCGTAGTTCTCGCCGTGCGGGGGCGTCGTCGGCTCGATCAGGGTGCCGTTGACGTATCCGTGCAGGTCGAGCATCACGGCGGGCTGCTTGTCGATCGCGATCTGCCGGATCGCGCGGGCCTCCGGCTGGGACGCGGTGATGAAGTCGCGGTTGAGGTCGAAGCCGTTGGCATTGGCGCGCGTTCCGGCGATACGGCCGTCGGGGTTGGCGGTGATGTTGAAGTAGAGGCGGTTGTGCGCGAGCAGTTCGGCTGTCGCGGAGTCCTTCGCCTTCGCGAGCTGCTCGACGAGTTCCAGGGCTGCGTCCGTGCCCTCCCACTCGTTGCCGTGGATGTTGTTGTTGATGAACACGGGCGTCTTGTAGGAGGACTTGACGGTCTGGTCCTTGGCCGCGGCCGCGGGCGCGTTCTCGATGAGTTCGCGCATGCGTTCCTGCCGGGCCGCCTCGCGGGCCGACTCGGGCGCCGTGACCGTGACCAGGTACAGCGGATGTCCGCCGGCCGAACGGCCAGCGATCTCCACGCTCACGCGGTCGCCGAGGCGCTGCAGGGCGTTCAGCTTCGGAGCGATGGCGTGATACGGCGTCAGGCCGAGCTTGATGGACTTGTCGGCCGGGTTCTCCGGCTCCGAGGGGAGGATCTGGCGGCGCGGGTAGCCGAGTTGGGACCCAGAGTCGGATTCGGCTCCCCGGCCGGAGAGGTCCGGTGCCGGCTCGGTGAGGGCGCGCTCCGCCGCGGCCTCGGAGGCGCTGGCTGCCCGGTCGGGGGCGAGCGGTGAGCCCTCACGCAGGGCAGGGCTGCCCGGCTTCGGGACGGGATCGGCGACGGCACCGCCCGGGGCCAGCAGCAGGGTGCTCACCGCAGTGGCGATCGTGAGGGCGGTCAGGGCAGGTCTCGGTCTGTGCACACGGGCCTCCTGTGGGGTTCCCGGGACTCCTGAGATCGGTACGGGACTCCTGAGATCGGTACGCGAGGTGTATCGGTTCAACTCACGGACAACAAGAGGGCCTTGGCACATCGGACGCCCCCTGTGGAACCCGTACGTTCATGTGGGGAGGGCATGCTGAGGGCCGACCCGGCCGCCGCCGCGGGGCCGCACCGGAGCAACGAGGAGGGTCATGAACCCGATCCCCACCCGGATCCCCACCCCGATCACCATCCCGATCCGGATTCCGATCCCGACTCCGGACCACGCCCGGATCGTCCATCCCCGGTGTGGAGTCCGTGGCGCGCCTGGCGCGCAGCACGGGCGAGCTGTCGGGCCGGCTGTTCGACACCGCGGGGAACATCACGCGGATCGTCGCCAACACGCTTGATCCTCGCGACGGTTCGGGCGCGCAGACGCTGCGCATGCTGCAGCAGACCACCGCGGAACTCGCCGAGGCCAGCGGGTCGCCGCAGGCGCAGGAGGCCTTCTACCGGATCGTGGACACGCTCACGCGGCTCGGCACGACCGGTGCGCCGCTGGCCGTCCACCCCGTGAGCCGGCCCGCGCAGGCGCTGCTCACGGCGCTCGGGGACAGCCTGCTGCCGGTGCTGGACGCGGTGGAGCCCGCGGTCGAGGAGTGGGCGGCGGCGATCGACGAGCTGGTCGACGCGTCGTCGCCCCTGCTGCCGGCCGCGGCCGGGGCGGCGGCCGGGGCGCTGCTCCTCCTCACACCCGTACTGCTGGCCGCCGCCGATGTGCTGCGTGACTCGGGTCCCGAGCTGCAGCGGATGGCCGACGCGCTCACGGCGGCGCTCGCCCCGCTGCTGCCGATCCAGGTCGCGCTGGCCGAACGGGCGGCAGCCGCCGGGGCCGGGGTGGTCCGCTCCGCGCTTCCGCCCCTCGCGGACCTCACGGAGGCCGCGGCCCAGGCCATGAAGACGTTCCGCCCTGTCCTCGTCGCGGGCGAGGAGCTCCTGGTCTCCGGCCTGGAGCAGCTCCAGCCGCTCCTCCTCGCCACGGCGGCCCACACGGGCCGCCTGGCCCGCGCCGCGGCCGTCCGCGTCACCGCGGCGGCTTCGCCTGCGGCGGACCAGGGGGTGGTGGTGGCGGTCCACGCGACGTGACGGCTTGGTGGCGGATCGGCGGGGTCCGCTGGGTCGCCCGGGTCCGCGGGTCCGCCGGCCCCCCAAATGTCGGCTGGGGGCGGAGCCACCACCCAGGCGGCAGCCCCGTCAGTCGCCGTCGCCGCCCCCGACCCCCACCATCCTGCGCAGCATGTCCCGCAGGGACACCCGCTCGTCCCGGGAGAGGCTCGCCAGCGGCTCGCGGGCGAAGTCCAGTGAGTCCCGCAGGCTGCGCGCCGTCCGCACGCCCTCCTCCGTGGGCGCGGCCAGCTTGACCCGGCGGTCGGCGGGGTCCGGGCGCCGCTCCACGAGCCCGCGGGCCTCGAGGCGGTCGATGATCCCGGTGACGTTCGACGGCTCGCACTTCAGTCTCTGTGCCAGCTGCCGCATGGGCAGCGGCTCCAGGGACAGCAGCCCCAGGACGCGGGCCTGCGCGCCGGTCAGCGCGTGCCGGCCAGCCGCCCGCTCGTACTCCTCGTGGTAACGGGCCACGACGGTGCCGATGAGTTCGACGACCTCGAGGGTCAGGGAGTCTGTGCGGGTGTTCCGGCCGGCCATGCCCACCAGGCTACCGGGTTGCTTGACATCATGAAATATTCAGGAGCATGGTTGTTTCAGAACCTGAAACAACCCGGAAAGGCGCCTCCCATGTCCGTGAGCCCAGAGCAGCTGCCCGCGACCAGCCGCGAATGGCACCTGCTGAGCTACCCGCACGGCTGGCCCAAGCCCGAGGACTTCGCCCTGCGCGAGGTGGAGCTGCCGCAGCCCGGCGAGGGCCAGGTGCTCGTGCGCAACCTCTTCCTGTCCGTGGACCCGTACATGCGCGGCCGGATGAGCACGGCCAAGTCGTACGTCGCGCCCTTCGAGCTGAACCAGCCGATGCAGGGCGGCGCCGTCGGCCGCATCGTCGCGTCGGACGTCGAGGGCCTGGAGGCCGGCGACCACGTCCTGCACTTCGAGGGCTGGCGCGAGTACGCGGTGGTCGACGCCAAGCACGCCGTGAAGGTCGACCCCGATGCGGCGCCGCTGAGCACCTACCTCGGCGTGCTGGGCATGACGGGCCTGACCGCGTACGCGGGTCTGCTGCGCGTCGCCGGGTTCAAGGAGGGCGAGACCGTCTTCGTGTCCGGCGCGGCCGGCGCCGTCGGCAGCCAGGTCGGCCAGATCGCCAAGCTCAAGGGCGCCGCGCGCGTCATCGGCTCGGCGGGCTCGGACGACAAGGTCAAGCTGCTCGTCGAGGAGTACGGCTTCGACGCGGCCTTCAACTACAAGAAGGGCCCGGTCTCGCAGCAGCTGCGCGAGGCCGCCCCGGACGGCATCGACGTCTACTTCGACAACGTCGGCGGCGACCACCTCGAGGCCGCGATCGGCTCCCTCAACCGGGGCGGCCGGATCGCCGTGTGCGGCATGATCTCCGTCTACAACGCCACGGAGCCCGCGCCGGGGCCGCGCAACCTCGCCCGCCTGATCCAGACCCGCGGCCGCATCGAGGGCTTCCTCGTCGGCGACCACTACGACCTGCAGCCGCAGTTCGTCCAGGAGGTCGGCGCCTGGGTCCGCTCCGGTGAGCTGAAGTACCGCGAGACGGTCGTCGAGGGCATCGAGAACAACCTGGAGGCGTTCCTCGGGGTGCTGCGCGGCGACAACACCGGGAAGATGATCGTCTCCCTCGAGGGCTGACGGTCCGAGAACCAGCCGTGGGGCGTCGGCCGATGCGGCCGGCGCCCCACTCGCTCACCTCAGGTGCACCACCACAGAAAGCGCGTGCACGTCTCCGACGGCTCCGGCTCCGGCGTCGGCGCGGGGGCGGTAGGCCGGGGCGCCGACGCCGAGGGGCGGACCACCGTCGAGTCCGCGGACGAGGGCGTCCGCGAGGCGCCCGACGAGACGGGTCCCGAGCTGGACTCCCCGCCCTCCGACGTGCCCTCTTCACCCTTTTTCTGCTTTTCGCTCTTCTTCGACTCCGACGCCGATGGCGAGGCACTGGCGGACGCCCGGTCCGCCGCCGATGAGCCCGTCTCGCCACTGATCGGCCGTGCACTGCTCGCGCCGGTCGGCGCGCCGTCCACGGAGTCGTCCGCCACGGCGTCGGGCACGGTGGCCGCCTGATCGTCACCCGGCGACTCGAGCCCCAGCTCGGCCAGGCTCAGGCCGCCGACCGCCAGTGCAAGTCCCGCACCGATCAGCACCGTTCGGCGGCGTCGGCGGCGTCGCGCCCGCAGCGACGCGCGGGCTCCGCGACCGCGGCGGCCCCCGCCGTCGAACTCCGCCTCTTCTTCGTACGCGTCGTCCGCTCCGTCAGCCGCCTCCTGTGCGGCGACGGATTCCGCGTACGCACGGCAGGCTTCGGCGGGGGTTCCGCACCCCGGGCAGGCGAGGGCGCCGTTGAGGTGCCTTCGGCACGGGTGGCAGTAGTCCATGACGCACGCAGGCTAGGCGCAGCAGCGGTTAAGGAAAAAGTGACTGGTGTGAAAGTTGTGTAGGGAATGGCCCATTCCGGCGCGTCGCGCGAGGCCTCTGCGGCATGTCGCCGCAACACATATGTGCCCGAACCATTGACACCTGACCTGCGCCATCCTTACTGTCTCGCCAGCATTTCGAACGTGATCCGAAATTTCGAACAAGCACTGGGGGCAACTGCCGTGCGCATCACCGGAATCAGCACATACGTCGTGGGGACACCGTGGCGGAACCTGACGTACGTCCAGGTGCACACCGACGAGGGCATCACGGGTGTCGGCGAGACCCGGATGCTGGGCCACACCGATGCGCTGCTCGGCTACCTGCGCGAGGCCGAGGCCAACCACATCATCGGTTCCGATCCGTTCGCTGTCGAGGACCTGGTCCGCCGCATGAAGTACGGCGACTACGGCCGGGCGGGCGAGATCGTGATGTCCGGTATCGCCGTGATCGAGATGGCCTGCTGGGACATCAAGGGCAAGGCGCTCGGGGTGCCGGTGTGGCAGCTCCTGGGCGGCAAGGTCACCGACAAGGTCAAGGCGTACGCCAACGGCTGGTACACCACCGAGCGCACCCCGGAGGCGTACCACAAGGCCGCGCAGGAAGTCATGGCGCGCGGATACAAGGCGCTGAAGATCGACCCGTTCGGGACGGGCCACTTCGAGCTCGACCACGAGCAGAGCCTGTACGCGGTCTCGCTGATCGAGGCCGTGCGGGACGCGATCGGCCCGGAGGCCGAGCTGATGCTGGAGATGCACGGCCGCTTCTCGCCCGCGACCGCCGTCCGGCTCGCGCACGAGCTCGCGCCCTTCAAGCCCGCGTGGCTGGAGGAGCCGGTGCCGCCGGAGAACCTCAAGGCGCTGGAGAAGGTCGCCGCGAAGGTCGACATGCCGGTCGCGACCGGTGAGCGCATCCACGACCGGATCGAGTTCCGCGAGCTGTTCGAGAGCCAGGCCGTGGACATCATCCAGCCCGACGTCGGCCACATCGGCGGCATCTGGGAGACCCGCAAGCTCGCCGCGACCGCCGAGACGCACTACATGCTGGTCGCCCCGCACAACGTCGGCGGCTCGGTGCTGACGGCGGCGAGCCTCCAGGTGGGCTTCACCGCGCCCAACTTCAAGATCCTGGAGCACTTCAACGACTTCGCGGACGCGGAGATCAAGAAGGTCGTCAAGGGCGCCCCGCAGGTCGTCGACGGCTACTTCCACCTCTCGGACGCGCCCGGCCTCGGCGTCGAGCTGGACACCGACGCGGCTGCCGAGTTCCCGCAGCAGCAGGCCCGGTTCGACCTGTGGGCCGAGGGCTGGGAGAAGCGGAAGCCGAAGCAGAAGGAGGATCAGTGAGCACCGCGGTCGTCGTCGACGCGCCCGGCTCCTTCCGGCTGGTCGAGCACGCGCCGCGCGACCCCGCCCCCGGCGAGGCCCTCGTCCGCGTGCACGCGAGCGGGATCTGCGGCAGCGACCGCGAGATCTACCAGGGCAACCGTCCCGAGGGCTATGTGCGCTTCCCCCTCACGCCCGGCCACGAGTGGTCCGGGACCGTCGAGGCGGTCGGTGACGGCGTGCCCGCGGGGCTCGTCGGCCGGAAGGTCGTCGGCGAGGGCTTCCGCAACTGCCAGGTGTGCGACCGGTGCCACGCGGGCGAGACGACGCTGTGCACCGCCGGGTACGAGGAGACCGGGTTCACGCAGCCCGGCGCCATGGCCGCGACGCTGACGCTGCCGGCCCGGCTGCTCCACATCCTTCCGGACGACGCCGATCTGACGGCCGCCGCGCTCCTGGAGCCCGCCGCGTGCATCGCCGCGGCTGCGCTGAAAGCGAACGCCAGGCCGGGCGAGCGGGTCGCCGTGGTGGGCACCGGAACGCTCGGGATGTTCGCGGTGCAGTTCCTGGCCGCGGGCTCGCCCGCCGAACTCCTTGTGGTCGGCACCCGCCCGGACCGGCGCGAGATGTCGCTGTCCTTCGGGGCCACCGACTTCCGCACCCGGGACCAGGAGCTTCCCGACGACTTCGACGTGGTGATCGAGACCGCGGGATCGGCCTCCGCCGCCCGTACGTCGGCGGCCCTGCTGCGGCGCGGCGGACGGCTTGTCCTCACCGGCATCCCCGCGCCGGGCGCCGACGGGCTCGACCCGACGGACCTCGTGGTGCGCCAGCTCGAGGTGCAGACGGTCTTCGGCGCCCCGCCCTCCGCCTGGGCGCACACCGTACGGGCCTTCGGCGCCGGGCTGCTGAACCCGCTGCCGCTGGTCACCCACGAGCTGCCCCTCACGGGCTTCGCGGAGGCGATCGAGCTGGTGGGCTCGGGCGACCCCAAGGTCGGCAAGGTACTGCTCAAGCCGACCGCCTAGACCGTACGCCGGTACGGGGGCTCCTGACACCCCCGTACCGGCGTACACCCATACCTGCGAACCGCGTACGAAATATCAAACGCGTAACAGCAGCCACGAAACCGCTGCTGATGGACTATCAACGCTGCTGAGCGAACACCAAGGAGAACCGTGCCCGAGCCCACCGCCCCCCGCCGCCCCGGCGACAGCGCCCTCGGCCAGCTCGGCTTCGGCGCACCCGCACCGGAGCCGGCCGACGCCTCGCCGCATTCCTTCCCGGACGGCGGCACCTGGCGCACCGAAGTCCCGTCCGTGGAAGGACCCGAGGCGCTCGCCGTGGTCCTCAAGGAGTCGTCCCGGCTCGATGTGCCGATCCACCGCATCAGCCAGGGCAGCGGCGTCTGGATGCTCACCGACGCCGAGATCACCGAGATGGTCGAGGCCTGCGCCGAACGCGACATCGAGCTGTGCCTGTTCACCGGTCCGCGCGGCACCTGGGACATCGGTGCCGCGACCCGTACCCAGTCGGGGGGCGCGGGTCTGCGGGCGCGCGGGCACGACTCCGTCGCGGGCTGCGTTGAAGACGCCGTGCGTGCCACGGAGTTGGGCGTGAAGTGCCTGCTCGTCGCCGACGAGGGCGTGCTGTGGCTGCTGCACCAGCTGCGTGAGCAGGGTGTGCTGCCCGCCGACACGACCTTCAAGGTGTCGGCGCTGGTCGGGCCCGTGAACCCGGCGTCGTTCGCCGTGTGGGAGCAGTTGGGCGGTGACTCGATCAACATCCCCTCGGATCTCACCTTCCAGCACCTCACCGAGATCCGGCGGGTGAGCCGGGCGCCGATGGACCTGTATGTCGAGGCTCCGGACGACCTGGGCGGCTACGTGCGGATGTACGACGCGGCGGAGCTGATCCGGCGCGGCGCCCCGCTGTACCTGAAGTTCGGGCTCTCCAAGGCTCCCGGCATCTACCCGTACGGCGCGCACATGCGGGACACCGTGCTCGCGACCGCCCGTGAACGGGTGCGGCGCGGCCGCCTCGTTCTGGATCTTCTTGCCCGACACGGCGCCGACGGTGGCATGTCCCCGCTAGGCTCCCGACTGCCTGGTCAGCTCAAGCGTTTCGCGATTCCCACATAACGTTCCGGCCAAACCCTCTTCACAGAAGAAGACACGGCCGCGCAGAATCCGACACGACCTGCACAGGTCCGTCACATCTCGCTCGTCGCAGTCTCCTCGCCCGACCGAGCACCACCCCACACCAAGGATGTTGATCATGCGCAATCGCAGAGCCGTCACCCTCGCCACCGCCGTCACCGCTGCGCTGGCTCTCACCCTCACCGCCTGCGGCCAGAGCAGCGAGGGCGGCAGCGAGCAGGACAAGGGCAGCGCCAAGGGCGGCACCATCGGCATCGCGATGCCGACGAAGTCCTCCGAGCGCTGGATAGCCGACGGCAAGAACGTGGTCGCGGACCTGGAGTCCAAGGGCTACAAGACCAAGCTGGTCTACGGCGAGGACGACCCCGACCAGCAGGTCTCGCAGATCGAGAACCTGATCACCCAGGGCGTCAAGGCGCTGATCATCGCGGCGATCGACAACAAGTCGCTGAACAACGTCCTGCAGCAGGCCAAGGACGCCGGCATCCCGGTGATCTCCTACGACCGCCTGATCCTCGGCACCAAGAACGTCGACTACTACGCGACCTTCGACAACGAGAAGGTGGGCGAGCTCCAGGCCGGCTACCTCGTCGAGAAGCTCGGCCTGAAGGACGGCTCCAAGAAGGGCCCGTTCAACATCGAGCTGTTCGCCGGCTCCAACGACGACAACAACACGAGGTACTTCTTCGGCGGCGCGATGAAGGTCCTGCAGCCGTACATCGACAAGAAGCAGCTCGTCGTCAAGTCCGGCCAGACCAAGCTCACCGAGGTCACCACCCTGCGCTGGGACGGCGCCACCGCGCAGCGCCGCATGGACGACATCCTGACCAAGTCGTACAAGACCGACGAGGTCGACGCGGTGCTCTCGCCGTACGACGGCATCTCCATCGGCATCATCTCGGCGCTGAAGTCGGACGGCTACGGCTCCAAGGACAAGCCGCTGCCGGTCATCTCCGGGCAGGACGCCGAGGTCGCCTCGGTGAAGTCGATCATCGCCGGCGAGCAGTCGATGACCGTGTACAAGGACACCCGCGAGCTCGCCAAGGTGGCCTCGGGCATGGTCGACGCCGTCCTCAACGGCAAGAAGCCCGAGGTCAACGACACCAAGACCTACGACAACGGCGCCAAGGTCGTCCCGGCGTACCTGCTCGAGCCGGTGGCCGTCGACAAGAGCAACTACAAGAAGATCGTCGTCGACTCCGGCTACATCAAGGAGAGCGACCTCAAGTAACCCACCGCCACCGACCGACGATTCACCACTGATTGGAAGGCACGACCATGGCGGGACCCGTCCTGGAAATGCGCTCGATCGTCAAGACCTTTCCCGGCGTCAAGGCGCTTTCGGACGTCACGCTGACCGTCCAGCAGGGCGAGGTCCACGCCATCTGCGGGGAGAACGGCGCCGGCAAGTCGACCCTGATGAAGGTCCTCTCCGGCGTCCACCCGCACGGCTCCTACGAGGGCGAGATCCTCTTCGAGGGAGAGGTCTGCCAGTTCAAGGACATCCGGGCGAGCGAGCAGCAGGGCATCGTCATCATCCACCAGGAGCTGGCGCTGGTGCCCTACCTGTCCATCGCCGAGAACATCTTCCTCGGCAACGAGCACGCCACGCGCGGGCTCATCAACTGGAACGAGACCCTGCGGCACGCCACCGAGCTGCTGCGCCGGGTCGGTCTCTCCGACCACCCGGAGACCCGCGTCGCCGACATCGGCGTGGGCAAGCAGCAGCTCGTGGAGATCGCCAAGGCGCTGTCCAAGAAGGTGAAGCTGCTCATCCTGGACGAGCCGACCGCGGCACTGAACGACGAGGACAGCGGCAAACTCCTCGACCTCATCCTGGAGTTGAAGAAGCAGGGCATCACCTCGATCATCATCTCCCACAAGCTGAACGAGATCCGCAAGGTCGCCGACTCGGTGACGATCATCCGCGACGGGCGGTCCATCGAGACGCTCGACGTGAAGGCGCCGGAGACGACCGAGGACCGGATCATCAGCGGCATGGTCGGCCGCGACCTCGACCACCGCTTCCCGGAGCGCACCCCGCACGAGCCGGAGGAGGGCGCGGCCCCCGCGCTGGAGATCCGCAACTGGACCGTGCACCACCCCATCGACCAGCAGCGCAAGGTGGTCGATGACGTGACGATCAACGTACGGCGCGGGGAGATCGTCGGCATCGCCGGCCTCATGGGCGCCGGCCGCACCGAGCTCGCGATGAGCGTCTTCGGGCGGACGTACGGCCGTTACGGGGGCGGCACGGTCCTGAAGGACGGCAAGGAGATCCGTACGAAGACGGTGGCCGAGGCCGTGGGGCACGGCATCGCGTACGTCACCGAGGACCGCAAGCACTACGGCCTCAACCTCATCGACACGATCAACCGCAACATCTCGCTGAGCGCCCTCGGCAAGGTCGCCAAGCGCGGAATCGTCGACGAGCACGAGGAACGGCAGGTCGCCGAGGGCTTCCGCAAGACCATGAACATCAAGGCGCCGACCGTCTTCGAGCCGGTGGGCAAGCTCTCCGGCGGCAACCAGCAGAAAGTCGTCCTCAGCAAGTGGATCTTCGCGGGTCCGGACGTGCTGATCCTGGACGAGCCGACGCGCGGCATCGACGTGGGAGCCAAGTTCGAGATCTACACGGTCATCGACAAATTGGCCGCAGAGGGCAAGGCGGTCGTCTTCATCTCCTCCGAGCTGCCCGAGCTGCTCGGCATGTGCGACCGCATCTACACCATGGCCGCCGGGCGGCTCACGGGTGAGGTTCCGCGGGCCGAGGCCACGCAGGAAGTGCTGATGCGTCAGATGACTAAGGACAAAGAGGTAACGCGATGAGCACCGATGTGACCGACAAGAGCCCGGCGGCGGCACCGCCCGGCAGGAGCGGGGGCTCGGCCCCGGGCGGCGGCCTGCTGCAGCTGATGCTGGACGGCATGCGCCGCAACATGCGGCAGTACGGCATGCTGCTCGCGCTCGGCCTGATCGTGGCCCTGTTCGCGGTGTGGACCGACGGTGACCTGCTGCTGCCGCGCAACGTCTCCAACCTGGTCCTGCAGAACAGCTACATCCTGATCCTCGCGATCGGCATGATGCTGGTGATCATCGCGGGTCACATCGACCTGTCGGTCGGTTCGCTGACGGCGTTCGTGGGCGCGTTCGCGGCCGTGCTGACGGTGCAGCACAACGTGTCGTGGCCGATCGCCGTGGTGCTCTGTCTGCTGGCGGGCGCGGCGGCGGGCGCGGCGCAGGGCTTCTTCATCGCGTATCTCGGCATACCGTCGTTCATCGTCACCCTCGCCGGCATGCTGGTCTTCCGCGGTGTGACGGAGATCCTCCTGGAGGGACAGACCCTCGGCCCCTTCCCCGACGGGCTGCAGAAGATGGGCAACGGCTTCCTGCCCGAGGTCGGCCCCGAGACCAACTACCACAACATCACGCTGCTCCTTGGCCTCGTCCTGATCGCCTTCGTGGTCCTCCAGGAGGTCCGCGACCGCAAGCGCCAGCAGGAGTTCGCGCTGGACGTGGCGCCGCGCAACATCTTCCTGCTCAAGCTCGTCGCCATCGTCGCCGCGCTCCTCGTGGTCACGCTGCTGCTCGCCAGCTACAAGGGCGCGCCGATCATCCTGCTGATCCTTGGCGCGCTGGTGGTCGGCTACGGCTACGTCATGCGCAACGCCGTCTTCGGCCGGCACATCTACGCGATCGGCGGCAACCTGCCGGCGGCGAAGCTGTCCGGTGTGAAGGACAAGAAGGTCACCTTCCTGGTCTTCCTGAACATGGGCGTGCTGGCCGCCCTGGCGGGTCTGGCGATCGCCGCCCGTCTCAACGCGGCCTCCCCGAAGGCGGGCCTGAACTACGAACTCGAGGCGATCGCCTCGGCGTTCATCGGTGGCGCGTCCATGAGCGGCGGTGTCGGCACCGTGCTCGGCGCGATCATCGGCGGTCTCGTCCTCGGCGTGCTGAACAACGGCATGAATCTCCTCAGCGTCGGCACCGACTGGCAGCAGGTCATCAAGGGCCTGGCCCTGTTGGCGGCAGTCGGCTTCGACGTGTGGAACAAGCGCAAGGGCGTTTCCTGAGCCGCGGGTTCGGTTCACGGATCCGGTTCACAAGGCACTGATCGTCGCGGCGGCGGCAGCGGGACTCGCTGCCGCCGCCGCGGCGCGTACGGCATAACAGCAACGCAACAAGGACAGACAGAGGACAGGAGGAGACCGGTGAGCCCGGTGATCCCGGTGAAGGAACTCTTCGGCAAGCTCGCGGACGGCACGGAGGTCCACCGCTGGTCGCTGGCGAACGGCGGCACGCGGATGACGGTCCTGTCGTACGGCGGGATCGTCCAGTCCCTGGAGATCCCGGACCGGAACGGCGACTACGCGAACGTGTCGCTCGGCTTCGGGAGCCTCGAGGAGTACGTGGCGTCCAGCCCGTACTTCGGGGCGCTCATCGGCCGGTTCGGCAACCGCATCGCCAAGGGCCGCTACACGCTCGACGGCGAGACGCACGAGCTGCCGGTCAACGACGGCGAGAACTCGCTGCACGGCGGCACCGGCGGCTTCGACAAGCGGGTGTGGGACGTCGAGCCGTTCACCTCGGGCGCCGATGCCGGGCTCGTCCTGACGTACACGAGCGCCGACGGCGAGATGGGCTACCCCGGCACCCTCACCGCGAAGGTCACGTACACCCTGACCGCGGACGGCGACTGGCGTATCGACTACGAGGCGACGACGGACAAGGCGACGGTGGTCAACCTGACCAACCACGTCTACTGGAACCTCGCGGGCGAGGGCAGCGGCTCGGTCCACGACCACGAGCTGGAGATCGCCGCGTCCCGCTACACACCGGTGGACTCCGGCCTCATCCCGACCGGCGAGCTGGCGGAGGTGGCGGGCACCCCGTTCGACTTCCGCCGTACGAAGACGGTCGGCGAGGACCTCCGGGTGGCCGACCAGCAGCTGCTGTACGCCCAGGGCTTCGACCACAACCTGGTACTGGACAAGGGCGTCACGGCGGAGCCGAAGCACTTCGCGACGCTGAAGGACCCCGCGTCCGGCCGCACCCTGAAGATCGCCACTACGGAGCCGGGAGTGCAGTTCTACTCCGGCAACTTCCTGGACGGCACGCTGGTCGGCACGGCCGGCCGGATCTACCGGCAGGGCGACGCCCTGTGCCTGGAGACCCAGCACTACCCGGACTCCCCCAACCAGCCGGAGTTCCCGTCGACGCTACTGCACCCGGGCGAAACGTACAGGTCAACGACGGTGCACTCGTTCAACGCGTAACCGCGTAACCGTTGTGGGCAGGCGTTCCGCAGGGCGATGGGGGCACCTCCCATGCCCTTAAGGCAATGGGGGAGGGTGGGCACAACCCACGACGCACGGCGCCTCGAACCGTTGAACACGCCCCCTTCCGTGGCCGTACCAAGAGGCGGCCCGCGCCCCCCGCGGGCCGCCCACGGACGGGAGGCAGATCCCTTGGCACCGGCAGGAAACGTCACCTCGCTGTTCCGCACCACCGCGGCACACACCCCGTCGTACGCCGCGCTCACCAGGGAGAGCGAAGGGGACGGCCCGACGGACTTCTGCATCCCGTGCAACCCGTACTTCCCGTCCCCCGCCATGTTCGACGAGCTGTCGGTGCGGCTGCGCGAGATCCTGACGTACTACCCGAGCAGCGCGGACACCATCACCGCCGAACTGTGCGCCGTGCTTGGCCTGCCGGCCCAGTGCCTCGCCATGGGCAACGGCTCCACCGAGCTGATCACCTGGATCGACCACCTGCTGGTCCGCGAGTCGCTCGCGGTGCCCGTGCCCACCTTCGGCCGCTGGACCGACCAGCCGATGGAGACGGGCAAGCGCGTCGACATGTTCCCGCTGCCGGAGGCCGACGGGTTCGCGCTGGACCCGGCCGCGTATGTGCAGTTCATACGGACCAGAGGCTCCCGCGTCGCGGTCCTCTGCAATCCCAACAACCCGGACGGCGGCTACCAGCCGCGCCGGGCCGTCCTCTCTCTCCTCGACGCGCTGCAGGACCTCGACCTGGTCGTCGTCGACGAGTCCTTCCTGGAGTTCTCCGACGCGGAGACGGAGCCGAGCGTCGTGCAGGACGCGATGCTCCGCCCGAACGTCATCGTGCTGCGCAGCCTCGGCAAGAACTTCGGGCTGCACGGCGTGCGCTTCGGCTATCTCGTCGCCAACCCGGCGCTGGCGGGCAAGGTCCGCGCCGCCCTGCCGAAGTGGAACCTCAACTCCTTCGCCGAGACCGTGGTGTTCATGTTGAAGGAGCACGGCCGGGAGTACGCGGAGAGCCTCCATCTGGTCCGCCGCGACCGCATCGAGATGTCCCGCCTGCTGTCGGCGCTGCCGGGCCTCACCGTCTACCCGTCGCAGGGCAACTTCCTCTTCGTACGGCTTCCCGTGGGCACCGACGGCACGACGGTCCGGGACCGCCTGCTGACCGAGCACCGGATCCTGGTGCGCGAGTGCGGCAACAAGATCGGCAGCTCCAGCCGCTTCCTGCGCCTCGTGGTGCGCCCCCAGCCGGACGTCCTGCGCCTGGTGGCCGGCCTTGAACAGGTGCTCTACGAGGGCGGGAGGGGAGCCGCCGTGCCCGAGCCGGGGCAAGGAGCCCGGTACAGCTCGGGCACGGCGGCGGTGGACCGGCTGGTCGGTTCCACGAACGGCGCGGGCCTGGTGGGCCTGGCCGCCCAGATCCGGTCGGCGGGCCTGGCCGGGAGAGGTGAGGTGAGGTGAGGTGAGCTCAGCTCACGCCAGCCGGATCACGTTCCACGACAGCGGCTCAAGGGTGGCCGTCAGGGTGCCGTCCTGAAGGGCCGTGCCCGTGACCGTGTGCGGGGTGACCCGCTCCGGCTCGTCGACCGTGTTCTTCGCCTCCGGGTCGGCGTCGGCCAGCGCCATGTGCTCCACCACGTTCGTCAGCTCGAGCCCGTTCAGGGCGACTTCCAGCGGGAGCGGCTCGGTCTGGCTGCGGTTGACGGCGAAGACCGTCACCGCGCCCGTCTCCGGGTCCCGGACGGCGGTCGCGTGCAGCAGCGGCACCGAGCCGAACTTCTTCGTCTCGTACGTGGGCGAGTCCACGCGTACGTCGAGGACCTGCCCGCGGCCGTATCGAGAGGCCTGCGAGAAGGGGAAGAACGTCGTCTGCTTCCAGGCGGGGCCGCCGGGCTCGGTCAGGATCGGCGCGATGACGTTGACGAGCTGGGCGAGGCAGGCGACGGTGACGCGGTCGGCGTGGCGGAGGAGGGCGATCAGGAGCGAGCCGAAGACGACGGCGTCCAGGACGCTGTAGTTGTTCTCCAGCAGACGGGGCGCCTCCGCCCAGTCCCGCGCGGCGGAGTTCTCGATCTCGTGCCACTCCGTGGTGTACCAGACGTTCCACTCGTCGAAGGAGAGGTTGATCTTCTTCTTCGACTTGAGGCGGGCGCCGATGTGGTCACAGGTGGCGACCACGTTCTCGATGAAGGACTCCATGTCGACGGCGGAGGCGAGGAACGAGTCGATGTCGCCGTCGTGAGGCTGGTAGTAGGCGTGCAGGGAGATGTAGTCGACGAGGTCGTAGGTCTCGGCGAGGACCTTCGCCTCCCACTCGGCGAAGGTCGGCATGGCCTGGCTGGACGAACCGCAGGCGACCAGCTCCAGTTCGGGGTCGATCTGGCGCATCGCGCGGGCGGTCTCGGCGGCGAGGCGGCCGTACTCGTCGGCCGTCTTGTGGCCCGTCTGCCAGGGGCCGTCCATCTCGTTGCCGAGGCACCACAGGCGGATCCCGAACGGGTCCTTGTCGCCGTGCGCGACGCGCAGGTCCGAAAGCGCCGTCCCCGCCGGGTGGTTGGCGTATTCCTGGAGCTCCAGGGCCTCCGCCACGCCGCGCGTACCGAGGTTGATCGCCATCATCGGCTCGGCCTGCGGGCCGACCTTCTTCAGGAAGGCGATGTACTCGGAGAGGCCGAAGCGGTTGGTCTCCGTCGACCGCCAGGCGAGGTCGAGGCGGCGCGGCCGCTCGTCGACCGGGCCGACGGAGTCCTCCCACTTGTAGCCGGAGACGAAGTTGCCGCCGGGGTAGCGGATCGTGGTGACGCCGAGTTCGCGGATCAGCTCCAGCACGTCCGTCCTGAGGCCCGACTCGTCCGCCGACGGGTGGTCCGGCTCGTAGATCCCGGTGTAGACGCAGCGGCCCAGGTGCTCGACGAACGAGCCGAAGAGACGGGGGTTGACGTCGCCGACGGCGAAGGCGGGATCCAGTGTGAAGCGGGCGGGTGCGGTCATTTCTTCCTCAACTTCGTTCGATATCACGTACATTGGCCGGGTCGTCGGACAGACGCTAAGGCGGGCGCGACCGCAGGTCAATGGGTCGCGCCCGCCCGTTCCGTGCTCGGTTGTTCCGCCTGTCTCAGTCGCCCCAGGCCGCGACGGTCGGCCAGCCGTCCCTGCCCCAGCTCAGCGGGTTCAGGGCCAGCTTGGGCGTGCCGTTGTCGTCCACGTCGTAGTAGTGGTACGCGAGGATGTCGCGGCCCTTGTCGCGGAAGACGGACTCGCCTCCCGTGCCGATGAACCGGCCGTTCCCGGCGAGCAGCAGGTCGCCGCCGCCCTCGAGGAGCGGAGTGCCGTCGCTGTCGACATACGGTCCGGTGACCGACTCCGACCGGCCGACGCGGATCTTGTACGTGGAGTTCACGCCCGAGCAGCACGCGTCGTACGAGGCGAAGAGGTAGTAGTAGCGGCCGTGCTTGACGACGTAGGGGCCCTCCACCGCGTACGGCGCGTCCGGGCGGGTCGCCAGGTGGTGGACGGTCGCGCCGGGCACGGCCTTCCCCGTCTCCGGGTCGAGCTCGACCATGCGGATGCCGGTCCAGTACGAGCCGAAGGCCATCCACAGCTTGTCGTCGGCCCGGATCACTCCCGGGTCGATGGCGTTCCAGCTGTCGGTGCGCTCGGAGCTGAAGACCTTGCCGTGGTCGGTCCAGGTCCCGGGCAGTCCGCTCGGCGACGTGGCCACCCCGATCGCGGAGTGGTTGCTGCCCCAGGACGAGACGGAGTAGTACAGCCAGTACTTGCCGTCGCGGTACGAGATGTCGGGCGCCCACGGGTCACCGGTGTCGTTGTACTCGTACCACCAGCTCGGGGGCTCGGCGAAGGCGTTGCCCGCGTCGTCCCAGTGCTTCATGTCCGTCGACAGGCGGGCGCCGATGATTCCGCCGGTCGAGTAGGCGACGTACTGGCCGTTCTTGAGGTGGATGACGGTCGGGTCGTGGATGATCTGCTGGCCGGTGATCGGCAGCGGGTTCGGGTATGTGGTGTCCGCCTGCGCGGTGGTGGGCAGCAGGGCGAGGAGGGCGGCGGCGAGGACGGCCGCGAGTCTGATGCGCTTCAACGTACGTAGCTCCTTATCGGGAGTTACTGGCCCGCGAGGCCGGTGTGTGCCACACCGGCCACGATCTGGCGCTGGAAGAAGACGAAGACGATGATCAGCGGTAGGCCCGCCATCAGGCCGCCGGCCATGAGCTGGGCCCACTGGATGCCGTAGGAGTTCATGACGGTCGCGATGCCGTTCGGCATGGTCATCAGGTCGGGGTTGTTGGTCACCATGTACGGCCACAGGAAGTTGTTCCAGGACGCGATGAAGGTGAAGATGCCGACCGCGGCGAGGGAGGGGCGGGCGAGCGGGACCACGATGGTGAAGAAGACCCGCCAGCGGCCGGCGCCGTCGATGAAGGCCGCCTCCTCCAGCTCACGCGGGACGCCCTGGAAGAACTTGTACAGGATGTAGACCATCGCGGCGGGAGCGCACTGCGGCAGGATCATGCCCCAGTAGGTGTCGACCATCCCCATCTGCTGGACCGTGGTGAACAGGGGGACGCCGAGGACGGCCGGGGAGATCATCAGGCCGCTCATCACGATGCCCATCAGGACACCCTTGCCGCGGAACTCGGTGCGGGCGAAGCCGTAGCCGGCGAGCGCGGCGACCGTCAGGACGACGGCCGTCACGAGCACGGACACGACCAGCGAGTTGACGAACCAGTTGGTGATGTTGCCGGTCTCGTAGAGGGCCTTCCACGCCTGGCCCGTCCAGACCTCCGGCAGCCAGTGTGGCGGGATCTCGGCCGCCTCGGCCTCGGACTTGAGCGAGGTGAGCAGGGCCGCGGCGATCGGCGCCACGAAGACGGCGGAGACGGCGACGCCGATCAGCGTGAGGACGATCTGGCTGGGTGTCCAGGGCTTGCGGACCTTGGTGCGTACGGTGCGTACGGTCGTCTCGGCGGTGGTCATCGGCCGCCCTCCTCACGGTTGCGCAGCAGCCACATCCGCGTCAGGGCGACGGCCGCGATGATCACGAAGAAGATGATGGACATCGCGGAGGCGTAGCCCACGCGGTAGCTGGTGAAGCCCTGTTCGAGGGTGTACTGCACGAACGACCTGGTGCTGAGCTCCGGTCCAGGACTGAAGTCCATCATCACGACGGCCTGGTCGAAGAGCTGGAGCGAGGCGAGGATCTGGAGCGCGATCACCAGGCCGGTGATGTTGCGCAGCATCGGCAGGGTGATGTGGACAATGCGGTGCCAGGCGTTGGCACCGTCCAGCTTGGCGGCCTCGTACAGGTGGTCGGGGATGCCCTGGAGCGCGGCGAGGTAGAGCAGGAAGGAGAAGCCGACGGTCCACCACAGGGTCTCGATGACGATGGCGAGCATGGCGTACGACTTGTCGGTCAGCCAGGGGGTGTCGAGCCCGAAGGTCTGGTTGAACAGGCCGATTCCCTGGGTGAACAGCCACTGCCACATGTTGCCCGCGACGGTCGACGGCAGCAGGAACGGTGCGAAGAAGCACAGCCGCCACAGCCACTTACCGCGCTCGATGTTGTGTGCGAGCATCGCGAGCAGGAAGGCGAGCACGGTGATGCACGGCACGACGAGCAGCGTGAAGTACGCGCTGTGGCCGAGCGCGTCCCACATCGCCGAGTCGCCCAGGGCCTCGCGGTAGTTGTCGAGGCCGACGAAGCTCGCGCCTTCGCCGGAGATGTTGGCGTCCGTGAAGCTGAGGTAGACGCCGCGCAGCAGCGGCCAGATCACGAACAGCGCGAAGAGCACCAGGAACGGGGCGACGAACCAGCCCCCGTGCTGGAAGCCCTGCTTGCGGCGGACGGTCGCGGCCGCGGTCGCGGTCCTGGCGCGTGCCGGTGCGACGACGGTCTGAGCACTGGTCGTCATGCGACCGCACCTCCCTGCGCGGCGGTCTTGCCGTCCATCGGGTTCTTCGAAGCGAGGAGCTTGGTGAGCTGGGCCTTCATCCGCTGCGCGACGGCGGCCGGCTTGGCGGAGCCCATCGTCGAGGAGACGACGGTCGGGCCGAGGTCCTGGGCGAGGACGCCGGTGGAGCCCGCGAACCACACCTTCGGCTCGGTGGCCTGGTGGTCCATGGCGCTCACGTACTCGTTCTGCGGGGTGAGGTTCTTGTACGCGTCCGTGGAGAGCGTCGGCGTGTACGCGGGAATGTGGCCGCCGGCCGCCCACTGCAGGGCGTGCTGGACGACGTACGCGGCCAGCTCGTGCGCGGCCTCGTTGGTGGCGCCGCCGCGGCCGGCCTGGTGGGGCAGGACGAAGGCGTGCGACTCGGCGTGGGTGGCCTGCTTGCCGAAGACGGGCGGCAGCGGGGTCGCGCCGTAATCGAGCTTGGCGCCGGAGAAGACCGGCACGGACCAGTTGCCCTCCCAGGTGAAGGGGGCGCCGTTGATGAACTGCTCGCCGGTGGGGGCACCAGGGATGACGTAGCCGTCGGTGACGTGCTGGCGGAAGAACTCCAGGACCTGGGTGGCCTTGTCGACGTCGAAGAGGACCTCGGTGCGGGCGTCGTTGAACCACTCGCCGCCGAGCTGGGTGTAGAAGGCGACGAAGAACCACCACTGGAAGTTCTGGTCGTTGGTCCACAGGCCGATCGTCTGCAGCCCCTTCTTCTGGACCGCCTTGGCCTTCTTCAGGACGTCGAACCACTCGTCGGTGGAGGTGACCGGCACGATCCGGCCGTCGTCGCCGAGCAGGTCCGCCTTCTTCAGCACGTCCTTGCGGTAGAAGCAGAGCTGGACGTGGATGTCGAGCGGCAGGGCGTAGAGCTTGCCGTCGATGACACCGCGGTTCCACAGCGCGGGGTTGAAGTCCTCCTTCCGTACGCCGTACTTGGCGAGCAGGTCGACGTCCCACGGGTCGAGGAGCCGGCCCGGCGAGAAGCCGGCGACCCGGCCCAGGTGCATGACGCCGAGCTCGGGGGCGCGATTGCCCGCGGCGGCCATGGCCAGCTTCGTGTAGAAGGGGTTGCCCCACTGGAGCGTGGAGTCCTTCACCGCGATGCCGGGGTGCTCCTTACGGAAGGCGTTCAGCATCGCGATCATGTTGGCGCCGTCGCCGCCGCTGAAGAGATTCCAGTAGCGCACGCGGGTGTCCGCGCTGGAGGCCAGCGCGTCGGCCCCGGTCCCGAGCGCCGCGAAGGCGAGACTCCCGGCCACGCCCAAGCCGCCGAGGCCGGCGAGGAGTTGCCTACGGCTCAGGGAAGGTTGTCCCATGCCCAACCCTTACTGTTCGATATTCCGAATACCGCCCGTAACTTCGAACCCGGACCGTAGAGTCGAACAGATTTCGCGTCAATGGATTCTGCAAGAATTTCAGAAAGCGGTTACTTGAGTCGCCGTCAGGCAAACAGCAGGGCCCTCGCCGGCACAGCACGGCGAGGGCCCTCAAGGAACGGATCGCTGGTGATCGCTAGCCCGCGAAGGGCGGCTGCGCCAACCCCTTCCCCGCCCCCGGCACCACCAGCAGCGAGCCGGACAGCGGGTGCGGTGCCTCAAGTCCCGTACGGGCGGTGCTGATGTACAGGTCGGTCAGGTCGGCGCCGCCGAATGCGCACGCCGTGGGGCGGCGCACGGGCAGGTCGACGACGCGGTCCAGCTCGCCGTCGGGGGTGTAGCGGCGGACCGCCCCGCCGTCCCACAGCGCGACCCAGACGCACCCTTCCGCGTCGACGGTCAGCCCGTCGGGGAAACCGGCGCCGTCCTCGATGACGGCCAACGGGCGCCGGTTCACGACGCGTTCGGCGTCTTCGACGTCGAAGACGTCGATCCGCCGCGTCGGCGAGTCGATGTAGTACATCAGCCGCCCGTCGGGGCTCCAGCCGGTGCCGTTGCTGACGGCGACGTCGTCGAGGACGGTCTGCGTGGAGCCGTCGCCGGTGATCCGCGTCAGCGTGCCCCCGCCCGGCGCCTCGTCGTAGCGCATGGTCCCGGCCCAGAGGGAGCCGTCGGGTGCGACGGCGGCGTCGTTGCCGCGGCGGCCGGGAACGGGGTCGTGGTGCAGCCACCGGAAGTCCCCGCCGCCCGGGCCGTACAGCCCGACACCGTCCCGGAGGTTGACGACGAGGCCGCCGCCCGCGCGGGGCTTCGCGGCACCCACGTGCTGCTCGGTGACCATGACGGTACGGCGGCCGTCGGCCGGGTCGTACGTGTGGACGCGCGACTGGAGGATGTCGACCCAGATCAGCCGCCCGGCGTCGGCGTCCCAGGTGGGACCCTCGCCCAGCTCGGCGTACTCGCGCACCGCGAGTTCGACGCTCATCACACCCCCCGGTAGCCGAGACGCTCGGACAGGTCGGCCGCACCCTTGGCGGCGAGCTGCTCCAGCTCCCCCCGGCGCTCGTCGCTCCAGCGGATCATGGGTACGGAGATGGAGAGCGCCGCGACGACGCGCCCCGTCCGGTCGCGCACCGGTGCCGCGACGCAGCTCACGTCCGGGTTCGACTCGCGGCTCTCGACGGCGACCCCGCGCTCGCGGATCACGGCCAGGGCCTCGCGCAGCGCGGCCGGATCGGTGATGCTGTTGGGGGTCATCGCGACCAGGTCCGCGTCGTCCGGGACGCGAGAGGCGAGCTCGGCGTCCGGGAGGGAGGCCAGCAGCATCTTGCCGACGGACGTGCAGTGCGCGGGCAGCCGGCGGCCTGCGGCGGACACCATGCGCACGGCGTGCGTGGAGTCCACCTTGGCGATGTAGATGACGTCCGTGCCCTCGAGGATCGCGACGTGCACCGTCTCGTCGCAGGTCTCGGCGACGGAACGGGCGACCTGCTGGCCCTCGGCCGCGAGGTCCAGCTGCTCGGCGTACCGGCTGCCGAGCTGGTACGGGCGCACACCCAGCCGGTAGCGGCCCGGCTGGCCCTGCACCGGGACGATGTAGGAACGGGCGGCGAGCGTGGTGACCAGCTCGTGCACCGTCGTGCGGGGCAGCTGTAGCTTACGGACGATGTCCGGCGCGGACAGGGTGCCGTCACCGTCCAGGAAGAGCTCGAGTATGTCGAGCGCCCGGGTCACGGCGGGTACGAGGCGGCCCACGACCCCTCCCTCAATGTTCGAAATTTCAACGGTCGACCGGAATAACGAACACAGGTTATGCGGAGCGCTCTCGGCGGGGCAATGGGTGGGCGGCAGGGTGTCGCTCCCCGCGCCGGGCCCGGGAACGCGCCCGTACGCGACGATGGTCGGCATGCCGCCGTTCACACCCCGGGACTTCCAGCTCGTACTGCTGCGCCGCATGGCGGACCACAATCCGGATCTCGTGGAGGACGCCCGGCGTGAGATGGGCGTCTCGCTCGCGGACATGCGCGAGGCGAACCGCCGCTGGCAGGCGATGGCCCGCTCCCCACGCGCGCGTGGCGCGGCGTCCCGCTACCGCTCGGTCCTCGGCACGCCCGAGTCGACCGCCGTCCGCCGGATCGGCGACCTCGCATGCGAAGCCCTGCTGTGGCCGGTCCCGCTCTGGCCCGACCTCCGCTTCGAGGTGCTGCTCGCCCCGAACGGCGCCGTCTGGAACGAGTGGCTGGTCCGGGCACCCGGCGCTCCGGGCCCCTCCCTGCGTACGATCGCGGACCTCCGCCCGTGGTCGTGCACGGTCGACGAGGCGGCCCGGGGCTTCGCACCCGCCCGCCCGATGGAGGGGACGGCCCCCACACGCTGGCGCCTCGCGTTCACGGCGCCGGACGAGGACGGGGTGCGGCGACGGGTCGTCGCGGAGTTCACCTGGGGGCTGTTGCAGCGGCTGACGTCGGTGGAGTGAGAGGTGCGCGGCGACCAGGTTCGCCCTGGGCGGGCCAGCGTTCGCCGGCACCAGGTGTGCACGGGTACGCCACCGTCAGTCGAGAGGCGCGCGTTCGTCGTCCGGGTTCCAGTCCAGCAACCGCACCTTCGCGACCGTCCGTACGTGGCGGCGCATCGCCGCGGCCGCCTGCTTGGGCTGCTGGGCCTCGATCGCGCGGAGGATCGCCTGGTGCTGGGTCAGGGACCGGTTGGGCCGGCCCGGCTGGCGGAGGGACTCGTTGCGGCTCTCGGTGATCTGGTCGGCGATGGAGCGCATGAACTCCGCGAGCAGGCTGCTGTGCGCCGCGGCCGTCACCGCCGCATGGAACAGGCGGTCGCCCTCCACGCCGTACGCGTCCTGGGCGATCTCGTCGGCCATATGAGAGAGCGCCGAGCGCAGGGCGGCGAGGTCCTCGTCCGTACGGCGCTCCGCGGCCAGTTCGGCGAGCTTGGTCTCGAGCGCCTCACGTGCCTCGAGTACGTCGGGCAGGCGCCGGCGCCGCTCGACCAGGCGCTCCACGGGCTCCGCGTCGAGGCTGTCCCGCACCAGGTAGGTGCCGCCGCCGTGGCGGACCTCCACCAGGCCCTGGACCTCGAGCACGACGATCGCCTGCTTCACGGAGGCACGGCTGACACCCAGGCGCTGCGCCAGATCGCGTTCGGGCGGCAGGCGGTCGCCGGCCTTGAGTCCGCCTTCCGCCACGTAACGCCGCAGCCGCTCGAGAACCTGCTCGTACAGGCGCGGTTTCGCCATCGGGCGCAGTGCGTCGGTCATGTGGTTCCCCCTCGCGTGATCTCGCCCGTCGCGAGCGTAACACCGGGTCATGGCCGGTGGTTAGGTGGCTCAGTGGCCAAGTGGCTGAGCCAATCTTGCGTCCGACCCCTTGACGCTCGCTCCGGCCGACGCCCAATGTGGTGCAACCGCTCCGCCGAAATGGCCTAGTGGCTCAGCCACTAGACCATGAGGCCATCACAAGGGACCCAGGGACGGGAGCCCGCATGTCCGCCGAACTGATATCGATCCTCGTGCTCGTCGTGGTGTTCGTCATCGCCACCACCCGCTCCATCAACATGGGCGCGCTCGCCTTCGCCGCCGCGTTCGGGGTCGGCGAGCTGGTCGCCGGCCTCGACGCCGACGGCATCTTCGCCGGCTTCCCCGGGGACCTCTTCGTCGTCCTCGTCGGCGTCACGTATCTCTTCGCGATCGGCCGCGCCAACGGCACCACCGACTGGCTGGTGCACGTCGCGATCCGGCTGGTGCGGGGCCGCGTGGCGCTGATCCCCTGGGTGATGTTCGCGCTGACCGGTGCGCTGACGGCGATCGGCGCGGTCAGTCCGGCCGCCGTCGCCATCGTCGCGCCGATCGCGCTGAGCTTCGCCGCCCGCTACTCGATCAGCCCGCTGCTGATGGGTGCGATGGTGGTGCACGGCGCGCAGGCCGGCGGTTTCTCGCCGATCAGCATCTACGGTTCGATCGTCAACGGCATCGTCGAGCGCGAGAAGCTTCCGGGCAGCGAGATCACGCTCTTTCTGGCCTCCCTCGTGGTCAACCTCGTCATCGCGGGCATCGTGTTCGTCCTGTTCGGCGGCCTCAGGCTCTGGGCGAAGGGTGCTGTGACGGCCACCGGAACCGGCACGGCCACCGACGCCGGTGAGGACCGGGACCAGGACAAGGGGGCCGATACGCGGCTGACGCCCGCCCGCGGTGCGACGCTGGCCGCTCTCGTCGCGCTCGTCGTCGCCGTCCTCGCCTTCGACCTCGACGCCGGGCTGACGGCGATCACCCTCGCCGTGCTGCTCAGCGCCTGCTGGCCGCAGGACAGCCGGACGGCAGTCGGCCAGATCGCCTGGCCGACGGTCCTGCTGATCTGCGGTGTCCTCACCTACGTGGGCGTCCTGAACGAGATGGGCACCATCACCTGGGCAGGCGAGGGCGTCAGCGGCATCGGCGTCCCGCTGCTGGCGGCGGTCCTGCTCTGCTACATCGGCGCGGTCGTCTCGGCGTTCGCCTCGTCCGTCGGGATCATGGGCGCGCTGATCCCGCTCGCGGTGCCGTTCCTCGCGCAGGGCGAGATCGGCGCGGTCGGCATGGTGGCGGCCCTGGCGGTGTCGGCGACGGTCGTGGACGTGAGCCCGTTCTCGACGAACGGCGCGCTGGTCCTGGCCGCGGCGCCGGACGTCGACCGCGAGCGTTTCTTCCGGCAGCTGATGATCTACGGGGGAATCGTGGTGGCCGTGGTACCCGCAGTGGTGTGGCTGGTGATGGTCGTACCAGGGCTCGGGTGACGTCCGGCACGGTGGCGACCTGCCACCAGACTGCACATTGCGGGTACGGCGCACATATACGCCAGAAACACTGACGACTGCAGCGAAGCGACAGCGACCAACAAGGAGTACGACGCGTGTCCTCTCTCTTTCCGGCCATGACCGCAGGTCCCGGCGGCGGTGCGGACCGGCCCGCCCTGCGTTTCGGCGACCGCGCCCTGACGTACGGCGAGCTCGCCGCCGTGACCGGCTCGCTCGCCGAGCGCATCCGCGGTGCCGGCCGGGTCGCCCTCTGGGCCACGCCCACCCTCGAGACGGCGGTCGGTGCGGTGGCCGCGCTGGAGGCGGGCGTCGCCGCCGTGCCGCTCAACCCCAAGTCGGGTGAGAAGGAGCTCGCGCACATCGTGGCGGACAGTGCTCCGTCGCTGGTGCTCGCGGCGCCCGGCGAAGAGCTCCCTCCGGCGCTCGGCGCGCTGACCCGTATCGATGTGGAGGCCGACGCCCGGGCGGCGGGAGCGGCGACGCCGCGCTCCGCGGACGACACCGACGACGCAGCCCCGGCCTTCGTCGTCTACACCTCCGGGACCACCGGTCCGCCCAAGGGCGCCGTCCTCCCCCGCCGCGCCGTCGCCGCGACGCTGGACGCGCTGGAGGACGCCTGGCAGTGGACGGGCGACGACGTGCTGGTGCACGGGCTGCCGCTGTTCCATGTGCACGGGCTGATCCTCGGGATCCTCGGTCCGCTCCGGCGGGGCGGCTCGGTGCGGCATCTCGGCCGGTTCAGCACCGAGGGTGTGGCACGGGAGCTGAACTCCGGCGCCACGATGCTGTTCGGCGTACCGACCATGTACCACCGCATCGCCGAGGCGCTGCCTGAGGAGCCCGAGCTGGCCAAGGGCCTCGCCAAGGCCCGGCTGCTCGTATCGGGCTCAGCCGCGCTCCCCGTGCACGACCACGAGCGGATCGCGGCCGCGACCGGCAGCCGGGTCATCGAGCGGTACGGCATGACGGAGACGCTGATGAACACGAGTGTGCGGGCGGACGGCGAGCCGCGCGCGGGCACGGTCGGCGTGCCCCTGCCGGGCGTCGAGCTGCGGCTCGTCGACGAGGCCGGGGCGGCCGTCGAGGCATACGACGGGGAGACGGTCGGCGAGATCCAGGTGCGCGGGCCGAACCTGTTCACGGAGTATCTGAACCGGCCGGACGCGACCGCGGCCGCCTTCGCGGAGGGCGGCTGGTTCCGCACCGGGGACATGGCCGTGCGCGAACCCGACGGATACGTACGCATCGTCGGCCGCAAGGCCACCGACCTCATCAAGAGCGGCGGCTACAAGATCGGCGCGGGCGAGATCGAGAACGCGCTGCTCGAGCACCCCGGGGTACGGGAGGCCGCGGTGACGGGCGAACCGGACGACGACCTGGGCGAGCGGATCGTGGCGTGGATCGTCCCCGCCACACCCGAAGCCCCGCCGTCGGCCGACGAGTTGGCCGACCATGTCGCCCGCCGCCTCGCCCCGCACAAGCGGCCGCGGGCCGTGCGCTACCTGGGCGCACTGCCACGCAACGACATGGGCAAGATCGTGAAGAGGGCACTCCATGAGCAGGCACTCCATGACTGACGGCGGCACGGGGCCCGGGGACGGCGCCACGAGGCCCGGCGACGGCCGCACCAGGCACGGCGACGGCGGCACCGGGCGCGATGCGGGCACACCCGGGGCCGGGCCCGCGCCTCCCCACGGCCCCGCGCATCCCCGTCTCACCGCCCGCGAAGCCATCGCCCTCCTCGCCGACGACTTCCGCGAACTGCCATCCCCCTCGGCCGAGTACGCCCCCGACGGCCCCCTCTCCTGGCAGGGCTACGACGACGCGCGCGCCCGTGCCGCGGCCCGTACCGGCGAGCAGGAGTCGGTGGTCTGCGGCACGGCCACCGTGGGCGGCACGGGCGGCACGCGCGCCGTCCTGGTCTCCTTCGAGTTCGGCTACCTCGGCGGTTCGCTCGGCGAGCGGACCGGCGACCGCATCGAAGCGGCCTACACGTGCGCGCGCGAGCAGCGCCTCCCCGTCGTCTGCCTCGTCGCCACGGGCGGCAGCCGTATGCAGGAGGGCATGCGCGCGCTGGCCCAGCTCCAGCGGGTCGCGCGGCAGTCGGTCCTCACGCGCGAGGCGCGCCTGCCGCAGCTCGCCGTCCTGCGCGACCCGACGACGGGCGGCGGCTGGGCCACGCTCGGCGCGGGCGCCGACGTGATCCTGGCCCTGCCAGGCGCACAGGTGGGCTTCGCCGGATCGCGGGTACGCCCGCAGGACGCGGACCCGTACGCGTACACGGCCGAGGCGCAGAGGGAGGCGGGCGCCATCGACGCGGTCGTGGCCCCCGACCGGCTCCGGGCCGAGGTCTCCCTGTGGCTGGAGCTGCTGACGAGGGTGGCCCCGGCGACGAAACGGGTCGCCCCTCCCCCGCCCCACGCCCTCGCCGCCACTCCGCTCCCCCGCACGGGCTGGGACGCCGTCCTGCAGGCCCGCGCCCCCGGGCGCCCCCACGCCGAGGCGTACCTCGACGCGTACTTCACCCGGCGGGCCGCCATCAGCGGTGACCGTTGCGGCGGCGTCGATCCCGGCATGCTCTGCGGCTTCGGCGAGCACGCCGGGCGGACCGTCGCGTACGCCGCTCAGTGCGGTACGGCGATCCGGCCCGCGGGGTACCGGACGGCGGCCCGGCTGGTCCGGCTGGCCGGGCGGCTGGGGATTCCCGTGCTGACGCTGGTGGACACGCCGGGCGCCGCCAACGACGCGGCGGCCGAGCGGGCCGCGGCCGGAGCGGCCATCGCGGACCTGTTCGCCGCCGTCGCCGCATCCCCCGTGCCGATCACCAGCCTTCTCATCGGGGAGGGCGGCTCGGGCGGCGCGCTGGCACTGGCCGCGCCGGGCAACACCTGGGCCACTCCGGACAGTTACTTCTCGGTCATCGCCCCCGAGTCGGCGGCGGCCATACTGAAGCGGCCGCAGGACGAGATCCCCTCCACGGCCGACCAACTCCGCCTGCGCCCTCAGGACTTGGTCGAGCTCGGGGTCGTACGCGGCATCGTGGAACCGGAACCGGAGCCGGAGCCGGAACCGGAACCGGAACCGGAACCGCGACCCGAACGGGGACAGGAGCCCTAGGACGGGCGCCCGTCACCCTTCACCGACGCGGGTCCAGCGAGGCGTTGGCGACGCCCAAGATCGCCCGTATGGCCGTCCCCCCGCGCGGCCCATCCCCGCGCGCGCACCCCGCGTCACCGCCTGACGATGCACAGGAGGACCGCCGTCCGGCGGCCCGCACGCGGTCTGTGCTCTCGGGAGGACCTGCCATGACCGTCAATCTGGATCAGCTGCGCCGCTGCCACGTCGCCGTCGACCTGGGAGCGGCCAGGACCCGGGTGTTCGTGAAGGGTGCGGGCCTCGTCGTGGACGAGCCGAGCGTCGCCGCCGTCAACACCCGGACCGGCGCGCTGATCGCGGTCGGGCAGTTCGCCGAGAGGATGACGGGCCGCACGCCCCCGTACATCCGCGTGGTGCGCCCTGTCTCCGGGGGCACCGTCGTCGACATCGACATGGCTCAGCGTATGTTGCGCGGCCTCATCGGCGAGAAGCTCCGCCGCAACCTGCGCCGCAAACCCCGGCTGCGGGCCGCCGCCTGCACCCCGCACGAGGCCGACCCGCTGGCGCAGCGCGCCGCCGTCGAGACGCTGGTGGGCCTCGGTGCGCGGCGCGTCGAGCTGGTGGACACCCTGATCGCCGCCGCGGTCGGCTGCCGACTGCCCGTGGAACTCCCGGAAGCCACCATGATCATGGTGTGCGGGGCGGCGACCACGCAGGTGGCGGTGCTCTCGCTGGGTTCGATCGTGACCGCCGAGCGGATCCCGGTGGGCGGTGAGGCCATCGACCACGCGATCGTCCAGCACCTGCGCCACCACCACGAGTTGGTGCTGCCGTCCCAGTCGGTGCGCCCGCTGCAGCTCGCGCTCTCCGGCAACGGCCTCACGCCGTACGGCCCGCAGACCACGGAGATCCACGGCCGGGACGTGGCCACGGGCCTCGCCCGCTCCGTGTACGTCGACACCGCGGCCGTGCGCGACGCCATCCACACCCCGCTGACCGCCGTACTCGACGGCATCGGCAAGGTGCTGCGGGACTGCCCGCCCGACCTGGTGGCCGATCTGGCGGACCGCGGGATCATGATGGTCGGCGGCAGCGCCCTGCTGCCGGGACTCGACCAGATGCTGCGGGACGCCACGGGTATGCCGGTGACCATCGCCGAGCGCCCGGACGTGTCCGCGATCCTCGGCCTTGGCGCGATGCTGGAGGGTCAGGTCCAGCCGCTGGTCCTCAACCCGCTGGCGGGCTGACGGCCACGGCCGGCGACCACCCACGACGACCGGCCGACCCGTCCTCGGGCTCGGGCCCGGCGTCGGGCTCAGGCTGCGAGGGGCTCAGGCTGCGAGCCGGCGGGCCGCGCGGCTCTCGCTGCCGTCGCGGAACTCAGACGCTGCCGTCGGTCGCGCTGTGCGCGACAGTGTGCCGCGGCTCGTACAGCCCGAGTTGAGCCCCACTGGGCAGCGTCACCGCGGTGAGCAGCCCCCACCCCTGATCAGTCACCGGCCCCACCGTCACGCCCTTGTCGCGCAGCTGCGCCAGCGTGCCCTGGATGTCGTCGCACATGAGATACAGCTCGTGGCTCGGCCGTTCCGTGGAGGGATGGACCGCGACCTCCGCGGGCGGCAGCGCGAAGATCAGCCATCCGCCGCCGGCGTCGACGCCCGCGAACCCGAGGACGTCCCGGATGAAGGCACGATCGGCGACTGCGTCCCGGCTGTAGAGGATGACGTGAGCGCCATTGATCATGGGTTCATGGTCACACGGGTTCGGGGCCCGGGCCACACGGCCCACGCGACGTGACATGACGTACAGCCAGCCGTGCATCACGGCTTCAGCCAGCCGTGCATCACGGCTTCAGCCAGCCGTGGATCACGGCGCAAGGTACGTATGAAAGACCCCTTCCGGGTCGTACCGCGCCCGCAGCTCCTCCAGGCGTCGCCAGTCCTCGGGCGCATAGCAGCGCTCGGCGCGGGAGGGGTCGGCCGTGAGGTCGGCCTCGCCGACGTAGTGGCCGGTGCCGAGGGGTTCGACGGCGCCCATCGTGTCGCGGAGCCAGCGGATGTTGAGGGCGTCGTCCTCGGGATCGGTCCAGATGGCGAACGAGGCGACATAGGTGTCGCCGAGCGCTGAGAAGGCCATGTCCCGCCACAGTTCCCGGTTCCGGGACGCCGGCCAGAAGGGCGCGAGGACGAACGACTGCTCCGAGGGGGCTTCCGCGACGAACGGCGCCAGCCTGCGCAGCAGCGTGTCGAAGCCGTCGTCGGACCAGAGGGTGTCGACCGCGCAGCGGCGCCCCTCTGGCCACAGGGTCCCCGAGGTGGTGTGGAGGGACTCGTACGACACCGGCTCGTCGATCTGCCGGGAGAGGGCGCGGTCGGCGAGGGGACAGGTCCGGAGCGGTTCCAGCGACCGGACCGCTTCGTCGTGCGAGGCGGCGAAGGCGGTGGCGGTGACCTTGATCACCTTGGGTCGGTACGGTGCGGCGGAGAGGGCCGGGTCGGCCGCCCCGAGCAGGAAGGACGCCTCGACACCGGCCGGCAGCCGGCCCGCGGCTTCGGTGGTCCACGCGGCGACGGCCGGGAGCTCGTCGAGCGGGAAGGTGTAGGCGGTCTGCACGATGGCGCCCGGGAGCTCCCAGAGCCGCAGGTGGAAGCGTGTGACGACGGCGAAGAAGCCGGGGCCCGCGCCGCGGGCCGCCCAGAACAGGTCGGGGTGCTCGTGTTCGCTGCACCGGACGCCGTGCCCGTCCGCGGTGACGGCTTCGATCGCCCGCACGCTCGCGCAGCCCGGCCCCCAGGCGCCGGAGTTCCAGCCGAGGCCGCCGCTGAGAAGGTAGCCGCTCACGCCGACGCTCCCGCAGTGCCCGGCCGGGAACGCAAGCCCGAACGGGGCGAGTTGGGCGGCGAGCGAGCCGCCGGTGACGCCCGGTTGCACGGCCGCCGTGCGTGTCTCCGGGGCGACGACGCACTGGCGCAGTGCGGAGAGGTCGATGAGCATGCCGCCGTCGCGGACCGGGGAGCCGATCCAGCTGTGGCCGCCCGCGCGTACGGCGATCCGCAGACCGCGGGAGCGGGCCAGCCGGACGGCCTCCTGAACGTCCTGCTCCGACTCGGCCCGGACGATCATCTCGGGGAACCGCTGCGGTGTGAGCTCGTTCCAGACCATCTCTGTCCGGATGGCTTCATACGCACTGTCGCCTCGCCGGACGATTCTCGTCTCGGGCATGATCACAGTTCCTTCAGCCGGTGATCCGGTGGCGTTGGGCACCGGCCGCTGCCGTGCGCGGACACTTTCCTGCACGGTAGCGCGCACCGACGGGCCTGGCAGGACGGCAGAACGCGTCACCCGCCAAGACGCCGGCCGAAGGCGGCCCCCGCCACTGGCTGAGCCTCCCTACGCCGACTGCGCCGCCTCGACTTCCTGCTTCTTCGCGGCCCAGAGGCTGGTCATCGTGGTGACCGCCAGGACGAGCACGATGAAGCCGAGTGAGAAGGGAATGCTGATCTCGGGGACGTGGACCCCGGACTCGTGCAGTGCGTGCAGCACCAGCTTGACGCCGATGAAGCCCAGGATGATCGACAGGCCGTAGCTGAGGTGGACCAGCTTCTTCAGCAGGCCGCCGATGAGGAAGTAAAGCTGCCTGAGGCCCATCAGGGCGAAGGCGTTCGCGGTGAAGACGATGTACGGATCCTGGGTCAGCCCGTAGATGGCGGGGATGGAGTCGAGGGCGAACAGCACGTCGGTGGAGCCTATCGCGAGCATCACGACCAGCATCGGCGTCATCACCCGCTTGCCGTTCTCGACGATGAACAGCTTGGTGCCGTGGTAACCGTCGGCCACACCGAAGCGGCGCTCGACCGCCTTCAGCAGCTTGTTCTCCTGGTACTCCTCCTCGTGCTCCTCCTTGCGGGCGTCCTGGATCAGCTTCCAGGCGGTCCAGATCAGGAAGGCGCCGAAGAGGTAGAACACCCAGGAGAAGGCGGAGATGATCGCCGCACCGGCCGCGATGAAGACGGCGCGCAGCACCAGGGCCATGATGACGCCGATCATCAGCACCCGCTGCTGGTACTGCGAGGGCACCGCGAACTTCGCCATGATCAGGACGAACACGAAGAGGTTGTCGACGCTCAGCGACTTCTCGGTGATGTACCCGGCGAAGAACTCCCCCGTGGGCCGGCCCCCGCCGAAGACGAGCAGCCCGAGCCCGAACACGCAGGCCAGGGCGATCCACACCACGGTCCAGATCCCGGCTTCCTTGATCGACACCTCGTGGGGCTTGCGGCCGATGAAGAAGTCGACGGCGACGAGCGCGCACAGGGCTGCGACGGTCAGCAGCCAGACGGTGAGGGAAACGTTCACTGGTACTCCTGGTGCAGGTGGGGATCTGACAGCGTTGTCGCCGCCGGTGATCCCTCCCACCCCGACCTGGTGAACAACAGGTGACATCCGGGCATGGAGGAACTATCCAAGCAAGGGCGCGACCGGCGAGCGCGGGGCCTGGTTCCGCGACAGCGAAGGGAACATGCTGGGCGTCGGTCAGCCGGTCCGTTGAACGCCGCCGTCGAGACGGACCCTTGAGCCGCCTCACAGCGACCAGCGCGGCCTCGATCACCTTGATACGCGCGAACACGGCCGTGCCGTCGGCCAGTCCGAGCTCCGCAGCGGCCGCCGGGTGATCTCGGCGACGAGGTCCGGGGCCGGTCGGATGTGAGAGCACCCGCAGCTGGCTGCCGAGGGACGGGACGGCCCCCGCCGTGCCGGGGCCGTCGTGCTGCTTAGTGCGTGCCGGGGTTCTGCGCTAGCTGCGCTTCAGTCGCTGCGCTCGCTCGTCTCTAGCGGGGAGCGGTGGCGGTCCGACTGCGGCACGGCCACGGTCGGCGTAGTGCCGGTTCGCGCGCGGTCGGTGGTACGCATCCCGAAGGGGCCTCCCATTCGATGGGAGGCCCCTTCGCGTGTCCGAGTCTGGCTGCTGGCCCTGTGGAAGGCTCCGCGAGACCCTCTGCCGTGTGTGCGGCGAGTTCGCTCGGTCGCCGCGCCTGGTCACACCGTGAGCGGCACTGGGTGAATCTCGTCCGCTGGGTGACCGGTGCGTTCGTGAATGCGCTGAACGGCTTCCGCCGAAGGTGCCTCGGACAGGCAGTAGACAGTCCCCGATTCCGGGTCCGCCCAAGCCTGCTTGAAGTGCACGGATTCCTCGCTTTCGATCGCCAGGTCCGCGCGATGCGCCTCGCGCAGCTGCTCGTCCGTGATGCCCTTCATTCCGTGGTGGACATCCATGAACTCGGTCATCGCCACACACCTCCTCATCACGTCCGTACCTCCATGCTGCACCCGGCCTCCGAAGACGTACCTCCTGAGGCCGGACACATCACGTGCCCGTCATTCCGGCTGCAGGGCATCCGGCCGCCGTGCACGTGAAGGAGCCAGCCGGCGGGACGAGAAGTTGATCAGCCCGAGCGGCACAAGGAATCGCGCCACCAACCGGATACGCGGCGACTGGTCAGACGCAGACACTCAGAGCGCAGACATTCACCTTGCTGGCGTTGAGGACGATGTCGAAGTTCTGCAGATACGTGTTGAGGACGGTCCCCTCCAGCTTCAGCAGCTGAATTGCCGCGTTCTGATTTACAGAATTGCCGGAGGCGGTGGCCAGGGCGATCTCGATCTCGTCGAGCTGGTTGTCCGTGAGGACGTTGATATCGCCCACGGTGATAGTGGTGTTGTTCAGGACGTTGTTGACCGTGATCAGTCCGAAGCAGTTGACGGTGTGGTTCGGCCCACCACCCTTGTTGCTGCAGGTGTAGGTGTGCTTGGCGTCTTTGGGGCTGCTGACCTGGGCGGCGGCGGGCGTCAGTGCGCCCCCCGCCAGTGCGGCAGCGACCCCTGCAGTCAGGGCAACTCGAGCGAGTACGGACATGGTGGCGCTCCTTGTCGTCGGTCCACGGGGGAGTTGCCGCACACAGTATTGCGCTGTGGAAGCAATGGATTTCGACACGCGCCCGGCATAGGGGTGATTGCCATGGCGGGGAACAGACCGAACTATGCAGGCGGACGACAATCCTGCGCCGAAAGATTGAAACACACCTGTCGTATTCAGCTGACCTGCCGAAAGTGGCGAGCCTTTATGGCGCATTCGAGTTTGCGTAACAAGGAATCACGGATCGGGCGCCGTTGCGGCGGGCGGTTGTCCGGCCTCGGGGAACAGCGGAACAGCCATTATCGGCGAGATGGATCGTGGACGCGGAGGTCCGGCAGTCGATGCCGGGGGCCGCTGCGGTCTGCAAGAGGTCACTTGCAGCAGTCGCATCCCAGGCGGCAACCGCATACGTCCGCCTCGGCGGCGGACGGCACTGCCGCTGCGGTGGGGGTCGCGCAGCATGCCTTGCCTTGCCAGGCGTCGCGGCCTTCCTTGACGGCGATGGCTGCGATGACCAGGGCGGCGATCGGGTCGGCCCAGGGCCAGCCGAGGGTGGCGTTGAGTGCTAGGCCGATCAGGAGCACAGCGGACAGGTACGTACACAGGAGGGTCTGCTTGGAGTCGGCGACCGCACTGGCGGAGCCCAGCTCACGGCCGGCGCGGCGCTGGGCGGCGGACAGGAACGGCATCACGGCCAGGGACAGGGCGGCAAGAACAATGCCGGGGATGGAGCGTTCGGCCTCGCCGGTGCCGATCAGGGTGCGGACGGCATCGACGGTGACGTACGCGGCGAGCCCGAAGAATGACAGCGCGATGATCCGCAGGGTGACCTTCTCCCGCGCCTCCTGCACCGCGTGCTCGCGGGCGGAGAACTGCCAGGCAACCGCGGCGGCGGAGGAGACCTCGACGACGGAGTCCAGGCCGAATCCGATCAGCGCGGTGGAGGAGGCGAGGGTCCCGGCGGTGATGGCGACGATCGCCTCGATGACGTTGTAGGCGATGGTCGCGGCGACCAGCAGCCGTATCCGTTTCGCGAGCACGTCGCGGCGGACCGGGCTGGGGCCGAGTGACATGGATATCTCGGCGGCCATGGTCAGCAGCACCCGTTTTCGTCGGCATCGACGCACGTGCGGTCGGTCTCCACTGCGACCACGGCGGTGCGCAGGTCGTCCAGCGCGTGGCCGAGGCGTTCGTCCGCCAGTTCGTAGCGGATGCGGCGGCCGTCGGGCACGGTGATGACCAGGCCGCAGTCGCGCAGGCACGCCAGGTGGTTCGACAGCCGGGTGCGGGAGATCCCGAGGGCGTCGGCGAGGTCGGCGGGATAGGCCGGGGCTTCCCGCAGGGCGAGCAATATGCGGCAGCGGATCGGGTCGGCGAGCGCGCGGCCGAACCGGGCCAGCACCTCGATGTCGGAGGCAACAGTCAGCACACCACAACGATACACGCCAACCTGAATTCAAGGAATCGTGAATCCTCGCACCCGGTTCCGGAACCGCGCCTGGGCTTCGATCAGGCGGGCGTTCGCCCAGGCAATGGTGACCACCGGCAGGTAGTACTGATCGACGTGCACGAGCCGGGCCCGGGTCAGCGCCTCCTCGCCCCAACGGCACCCACTTCCCCGATCTGCGGCCGGAGTTTCTCATCAGTGCGATGTCCCACAGGCGTGCGGGCATCGGGTCACTCACCGGCGCACTGCGCCCGGATGACGATCGAGACTGCCACGGCCTGCTGCCGCTCGGGTGGGATGAGTTCCCTCATCAGCTGGATCACCTCCGGGCTGAAGAGGGGGTAAAGCGAGCAGTCGTCGACGCTCATTGGCTGCCGGTAGGGCACCTGGACCTCCCGGAATCCGGCCCGTTCCAGCTTTCGTACAAAATCCTCCTCGGCGAGCGCCCCAGCCACGCACCCCGCCCAAGCGGCCGGCTGGGTCAGGATCTCTGGCGGGAGATCTTCCTGTCCGACCGTCAGGTCCGCAACGCAGAACCTCCCCCCAGGCCGGAGAACACGCGCACACTCGGCCATCACCCTGGCCTTCCTGGGCGACAGGTTGATGACTCCGTTGGAAATGATCAGGTCCACCTGATGGTCCGGGAGCGGGATGGCCTCCATCTCTCCGTCCAGCATCTCCACGTTGCCCAGGCCCGCCTGGGCCACCGCACGGGCGGTGCGCTGAAGCATCTCGGGAAGGAAGTCGAGAGCGATCACCCGGCCAGAGGGACCGGTGCGCCGGGCGGCGAGAATGGTGTCGATGCCACCGCCGCAGCCCAGGTCGAGGACGGTCTCACCAGAGCGGATCGCGGCGAAGCGAAGGTGGTCGGCCACGCCGAGGGCGCGATCGATTGCTGCTTGGGGAACCTGGGCCAGCTCCTCGTCGCTGTAGAGCTTGTGGGCCACGGCGGCCGTGGTGGCGGGAATATTCCGGTAGGCGTCCCTGACCAGTTGCTTCACTTCGGCGCTGTGCATCAGATCCCGGCTCATCAGTCCAGCTCCTTCAGGGCCTGGTTCAGGCGCCGCATCACGTCGTCCGGGATGTCGCTGCGACCCGATGCGGCCAGAAGCCGCCGGAGCTCGACGGCGAACTCCAGCTCACCGCAGCAGCGCCGGCAGAGGGACAGGTGTTCTTCCATCGCCTCGCGCTCCCCTTGGCCGACCGTGGCATCCAGGTACTCCCACAGCTGCTTGACCGCGTCCGAGCAGGTGATCAACGCGACGCCTCCTTCAGCAGTCCGTTCTCCTGCGCGTAGTCCCACATCTGTTTTTCGAACAGCTTCCGACCCCGATGCAGGCGCGCGAGCACCGTCCCCAGGGGCACCTGGAGGATCGCAGCCGTCTCCTTGGCCAGGAAACCGTCCATATACACCAGGACAAGTGGGATCCGGTACAGCTCGGGCAGCCGGCGCAGCACGGCATGCACGTCCTCCCGGCCGAACTCCTGCAGAAAGTCCAGATGCAGTGAATCGGAGTAAGGAAACGGATCCTCGTACGCGATCTTGCGGTAGAGAGAGAACCTCTCGGCCTCCTCGAACTCCACCTCACCCGGTTGCCTGGCCTTCGCCCGGAGGCGGTCGCGGCAACAATTGACCAGGATGCTCCGCAGCCATGCAGCACCCGCTGCAAGGTCATTCAGTTGATCGAACCTCTCAAATGCCTTGACCATGCAGTCCTGCACCGCGTCCTCGGCATCGTCGCCGACCAGCGTCCGGGCAGTCCAGTACAGGCGCGGAAGCTGCTCTCGCACCAGTCGGCGAAATTCTTCCCTTTGATCCGCCCCGACGACCTGCACTGGCACCACAACCACGAGACGATTTCGACGCCCATTTTATTGCTTTCAGCCAGATGCAATAACGCTCAGCCCCGAGGTCGTCTCCATAGCCAGAAAGAAGCCGTGGGGGTCGTCCGTCTCCATAGCCAGAAAGTAGCCGTGGGCGTCCGAAGGGGTGTGGGCACCATGACCACGGTGGACGCTCGCCTCAGCCGCTTGAAGTCAAGATCGAAAACCTCCATCGGCATGTAGCCAAAGCATCTGGCTCCTCGCGGGTCAAAACCGCTGACCACCTCTTCCGCGGAGCAGCCGCCAAGGAGGCAATCATGACCACGGTTACCCACCGGACCACGGCCCAGGCTGTACATGGGCCCGGCGCACTCCGCCTCGGGTCCGGCCTCATGGCGCTCGCCGGTCTGGCATTCGTCGGATACGCGGTGATCTTCTTCATCCGCAACTTCACCGGCGCATTCCTGGAGCTGGGCATCGGCCCCGGCGAGGTCGACGTCGGCCGGTCCGAGATCAAGGCGTTCAGCCCTGACCTGTACGAGTACATCTCGCACCTGCACATCGCCGTGTCCGGCTTCATCGCGGCCGCCGGACTGGCCACCGCGGCCCTCGCCTGGTTCGGCGTACGCCGCGGCCTCTTGTGGGCCTATGTCACAGCAGTCGCCGTCCCCGTGCTCGGACTGGCCGTCGCCCTGCCCGCCCACTACCCCTACAACCTCGACACCCTCAGCCATCTCGGCCTCATCTACCTGTCGACAGCCGTCTTCGTGGTCGGGGCACTGATCGCCCTCAGGCCCCTGCTCGCGTCAGCGAAGGAGAAAGCCTGACCGACACGGACCCGACCGCCATCCTGCACCGAGCTGGTGCGGGGTGGCGGTCACAAGATGCCCTCAGCAACCGTCCGGCCGCTCTACAGCGACGACTGGTGCCGGTGCGCAGCGGGAGATCCCAGCGTGTCGGAGGTAGTACGGCCGCTGGGTCAGGCCGGTGGCCCGCAGGGCGTCGCGGTGCGGGCCACCTGGCGAGCGCGACCGCGATCAGGCCCAGGGGCTGACCGCCGTGAAGGAACTGTCTGCGCGGAAGGTGGCGTTGTCCTGGTAGGGGTCGATACGCAGCTCGTAGTTGTAGTGGCGGAGGTAGCGGCCGGGGTAGTTGTACGACTCCAGGCTGACCGAGCCAGTGGCCGAACCGGGCCGGGCGCAGAAGGTGGCGTCCTTGTTGAAGGGCGTCGTGCCGTTGCTCGCGTCGGCGCGGATCCGGAAGTCCTTGTGGCGCAGGTAGCGGCCGGACGAGTCACGGAACGAGTAGCAGCTGCCGTCGGCCAGGCCGGGGACGACGGTGAAGGTGGCGCTCTGCTTGACCGCCGTGGTGCTGGAGGACGTCACCGGGTCGAGGTAGCCGAGGCTGTCCGAGCGCACGGCGGCGTAGCGGCCCGGGTAGTTGACCGACTGGAGCGATCGGGTGGTGTTGGTCGGCAGGGCGGTGCCGCCGGAGATGGGGTCGATGCTGCCCAGGGTGGGGATGACCTTCTTGATCAGGCCGTCGGTGTCGAACTCCATCCTGTCGATGGTGGTTTCGCGGTGGGTGCCGTCACCGCCGGGGATGGCGAAGCGGTGGTAGGCGATGTACCAGTCGTCGGTGTTCGGGACCTGCACCACGGAGTGGTGGCCGGGTCCCTTGATGCCGAGGGCGAGGTCCTTCTCCAGGATCACGCCCCGCTTGATCCAGGGCCCGGTGGGCGAGGAGCCGGTGGCGTAGGCGACGCGGTAGTTCTCATCGCGGGTGTCGTTCTCCGACCACATGAAGTAGTAGGTGCCCTTGCGCTTGATGACGAAGGAGCCCTCGTTGTAGCCGGTGGGGGTGATGTTGGTGACCTTCGAGGCGTCGAAGGAGACCATGTCGTCGTTCAGGGGGACGACGTACGCCCTGCCCTGGCCCCAGTAGAGGTACGACTGGCCGTCGCCGTCGGTGAAGACCGCCGGGTCGATCATCTGGCCGGTGTAGGCGCCGCGGGCGATCAGCGGCTTGCCCAGGGGGTCCTTGAACGGGCCGGTGGGCGAGTCGGAGACCGCGACACCGATGTTCGTGTCGGCGGAGTAGTAGAAGTAGTACTTCCCGTTCTTCGCGGTCATCGTCGGGGCCCAGGCCCGGCTGTTGGTCCAGCTGATGTCAGGACCGAGGTCCAGGATGACGCCGTGGTCCGTCCAGTGGACCAGGTCCTTGGACGAGTACGCCTTGAACTGCGTACCGCTCCAGCCCGCGAAGCCGTCCGTGGTCGGATAGATGTAGTAGGTGTCGCCGAAGCGGACGATGTTCGGGTCGGCGGTGAGCCCCGGCAGGACCGGACTCCTCATGATCTGTGCGGAGACCGTCCAGGTGCGCTTCGTCCCGTCGGAGCCGGTCACCTCGTACGTCACGGGCTTGGTGAAGTCGCGCGGGGTGCCGGAGGCCGGGCTGATGGACGCGCCCTGGGCGAGGGTGAACTGCGGGGCGAGCGCGGTGAGGTCCGTGCCCTCCTTCATCGGCAGCGTGATCCTGCTGTTGGCGTCGTCGATGATGGCGGGGATCTTCAGCGAGGGGTCGGTGGCCGCGGCGATGCCCGTGGTGTTCCCGCTGACCGCGAGGACCTCACCGGGCGTCAGAGCGCGGTTGTAGACCCGGAAGTCGCGCATCCTGCCCTTGAAGAGCTTGTCACTGCTGTAGAGCGACTCGCCGATGTAGTTGGCCGTGGTGATACCGGACCCGATGGAACCGGGTGTGATGGTGACCGACGTGTTGCGGGCCACCTCCACGCCGTCCTGGTAGAGGACGCCCGTGGTGCCGGTCTGCGTGTAGGTGACGTGCTTCCAGACGGAGCGCGGCAGCGCGGTGGAGGTCCGGGTGTTCTGCTCGGTGGAGAAGCCCCCGGAGGCGATGGCGGTCCGGAAGGTGTTGCCGGTGGTGAACAGGTACCCGTTCCCGGCGCCGTTGCTGGTGTTGCCGAAGCCGTAGAGGAAGTACGGCGTGGACTGGGCGGCGTCGATCCGCACGTCCATCGAGACGGTGATCGCGTTCATCCCGCTCATGATGTTGTCCGGCACCTTGATGTAGGTGTCGGAGCCGTTGAACGTCAGTCCCTCCCCTGTGCCCGACCAGCCCGCGGCGCCGTTGACGGTTCCGTTCCGGCCGTTGCCCGACGCGTCCACCGCCACGGTGCCCGACGTCGCGTCGAGTTTGTACCAGAGAGCCAGACCGTCGGTGATCTCCGCCGCCTGGGCGGGGGCTGACAGACCGAGGACACCAGCCAGGAGCGCGGCGGCGGCCACGGTTGCAGCGGCGCCCGGCCAAAATCTTCGGCGGCGCTGAGGTCTCACGCTGTGCATGGGTTCACATCCCGTGACGAAGACATGCCTGAGGAGGGGGCTCAACACCTTGGCCGAGGTGCTGACGTGCCGCCCGAATGACATCGCGCTGCGTGAGTGTGGATTGAGCCGCGAGTCAACGTCAACACTTTGCGAACAATGTCCGACAGGCCGAACAACTTTCCTTCAGAGCAAGGCCGTTCAGTGTCAGGCCCAGGGCGCCACGACGACGAAGGAGCGGCTGGCCCGGTACGCGGCCGTGTTCTCGGAAGGGTCAAGCCACAGCTGGCTGTTGTCCCGGTGGCGGAGGTAGCGGCCGGGGTAGTTGTACGACTCCAGGGAGACTGAACCGGGCGTAGAACCGGAACGGGGGCAGAAGGTGGCGTCCTTCCGGAAGATGGCGGATCGGTCGTCGGTGTCCAGCCGGATGCGGAAGGCGTAGTGCCGCAGGTACCTGCCCGTGGCGTCCCTGAGTGAGTAGCAGCGGGGGTCGGCCAGGCCGGGAACGAAGGTGAAGGTGGCCGCCTGCCGGGTGGCCGCGGAGCTGGTGGCGCCGACCGGGCCCAGGATGCCGAGTCGGCCGGACTGGCTCACGTAGTCGCCGGGGTTGTCGACCGACCGTAGGGCATGCCGCCCCGAAAACCGCGCCTCAGCCGTCGTCGCCGGGGCTGCTGTCGGCGTCGGCGTCGATGTCGGTGTCCGTGAGGCGGACGTTCTCGGGGACGGCGGCACGGACGAGGCGGCGGGCGACGGCGGGGCCGCGACGGCGGGCCGCGGGGCCGGCTCGTGCGATTCCGTGGCGGTGTACCAGGCCACTCCGGCAGCCGCGAGCGTGACGGCACCTGCGGCTGCCGCCGCCGCGGGCTTGGCGGCCAGCCTGCCGAGCGTCCGCGCCGTGCGGCTTGCACCGCTCGCCGTACGCGTGCCCGCGCCGACGGTCGCCCCGGCCGAGCCCGCCCCCAGCGCCCTGGCCAGTACCAGGCCGGCCAGGCCGACCGGCACCGGCACCAGCGCGAGGCCGGCCAGCAGCCCCTCCGCCGGTATCAGGTCGGACGAGCTCAACAGGCACTGCGGACAGTCGCGGACATGGCGTGCCAGCCGCTTGCGCCACCGCGCGGACGGCCGCCCGTCCCACGAGGCGAGTACGGCGGCCAGGTCCGGGCAGCGCGGCGAGGCCGTCACGGCTCGTACGACGGTGCGCGCCGTCTCCAGCCGTTCCTTGACCCGCTGGATTCGGACCGCGGCGTGCTGCGGTGTGAGGCCGCAGGCCGCCGAGAGCTCGCCGCGGGTCAGTTCACCGGCGCTCTCCATCCACCACAGCGCAAGTACCTCGCGTTCCTCGTCCTCCAGCCAGCGGGTCGCCTCCACCGCTTCACGCCGCTGGCCCGACAGCGCAAGCCGAAGAATCGCCAGGTCGGAGAAGTCGGCCTGCAGGTCTGTTTCCTGGGCGTTCTCCTCCAGGGGTTCCGCGGTGAGCCAGGTGCGCCCTCTGCGCCACCGGTCACGGATCTGTCGCACGGTGATGGCGACGAGCCAGGACCGGAACCGATCCGGTTGCTCCAGTCCGGGCAACCCGTCCAGGACCCGCATCATCGTCTCCTGGACCACGTCGTCGACGTCGCTGTGCCCGTCCAGCGCCCGCCCGACGATGTTGTAGACCAACGGCAGACAGTCCCGTATCAGCTGTTCCGAGGCCTGCCGGTCCCCGGCCCGCGCCGCCATGACGACGGCGACGTCCGGCCGTTCCTGCCTGTCCTGCGAGCGCACCCCGCCCCACCCGTCCCGTCGCCGTGCCGATGTGTCGAGGGCGACAGTGTGTCAGGAGCGAATCCGGACGATTTGCGCGGGTCGCTTCTCAGGTGCCGCCCCACGCCTTCGTCCGTTCCGTGTTTTCCGTTATGCGCGACGCGCCGGTGCGTCTCCTGTGCGTACGCCCCCATTCCCGAGGACAGACGGAGGCCACGCTGTTTCTGCTGTCTTCATCCCTCTTGACACCTGCTTTACCTCCCTCTAACTTTTCGCCGAATTCGCGAACAATGTCCGCTATATCGAACAGGATGCCTGCTAGCCGGCCCTTTCTGGCTCGCCTCCGCTTCCGCTCCGCGACGTGAAACAAGGATGTCTCTGTCATGAGCGTTGCTCCCGCATCCGCCGGTCTGGAACAGATCGTCCCCCGGCCGTTCTCCACGGCGACGGCGCTCGCCGTCCTCGCCGGCGGTGCGACGGCCGGGACGGGGCCGGCCGTCCCCGTCGCGCATGCGGCCCCCGCGACGTTCCCGAACCCGCTCGGCAGTTCTGCCGATGGCACAGGCATCACTCCAGTACCCCTGCCCCTTCGGCACGACCAGCAGTTCGCATGGGTCGCGACCGACGGCTGTCACCGGCTCAGAGCCCGCCACAGCGGCAAGTGCGTCAACGTCGTCGGCGCCTCGACCGCGGACCTGGCCCTGCTCGGACAACGCACCTGCGGCACAGCCAGCGGCTTCCAGTGGTCACGCGTCCGGCACCCCGCTTCCACCCCGGCCCGGCACCCGTAGAAAGACAGGACACACATGTCAAGGCTGCTCACCCGGCTCGCGGCGATATTGGTCGCCGTCGGCCTCGTCTTCACCTCCCAATCCCTGGCCACACCTCAGCGGGCGGCCGCTGCCGACCCGGGCTACCTGATGCTGCACTTCACCGGGGAGGGGTCGACCGGTCAGCAGATGTACCTTGCGCACAGCGCGGACGGCCTGCACTGGAACGACCTCAACGACGGAGCGTCGATCCTGCGCTCCACGGTCGGCACGCGCGGGGTGCGTGACCCCGCACTGGTGAGATCGCCGGGCGGTGACAAGTACTGGATCATCGCGACCGACCTGTGCTGGGGCTGCGGGTCGACCGTGGACGGCTCCATCAACAACGGCAGCCGCAGCATCGTGGTGTGGGAGTCGACGGACCTGGTCAACTGGTCGGAGCCGTGGCTGCTCAACGTCGCCGGCGCGATCCCCGACGGGCGCAACGCCTGGGCGCCGGAAGCGATCTGGAACCCGGCCACCAACGACTACGTCCTGTACTGGGCGACGAACGTGCCCCTCGACGGCAAGACGAAGCACCGCATCTTCTACGCCCGCACCAGCGACTTCCGCACCATCACCACCCCACAGATCTACATCGACCGCCCCGGCACCCAGGAACTCATCGACACCCAGATCGTCGAGATGCCGGCCGGCGTCGGCAACTACCGCTACGTGCGGGCCTCCGGCGACGGCCAGATCACCCTCGAAGGCAGCAACTCGATCCTCGGGACGTGGACGAACCTCGGCAACCTCTCCGGCATCGGCCTCACCGGCTCCCAGGTCGAGGGTCCGATGTGGATGAAGTTCCGCGACCGCAACGAGTGGGCCCTGTACCTCGACCAGTACGCCTCCCGCGGCGGGTACATGCCGGTCACGACGACCAACCCCTCCGCCCCCGGCACCTACCAGATTCCGGCGTCGGGAAGCTACAACATGGGCGTCAACAAGAAGCGCCACGGCTCGATCCTGAACCTCACCGCCGCCGAGGAGACCCGCGTCCTCGCCCGCTGGGCCAGCACCCCGGCCAAGCGGCTCCAGTCGTACAACTTCCAGGACCGGTACGTGCGGCACGCCAACTTCGACGTGCGCATCGACCAGAACATCACCGGCCCGGACGCCCAGTTCCGGCTGCGGCCCGGCCTGGCGGGCACCGGCACCGTCTCCTTCGAGTCGGTGAACTACCCCGGCTACTTCCTGCGGCACTCCGGATACGACTTCCAACTGGTCCGCAACGACGGCACCGCCCAGTTCGCCGCGGACGCCACCTTCCGCCAGGTCGCCGGCCTCGCCGACCCCACCTGGTCCTCCTTCCAGTCCTACAACCACCCCGACCGCTACATCCGCCACTACGCCTACCAACTCCGCCTCGACCAGATCACCACCGCGACAGCACGCGGCGACGCCACCTTCCGCGTGACGAACTGACCCGAAACCGGGATGCCGGCGCCTCCTTGGGAGAGCGCCGGCATCCCCTTGCTCGGCCTCCCCATGCCCTCCGGACCAGCTCTCACCGAACGACGTTCGGCATAGCGAAAATCTGGAAAGGAAGTACCGTGCTCTTTCGCCATCTCAGGTTGTGGTTGGCCGGCGCCGTGGCCCTGCTCACGGCGCTGGTCTGTGCACAGGGACCCGCGTCCGCGGTTGACGGCCGCCCCTACACGAACCCGCTCAAGTCGGTGAAGGGCGCCGACCCCTGGCTGGAGTACTACGACGGCAACTAGACGTACATGGTCGGCAGCGGAAGAACGAACAGCAGCATGCCGCCCAGCCTGGTCATCGCCCCGATGAGCAACCCGCACACCGTCAGCGGGAACTGGAGTGTCATCTCCACGCCGACCCTCAGCTGGGAGACCCAGAAGGCAGCCATCAACTAAGGCCCGGAGGCACTGCAGCGTGACGGCCGCACCTTCCTCATTTACTCCGCGAGCGCCTGCGACACCCCGACTACCAGCTCGGCCAGCTCGAATTGACCGGTTCCGACCCGCTGAACCCCGCCGCCTGGACGAAGAAGCCGTCACCGGTCTTCCGCCGCGATGACGCGGCCGGCGTCTACGGCCCCGGCCACAACGGCTTCTTCACCTCGCCCGACGGCACCGAGAACTGGATCGTCTACCACGCCAACGACTCCACCACCGATCGCTGCGGCAACGAACGCACCACCCTCGTCCGTCCGGCCTCCGCTGTCCCGCCACACTTGGAGCTTGTCGTCCAGGATGCGGTCGACGACCCGGCGCGCGCCCTCCACGTCAAAGGCCACGAGCCCACTCCACTAGCTGCGTGAGCATCGCCTTCGTCAACGAGTGCGGGCCGGTGCCGAGGTCGGACCGCGCAAGGGCCGTGCCTTCCAGGGCCTCGGGGTCGATCGCGTCCAGGAAGACGGCCGCCGCCGGACCCGGGTCAGGAACGTCAGCGACCGCGACATGGGCCATGCCCGACCATTGGTTACTGCCGCGGTCGCTCACGTGCAGGAGGACCTGCGCTGGCTCTCCTGCGATGTGCGCGATGGTGTATGCGCCGACGGAGCGCGGGTCCACAAGCTTGCCGCCGATCTCGATGTCGGCCCGGTCACCGCGTGCCGTGATCTGGACGTGGCGGGGGGGGAGTCGTGGTGATCCATTCACTCGACGCTAGGACGCCTGTCGGACAGCAGCGAGCAGTCAAGATCATTCTTGCCCAATTGGGCAACTCGGGTGGACGACCGCCCCGGCCACCCACGTGCACGCTCCTTCACCAGCTGTAGGTCCGCCGTTCGATGCGCACTACTCACTGTGGGAATGCTGGAATCCGGGCGTGCTGCGCAGGGGTTGGATCGGGGCAGAGCGCGCAATCGTTAAGATCTTGGCGCTCGGGTTCGGCGCTTTCCGTGGTGAAGGATCGGCCCGACCTGAGGCGGTCACCCTCACGTGCGGCGGGTGCTCGCGGTGGCTGCGGGTGGCAGCCACCGCGAGCACCCCAGTGCCGGTTATCAGAGCCTCATGTCCTCAGGCCCGTGACCGCTCGTCGCGGCGTCGGCGTAGTTTGATCGTGGTCACTAGATGAGTGAGTCCGATGTTTGTGCTGGTAGCGACCACGGCGAAGCGCATCCGTTGATGAGTGCGTGAAGAAAGACCTGCTCAGACGACGACTTTACCTACGCGACCCCCGAGGCCGTCATTCAGAAAGGCGACGTCATCCTCGTCGCCGGAAAGAGCCACGTGGTGGGGAACCTTCGCCGAACTCAGCTGAAACCGCCGGAGCTACTTGTCGGCGCGGTAGAGCTTGATGTGCTTGTTCACGAAGAGGTGAACGTACCCGCACCTCCAGCAGATGAGCCCCCTCGCCGTCTCGTCCGCCCACGCCATCTTCAGGAACTCCAGGCCGACGCTGTTGAGCATCACACCCCGCTCCCGGAACAGATCACTGTCGCAGACCTGACAGGTGATCCAGACGTCCCCGATCGCGGCCCGAACCGGCTTGCGCGCCATGGCAGTTCTCTTCCCCGTGCGGTCACCGGTCTCCGGAAGAAGACCGGCGTCTGAGCTGGTAACGACCAAGGCGAAGGGCGCCCCTTGGTCAGTGTGCGTCCGCCCCGCCTCGGGCCGGTGGACGGTGCCCTGCTGTCAGGAGCGTCCCTGGAGGTAGCGGAGCCAGGTGCCGGTGTCGGCGGCCCTGCTGGGAGCGGGCCTGCGGCTGTGTCGTCCGGGGTCGTGCCTCTCCACGCGCTCGACGACGAGCCAGACCACGGGCAGCAGCACCAGCCACAGCAGCGCCACGCCCACCGGTCCGGTTCCGGTCTCGTAGCCGACGATGCCCGCCGGCACAGAGGCCAGCACGGCGCCCACGGCCCATCGGCCCCACAGGACCACGGAGCGGGGCAGTGATCGCCGCCGTGCGTGGCGTACCGCCGTGACCCCCGCGAAACCGCCGTAGCCTCCCACGGTCAGCAAGTCGAGCGCGAAGGCGGTCTGGATTTCGGGCAGACCCTCCGGGGTGTCGGTGGACTCCTGGGTCACCCCGTCCTTGTTGACGGCCATCGCGTAGTCGCGCCAGACGGTCACCGTGACGTGGTCGCCCTTACGCAGATGCCTCAGCAGCGGGACCTCGTCGTCCATGTCGAGTTCCGCGGGGATCGGGTGCGGGCCGTCGAGCTTGAGCAGATACAGCTGACTCCGGCCCTGGTTCTCGATGGCCGTTCCGCGCACCGTCGCGGGGTAGGTGCGCAGGCAGTTGGCCGTGGCGGCCCCCGGGAGGGTGCACGGCCGGGCGAAGCGAAAGGCCCGTACCTCGTCCACCGAGTCCGGCACCGTGGCCAGGACCACGACGCCTGCCGCGCCCGCCATGGCGGCCAGCGGCACCACGAGCAGCCCCCAAGCCCAGTTCCACCGTGCGCGCCGAAGCCGCCGCGCCTCCGCTCTCTTGCTCCTGCTCACCGGCCCCCCCCTTCCGCTTCCGCCCCCGTTCGCGGTTGGGCATATTCAGCCACAGTGCATTCCCCGGCAGGCAGGCGGGACCACGGCACGATCCAGACACAGGTGATTGCCGGAACCCGGCAGCATGAGGCCTTGGCATCCGCCTCCCGCCAGGCCGTCGACGGTTGAGTTTGATGTTCTCAGTGGTCATAGGCGATCAGAGATCGTTTGACCTTGGCGCCGGTGGTCTAGTTGTGCCAAATGGCGGCGGCCAGGGCGAGGAGGCGTTGTCCGGTCCGGGCGAAGACCCCGGCCAGGGTTCTGCCGCTGTGCTGTTCGAGGCTGAGCTGGCCTTTGAGGGTGTCGATGACCGCCTCGATCCACTGGCGGACACGGGCGATCTTCCCGTGCCGGACCGGCTCATCCTTGCGGTCCGGCCGCACCAGGTGAGCCCCGAGTTGGTCGGCGACAAAGGCCTCGATCTCCCGTCCAGCGAAGCCCTTGTCGGCAAGGATCACCTGCCCAGCCCGGATGAGGCGGTGGTCGCGTTCCAGCAGCGCGGCCATCACATCCCGCTCCCCGAGCTTGGGGTTGGCCAGGCGCCAGGACACCGGCATTCCCTCGGCGGTGGTGACCAGGTAGAGCCGGAATCCCCAAAAGAAGCGGGAGTGGCTGCGGCAGTAGCCGTAGCCGGCGTGCCCGGCCAGGTCGGAGCGTTTGACGGTCTCGCGGGAGGCGGCGCAGGGCAGCGGGGTGGAATCGATCAGCCGGAGGCTGTCGTGCCAGGTCGGCACCTGCCGGGCGAGCATCTCGATGACGTGGCTGATCAGCGGGCCGGCGGCGTTGAGACGCTTGTTGTAGGCGGACTGCTGGGGCAGGTGCCCGAGTCGGGCATGGGCGAAGCGGATCCAGTGCCGGGCGGAGGGAAAGCCGAGCAGGACCTGGGCGACCGCCAGGCACAGCAGTTCGGCGTCCGTGAGTTTCGGGGGGGGCGCCCGATCCGGCGACAAGGCGCCACATGGTCGTCGATGAACACGTACAGTGCCGCCAGAAGGGCGTCCAGGTTTGTCTTCACACACCGACCAACGGGCGCCCTTCGCCATGGTCGCGACCAGCACGCACATCGGACTCACTCATCTAGCGGTTGCGGCGGCGGTATGCGTACGCGGCCAGCAGCGCTGTCACGGCAGCCGAAGCGAGGCTGCCGACTGTGAGGATGGCCATCGAGGTGTTCCCGCCGCGATGGTCGGCCTTCTGCGGTGTGCCGAGGGTGATGCGGCTGGTGGTCTGCCGTTTGACGAGTCCGCTGGCGAGGGCCAGTTGTGCTGTCCACACACCGTCCGGGAGCCGTGGGTCGAGTGTGGTCTTCGCCAGCGTCGAGTGGCCCGGGCCGAGGGTGCCTACCTTGACGTTGAACGGGCCTGCGGACAGTCCGCCCGGCCCGTTTGACAGGGCGAGCTTGCCTGTCAGGTCGAGGGCGCGCTTGCCGGTGTTGTGCACGTGGGCGGTGACCACCGGTACGTCCTCCGCGGCGCGGGTAGCCGTCAGACCTTTGATGCGGAAGTCCGACGGCGGTTCTCCGCCGGGCCCGACGGACAGATAGACGCGTACCCCGGCGCGGGCCGCGTTGCGTACCTGCTGTGAGGGGTCGCGCTCGGGGCTGATCTCCGCCCAGATGACACCGTAGTGTTCGTCGGCGGTCGCGTCGTTCCCCACGGTGATCTCGGTCCATACCTTCGCTGTCTCGTCGGGCGCCAGGACGAGTTCGCTGTGTTCGAGCGTCACCCACCTCGTGAGCTCATTGCCGCTACGACCGGGGGCGAAGGTGAAGCCGTCCTTGTCGACTGCGGCGGCCGCGGGGTAGAGCTGTACGCGCTGTTGCGTGTCCGAGAGGTTGGTGACCGCGATGCGCCTGCGAATCTGCTGGCCTGGTTTGACGTGATCGATGATGTAGCGGTGGGCACGCTCGTCGTCGCGGCGGCTGACCGGCGCGTCGACGAGCCGGATGCCGACGCCCACGTCGTCAGACGCCGACTGCGGCGCCTGCGCGGCCACGGGCGCGACTGATCCGATGAGCAGTGACAGCGCAAGCAGCACTCCAGCCACGGGCTCACGCCACCGAATGGGTCACCGTCCCGCTATAGAGTCCGCCGACGGCGTCGTTGGGGATGGTGATCTCCAGGGTGGGGTTCCAGCTTGCCGTGTTGTTTCCGCTTCCGGAGGTCTTGGAGAATGCGGTGCGTGCCGTCTCCAGGCTCCTGCGGTCGGCACGCGTGGGCTGGCCGGGCACGAAGGTGCCGGTGCCGGTGGTGGAGGTCGCTTGCCCCGACCAGTAGTTCACCAGGTTCGGAAGGATGATCTCGGCAGGGGCGTCTGTTCCGGTGTCGAACTGCGTGGAGACCACCGACGCTGTCCACGTGGCGTTCGCCGCGGCCCGCTGGTCGTTCACCGTCACGGTGCCAAGCTGGCCGCTGATCGTCTGTCCCGGGAACCCGGACCCCAAGTTGCGTGAGGAGGGCACCTCGATCGTGAGGTTCGCCGTTGCCACGGTGAACGTCACGGTCGTGTCCCCCGACGGCTGGGCGGCGGCAGGCAGCGATGCCGCCCCGACCCCGGCGACGACGACACACGAAAGCAATGCTCTTCTGCGCACCTGATCACCATAGTCCGGCATGTATGGAAATTCTGGTATTGATCATGCTTCATGCGACGGAGTGGGTGACCGTCCCGGTGTAGGTGCCGCCCACGGCGGTCGCCGGCAGCGCGACCATCAGTGTCGGCTGCCAGGAGGTGGTGTTGTTCCCGCTGCCCGACGTCTTGGCGAACGCCGTACGCGGGACGCTGAGGCTCTGCGCCTGCGCACTCGTGGCCTGGCCCGGTACGCGGGCGCCGGGGCCAGTGGTTTTGGTGGCCGGACCGGACCAGTACGAGACCTGGTTCCTGGAGATCTGCCGGGCGGCGCCGCCACCGGGCGTGGTGAAGTCGGTAGCCGCCACCGTCGCGGTCCACACCGCGTTCCGCACACCCCGGGTATCCGACACCTGGACCGTACCGAGCTGTCGGCTCATCGATGAACCAGGCAAGGCCGCGCCGAGATGCACCGAGGCCGGCACGGTGATCGACAGCGCGCCCGGCGGTTGCGCGACGCGCACCACGGCGTGGCTCGCCACCGGCGCTGCCACGCCGGGCAGCACCGTCACCACGGCCGCCGACCCGACGCCTATAAGCGTCCACAGCATTCGCACGCCGCGACTATAGAGACCGCAACGGGCGCTTTCAGTCCATCTTCACTCTTTCAGACGGTTCATGACTGACTGTAACTGGATAGCGTTCCTCAACCGGTTTCGCCCCATCCGCACCCTCGGCGGATCTATGTCCAGGAGCCCCATGCGCAACTCCGCACGCACAGCGACGTACGCCGTCCTCGCCCTGGTCCTCGCCGCCTCCGCCAGCCCCGCCCAGTCCACGCCGGCGCACGACGACCGCGCAGAATCAAGCAGCCTCGTCAGCGCCGGCTACGACGACCTGAATCGAAACGACCGTCCAGCGTGGAGCCCGACACACCCGGACCCCACGCTGATCCGGCTACGCAACCGCACCTTCGATCCGACCACACCTGAGGGGGAACGCACCCGGCCGCGGGGACAGCTACGGACGGTCGGCGGCCGCACGTACCTGGTCCAGTTCGCCACCACGCCGCTCGACAGCCACCGCGCCGAACTAGAGCGCCTCGGTGCCCAGATCGGCGCCTACATTCCCGACGCGGCGTACGTGGTCCGCATGGGCACCGCGACCCGAGCGCGGGTCGCTGCGCTGCCGTACGTGCGATGGGTCGGCCCGTACGACGCCGGCGACAAGATCGAAGGCGGGGCCGTGCCGTCGACCACCCGCCGGTATCTCATCACGCTCGTGGAACGCAATGCCGCCGACCAGCGGGCGGTGGCCGAGCGGATCACCACGATCGGCGGGAGAGTGCACGTCGCATCTGCGAGCCGGCGACTGATCGAGGCAACCCTGGAGCCGGCGCAGGCGCTTGCCGTGGCGCACCTGGACGCGGTGCTCGCGCTCGATGCGTGGACGGCACCCGAAGTGGACATGAACAACGCTCGCATCGCGGGCGGCGCAAACATGGTCGAGACCGCGCTGGGCTACCTCGGCCAAGGCGTACGCGGCGAGGTGATGGACACCGGGCTGCGCACCACACACCAGGAGTTCGCGGCATTCCCGCCGATCATGCATACCGCCAACACCACCAGCACAAGCCACGGCACCTCGACCTACGGGCAGATCTTCGCCTCCGGAGTCAGCCCCAACGCCCGCGGTCTGCTCCCACAGGCGCAGCCCATCTTCGCCGCCAACAACGTGTCCGACCGGTGGACGCACACCGCGCAGCTCGTCGACCCCGCCGGCCCCTACCGGGCGGTCTTCCAGTCCAACAGCTGGGGCAGCGCCCTGACCTTCAGCTACAACTCCACCTCAGCGGCGATGGACGACATCGTCTTCGACCACGACATCCTGATCTGCCAGACCCAGGGCAACACCGGTAACCGCTCCGCCCGGCCACAAGCGTGGGCGAAAAACGTGGTGTCCGTCGGCGGCATCTACCACTACGACACCGTCTCCCGCACCGATGACGCATGGAACGGCGGCGGCAGCATCGGCCCCGCCGCGGACGGGCGAATCAAGCCCGACCTGTCGAACTACTACGACGCCGTCTACACCACCGCGAGCGGCAGCGACACCGCGTACACCGGCACGTTCAACGGCACCAGCGCCGCCACCCCGATCACCTGCGGCTACGCAGGCCTCATCTTCCAGATGTGGGCCGACGGGGTCTTCGAGGGCAGCCCCGGTCTGGACCGCGACGTCTTCGCCTCCCGGCCACACGCCGCCACCGTGAAGGCGCTGCTCATCAACTCGGCCGACCAGTACGCCTTCACGGGCGACTCCCACGACCTGGCCCGAATGAAGCAGGGCTGGGGCACGGCCAGCGCCGGCAACCTGTACCAGCAGGCGCAAGCCAACAACTGGCGGCTGCCGATCCTGGTGAACGAGACCGACGTACTGACGGCGGGCCAGACCGCGACGTACACACTGACCACCGACGGCAGCCAGCCGCTGAAGGCGACGATGGCCTACACCGACCCGATGGGCTCGCCATCGGCGGCCCAGGCGCGGGTCAACGATCTGACCCTGAAGCTCACCGCCCCGGACGGCACCGTGTACTGGGGCAACAACGGACTCGCGGCAGGCAACTGGTCAACGCCGGGTGGCTCGGCGAACACGATTGACACCGTCGAGAACGTCTTCATCCAAAACCCGGCCGCCGGCACCTGGACCATCCAGGTCATCGCCAGCCAGGTCAACGTGGACGGACACGTGGAAACCCCCGCGACCGACGCCGACTTCGCCCTGGTCGCCAGCGGAAAGGTCACCTAGCGCGCCAGCGAGGGATCAGCCAGTGTCCCGGCATACGCAATGCATGGGACGGTCAAAAGCCAAAAGGCACACGATGGGATGGCATTCGCGGTCTTTAATGCTTCTGGTGGAGTGACGGCAACCACTGCATCACCAGCAGTGGCAAGCGAGTTGAATCTAGGTCATGGACGGTACATCTGACAGCGCTGGATGCCTGCCGGGTCACACGCATCGCCACGTGACTTTCGCCGAACTCACTGACGCGTACTGGCTGAACCCACCGGATGACGCCGACCCGGCTGCGTCGGTTGCGTCGTGTCCGGAGGATGACGGGGTTCGCTCGGCGGCGGATGGAGAGGCCGCTATCGCTGGCCACCCGGCAGCCCGTGGGGGAACGGGATGCCGCCGGGTGGCCTAGAGTCCGATGTGCGTGCTGGTCGCGACCATGGCGAAGGGCGCCCGTTGGTCGGTGTGTGAAGACAAACCTGGACGGCCTTCTGGCGGCACTGTACGTGTTCATCGACGACCATGTGGCGCCTTGTCGCCGGATCGGGCGCCCCCGAAACTCACGGACGCCGAACTGCTGTGCCTGGCGGTCGCCCAGGTCCTGCTCGGCTTTCCCTCCGCCCGGCACTGGATCCGCTTCGCCCATGCCCGACTCGGGCACCTGCCCCAGCAGTCCGCCTACAACAAGCGTCTCAACGCCGCCGCCGACCCACGGTCGACCCCGATCCATCGCCCTCGCATCTGATCGCCGGGGTGCGGGTCATGACTGCGTGGTTGGTCAGTGACGTGCTTGTCCCAGCCGGAAGGCGTTACGGCCGGGGTATGTGGCAGGTGTCGTATCAGCGCCGGTGGTGCTCGTTGAGCGCAACGCTCAGCAGGAGCTCAGCGAGACGCATGGCGGCATCGGGCTTGCCCAATGTGCGGGCGGCCTTCGCCATCGCCCCGCGCCGCTCCCGCGACGTGAGGACCGGTTCCAAAGCGCGGCGTAGCTCACGCGCATTGGCCCGCTCCCCCACGAGTGCCACAGCAGCACCGGCCTCTTCGAGGTGGAGCGCGTTGTGCTCCTGTTCGTCGCCGGACGTCGGCGTGTGCGGCGCCCACGCCAGCCGCGCCGGGAACGACTCCCCAGCCGTCCACCCCTCAGCCCGACCCGCCTGGTACAGGCGCTGCACGAACTTGAACAACAGCCGGTACTTGTGCTCCCGCGCCAACCGCATCGCCCCCACCAGCGCATCCAACGGTGCAAGCGCAAGCTTGAACGCATACCCAGACGGCACCTCCGAGGCATCCAGCGTGCCCAACCCGACTGCCGTGATCCGCGAGTTCGACGCGATCCGGTCCAACAGGTGCTCCGCCCGAGAGCGCAGCTCCGCCAACTGCGGCGACGTGTCCAGCGCATCCATGCGCCCGCTGTCGCCGAGCTGCCACACCGCGCCCGCCTCCACCTTCAGCTGCTCGGGCTTGCCCGTCGCCCGGTCCAGCGGCAGCCGCGCGCCCGAGAGCGCGATGATCGGTGTGCCCGTCGTCGCGGAAGCGGCCGAGCTGTCCGAGTCCGTCGCCGCCAGCTCGTCCAGCCCTTGGAGTACCCGGGCAATCGCCGACCGCCCCCAGTGCTCCCCGCCCTCGGGGATCGTGTTCGTGATGTGGATGACCGGCACGAAGTCGATCATCAGATCCAGCCGGTTCAGCTCTGTGCCGTCCGGCCGGACCCGAAACGACGCCGTGTCCATCGGCATCCGGTCCAGCGTCTCCCCGCGCTTCAGGTCCTCCAGCTGCCACTCGGCATCCGTCAGGTAACACGTCATGTTCGACGGCCGCCCCGGCTCCCACGGGTACTGGCGCACCGTGCTCCCGTCGTCCTCGGATATCGGGCCCAGCTCGTAGGTCACCCGCCGCACCCGGGCCTTCAACCCCGCGTCCGTGTCCTCCGGCAGCTCCCACGTCAGGTGCACCCTCGCCGGAAAATTGCTGTCCTGCTCGTCGTCCCACTGCGGGAAGAAGACCCCGGATCGTAGACACGCAGCGTCGGCCGCTGCTTCTCCGGATTCCACGCCAGCACATACACGCTGTCCCCGAGCAGCACGGCATTCCGCTCCGCCTGCTGCACCCGCAGCGTCAGCAGCTCCTTCTCCGCCCACTTCCGCAGCCGCTCCTGCACGGTCGCGGCCTGCGTCGAGCCCGGCTCCGGGGCCTCCTCGTCCGCGTGCTCCGCGCCCGCCACCATGATCTGCTGATCCGACCCGAGCAGATAGCCCAGCGCCGTGTCGACCAGGTTCGCCGCGTCCCCCAACTCTCGCCGCTCCAGCGCCGCTTCATCACCCGACGCCGCCGCGAGCTGCCCCGCCTGATTGTTGTCACAAGCACGTCGGCAGCTACGGGGCGGAGCCGAGGGTCTGCCTCGCTTCATCAGCACGGTTACCAGCGTCTTCGCAGTGCTCTGGGCGAGATGGAGAAACTTCAGACGCGGCGCCCCGAAGCTCGGTTACTCCGGCCTGGGGACGACCGAGCACGCCGCCGCGGTCAGTGCCCGAAGATGTGGCGTCGGCGCCGCCGAGGAGCCGGCTGGTCCGGCGCCGACGACGCGCCCGCCCCACCCTGCCGTGCCGCGCTGAACAGGGACGCACGCATCCGGCGCTCCGATTTCACGCCGGCGGAGAGCAAGGCCAGCCCCAGGCAGAAGATCAGTGCCAGCACCACGCCGGAAAGGAACAGCCCCGACGCGTTCAACGTCGCGATCTGGTTGCCTGCAATCTCAACAGGGTAGTCGGGTGTGCCCGAGAAGTTGTCCACGACCGCAACGGCCGTGAATGCGCTGGTGGCGAGTACCAACAGGAGACCCAGCACAAGCATCGCTCTCACCTCGTCATCTTGCCTCCCCCTCTCCTCCAGTTACCCGGATTCGATCGCGCCACGCAGGCAGCATTGACCGGCCAGCGGTCCGACGGCAGAGAGCCCGCCCGCCGGTCTCGCCGTCGTTGAGCCGGTGGCTGCGGGCGGGTGACTTGGTGCCCGGCGAGGGTGCGCAGCGGATGAACGTATGGCTTGCGGGGCTCGAAGGGGCCGGGTCCCGTCGGTACAGGTACCGCAGCCGCCCGACACCCCGGCGCCGGGCAAGATCCGGTGGCGTAGCGGTGCGCGATCAGGCCGCCGTCGACAAGGTGGGGCACGATTGGCCCCGCATCTCCTGGCTTGCTCGCCGGGCGCCCCATTGGCCTGGCGCGCCGCTTCACGTCCGCCTCGACCTCGCTGCGAGTGAGCTCCCGTTCCTTCGCGTACTCGGTGATCGCGACCTGCACATCCGATCCAGATCACGTCAAGCCCGCCACGCCGTCTCATACGTCTGGGTCTGCCACTCCGCCCAGCCCGCAACTGCAGGATTTCAGGTAGGAAGCAGGCCACAGCCGCTCGCACGCCTGGTCCGCAACATTCGCCGGAGCCATGTGCTCGTCGCCGTCCTGAACGTGCTCGGCAGCCACGCCAGCCCGCACTCACCCTCGTCGCCCTATCAGGGTTCACGGCTCGAACCAGTCCACGTGGATCCGGTGCCGGTGCGCCGGCGGATCGCGCAGCGAATGGTGCCGCAGATCGGCCCGGACGCCCGGGCTGTCGATGACGTGTCGTTCCCCAAGGACGGAAGGATGTCGGTGGCGGTCGCTCCCCAGTACTGCGGTGCGCTGGGCAAGCAGGCCAACTGCCAGGTCGCCGTCAGCGTGCACGCGGTCTCCGACACCGCCTCGTGCCCGCTGAACTGGCGGCTGTTCCTGCCGCAGGAGTGGGCGGATGACGCCGTCCGGCGCCAGCGGACCGGCGTGCCGGAGGCGTCGGCACCGGGAGAAGTGGCGGCTGGCACTGGACGCCCTTGACGAACTGGCCACATGGCACCTTGGGCCGCCGGTCGTGGTGGCGGATGCCGGCTACGGCCAGAACGCCGACTTCCGCGCTGCCCCGGCCGAGCGGGGACACGCGCACGTGGTCGGCATCCGCGGCGATATCACCGTCCAGCCGCACGAGGCGCACCCCGCCGCTCCCGCCTGGTCCCGCAACGGCTACCGGCCGGTTCCCCGCTACCGACAGCCACCGGTGACGGTGGCGCAACTGGCAGCGGCCGCCGGACAGGAAGCCTTCAGCGAAGCGACCTGGCGGGAAGGCTCCCGCGGCCCGATGACCTTGCGCTTCCTCGCGCTGCTTGTCCGGCCAGCCGGGTGCGCTCGCGTCGGCTGGCCCAGGCAGCCGGTGGCCGAGCACGGCCGCTGGGACGGCGTCCTGCCCCAGGTGCGACTGCTGGCCGAATGCCCGACGGCAAGGACTAACCGACCGGTTCTGGCTGTCCGACCTGCCCGACGACACCCCGATCGCCGACCTGGTCCGCCTGGCAAAGATCCGCTGGCGCATCGAGCACGACTACCGAGAACTCAAGCACGGACTGGGCCTGGACCACTTCGAAGGCCGCTCCTGGCCGGGCTGGCACCACCACGCCACCCTGGTCACCGCCGCCCATGCCTTCCTCACCGAGCAGCGGCTGGCCCCAAAAGCCGACACACCGGACTCACCCTCTACCAGATCCTCGACGCCCTCCAGAACCTGCTGAACTGTCCTCGGACAACAGTCTGAAGCCAGCAGGCAGCGACGTGTCCAGTCGTGCCTCGATTGCGGGCCAGTCGGGTGGTTGCCGGAGCACTGCGTCGATGCCGCACAAGACCGTGAACCGCTGCTTCCAGGGTGGCAACCGCCTCGATGGGGTCCATGCGGCTGTGCCGAGGATGCTGCGTACCAATGAGGTCGTCCACCGCGACAGGGTGCCAGAGAGCAGGTCAAAAGCCGCTCAGCACCATGGGATGGAGGACATCGTTGTTAGCCGTAGACCACCGACCACGGGCGCGGGGAATCGTCCCCGGGGTGCGGGACGCCCTCGCGCCGTCGGGTCGCGGTGTGGTCACGGGCCAGGACGCCGCGTGCGAGTTCCGCGAAGCGACGGGCGGCCGGGTGGGCTCCGCGGCCGGCGGGCCAGGCGCCGCTGATGCGCAGGGTGAGGGGGCGGTCGGCCAGTGGCCGCCAGGCGACGCGGGGCTCCTTGCGGGCCACCGGGCCCTGGTCGAAGGCGACTCCGTGGCCTGCCGTCACGAGGGCAAGCAGAAACTCGGGGTTGGACGCGTGCCGCAGGCGACCGGGGACGAAACCTTCGGCACGGCACACGTCGAGGATCCGGTCGTACCAGCCGGGTGCGTGTGCCCGGGGGAAGAGCACCAAGTCGTGGCCGGAGAGCTCGCCGAGCGTCACCTCCGGCAGCCGGGCCAGCGGCGAGGTACGCGGCAGGACGACACCCAGGTCCAGTGAGATCTCGGGGCCGAGTTGCAGTTCGGTGGCGTCGACGGGATGGTGCACGAGTCCGACGTCCAGCCCACCGCAGGAGAGCAGCCGTACCTGCTCCTCGGTGGTGACCTCCTGCAGGTCGACGGAGAGCCCCGGAGCGTGCTCCGCGCAGGCCGAGAGCAGTGCGGACAGCACGGCAGCCGTGGTGTCGGGCGGTACGCCCGCGCGGAGCGTGCCGAGACCACCGTCGGCGGCGCGGCGGACCAGCGTGCGCAACCTCTCCTCCCGGGCGAGGAGTTCGTGAACCTCCTCCAGCAGTGCCGCCCCAGCAGGGCTCAAGCGGACGCCGCGCTGCGAGCGGTCGAACAGCTCTGCACCGAGCTCCTTCTCGAGCCGGCGGATCGCCTGGCTGAGCGGCGGCTGCGCCATACCCAGCCGCTCGGCTGCCCGACTGAAGTGCAGCTCGTCGGCTACGGTGACGAAAAGACGCAGGTGGCGCAAGAGATCCACGATCAAAGATCGTACGTCAGGGCCGCTCCGAGGGGGCTGGATTCGCTGGCAGCGCCGAGCACGACCCGAGGATCATGATGAACCGATAGCAGGGGAAGCAATGGTGGAGGAACGGATCCGACAGGTTTTCGCCGGGGCTGGGGCCGAAGGGCAGCTGCACGCTATTCCCGTTCACATGCGCACGACGGTCGCCGGGGAGGCCGGCGCAGAGCCGGGTGCCTGTGAAGTAGCCGTGGACGCCGACGATCTCGTCGTGATCGCCTCGATCTTCAAGGTGCTGTTGGTGCTGGAGTTCGCCCGGCAGGTCGTTGCCGGCCAGCTCGACCCGCGGGAGCGGATGCGGGTGACCGCGGCGGACCGGCTCGGTGGCTGGGGGACCGCCGGCTGTTTGGACGACGTCGAGCTGTCGCTGCGCGACTTGGCCCACTTCGCGATGTCGGTCAGTGACAACTCGGCGGCCGACCTGCTGCTGTCCCGCGTCGGTCTCGACACCGTACGACTGCTCGGGGAGGAACTCGGACTGGTTCGGACCCGGATCGTGGGCGGGCCGCGAGAGCTCCTGGAGTCGATGCTCGCGGAGGTCGGGGCGCGTGATGAACGAGAGTTCGCCGTGCGCTACCCGGCCCTGCCGGACGACCGCAAGAGACAGCTGGCCGTGCTGGATCCCCGCCACACCACGGCGAGCACACCCCGCGAGATCACCCGGTTGCTCCAGCTCATCTGGAGCGATGCCGCCGGGCCGCCGGAAGCCTGCGCCCTCGTACGTGACTTCATGAGCCGTCAGGTATTTCGCCACCGGCTGGTGTCGGGCTTCCCGGACGACGTCATCGTGGCGGCCAAGACCGGAACGCTGCCGGGGCTGCACATGGAGGCGGGCGTCGCCCGCTACCCCGACGGACAGTGCTACGCGATCGCCGTCTTCGCCCGCACCCAGGACCTGGCCGCCTCCCGCGCCACGGTGGACGCCGCGATAGGCAAAGCCGCCGGAATCGCTGTCGGCCTCCTCCGCGGAGACGGCCGCTGACCAGATCACATATGCGTTCGCATATCGTCAGGGCTGAAGGCTGGTCTTGGACACGGGAGTTCACGGCCTGATCTCCTGACGCCCATGCCCCAGGACAAACGTGTCACGAACAGATCAGAACTGCCCTCCGGCCGCAGACTCGACCGTCGTACCGTGCTGCGGGGCGCCGCGCTTGGCGCGGCCTCTCCGCTGATTCCGGCCCAGGCCGCCACCGCCTTGTCTGGGCATGGCGGCCGGGGCAGTGGCTCAGCCGCCGGTTCGACATCTTTCCGCTGGCTCGGTACCGCCGGCTGGCGTATCGACGTGGGCGACCGGACTGTTCTTTTCGATCCGTATCTCACCCGCTTCCCCACCGGCCTGTACGAGGGCGCCTTCGACCCTCAGACCCCCTTGCAGACCCGGCCGGAGGTCGTGGACGCGCACATCGGCCACCCTGAACTCATCCTGGTCAGCCACTCCCACTGGGACCACCTCGCCGACGTACCCCACATCGCCAAGACCACCGGAGCCCGCGTCGTCGGCACCGAGACCACGTACCACCTCCTGGTCGCCCTGGGGGTCGACGCGGGGCAGATTTCCGTGGTGAAGGGCGGCGAAGTGCTGGATTTCGGCGGGATCGTCGTCGAGGTCGTGCCGAGCCTGCACAGCCGCAACAAGAAGTGCGCCTACTTCGCCCCGGGCACGCTGAACGCCCCGCCCACGACCGTCCCGAGCACCATCTCTGACCTGCCGGAGGGCGACACCCTCGCCTTCCAGGTGACGGCCGGGGACAGCGGCCCGTCGGCGTTTCTCATGGGCGCCAGCGACTTCTCTGAGCGGGCGGTGCGTGGGCTGCGCCCCGATCTGGCGATGATCGCCGTACCCTCCAGCACAGCCACCCACCGCTACGTACCCCGACTGCTACGCACGCTGGACACCCCCAGCGTCGTCGTCCCCGTCCACTGGGACAACTTCGAAGTTCCGCTGAGCGGTCCCCCGGTACGTGACCCGGCGATGGATCTGGACGCGTTCCTCGCCCAGGTCCGGAAGGTGTCCCCGGCGGCGCGAGTCGTTGTCCCGGACTACCGGACCGTGTACGACGGCACCATGCGACCCACCAGCGCCTAGCGCGATGACCCCGGGCGTGGTGGCAGCGAAGCGAAGGGGACAGCTCACCGAGCCCGCGTGGGCGGCTTCCAGGGTGCAGTCACCATCGACCTGATCCTCAAATGGCCGTCGATTGGGCTGGTGCCACCGGGGTAGCCGGCAAGGACCAGGTTGGTGAGACTGCCGTCGGTAGATTTCGCGCCCGGGAGCAATCATGCACAACGCCGCGCGCCAGGATCCTAGACCAGTGATGGTTGGCGTCGAGGATGCTCATGACCAGCAGGCCGTAGTGCGGTACGCGGCTCATCAGGCGTCCCTGATGGGAACGGCGTTGCATGTAGTGCATGCTGTCCCGATACCTACCCCCATTGGGCGTAGGACCGACAATGAGGCCGAGGGCACGTCCAGGGCAAGGCATTTCCTTCGGGCCGTGATCGCGTGCGCCAACTCATGAGCCAGCAAACTGCCGAGGAGCAGCAGGGAACCGGCCACGCCAGCCAGCGAGTACACCATCGTTGACTGTCCCGGAACCGATGCGGGGAGTGTGTGGCGGCCGAGGGTGTATCCAAGGAGGATCACGAGAAGTGGCGCGGTCCAGTGGATCCGAAGCGGCACTCCGAGGATTCGTCCAATCTGTACCGAGTTGTTCATTGCCGTCTCCCGTCAGCTGGGGACGAGCGGTCATCATTCGTACTCGCATCACCTCTCGGGTGCGGATGGGTCGTCGAGGCCTTCGCCGTGATGTGTGCGGTGGGCTTTCGGAGTGTCCGAGCCGGTGCTGTCGGGCTGCTCGGCGGCCTGGGCGTGCTGGTAAATGTCGGGGATGCCGTCGGCGTTCTCGTCGGCGGCCTCTGCTTCGTACAGACGCCGGTATTTGTTGTTCCGCAGCCTCAGCAGCACGCACGCCAAGACGGCGGAGGTCAGGGATCCGAGGAGGACAGCGGCCTTGATGTGTTCCAGATCCGCGGGATTGACGTAGGCCAGTTCGCCGATCAGCAGCGAGACGGTGAAGCCGATCCCGGCCAGCATGGCCACCGCCAACACGTCCGCCCAGGCCAGGTCCGGGCCCAGCCGGGCTCGGGTGAAGCGAACAGCCAGGTATGAGCCGCCGAAGATGCCCAGAACCTTGCCGGCGGCCAGGCCCAGAGCCACTCCCAACGGCTCTGGTTCGCTGACGACATTGCCCAGGGTTTCGCCGGATACGCTGACTCCGGCCGCGAACAGAGCGAACAGCGGGACCGCCACGCCTGCGGAGATGGGCCGGACCAGGTAGGCGATGTGTTCGGCGGGCCGCCTGCCCCTCTCACCGTCTTTGGCCACCCGGAGTATCAGCCCCATGGCGACTCCCGCCACCGTGGCATGCACGCCGCTTGCGTGTGTCAGTCCCCAGATGACGAGCGCCAGCGGCACGTACCAGTACCAGCCGTGCACCCGCCTGCGGTCGTGGAGGTGGAAGAACAGTCCCAGCCCGAGCAGGGCGCCGATGAGGGCGGGAAGGTGGATCGTCGACGTGTAGAAGATGGCGATGACGACGATGGCACCAAGGTCGTCCACCACCGCGAGGGTCAGCAGGAAGGCGCGCAGGGCGGAGGGCAGGTGGGTGTCGATCACCGCGAGCACACCCAGTGCGAAGGCGATGTCGGTCGCCATGGGGACGGCCCAGCCGTTCCACGTTCCTCCCATGGACGTGGCGACGAGTCCGTAGACCAGGGCCGGTATGACCATGCCGCTGATTGCTGCGACCACGGGCAGGAGGGCTGTTCCCGGGTGGCGCAGCTCTCCGACCACCAGCTCACGTTTGAGTTCTGCGCCCGCAACGAAGAAGAAGATCGCCAGCAATCCGTCGGCCGTCCAATGGGCCACGGAGAGATCCAGGCCCAGCGCCCCGATACCGAAGTGGAAGTCCCGTACCGTCTCATAGGCGCCACGCAACGGGGTGTTCGCCCACACCAGTGCCACGGCCGCGGCGGCGAGCAGCACCATCCCACCGACGGTCTCCGTGCGCAGCGCGTTCGCCACGAAGGTGCGCTCCGGCAGCGGGAGACGGCCGAGGAATGTGGGCCTGCTGTTGCAGTTTCTGTTGCGGTTGGGCATGTGGCTTGCCTCTCGCCCTTTAGGACAGGAGTCCTTGGACACTTTCGACCAGCACGTGCTCAGGCGGCCTGAAGGAGCCGTTCCAGCAGACGCGTGGCTGTGACGACGCCGAGCAGTCGGCCTGAGGCACCCTCAGGGCGGTCGACGATGGCGACGAGGGGACTTCGGCCGCGAGCCATCAGTTCTGCGAGCTCGATCGCTGTCCAATCCGGACCGGCAGTGGGGAGGTACGGCCCTTTCACCGGTAGGCAGTCTGCGACCTTCCGCCCTTGGAGGGCGCGGCACAGGCGATCGGCATGCGGCTCGTCGATCACCTCGGCCAGCAGCCGGTCCTCTTGCACGTAGCGGGGAACCAGTGTCCTGACCACATCGCAGGCGGGCAGAATCGCATACGGCTGCCCCGTGGGATCAACCACAAGCAGACCGGGCAGACGCTGCTCCACGAGCACGCGCACCGCCTCAAGGGCATCAGCGTCATTCCTGATGGAGAGGTATGGCTCTGCGAGATCACGTGCACGCATGACATTCCCCCTTCGCCTGTGCCGTGGGTGAGCAAGCGGTGCGGCGCCTGCGCCTCGGCGGTGTCGCGGTGGTGGTTTCTGGGACCGACGAAGCCGGTGTTGGGTGTGTTCGGAGACGGACGGAGGAAGGCGTCCGGGTGGGTTCTGGTTGTCGTCGTCCCGCGGCGGTGCGCCGAGGATCGCGGTAAGGAGCAGGCCGAGAAGTGCCACGATCGTGAGCACTACAGCGGTCACCACTCGCCAGTCGCGCCGTTTGCCGGTGTCGTTGTGGTCGCCCTCGGAGTCCTGGGGGAACTGCCGGTTCAGGGTGTCGATCCGTGATGCGAGCTCAGGGTCGTCCCGGGCGAGGCGTCGTTCGATCTCTGCGAGGATGTGCCGGTCGTCCATCGAGGGGTTCATGCCGACCACCTGGATCGTGAGGGGCGGTGCGTGCTGCACAGCGTGTCGGCCTTACAGCTTTTTCTCGGCCGGGATGGCGGGTTGTGTGCCGCCAGTGGGCCGGAGCATGTCGACGAGGCGGAGGATCTCCATCGGCAGCGGGAAGATCAGGGTGGAGTTCCGCTCGGAGGAGATCTCCGACATGGTGGACAGGATCCGCAGGTGTATGGCCGCGGGATGGCCTTCGAGCCGCTCGGCGGCGTCGGCGAGCGTCTCGGCGGCCTCGAATTCGCCCTTGGCGTGAATGACCTTGGCCCGCCGGTCGCGTTCGGCCTCGGCCTGCCGGGCCATGGCGCGCCGCATGGCCTCAGGCAGCTCGACGTCCTTGACCTCGACCAGGGTGACCTTGACGCCCCACGGGTTGGTCACGTCGTCGATGATCCGCTGCAGCCGTTGGTTGATCTCATCCCGGTTGACCAGCAGCTCGTCCAGGTCGACCTGCCCGAGGATGCTGCGCAGAGTGGTCTGGGCGATCTGCGAGGTGCCCTTGATGTGGTCCTCGATGGCCACGACGGAGCGGTTGGGGTCGACGACGTTGAAGTACGTCACGGCGTTGACGCGTACGGTGACGTTGTCCTTGGTGATGACGTCCTGCGGCGGGATGTCCATGGTGACGGTCCGCAGCGAGACGCGGAACATACGGTCCACCACGGGAATGATGAAGAACAGTCCTGGTCCCTTGGCGCCGATGATCCGCCCGAGACGGAAGATCACGCCACGCTCGTACTCGGGCACGATCTTCACGGCGGCCATCAGAAGCAGGAGCAGAACCACTGCGCCAACGATGATGCCGAGCAGTCCTGGGCTCATGATCCATCCTCCTGTTCGGTCTCCCGGCCCGTGCCGGGCTCGGCGCTGTCGACGATCAGGTCGAGACCCTCGCGGTCCACGACACGGACGTACTGGCCTTCGGTGAGCGGGCCGTCGCGGCCGCGGACGGTCCACCAGGCGCCCTCGAGCAGTACCTGACCGGTGCCGCGCTCGACACGGCGCACCACGGCCTCGCATCCCAGCAGTCCCTCGTGCCCGGTCGTTGGCTGCGCTCGCCTGGCGCGCCAGGCGAGCCGGCCGGCGAGCAGTGAGCCGGCTCCCACGATGAGAGCGGTCGGCCAGAGCACGGCAGGGTCGACACCGAGCTCGCCTCGGAAGAGCAGCACTCCCGCGAACAGAAGGGACACGGTCCCCCCTGCAGCGAAGATCCCGACTCCTGGAGTGAGCACTTCTGCGACGAACAGGGCGGCGGCCAGGGCAAGGAGGAGCAGGCCGCCGACGTTGAAGGGCAGGACGCTGAGCGCGACGAAGCCAAGGACAAGCAGGATGACCCCGACGACGCCGGCGAATCCCATGCCAGGGCTGGCCAGTTCGTAGATCACCGCCAGTGTGCCGACCGACAGGAAGAGGAACGCCAGCTCGGGACTGGCCAGCAGTTGGCGCAGCTCGCCGGCGAACCCGAGATCATGCTGCACGACCTGCGCCCCGGCCGTGCGCAGAACGACCTCGCGCCGTGCGTCCTCTGGGCCCACGGCAACGCGGCGGCCGTCCAGCTCGCGGAGCAGTTCATCGCGGGACGGCGCCACGAGGTCGATCACGTCCATGCGCAGTGCTTCCTGGTCGGGCACCGCCACACCGTCGCGCACCATGTCCTCAGCGAACTTCGTGCTGCGTCCACGCTGTTCGGCGATGGAGACCGCGAACGCGGCCGCGTCGTTGACCACCTTCTCGCTCGCCTCCTCGCCCTGCCCCGTCACCGGCGTGCCGGCCCCGATGTGGGTGCCGCGCGCCATGGCGGCGATGTGCGCGGACATCGTGATGTAGGCGCCTGCCGAGGCAGCACGCGCGCCCGACGGCGTCACATAGACGACGACCGGGACCGGTGAGGCGAGGAAGTCCTGGACGATCTCCCTGGTGGACTGCAGCAGCCCTCCTGGGGTGTCCGTCTCGATCAGATACGCGGCATGCCGTTCGCGTTCGGCGATGCGCAGACCTTCCCTGAGGTGTTCGGCGACGACTGGTGTGATGGTGCCGTCGACCCGCGTCGCCAGCACGGTCGACGCCTGCGCCGAGCTCACGGTGGGCAGGGCGAAAAGCCAGGCAAGGGTCACAAGGAGTATCCGGGCGAGCACCTGGATCGGCGAGAGGGGTCGGCTTCGGGGCACGAGGCACTACCCCCCTTCGTCGCGGGGTCGTAGCGGACAAGTCCTGATGGTGACGGAACTACCCGTGCAGAGCCGTGCGGAGGCTCGCCGAAGGGGTGCAGAGGCGGCCGTTTCGGCGGGCCTACATTGCCGAACTACGGAAAAATAGGTGCATGGAACATGCGAGCACCTCGGAGCCGCTGCCAGATGGGTCTGTATCGGAGCCTTCGACACTCGTGCCTCCTCCGGCCGACAGACACGACGCGTACGCGACGGCACGCACGCTGGACCGATACGTGGAACGGCTCGCCGAGATATCCGTCAGCAGGCAAGCACTGTGCGACGAGGACCTCGACGGCCTGAGGGAACTGGCAGCGGTCGCGGCCGAGCACGGCATCGCCCTGCGCTCCCTGGTGGCCGAATACCTGACCTTGAGCCGCCGTGCGTGGGCAGACTCTCCGGGAGCCCGCCGGGCCCAGAACGTCGTCGACCTGCGAGAAGTGACATCCGCACTCCTCCGGGCCGTCGGCGATGCGACGGTGGCTCTGACCGAGGGCTACGAGACCGCCCACCGGGCTGCCATCCGCCGCGAAGAGGCCAGTCGGCGCGAGTTCGTCGACGACCTCCTCGAGGGCCGTACCGATCTGGGCCGGCTCGCCGAGCGGGCGGAACGCTTCGGTCTTCGCCTTGTCGGGCCGCACGGCGTCACCGTGGCCCGGGCAGGAAGCCCTTTCGGCGCCGGCGACCGGGCCACCCGCTACATCGAGGAAGCCCTGACCGCCAGATTCGGGGTACGGGAGGTGCTGATCACCACCAAGGACGGCCTGCTGGTGTGTGTGTCGCCCGGCGCGGCGTCGCAGGTGCCGCACCACTTCGCTACACAGGTACGCAACGCGGTCAGCAAGGACTACCAGGTCGCCATCAGCCGGCCCCGACTCGGCCCCAGCGGCATCGTCCGCTCCTACCAGGAAGCACGCAGCACCCTCGACCTCGCTGCCCGGCTGGGGCTGGACAACCCGGTGGTATGCGCCTCCGACTTGCTGGTCTTCCAGGTCCTCGGCAGGGACCGGGCAGCCATCACCGACCTCGTGGACACCGTGCTCGGGGCCCTGGAACACACACGCCGCGGCCCCCAGCCCCTGCTGGACACCCTCACCACCTACTTCGACAGCGGATGCCTGAACACCACAACTGCCCGCCGACTGGGACTGAGCGTCCGCGCGGTCACCTACCGGCTCGCCCGCATCCGGCAGCTCACCGGCTACGATCCGGCCGATCCCGACCAGCGATACACCCTGCAGACCGCCACACTCGGAGCCCGCCTCCTGGGCTGGCCCTCCCGCCCGCTCCAGCGCGCCGACTGATCACTCTCCCGTCAATGGGTACAGGACGGGTATGAGCTTGTGGTCGCCGAGACGCCACGAGGGGTATCCGCCGATCGAGGATTACGGGCTGATCGGCGATGGCCGTGGCTGCGCCCTTGTGGGGCGCGATGGCGCGGTGGACTTCATGTGCGTCCCGCGCTTCGACTCCCCGCCGGTGTTCTGCGCCCTGCTCGACCGGCATCGCGGCGGTTCCTTCCTGCTGACACCGGACCGGCTGCAGAGCTGCCGCCAGCACTATTTGCAGGACACCGGCGTCCTGGTGACGGAACTGCGCGCGGACACCGGCACTGTCCAGGTGACCGATGCCTTCGTCCTCGAACCCGGCGCTCACCTGGAGGAGGACACCCCGGCCGGCAAGGGTCAGCTGGTCCGTCATGCCCTCGTCACCCATGGGACCGTCGACCTCAGGGTGCTCATTCAGCCGCGGGGCGGCGCTGAGGCCCGACGTGATGCTGCCGGATGGCAGCTGGCCTGCCCTGGGCAGCAGCTGACGCTCCACCTGCGCGCATCCAGGCCTCTGCCCGACCCCCGGAGCACCCTGAGGCTGCACCAAGGGGAAGAGGTGTGGCTGGTACTGCAATGGAGCCAACCGCACGACGTCCACCAGAACCGCAGGATCGATGAGGAGATCACGGAAACCGTAAGGGCCTGGCGGCGCTGGTCGGCATACGTGGTGGATGACGTGCCGCAAGCGGACCTGGTGCGCCGCTCGGCCATCACCCTGAAGCTGCTGGACCATTTCGAGAACGGCGCGATCGTCGCCGCTGCCACCTCGTCGCTGCCCGAATGCATCGGCGGGCGCCGCAACTGGGACTACCGCTACGCCTGGATCCGGGACGCCGCATACACGGTCTTCGCCCTGCGCCGCATCGGGCTGCCCATGGAAGCCGGAGGCTTCCTCTCCTGGGCTCTGACAGCCGCACAGCAGGACGAGCACCCACGGGTCCTGTACGACGTGGACGGCCGCCCGCCGCCGGCGGAAGTGATCGACGAGGAGCTGGAGGGCTACCGGCGTTCCGCACCCGTGCGCTGGGGAAACGCCGCCGCTGAACAGGTGCAGCACGACGTCTACGGAGAGATCCTCGACTGCGCCTTCCAGTGGGCAGCCACCGGCGGACGCCTGGACGGCCGGCTCTGGCACCGCCTGGCTGACCTGGCCGAGCAGGCCCGCACCGCATGGAAGACCCCTGACCACGGAATCTGGGAGGTCCGCACCCACGGCCGCCCCTTCACCTACTCCGCCGCCATGTGCCAGGTGGCACTCGACCGCGCCGCGCGGCTCGCCCGCCGCCTGCACCTGCCGGGCGACCTCGACACCTGGGCCGCCGAGGCGCGCCGTCTCGCCGGGTGCATCCTCCACGACGCCTGGGACGAACGCAGCAACGCCCTCACCGAACACCTCGGCCCCGGAGGCGGAATCGACGCCTCACTCCTCGCCCTCCCCCTACGACGCGTACTTCCCGCCGACCACCCGCGGATGATCGCAACCACACGGGCCATCACCAGCCGGCTGGGCGCAGGCGACGGCCTGCTCTACCGCTACCTGCCCAAGGACTCACCCGACGGACTCAACCAGCCCGAAGGCGCATTCGTCCTGTGCAGCTTCTGGCTCGTGGACAACCTGGTCGGCCAAGGGCACGTCGACGAAGCCAGCGCACTTTTCGACACCGTGTGCTCCTACGCCAGCCCGCTCGGGCTGTTCGCCGAGCAGATCGATCCCGCCGACCGTTCCTTCCTCGGCAACTTCCCCCAAGGCCTCAGCCACGTCGGCCTCATCGCCAGCGCGGTGGAACTCGCCCGCGCACAGCGCGGAATACGCCCGGAGCTGTCCACTCACGCGTGGTTCCAATGAAGGCGTCCCTAGCCAGCCCCAGTCGGCTCCACGTGACGAACCATGGTGCAGGACCGACCCTGGAAGAGACACCAGGACGAGCTGCCGCGCGTAGTGTGCACTGCAGGGAGCCGCGATGGATGCAAAAGCGCCCCAGGCCAGGCGGCCGGTCCTGGTCGGAGTGGATGAGGGCCCCGACCGCGACAGCGTCGTCCGATTCGCTGCCGAGGAGGCAGCACGCCGTGAGACGGCCCTGCGCATCCTTCACGCCGTGGAATGGCCGCTCCCGGCCGGGATGCCCGACCACATCGGCGTATCCTCCACCGTCGAAGAGCATGCTGCAGCGGTCATCCGTCCCTGCGCAGCCCTGGTCGCCACCCACTACCCAGGGCTGCCGGTGGAACAGGCACCGACCTCGGGCCGACCAGCCGCCGCGCTGATCAATGCTTCTGAGCAAGCCGAGCTGATCGTGCTCGGCCACCGCGGACACGGCGGCTTCCCCCGACTCCCTCTGGGCTCAGTAAGCCTGCAAGTCGCCACACACGCAGCATGCCCCGTCATCGTCGTACGACCTGGAAAACTCTCTGCTCAGCCGGACAACCGGGTGGTCCTTGGCGTTGACATGCCAGGAGAAGCCCTGCCCGCTCTGGAGTTCGCGTTCACCGAAGCCGAACTGCGCGGCGCGCTGCTCCAAATCGTCCACGCCGACTACCGCCCGCAAGTCGTGACTCCCGGACTCGCGCCCGTCGGCCAGTCGAACCAGGCCGGGGTCGTCCGTGCGGAGCGACACGCACTCGAGGACTACGCTGCCGACCTCCGGGAGGACCACCCATCGGTGCAGGTCGAGACACGCATCGAACACACTCGCCCCGTGCGCGCTCTGCTCCGTGCGGCCGACGGCGCAGCTCTCCTGGTCGTCGGCTCCCACAGCCGTACCGGCCTGAGGAGACTGATCCTCGGTTCCGTCAGCGGCGAAGTGCTGCACCGCGCTACCTGCCCCGTCGCGGTTGTCCCAACGCCCGGCGTCGCCGAGGCTGAATGAGGGTGCGCCGCGCCGCGCCCTCGCAGTGGATCACATCATCGATGGTCGCTGCGGGATGGGCACGTGGGTGAAGGCCATGCGCAGCCAGGGCCCGCCGCGAAGGCGAGCCCCGCGGGTACGACGGCATCCGCCGCTACCTCGTCTCCCTCCAGCCGACCCTCACCGCGTGGACCACATCCGGCGTGACCACACTGCGGCAGATCATCTCGGCCCATGCCGAGGCGGCTGTGGAGGGACTGTCCGGCTATGCCCGAAGGGCACTTGCCATCACCCTGCGCAGCCTGTTCAGAGCGCTGAAGCGGGAACGGGTGATCTTCCGTAACCCTACCCGGGACCTGCCCGTCGGCGACCTCAAGGGCATCCCGAAGTCCGTCCCCTCCGACCTCCTGGCCTGACTGCTCGACCAGGCCAAGGCCCCGTTCGGCCGCCTCGTCATCGCGCTGGTCGCCATCCAGGCGCTGCCCGGACACGAGACCGGTGCCCTGCAGTCCAAGGACCTCGACATCTCCCGCGGCACCCTCGAAGCGCGTCGCGGTCTGCTGCGCCACACGCTCTACCTCGAGGAACTCACCCACCAGCTCGCAGCCGACTGGATGACCTACCGCCACCGCCGCTGGCCCGCCTCGACCAATCCCCACCTACTGGTCAGCACGAAGACCGCCGTCGACCCGGATCACCCTGCCGTCAGCATGGGCACGCTCCGCCAAGTACTCCCCAAGGGCCTGACGTTGAGCGGACTGCGCCAGGACCGCGTCCTCAACGAGGCGCATGAGAGCGGCGATCCGCTCAAGCTGATGCGCCTGTGCGGCATCACGGAGAAGACCGCCATGCACTACGTCGGCGTCGCACACCCGGAGCGCACCGCGAAGCTACCGCGCTGAACCTTTCCTGGACGGCGCGTCGGCGGGGCCTCCGTTGTGGCGGACTGGTCTGCCCAGCGCCGGCACCACCGTGGCTCCTGATGCCCAGGGACGAACCAGCTGCCGTCACCGTCTCGCTGGGCCCGCGGCGGTTGCGTCGGGTTCTGTTGTGGCGGCGTCAGTTCCTGCGGTGACGCGGCGGTAGGCGGCGCGAGCGTAGAGGAGGCGGGCCAGCGTCGTACCCAGGAGGACGGCGGTGAACAGGCAGGTGAGCCAGAACGCGTCACGCTGCCCGGCCCAGGTGAGGGTGCCAGCGGGTGGAATGGCGAAGCCGTTGAGGAAGAGCCAGCACAGAACGGCCGTGCCCGGGGCTGCGGTGTAGCGGGCGCGCAGTCCCAGCAGGGCTGCGAGCAGGGACAGAACGGCCAGGGCGAGTGAGGGCTGGTTCGGACCCACGAGCGCGTTGAGGAGTGCCACCAGCAGCAGTGCACCGCCGGACGCCGCAGCCCACACCAGCGGCGTGGCCACGGGCCGGGGAACGGGCCTTGCCCCAGTGCTGACGGACACCCACTCAACCATGCTTGCGTTTCCTTCCGGTGCTCCCCGTCCCAGCAGAGGTACACGCCAGCCGTGTCTGCGCGCCGGTCCCGGCAACCGGACGCCGCTCGCTCCCTGCCGGCTCGGGACGGAGCTGGCGAAGGCCGAGTTCCAGGCGATCGCTAGGGTGTCATTAAAGATTGGCCAAAGAAACACCCGAATCAGACAGGGGACAGCCGTGGGTGCTGCGCGTATGAGCAGTACGCCGTTGCCAGGGATCGGGGTCCGTTACGACCTCACCACGCGGGAGCAGCGTCCCCTGTCCGTGGTCGCGCACCGGGACGGGTCGCGGACCCTGAGCGCGTACCGCAAGGACGATCCGGATGCCTGCGCGCTGTCCGTGCGGCTGACCTCGGGGGAGGCGGAGGCGCTCATCGACGCGCTGATGCCGCAGCACCACAGCCCAAGTCTGCTGTCGACGACCGAGCTGGGGCTGGTGGCGGAGCGGATCGAGTTGTCCGCCACCTCGCACTGGAACGGGCGTCTGCTGGGTGACACCCGCATGCGTACGGAGACCGGTGTGTCGATCGTGGCGGTGCTGCGCCGGGCGGAGGCGATCCCGTCCCCGGGGCCGGACTTCCGGCTGGCCGGCGGCGACACTCTCATCGTGATCGGCACCCGCGAGGGCGTCGAGGCCGCCGCGGCGATACTCGGGCGGGAGTGAGTCTGCGTGCACTCCACCGCGGTCTTCTTGATTCGTGCTGATCCTGGTGATCCTCGGCCGGCTCGCCGCCCGCTACACCGAGCCCGTGGCCCTGCGGCTGACGGGCCGTCGGGGCAAGTCCGAACCGGCGAGCGGCGTAGTGGGCGAGGGCGTGGCGTCGCCTGCGGAGGCGAAGGAAGCGGTGGACGATCAGGACGCGGTCGGCCGGTCATGAGCGAGGACGGCTGGGCGGCGCTGACGGAGCGGGACACGGTCCTGCTGCTCGCTGCCCTGGCCGTCTACTTCGGTGGCGTCGTCGGGTTCGCCCGGAACCTGCCGAGGGTGCTGCGGCGCAGTGCAGCGTGGCGCCGGGATACGGAACTGCACACCGTGTCCAGCGTCTTCACCCTCACGGTGCTGATCGTGTTCTGGCCGGTGAGCGTCGTGTATCTGGCCTGGCGCATTGCGGTCAGGCGGCGCAGCTGGACCGAATGCATCAGGGCCCGCCTCATTCCTGCGTGAGGAAGTGTTCCATCAGCCGGGCTGCCGTGATCGCTCCCACCGTCCTCGTTTCCTGGCCGTCGCTCTCGACCACCGCCACCAGCGGCGTGTGTGTACGGATCATCAACGCGGCCACCTGCGCGATACCCGTGTCGGGCCCCACTACGGTCGGCAGGATGCGGTGGCGTGGCAGCCACTGTGCGACGGTGAGGCCCGCCAGCTTCTCCGCCAGCCGCTCCAACTCCGTGTCGTGCAGGGCGAGGGCCTGCGCGGAATCCTCCAGCGCGTAGTTCGGGACGACGACTCGCAACAGCTGCGATCCCGGCACGATCGCGTACGGCCGCTGATCAGAGTCGAGGACCAGCAGGGCCGGGAGTCGCCGGTCCACGAACAAGCGGGCTGCAGTCACCGCGTCGCCGTCAGCCGAGACCGCCGGATACGGTTCGGCCAGGTCACGTGCTCGCATGCGCGGTCTCCTCTCCTCGGCCGACCGAAGGGAGCAGAGAGGCGAACACGGCGGGACGGACAACAACTGCCGCATCACCAGGAGCTCACCCGGTCGGCGCCGACGCAGAGATCTTGTGAACAGCCGACCAGACTTCCCGGCACACCACTACCGACGGTACTGGCGTTACCTCCGCTGGTCATCGGATGCGATCCCGGTGAGGGGCCTACCCCAGCGGGCGTGCCTGATCACAGGGGCCTGGTCGGCCACTCGAGCAACCGGGCGCCGATGACCGCGGTCTGCAGGGTGTAGCGGTGGCTCAGGTCGATGGGTCGGTGCCGGTCAGAGCGTCGCCGCCGCTCAGTCGCGTCACCGCAGTCCCTGGCGAGAGCCCGAGGGTGGGCTCAATCGCCGGACGTCTGCCCCCGGCGCGGCACCTGGGGCGACATCGCGGCCGCGGCCTCCGCCTTGGCGTCGCTCACCGCGGCGGCGGCCTGCTTCTCCGCCTCGTCAGCAGCCGCCGCGGCGTCGAGCGAAACCGCCGAGCCTGTACCGAGCTCCGGAATCCGGCTTGCGTGCGATGTGTCGTCGGCGTCGGCGGCGGCTGCTTCCTCAGGTTGCGCGAGCTTGGGAGGACCCGCCGTCGACTGATCACCGAACGCACTGGTGACGGTCCGAACCGCCTCGGTCAGCTCCCCCGGGATCACCCAGAACGTGTTGTTGTCGCTGTTCGCCAGGTGCGGGAGCGTCTCGAGGTACTTGTAGGCCAGGACCTTGGGGTCGGCATTGTTGCGATGGACGGCCTGGAAGACGAGTTCCACCGCCTTTGCCTCACCGTCCGCCCGCAGGATCATGGCTTGCTGCGTGCCCTGCGCCTCCAGGATGTCCTTCTGCTTCGTGCCTTCCGCGGTAAGGATCTTTGCTTGCCGCTCCCCCTCTGCGTGCAGGATGGCCGCGCGCTTGTCACGCTCGGCCCGCATCTGCTTCTCCATCGCTTCCTTGATGGTGGCCGGTGGATCGATCGCCTTGATCTCGACGCGGTTGACCCGGATGCCCCACTTGCCGGTGGCATCGTCGAGGACGGCGCGGAGCCGGGAGTTGATCTCCTCACGCGAGGTGAGCGTCTCCTCCAGGTCCATGCTGCCGATGACGTTCCGCAGCGTGGTCACGGTGAGCTGATCGATCGCCTGCAGGTAGTCGGCGACCTCGTAGGCCGCCGCCCGCGGATCGGTGATCTGGTAGTAGAGGACGGTGTCGATGTTCACCACGAGGTTGTCCTCGGTGATCACCGGCCTGGGGTCGGACGAATAGACCTGCTCGCGCACGTCGAGTTTGGTGTTGATGCGGTCCGCCACCGGCAGGACCAGGTTCAGGCCGGGTTGCAGCGTCCGGCGGTACCGGCCGAATCGCTCGATGTTGTAGCGGCGCGCCTGCGGGACGATCCGCACAGTGGAGGCCACGAGGAAGACGACGATGATGGCCGCCACGAGAGTGAGGATGACAACTGGTTCCACGGTGCCTCCGTTGCTGTGTGTTCAGCCGTTCACGGAAGGAGTTCGCGGGGGTAGACGATGGCCGTGGCGCCTTCGATCTCCATGACGTCTACCAACGCTCCCACCGGTATCACCAGACTCTCGTCGAGGGCGCGGGCGGACCACTCCTCGCCGGAGAGTTTGATCAGGCCGTGGGTTGCCGTGACCTCCTGCATGACCTCGGCCCGCTTGCCGATCAGCGCATCGCTGCCCTCGCGTGTGAGGGGTTGCTGTGCCATGTGCCGCAGCGCGACAGGACGGACGAGGACGAGACCCGCTGCCGCTGCTACCCCGAAGGCAACGAGCTGGCCGACAACGCCGATGCCCACACCAGCGACCACGGCGGCCACCACCGCAGCGCCCGCCAGCAACCCGAAGACCAGTGTCAGGGTGAAGAACTCCGCGGCACCCAGCACCCCGGCGGCGAGCAGCCATACGAACCACGGCATCGAATCGCCCTCCTTACAGAGGTCTTCTCCACCAAGCTATCTTCGGTAACGCCGGGCAGAACAGACACGGGAGCCGTGGCTCTTGATTGTCGAAGCGTTTGCCCTGACCGGCGGGGTACATGCGGGCAGCTGAACGGCCGCGCCGGCGGTGTCAGGCTGCGTCATGGCTCCTCCCGCGGGACCGACGGATAGGGTCCATGCCACCGTCACACGCGGCCTTGCGGCATCGCCATCGGGGCCAGCACCCATTTCCGCCGGTACCCGACACCCATTACCAGCTGGCACCTGGGCGCCGACGATGAGTCCCTCCAGCGTCTCACCCAGCCGCTCCAGTTGCCGAGGGGGATCCCCGGCACACCCGGCCGACTGTGCCGGCAACGCCTTCGTCGGTTGGGCGGTGGCCTGGGGATGTGTCTGTGGATCACAGGGGTCTGGTTGGCCAGTCGAGCAGGCGGGCGCCGATGACCGCGGTCTGCAGGGTGTAGCGGTGCCTCGGGTCCGTGGGGTCGGTGCCGGTCAGGGTATGGATGCGTTCCAGGCGGTAGGTCAGGGCCCGTACGCTCAGGGACAGCCGGCGGGCCGCTTCGGCGGCCACGCAGCCGGTGTCGAAGTAGGCGGCCAACGTGTCCAGGAGCGGCTGGGCTCCACCGCGCGCCTGCTCCAGCGGGCTTAGGGTGCTGCATACGAGGTCCACCAGGGCTTGCCGGTCACGGGCCAGGACGGGGAAGACCAGCAGGTCGGCGGCGCGCAGCAGCGGGTCGTCGAAGCCCATGCGCTGGGCGACGTCGAGGGCGCCCCGGGCTTCTTCGTAGCTGTGTCCGATGCCGACGGCGCCGGGCCGGGGACGGCCGATGGCGACCTGGCCGCCGTCGGTGGCGGCGTGCGCCTGTTTGGCGAAATGGGTCAGGACGTCGCCCTGGTCGCCGGGGGCGATGCAGAGCATCCGGCCGTCCTTGGTGGTGAACAGGATCCGGCGGTTCTCGAAGCGGCCGAAGAGGGCGTCCTGCACCTGGCGGGGGACGGGGTCCGTCTCGTCGTACTTGGCGGGGCCTTCGGCGACGGCCACGGCGTGGGCGCGCGACAGGCGCAGCCCGAACCGTTCGGCGCGCGCGGCGAGGTGGCCGGGGTCGCCGCGTCCGTGGAGCAGGTCGTCGATGAACTCGCGTCGGGCTGCTTCCTCTCGCCGTATGACCAGGCGCTGTGCGCGCTCGTATCCGTCAGCGAAGGCATCGACGGCCTGCTCGATGACGGCCACGACACTGTCCGGCGCGGCTGCGGTGGGCCAGCCTGTGCGGCTGGCCGCGAGATGTTCGCGCACCAGCACGCGCCATCCGTAGCCCGACGCGGCAGCTTTCACGCCCAGTTCGCGCCGGGAGTTCAGTTCGTCGCGGGTGAGGCGGCGGCCGGTGGTGGAGGCGTCCGCCACGATCTCGGTGTAGCCGTCGAGGAACTCACCAAGTGTGTCGTGCACGGTCACATACCCCTCCTGCCAGTGCGTACGCGTGGGCCAGCGTGACCCGAAGCGCCGCTGCCCGCCGACCCGAGCTCAGACTCAGACGTGGGCGTGTGCGGACTCGGCCCGCTCCGCGTCGGCGGGGATGACGGCCGGTGCCGCCGCGGTGGAGCGGCGGGTGAGGCGGCGGGCCAGCGGCTCGGTGAAGCGGGCGGTCAGCGGGCCGACGATGACGAGGATCAGGACGTAGGCGGTGGCCAGGGGGCCGATGCGAGGCTCGACACCCACGGCGAGTCCGGCGATGACGATGGAGAACTCGCCACGGGCCACCAGGGTGCCCCCGGCCCGCCAGCGGCCCGCCCCCTGGATCCCGGCACGGCGCGCGGCATACCAGCCCGTGGCGATCTTCGTGAGGGCGGTGACGACGGCGAGGAGCAGGGCGGGTACGAGGACGGGCGGGATGTCGGCCGGGTCGGTGGACAGGCCGAAGAAGACGAAGAAGACCGCGGCGAACAGGTCCCGCAGCGGGGTGAGGAGGCTGCTGGCGCCCTCGGCGACCTCGCCGGACAGGGCGATGCCGACGAGGAAGGCGCCAACGGCCGCAGAGACCTGGAGTTCCTGCGCGATGCCGGCGACGAGCAGGGTAAGTCCGAGGACGACCAGGAGGAGCATCTCGGCGCTGTCGGAGGAGACGGCGCGGCTGATCAGCCGTCCGTGGCGCAGGGCGACGTAGAGGACGGCGCCGACGGTGCCCAGGGAGATCAGCAGGGTGACGGTGCCGCCGGCCAGGCTGACACCTGCAAGCAGTGCAGTGAGGATCGGCAGGTAGACGGCCATGGCGAGGTCCTCGATGACGAGGACGCCGAGGACGACGGGGGTTTCGCGGTTGCCGAGCCGGCGCAGGTCTCCGAGGACCTTGGCGATCACCCCAGAGGAGGAGATCCAGGTGACCCCGGCCAGCGCCACGGCGGCCACCATCCCCCAGCCCAGGATCAGTGCCGCGACGGCCCCGGGTATGGCGTTGAGGACGAAGTCGACCGCGCCGGAGGGGTACTGGGTCTTGAGGTTGGTGACGAGTTCGGAGGCGCTGTACTCCAGGCCGAGCAGGAGCAGCAGCAGGATGACGCCGATCTCGGCGCCCGTGGCGACGAACTCCTCACTGGCCTGCAGGGGCAGGATGCCGCCGTGGCCGAAGGCGAGCCCGGCCAGGAGATAGAGGGGGATGGGTGAGAAGCCCACCCGTCCGGCGAGGCGTCCCAGCAGACCCAGGGCGAGGATAATCGCTCCGAGTTCGATGAGCATGGCGGTGGTGCGGTGCACGGGCGTCGGTCCTCCGGTTCGGTGACGGCGGCGTCTGTGCCTTCTCGGCGTGCGGCGAGCGGGCGCTGCGCGTGAGGTCGGCGATGCAGGCGGGCGTACGGGAGCGCTCGGTCAAGTCGGGTGAGGCATGACCGGGCCGATCTCAGCGTGCTCGTGAGCGTCAAGACAGGCGTCAGTCAGCAAGTGGCCAAGGACCGGGCGGTGGCCGCAGGTGGCCTCGGCCCGCCTGCCCGTGGGCCGGGCCGCGATGTGCCGGCCTGGCAGCGGATGCAGAGGGAAAGCCTGGTGCGTGCGGATCGCCCAGGAGATCAAACGCTGGGAACGGCAGTACCCGAATCAGGAACGTTGTCACGAGCCGTGTTGTCGATGCGCACAGGCCGATCCATGTCACGTCCCCCCATCGCACCTAGATCCGGAAGCGCCGGAAATGCAGTCCCCACAGAATGAGCAATCAGCCGCTCAACGGAGCGTCAAGGCTCGGTAAAGAAGTTTAGCGCACGACGAACTGCACGTACGCCGCATTCAACTATTTACAGGGAGGAACAGCGCTATGGGTTACGGCAATTCACGGAGCGGTGCGGCGTCATTCCGTCCGTGCCGCAGTGGTGGGCTCGGGCTCGGGGGCACCATGTTCGCCGAGCCAGCGGGCGAGTTTGCCGCGGCGGCCGATGGCCCGCAGCCGGCGCTCCGCGGCTTCCCGAGTGTGGGGGGTGGTGATGAGCAGAAGCTCGTCGCCGACGCGTAGCACGGTGTCGCGGTCGGGGACGAGGGTGGTGCCCTCACGGACGATCAGGGTGACGACGGTCGGGGGCGGCAGCCGCAGTTCGAAAACGGCGACGCCGTGCAGCCGGGAGCCCGGCGGAATGGTGGCGGTGAGCAGGTCGGCGTCCAGTACGTCGAGGGGCGCGGTCTCGACCTGGATCTCACGCAGCGCGCCGGGGCGGGTCAGGCCCAGGCGCCGGGCGACGGCGGGCAGGGTGGGGCCCTGGATGAGGGTGAACAGGACCACGAGGACGAACACGATGTTGAGCACGTCGCGGGCCCCGGTGACCCCGGCCACGATGGGGAACGTGGCGAGCACGATGGGGACCGCGCCGCGCAGACCGGCCCAGGAGATGAACGCCTGCTCGCGCCACGAGATGCCCCGGAAGGGCAGCAGGCAGGCCAGGACGGAGACGGGGCGGGCGACCAGCAGCAGCACCAGGCCGACGACGAGGGCCGGGAGGATCGCGGAGGGCAGTTCGCTGGGGTCGACGAGCAGGCCGAGCATCACGAACAGGCCGATCTGAGCCAGCCACCCGGCGCCCTCGGCGAACGAGCGGGTGGCGGCGCGGTGGGGTAGCTTGGCGTTGCCCAGCACCAGGCCGGACAGGTAGGCGGCGATGATCCCGCTGGCGTTCACCGCTCCGGCGGCGGCGAAGGCGACGATGCCGAAACCGACCGTGGCCAGCGGGTACAGGCCGGTAGCGGGCAGCGCAATGTGCCGCAGCGCGGCGGCGCCCAGGCGGCCGATCAGCACTCCGAGCGTGCCGCCGACCGCGAGCTGGTAGAGCAGGTTACCCAAGAGCGATGCGGGGCCGGGCAGGTCGGCGGTGGCGGTGGAGAAGACCAGGACCAGGATGATGGTGGGGGCGTCGTTGAAGCCGGACTCCGCCCTCCACCAGTCCAGTCACCTTCTGCGGCAGCGGCAGCGCGCGCAGGACGGCGAAGACGGCGGCGGCGTCGGTGGAGGAGACGATCGCTCCGAGCAGCAGGGCCAAGTGCCAGTCCATGCCCAGCAGCCAGTGCGCCCCGGCGGCGGTCACCACGACGGAGACGGCCACGCCCGCGGTGGCGAGCACGCCTGCGGGGGCCAGCAGGCGCCTGACGTCGCTCCACTGGGTGGTCAGGCCACCCTCGACAAGGATGACCGCGAGGGCGGCGGTGCCCATGGCCTGGGCGAGCTGGGCGTCGTCGAACTCCAGGCCGAGCCCGTCCTCGCCGGCGATGACGCCGACCGCTAGGAACAGCAGCAGGCTGGGCAGGCCGATGCGGTGGGCGGCGCGGGCTGCGGCGATGCTTGCCAGCAGCACCGTGCCGCCGATCAGCAGCGTCAGGTACAGCTCGGACAAGGTCATCGATCGGTCCTCGTACCATCCGCAGCCGCCTGATGGTCGCTGAGGTCAGGACCGCGGCGGAGGGTTGCGGTGTCTGCGCGCCTCGCGCTGGGGGTCGAACAGTTCCCCGGCCATACCAGCGAGGACCAGGCCGGCGGCGATGAGCAGCCCGTTGGCCAGGGCGATGCCCGTGCCCAGCACGGCCAGGGCGACGGCGAGGAGCAGCCAGGCCCGGGTGTGCCGGTACTCGCGTGGCCGGCAGGGTCGGCCGGCCCCGAGGGCGCGGGCGAACCGAGGGTCCTCGCGGTGCAGGCGGGACTCGATCTCGCCGAGCCGCTTGTCATGGGATCCGGCCACGGCCTCCTCCTGCCAGCACAGGGCGGCGGGCAGGCGTGGCGGTCAGTGGTGGGGTCCATCTGGTCTCCTTGTGGGGGCGGGCCATCACGATCACACCGGGGCGAAGTAGCGCAGCCACGCATGCGCGGCCGCGATGGTGACGGTGACGGCGGTGACGATCAGTCCGTAGCGGCTGAACTGCCAGAACGAGATGTGGTGCCCTTCCCGCTCGGCGATGCCGATGACGACGACGTTGGCCGAGGAGGCGAGCGATGAGATAAGGGATCACGGGCAGCCCGAGCCGTCGGCAGACCAGGATCGTCACCGGCGCGATCAGCAGCACCGTGGTGACGTTGTCCAGCCAGGCGGACAGGAAGCCCGTCGCCACGGTCAGCAGCACCATCAGCCGGTACGGTCTTCCACGAGCTCACCACCGCTCCGCCCAGCGCGGCGGCGACCCGGTGCACCCACTCCGTCGCGATCAGCACGTAGACGGCGGCGAACACCGCCACCGCCATCCATGTCGTGACGCTCACCGCGCCCCCTCCCGCGCGCCGCACTGGCCTGTCCCCGCCGTTTCGGCGCCCGCCATGCGCCGCACCCACACAGCTGCCGCGCGACGCAACCGCAGCACCCACAGGACCAGGCCGGAAACCGCCTTGGTGTGACCATGTCGCTGTGGCACTGCGTACATCGGGGCGGCCTATGAGACAGCAGGTGGAAGCGATGGGCCGCTCCGCGGAAGTCCGTCGCGATGATCCACCCGAAGCCGGTCGCCCACGTGCCCCACGCCACTGAGAACAGTCCGCTGCCCCCACCACTCCCCGACATCCTGGCTCCCGCCTTTACCGTGATCTGTCCGTTGGGGGCACGGTAGGCGCCGGTACAGGTGGCCGGTCATGCCGGAATCAGGCAATCGCCGCCCACTGCCGCACCGCCTCCGCCGCAGTCCGCGACTTTCGCCGCACGAGCATGGTGGTGCAGCCACCCCTCGTGCGGAAGCCCGTCGCAGCCAGGCTGCTCGCAGGCCCACCGGCGCGCCGACGCCTCGTCAGCACGCACCAGGGCTGCCACCTCCGCCCGCAACTGATCCAGGCTCATCAGCCCCGGCTCGCCCAGGCCCTCGATCACATGTCGCTTCGCCCAGCCCCGGCTCACCGATCAGCCTCCGCGAGGCGACGCTCCAACTCACGCCGCAACTGGTCCATGCGCCTGCGCCGTTCCTCATCGGTCAGCGAGGCCACGTCCGGACCCTCGTCCTGCGGCAGCGTCCCCGTGAAAGGCGGTTCGTCACCCACGGCCCGCCTCTCGATCTCCGCCGCGACCTGGAAGTACCGCAGCAGATCGGCCGGAGATAGCTCCCTCGGGTCCAGCGACTGGAGACGTGCAACCGCCTTTCCCAAGAACGCCTGCGCGAGCTTCGCATGCCGCTGAGCGATGTCCCTACGCGCCTGGCGCCGCTCCGCCAGAAACACACGGTCCTGCTCCTGGTCATACGCCGCCGCCCGCATGACCCACGAATACGTGCGCGACCAGCGCCCCAGCAGAGAACGGGACTTATCCAACTGCCGTGCCGCTTTCGTGACACTGCGTGCCAGGCCAAGATCTCGGTAGATGACGAACGCCGCGAACGCAGCAGAAGACTCGCCCTCCTGCCGATTCCACGGATCACCGGACATCCGGTCGCTCACTGGGAAGCCTTGCCCTCTCCCCCACCGCCCGGCGACTGATCATCCAATCTTAGGTCGGAACCACGACGGGAGCCCAGTTTCGCAGGAGCGGTCACTGCGATCCGCACCCGTACGTCCGTCGGGACTCCGGCTCCTAGCTGACCGATGAGATAACCGGTGACAGTGCACGAACGCACCTCACCGGCGGTTGCCTGCGCCAGGATCCCGCCGATGGCGTCCGCGACATACGCGCCGGAGCGATGGCATCCAAGAGACGGCACCCGCCCCGTGGGCGGGCGACTCGATGGCCGCCCTGGCTTCCTGTGTTCCTCGGCAATTACGTCAGACCTGTAACGCGCCCACCTGCAGGGCGCACCCCGAGGCGGGGTGCAGTCCCGACGCTCAGCAGTGGGCTGCTGGGAGGGTTACCTCGAAGCAGCATCCGCCCGACACGTTGCGTACC
>NZ_LOHS01000175.1 GCF_001642995.1 Streptomyces jeddahensis
GACGCCGCCACGTTCGCCTCCTGGGGCGTGGACTACCTCAAGTACGACTGGTGCTCCGGCAGCGGCACCCTCAGCGAGCAGATCGCACAGTTCACCATCATGCGCGACGCCCTGCGCGCCACCGGCCGGCCGATCGTCTACAGCATCAACCCCAACAGCTTCCACGCCCCCACCGGCGACAAGTACAACTGGGGTGAGGTCGCCGACCTGTGGCGGACGACCGAGGACCTGCTCGACATCTGGCAGAACGGCAACACCAACAGCTACCCGATGGGCGTCGGCAACGTCCTGGACGTCACCGCGCCCCTGGCCGCTCAGTCGGGTCCCGGACACTGGAACGACCCCGACATGCTGGTCGTCGGCCGTCCCGGCCTGTCACTGACCGAGTCCCGCTCGCACTTCGCCCTGTGGGCGCTGATGGGTGCCCCGCTCATGGCCGGCAACGACATCCGCACCATGTCCGCCGACGTGAGCGCGATCCTGCGCAACCCGCGTCTGCTGGCGGTGAACCAGGATCCGCTGGGCGCGGGCGGACGCAGGGTGCGCGACGATGGCGCCACCGAAGTGTTCGCCAAGCCCCTGTCGGACGGCTCGGTCGCCGTGGGCCTGTTCAACCGGGGCGAGGGCGCCGCGACGGTCACCACGTCGGCCGCGCAAGTCGGCCTGACCGGCGGGCCGTTCACCCTCACAGACCTGTGGACCGGCGGCACGTCGAGCACGTCCGGGCAGATCTCGGCGAGCGTCCCCGCGCACGGCGTCGCCGTGTTCCGGGTGACCGGGGGCAGCCCGGTGGCCGCCACCACCTCACGTCTGCGGGGCAACGCCTCCGGCCGCTGCGTGGACGTGGACAACGCCTCTACCGCCGCCGGGGCCACGGTTCTGCTGTGGGACTGCCACACGGCCGCCAACCAGCTGTGGACCACGTGGGCGGGCGGCGAGATCCGCGTCTTCGGCGACAAGTGCCTGGACGCCTACAACCAGGGCACCACCAACGGCACCCGGGTCATCACCTGGCCCTGCAACGGCCAGAACAACCAGAAGTGGACCGTCGGCTCCGACGGGTCGATCCGCAACGTCCACGCCGGGCTGTGCCTCGACGCCAACGGGGCCGGCACCGCCAACGGGACCCCGCTGGTCCTGTGGACCTGCGACGGCCAGGCCAAACAGAAGTGGACCCGCGCGTGAACAACCACGGCTTTCAGAAGGAGAGTTTTACGATGACGAGGACAAGATCCCTCTTATGGACCGCCGTGGTCGCGGTGCTGGTCGTCCTGAGCATGGGAGGCACGGCACTGGGCCACGGCCGGGGCGGGAACGCCCCGCTCACGGCCTCCGGCACGGCTGCCGCGTCCGCCGGCACCGCCGCCCCGAGCTCCGGTTGTGGCAAGACCCCCACCCTGACGAGCGGAACGCATACGATCCAGAGCAGCGGCAAGAACCGGAACTTCATTCTGCGGATCCCGGACGGCTACGACCCCAACCGTGCCTACCGGCTGGTCTTCGGGTTCCACTGGCTGGGCGGCACCTCCATCGACGTCGCCACCGGCCGCACCGTGGACACAGGCACCTGGGCCTACTACGGGCTCCAGCGACTGGCGGACAACAGCGCCGTCTTCGTCGCGCCCCAGGGCCTCAACAACGGCTGGGCCAACACCGGCGGGGAGGACATCGCCTTCGTCGACGACATGATCAGGCGGATCGAGGCGGACCTGTGCGTCGACCAGACACAGCGCTTCGCCCTGGGGTTCAGCTACGGTGCCGCCATGTCGTACTCGCTCGCGTGTTCCCGCGCGACGGTCTTCCGCGCGGTCGCGGCCCAGAGCGGCGGGGTGCTCAGCGGATGCAGCGGCGGCACCCAGCCGATCGCCTACCTCGGAGTGCACGGCCTCAGGGACAGCGTCCTCGGCATCTCCGGCGGCCGGGCGATGCGGGACAGGTTCGTCAGGAACAACGGCTGCACCCCTCAGAACCCGCCGGAGCCGGCGCAGGGCAGCCTGACGCACCGGGTCACCACCTACTCGGGCTGCTCGGCCGGACATCCGGTCGCCTGGGCAGCGTTCGACGAAGGACACATCGCCGCTCCACAGGACGGGGCCCAGGGTGACAGCGGTTCCCGGACCTGGGTGCCGCAGGAGGTCTGGAAGTTCTTCACGCAGTTCCAGACCTCCAACCCGTCGCCGGAGACGGCAACCTGCCGGGTCACCAGCACCGTCAGTGCCTGGAACACCGGCCTGACGTCGAACATCACCATCGCCAACACCGGCACGACCCCGATCGACGGCTGGGCCCTTGACTTCACCCTGCCCGACGGCCAGACCATCACCTCCGGCTGGAACGCGGACTACTCGGCCGCCTCCGGCCGGGTGACGGCCAGGAACACTTCCCACAACGCCACCATCGCTCCAGGCGCGTCGGTCGACATCGGCTTCCAGGCAGCCCACACCGGCAGCACCGCCCCGCCGACGTCCTACACCCTCAACGGCACTGCCTGCGCTGTCACAGGGAGTGCACCGAAGTGACCAGGTGGTTCGACGGGTGGGCGGCAGGGACGGCGCTCAGGGAGCGTCCGGTTCCGTGCGGGTGATGCGGAGCAGCGCCGCGGAGG
>NZ_LOHS01000176.1 GCF_001642995.1 Streptomyces jeddahensis
TACCTGGTCTTGAACCGGTCCGGACGCACGAAGTCCAGGCCTTCGATGGTCTGTTTGCCGAGCGCCTCGTGTGCGGCGATGTGGCCATAGCCGGTGGCCATCTTGAAGCCCTTGCCGGAGAATCCGGTGGCGCAGTAGACCCTGCTGTTCTCATCCAGCCAGCCGAGGAGGGGATGCCTGTCCTCGGTGAAGAGGTCGGGGAAGGCGTCGGAGCGCGCGATGGTGGGGATCAGGCCGGGGAAGAACTCGGTGACGATCTCGGTGACCTTTTCGATTTCTTCCCGGGTGAGTTCCCTGGGCACGGCGCCGGGGTCGGGGGTTGTCCTTGCGCGCCCGGCCAGCGGTCCGTCTATCGATGCCTTGACCGTCACGCCGTCGACGGCGGGTGCGCCGTACAGGGAGCGATCCTCGTACCACCGGCTGAAGACGGGGAAGTTCTCCGGCGAGAACTGCGTGCCGTCCTGGGCGATGAACCAGGTCAGGACGATCCGATGGGTCTCCGTGACGGCCTTGAGGTGGTCGGGCATGAGCCTTCGGGACCAGCCGCCCGAGGCGACGATGACCTTCTCGAAGGTCCAGGTTCTGTCGCCCGAGGCGACGACCACGCCGTGGTCGGTTTCGGTAATGCTGTCCACGGGTGTGTTCTGCAGGACAGTGGCACCGTTGGCCTGGGCCGCCGCGACCGCGGCGCTGACGGCGCGGTCGGTGCGCAGAACGCCG